>JAGCCP010000058.1 GCA_017651625.1 Candidatus Ruminimicrobiellum bubulum | reverse complement strand
CTTCTGCTGAAGGGATAAGTGTTACTTTACCGCCTTCCATAACTGCCGCTGCCGAGTTCGATGTACCTAAATCAATTCCAATAATCTTAGACATTTTCTTGTCCTCCTAAATTTATATTTTTTACTTCTTATTTTTGTTCTTCTTTTATTACAAAATTCTTTAAACTTACTACCGAAGATTGGAAGATTTGATGATTGGAAGATTTGAAGTTAAATTGTAAAATTTGCTTTGCAAATTTTGTTATCATTTAGTTTTACTCTTTCCTTCCATTCTTCCATTCTTATAATCCTCTAATCTTCCGAAGAAATCTGCTCGTCAGATTTCTTCTTAGCTACTTTAACTCTTGCAGGTCTCATAAGTTTTCCGTTTAATTTGTATCCGTTTTGATAAACCGCAAGAACTGTTCCTTCTTCAACATCGTCGGTTTCAACCTGATCTAATGCTTCGCATACATTATGATCAAAAGGTTTATTCAAACATTCTATTTTTTCTACACCTTCTTCTTTCAACATTTTGCTGAATTCGTTATATATCATCTCAAGACCGACTTTTATGCTTTTCAAATCTTGTCCGGCTCTAACACTAATCATTGCCTGTTCAAAAACGTCATATATACCGATTTGTCTTTCCAATATTTTTGCTTTACCGAAATTTATATATTCACCCTTTTCTTTTTCCGTTCTATTTCTTAAAGTTTGATATTCGGCAACACTTCTTAAATATTCCGCTTTATACTCATCTGCCTGTTTTTGTTTTTCTTCCAAAGACTGTTTCAAAATATCAAGTTCAGATAATTTTACTTCTCTTGCTATATCTTCAACTTTTTCCTCGGCTTTTTCGATTTTCTCTTCTGCAATTTTTTCCGCTTTTTCTTCTATTTTTTGTTCTTCTTTTTCTTTATTCTTCATCTTCATCATCTCCCATTTTTAACAGAAATCCGTTAACTATATTTGAAACAGAATTTACTAATGCCATCATCTTATCGTAATCCATTCTTTTAGGACCTATTATCCCAAGCACACCGACAATTTTATCTCCGTAAGAATAAGATGTTTTTACTACACTTAAATTTTTTAATTCACTTAAATCCTGTCCGCCTATTTTTACATTTACAGTTGCTTCATCCAAATCTTTACCTATAATTTCTATAAGTCTGTCTTTATCTTCATTTAATTTCATTAAGCTCTTTGCAGATTCAAAATCCGTAAAGTCCGGAACGGATAAAACGTTTGAAGTTCCGTCGACATAAATATCTTCCTGAATACTATCTATAACGTTACATATTTGTTCCGCAAGTTGTAACATATCGTTTTGTTTATTTTGATATTGTTCAACTTCAACAATCAATCTCTTAGATGCTTCTTCAACGGTTAAACCTCTTAATTTGTTATTTAAAAACTTTTTCAATTCATACAATTCTTCACTATCGACGCTTAAATTTATCATCTTATGTTTAACCATACCGGTTTTAGTTAAAAGGATAACCATAACCTGACTTTTCGAAACTTGCATAAGTTCTATATTTCTTATCTCGTTAACTTTAGCTTTAGGAGCCGTAATAAAACCTGTATAATTCGATAATCCCGACAAAATCTTTGATGTTTGAGATAAAAGGCTATCTATTTCTTTAGTCTTTTTTTCATATTCTTTTTTAATTCTTTCTTCTTCTTCAACCGCCAACCTTTGTAATTCAACCAAAGAATTAACATAAGCTTTATAACCTGCATCCGTAGGTATTCTTCCCGCAGATGTGTGAGGATGAGTTAAATAACCGTCTTTTTCAAGTTCTGCCATTAAATTTCTTAATGTAGCAGGAGATAAATTAAACTTGTATTTTTGTTCCAAAACACTTGAACCTACAGGTTTACCTGTTTTTATATACTCGTGAATAACGGCATATAAAACTCTGGCTTTTCTTTCCTGTAAAATACTTTCAGATATTTGTCTCATACAAACCTCTAAAAATTACTTACTATTTTTTTTATTTTTAAATTTTTATATTAGCACTTCACTAATACTAGCGCTCAAATCTTACAAGTGCTAATTATAACACAGTGTTAATTATTTGTCAAGTTTTTACTTTTTATAGACGATAAATATAAAATAAAAAAACTGCATCGGCCAAATTTAACCAATGCAGTTTATATAAAAATATTTGTTTACTAACAAAAAATTATAAGATATCCATATTAATCTGTTCCAACAAAACTCTTAATTTGAGATTGTTTGGTTGCAAGTTATAAGCCAATTCAGCATACTCTTTTGCTTCACCCAATCTTGTTGCTTTAAAACTTTTAACTGCTTTATCATAAAACATTTTTACTCTTTTTTTGGTCGTTTCCTGCAAAACATAATATCTGTTCATACCTACATAATAAACAAATTTAGGATATTTCTGATAAAGTTGATATATACAATCTGACGATTTTTCAAATTTTTCTTTAACAAAATAATCTATAGAATCTATAAAAAGGTGTCTATCACTAACATCTTCTATAGAATATAAAATTAAATCTTTTTCATTTTCCAATCTTTGACGGAAAGAAGATATAGGTTCTTCCGGGGACAATTCTTCTATCTTTTTTATAAATAAAAAGCCTTCATAGCAATTCCCCTCTTTAATCGTTCTTCTAAGCTCAACAACATAATCATTTACCAATGCTTTCTTATAATAAGCTTCCTTCTCTTTTACCAACAAAATCTTATTTCTCAGCTCGGTAGCTTTTTCATTATCGATGGAAACTTCAAAAATTTTATCGAGAGCTTTTTCCGCTTCAGTAAAATTTCCCTCGCAATAATAATTTTTAGCTTTTTGCAAATCCCTATAGTAAGCAGTCTTTTCTACCTTTTTATGCTCTTGAGTGTTCGAACTACTTTTAGTTATTGCAGTACAAAAAGACGACAAAAAAACAATTAAAGAAAAACTAATCAATACTTTTTTTATCATTTTATGATCCCCAATAAAAATTTTTAACGGCTGATACTGCTCTTTTTACTTTTTTAATAAATCCAACTTTAGCTTCTCCTGTAACCAACATATCAGGATTCGGTGTTGTTACCACAGAAACAAGCTGATCGTTAAATTTATAGCTTATTCCGCCTTTTGATTGCAGTTCTATCAATTTTTTCCTGCTTGCGATAGCAACATCTCTTTCTTTAATCATGGTAGAAATTGTTTTCGTCAATGCAGGAATATTTAACGGTTTAGTTATATAATCATAAGCACCCATTCTCAATGCCTCAACGGCAATTTCTACCGAGCTGTGGGCTGTTACAACTAAAGACATTAATTCCGGTATGGATATCTTCAATTTTTTTATCAAATTAAGGCCATCTATATCCGGTAATCTATAATCAACTATAGCAACGTCAAAAATAGAAGTTCTAACAAGATTTTCCGCATCAAATCCGTTCTCAACGGCTTCAACTACAAAAGAATCTGCTTCCAATGCTGCTCTTAAAGAACTTCTTTCAGCTTCATTATCTTCTATTATCAAGACTTTATGAACAACATTTTCATTTTCTACAGGAGCTTCCTCTTCTTGTCCTTGTTCTTCTTCTTTTTCGACATTATTCTTATTAACGGCATCTTCCAATGCATTTGCAAATACTCCGCCCTTGCTGGCACTTACATTATCACCATTGACATCATTATTTGCATTTTCTTCGGTTTTATTATCGATATTTATTTCAGCACTAACAACTTCATCATTATTTGTACTAATATTGTTATCAACATTTATTTCCGTAACATTTTCGGAATTATTATCGGTATTAGAAATAACTTCAACATTAGGAATTGTATTTTCACCGGAATTCACATTAATTCCATCGTTTGTAGTACCATTGGAAACAACATTGGTACCATCGGAACTAATGCCCGTAGTATCTATTCCCTTATTTTCCATATTTTCACCGGTAGTTAAATTTTCGTTTTCCATTTATATATTTCCTGTTTCCTCACCAAATATTAGTTAACAATCTTAGCTGTTATGAATATTGTAAGTTCGTATCTTGTTTTATTTTTTGTTTCACTCTTGAACAAATATCCCAATATAGGAATATCACCTAACAAAGGAACTTTGTTTATTGTAGAATCTTCGGTTTCTCTTATTAAACCACCGATAGCAGCTGTTTCACCGCTTCTCAACATTAAAGTGGTTGTAGATTTACTTGTATTGATAACAGGTGTATTTTCTTCTCCTATCGTTTCACCTGTTCTATAACTCTGTTCGGGGGATATTGATAATACTATCGAACCATCTCTGTTTATTTGAGGTTTTACTTTCAATTTTATACCGGCTTCCTTAAATGCCATAGTTCCGGTTGTATTTCCTTCAACGGAAGTTGTTTTACTTTCCAAATAAGGAATTTCTTCAACTATATCTATAGAAGCTTCCTGATTATTCAAAACAAGGAGTTTAGGATTTGACAACACCTTTGCATCCTTATCTTCGATACCGGCTTCAAATGTTGCATTTATGCTCCAATCATCACCTTCAAGAATAGAAACACCTATTCTTGCAAAAGATTTTGTTAAACCTAATCCCATAACAGAACCAACAGGAGTATCGTAAACAAAATTTTTGTTATTCATAACAGAAGGATCTACGGTAGGATTTACTAAACCATCTCTATAAGTATCGTTCCATTTTGTACCAATTGCTGTTCCGTGAGACAAATTAATATCTACAATTTTTGCTTCAAGCAAAACTTGTTGTGTAGGAACATCCAATGATCTTATAAGGCCTTCCATTTTATCCAAGCTATCGGCCAAATCAGTTATAATTAAAGAATTAGTTCTTTCGTCGGAAACAATTTTTCCGCCTTTAGATAATCTTGTAGCCAAAATCTTTTCCAAATCAGATGCTTTTGCATAATTACAAAAAACCACTCTTGAAACCGTAATATGGCTTCCATCGGCTTTACTCTTAATAACGTATATATTTGCATCACCTTGTTTAACATAATACAAATCATACGTATCAAGCAAAGCATTAAGAGCTTCTTCCGCCGTAACATCTTGCAAAGATAACATTATCTTTTTTTGATACAACGTCGTATCAGATATCAATTTCATACCGGTTTTCATACTCAAAACATTTAAAACGGTATACAAGGATGTACCTTGGAAATCGATAGAAATCAAATTCGTAGAATGCAATCCGCCACCCTCACCCTCAGGTGCCGAATAAGAAGTCGTGAACAATAAAGAAACAGCAAGGACTGTCAATAAAATTTTTTTCATTTTTTCTCCTTTTTAATTCTCCATTTTTATTGTAAATACACCACCATTATTATTAACTTTTATGTTATTTACATTTATTTGTACAATTTTAGAACCTTTGTAAACGTCGCCGACATAATAAAATTTCCCTTCTATTATAACCATAGGTTTTTGCTTTTCATACATTATACCATCTATAACTATTGTAGGTTTTGTAGCGGTTACTACCGGTGCCTTAACCGTTTTTTCCTGAACAACATAATAAAAAGGTGTTTCCGGTATAGGTTCAAAATCTCTCCACGTTTGTATGTAACCTACATCCTTAGCTTTAAGTATCTTATCGGAAATTTCTTTAAAATATCCTGCTTTTCGTACATCATCATCCACAAAATCAATGGTATTTCTTCCGCTAAAACTATCGTTTACCTCGGAGGAAAACAATATAGGTGTCGTTTTAATTTCAACATTATTTTCATAATCCATTGTAAGAGATAAAACTTTTGAATATCTTTCCAACTCAAACAAAAACTTACAAATTTTTTGATAAGATGCCTTTAACGTTAAAGTTATTTCCACTGTATTATCTTTATTTTCCTGAACAACATTTTCTTCCTTTACGGAAATTCCAGTTTCTTTTAATAATTCTAAAATTCTTTCTTTGTATGCATTTACATTTTGTTCGTTTGAATAAAAAGTATCTTTGTAAATTGTAAACATTTCTGACAAAGAATCGTTTAACTCATCCATCTTCATCTGTATACTGCCAAAATCATCTATTTCCGAACTTATACTATTAAATCTTTCATAAACAGCTTTCCTATCATTACACTCTTTATTGCATTTAAAATAAATAAAATCATACACCAAATATGCAACTATCAAAGAAAACACTAAATTTAATATGAAAATAACAGCTCTTTTATTCTGATTCATAAACTATATCCTAAAATATCTATTTCTTTTCCTTTATTTCTGTTTTTATCTTAATAACACCTATCTCTTTTTTATGTACTTTCTGTCTCTCCATAGTTTCTATTGCCATTTTGTTTTTAACATACTCGCTCTTTTCAAAAGAAGAATTTAAAATAGGTGCATAGTCATAAAAGCTTGTCATCTGTCTTATTTTCTCTCTATTAACATACAAATCCAAATTAATGGCATTACCCTCTAAAGAAAGATTGGTAATAGCATCATAATCCGGCAAGTATGTTCCGAAATCTTTTAGAACGAAGCCATATTTCGTACACGCTTTTAATTGTTCTTTCACCGCTAATATTTTGTAATAACGGTTTTCCCACTCTTTTTCTATCTCAACAATCTGAGTATTTGCCCTTTTCTGTTCAATATTGTTTTTCGCCTGTAATATCTTCGCATTATAAGTTTTTGTTTCAAATGTTCTTAATATTGCAAGTAAAATAATCAAAATTATCAATATATGTACTACAAAATTTAAAATTTTTAATACTCTTACAAAGACGTTACCATACTTTTCCTTTGTGATAACCCCTTCAACATAATTAAAGCTATACATTTGCTTTTTTCTCCTTTTCAAGAGCTAAACCGAGTGCCACAGGTAAAAAAAAGCCTTGCGGTTTATTGACATAACCGACGAATTCATTATTATCCAAAGGATTCCATTTTTCGGTAGGTATTCCCAATGTATCCTGAATAAAATTATCTATTCCTTCCGTCATAGCTCCACCGCCCGTAAGAACAATTCTATCAACGGAAACAATAAACTGTCTCGTTATACAATGTTCTATGGTTCTAAACAAAGTTTCTATTAAAACTGCTACATTTTTTTTCAAAACATTTTTCATATTAAAATTAATTGTTTCTCTTAAGTCATCTCTTCTTTTTAACTCTTCCGATAATCTTTCCGGTATAGAAAAGAAAGCGGAAATATCTCTGGTTATGTCTTGTCCGCCAAAATCTATATCTTTAATAAAGACCAAATCTTTGCTATTTAAAACTATAACATTGGAAACTGTATAACCTATATTTATCAAAATAATATTTTCATTATTCTTATATTTAGGTCCAAATTCAATAAAAGCATTCGCCAGTGCAAAATCTTCCAATGTAACACCCGTAACGGAAAGCGTCTCTATGGAATTTATAAAAGAAAACTTTGCATTAACTTTGTCCATAGGTGCGGCAGAAAAAATAACATTATACTCTTTATCGGAATCATTCTTCAAAACCGCATAAGAAGTATACATTTTCCCCAAATCTTCGGAAATACTGTTTAAGGCCTCACTATTAACTTGTTCTTTTAAACTTACAGAACTATTTCTTTTTATAGAAAGATCTCTGTTAATTACATCTTTGCCCCCTACAGCTAAATAAACAGAATCACCCAAACAAGCTATCTTTTTAAGTACAGCCGAAAGCTTATCTGCCCTTTCCACATCCGAAGCAGCCGATATATCCACAACCGCAGAAATTACCGAATATTCATTTTTCTTTTTATCTATATTTACAATTTTACAGATCTTTACAAATTTACCACCCAAATCTATGCCTATCAAGATTTCCTCCAACCCTGTATATGATACGTTGTTCCATGCTCTTCTTTTGTAGTCCCACTACTATTATTATCAGTAATTCTATGTTCAGCAAAAAAATAACATGCTACCGTAGAAACTATATTACTCCCACCTGCAGCATTTACCGTAGCATAAGCATTAACGACAATTCTATATGACCTTCTAAAAACTCTATTAGTAAGATCATCTGTATTAATAGGAACAATACCATCAGTCTCTACAAGCACAGGTTCACAATAAATGTCACCGGCAAAAATATTTGGATACATACTATTGTCATAAACTTCAGCTCCCTTTATCTGATTACCATCCTCAGCATTTTCCAACAAAAACCATTTTTGATCCAAAGAACTCTCAATTTCGTGAGACAGATACCCTCTACCGACTCCAATATCACCCATAGCCGAAGCCGTATCTGTTGATTTTTCAAGCGTAATATAATCAATATATCCTCTTGCTCTTTCGACTATACCTTCGGCAACATAATCCACTCTTATTTTTGTTTGATCGTATGTGTCCATAACATTTTGATTGGAAACCATTTGCAACGTTATGTAACCTATAATCGTCAATATCATCATAGATACAATAGTTACAACAAGAATTGCACCTTTATTATTTTTTATCATGCAACTACACCCCTTGCCGTAAAACAAAAAGTTCTGTTTTGTCTTTTTAAAGTTTTAGCGGAATCGTCGTAATAAATAATACCGATTGTTATATCTCTTAAATTATTTTCATTACCCGTTTTATCAAATCTGTAATAAAAAGCCTTAACATTATTCAATAATAACATTTTAGTTTTGTGCGAGCCGTAACTCGTCTCTACAAACAATTTTACAGGCTTAACATCTTTTAATGCATCATCTGCTATATTTCCCGGATAAACTTCATAGTGATGAGTAGTATTATCTAACCTAAATTTAAGTTTGTTACCATGCTCATCGTCGAGAGTATAAACATCCTCAACATCGTCACCGATATTTACATCATACCTTGTAAATTTAAATTCATCTTTATCTCCTGCCGCTTCCGGAGTCGTTTCTATATTATTTGCTTCGGATACAGATTTTTTAAATACTTCCTCAAAAAATTTAACATTATCAACATTGTAAGAAGTATTATTCATTCTTGTGAACATTTTATATGCCGATATTGTCATAGTATATGAAAAGAACACAATAATAGCCGACAACAAAATGGCTACCATTAATTCAACTAAAGTAAAAGCTTTTTTTGTAAAAAACATTTTTAATCTATCCCTACTCCCAGTTCCTAGCAACATAAGTTACCAAGGTAATTTTTTTTCTCTTACTTACATTCGTAATTTCTTTTGGCCATTGAGCCTCACATACTATTTTCGTACTACCAAAAAATTTTTCTGTACCACCGTTGGCAGAATTTTCAAACTCTTCATAATTATAAATAACGGTACAACCTTTCCTAAGTTCTACTTCCGCATTGTTACTCAAAAAGTTAAAATTTTTATAATGTAACGGATTTGATGCGCTGCCCATGTTAACTATTCCTCCGGGATATTTACGTGGATGATCTAACCCCTCTCTATATCTATTGAGACCAGGGTGACCTTCTTGATACTCTACCCCTTTGGCTATCTCTATTTGTCTTACTAAATTCTGTAAAATAAGGTCATAATCTTTGCTATCTACTTCATATTTATAGGAAGAAGAGAAAAAAGACAAGCCATACATACTCACAATACCGATAATAATAACGGCAATCAAAACCTCCACTATGGTTGTTCCTTTACTCTTTTTCAAACTAAACAATTTAGTTGTTAGTTTATTTAAAATTTTCCACATATCTAAGTTCACCCGTACTTAAATTATACTCACCCACAATATTGTCAACTACATCTGTCAATTCAACAATATCCGTTGCAGGAAAAACTGTTACCGTCAATACATTGTTTTTTTCGGTAACTGTAAATTCTTTAAAGTATTTATTCTTACCGGAATCAATCATTAACTCTTTTGATTCCTCTATCCTATCATCCGTTAAAAAAAACTGCGATTTTTGAACTCTATATTTTTTTTCTTGTGCAACTATTTTTTCAATAAAAGCTCTTGCTTCTGTTGTCATTGAAATCGAAACATGCCCTTTACCTGTAAAAAACCATGCAACAGATAAAATAGAAACTATAACTATAACAATTATAACTTCTATAAAAGTAAAACCTTTTTTTGAAATAATATTTCTTTTACTGTTTTTAAACATTTTGGTTCACCATAGCATTTGCCATATTAAATATAGGCAGATACAATGCGATAACACATATACCTACCATGAAACCCAAACCTACAATCAGTACAGGTTCGATAATTGCACTTATACTTGCAACTGCAGCATCTACTTCATCCTGATAATAGTCGGTAATCTTTAAAAACATATCTTCCATTTGACCTGTTTTCTCACCCACTGCGGTCATTCTTACAACCATCTTAGGAAACAACGCATACTTATCCATCTCAGTTGAAAAGAAACTCCCTCCTACGATAGAAGTTCTTATTCTTTCCAATATAGATCTTAAGTACATATTGTTTACCGTATTTGTTGCTATTTGTATGGAAGAAACAATATCGACACCACTCTTTATAAGAGTAGATAATGTTTGGAAAAAGTTTGCAAAAACCATTTTTGTATATATCGGAGAAAATTTCGGAATTTTAAAATACACCTTGTGCCACTGTTTTAATCCTTCCGGATTCTTCGTCCATATTCTAAATGCTATATAAACCAATATTGCAAATAATGCAATAAACGGAAGTCTATCAATCATAAAATGGCTTATATTTACAACTACCTGTGTCATCCAAGGTAATTCCGCTCCGAAAGAAGAAAACATATCTTCAAATTTCGGTATGAGGATAAAAACTATACCGATAAAAACTATTACAAAGAAACTTCCTACGAACATGGGGTATGATGCAGCAGCTTTAATCTTTCTTCTTAATTTAACGGTATTTTCGATATGTGCGGCTAAATCCGATAAAACTTTGGCCAACTTACCTGACCTTTCACCTACAGCAATCATGGAAACAAATGTATTATCGAATATTTTAGGATATTTAGCTAAAGAATCGGAAAAATTCGCTCCACCTCTTAAGTCTTCCGCAATTTTTAACAATACACTACTAAAATATGCATTTTGAACCATAACGGCAACATCGGATACCGATTCCAAAACGTTAACACCGGCATTAACCAATGTAGATAACTGTCTCGAAACAATAGCTAATTCTTGTAAAGAAACTTTAGTTCTTGAAGTTCCTTTTTTTAATTTTGCATCCAAATCGGCAAAAAAACCGCCGCCTTGAGACAAAGATATTTGCGTAAAGCCCTTCATTCTCAGTTCTGCCATAGCAGCATTCTCCGAAGGTGCATTAACAGAACCGGTAACTTTCATTCCTATAGAATTATGGGCACTATACTTAAAACTTGGCATATTGTTTTTTTTACCTCACAATTATTTATCGGCCATACTTACATTAAATACTTCTTCTACAGTCGTTCTTCCTTCCAACAACTTTGCAATAGCAGCTTTTCTCAACGACACAATTCCTTGTTTTGCTGCTAATTCTCTCAACTCAACATCGGTAGCACCTCTTGCTATCGCATCTTTTAAGTCTTTTGTTATCCTTAACATTTCAAAAATAGCTGTTCTTCCCTTGTATCCCGTATTATCGCAAAATTTACAACCTTGTCCTTCATAAATTTTACAAGACTTATCAAGTCCCAACTTGTTATATATCTCATCGGAAAGAACAATTTCTTTCTTACAATTCGGACAAATTGTTCTAACCAATCTTTGTGCTATAATCAAATTCAAAGCATCTGCCATAAGATAAGATTCTACGCCCATGAAGGCCATTCTCGAGATAGTACTTACGGTATCATTCGTATGCAACGTCGAAAACACAAGATGTCCTGTCAATGCAGCCTGAATCGCTATTTGTGCTGTTTCGGTATCTCTGATTTCTCCTACGAGTATAACATCGGGATCTTGTCTCATGAAGGTTCTTAGAATTCTTGCAAAATCCAAACCGATATCCGTTCTTACATGACACTGATTAATACCTTTCAATTCATATTCTACAGGATCTTCCGCAGTCATGATATTTATATCCGCGTTATTAATGTGACCTAAAGCAGAATAAAGAGTGGTCGTTTTACCACTTGATGTAGGTCCGGTAACAAGTATCATTCCGTAAGGAGCAGTAATTGCTTCTTTAAAAAAGCTCAACTCCTGAGGGCTAAAACCAACTCTTTCTATATCCAAGCCAAAAACATTTTTAGCAAGAACTCTCAGTACTATCTTTTCTCCCCATATAGTAGGTATTATCGAGACTCTGATATCTATTTTCTGATCGGAAATTTTTATTCTGCACTTACCATCTTGTGGTAATCTTCTTTCGGATATATCAAGATCCGACATAATCTTTATTCTCGAAACAATAGCCGGATAATACTTTTTTGAAGGAGCCGGCATTTGCTGTAAAATACCGTCTATTCTCATTCTTAAATAAATTTCTTTTTCGAAAGGTTCCAAATGAATATCACTGGCTTTCTTGGTTATTGCATCAAAAAATATTGAATTCACATACTTGATAACAGGAGCGGATTCTGTATCGTCAATATCATCCGTCAATTCTTCTTCTTCTTCCGCTTCCTGAACATCATGTTCACCTATTTCTTTACTCAAAGAACTTCTGACATAAAACTTTTCTATGTAATATAAAATATCTTTTTCCGAAGCTAAAACTACCGAAAGTCTTTTACCTGTAATTCTTGAAAGTTCATCTTTAAAAACAACGTTTGCGGGATCCGACATTGCAATAACAAGAAGTTCTCCGTTTATTTCCAAAGGAACAGACATATATTTTCTTGCTATTTTTTCCGGAATGATATCGACTATTCTTTGTTCTACTTCAATACCGGTTAATTCACGATATTCAACACCCAAAGTTATGGACAGACACTCGAACAATTGAGCTTCGGTAACGTATTGTTTTTCTAAAAGAACAGCACCAATCTTTTTTTTCTTCTCCAGCGACTCTTTCAAAGATTCGGATAACTGCTCTTTTGTCACATATTGTTTACTTAAAAGGACTTCCCCCAGATACTTTTTCTTTAAAACTTCTAATACCATCCGAAACTCCTTTTATTATCTACAAAAAAATAAATGAAAAAATAATACATTTTCACAATTTTTTCACACTTTTAAATTATAGAAGAATAAGTGTCTTTTGTCAATAATTTTTTCTCTGTACAAACAACACCTTAATCTCTAAAAAACAAATCCTTTGTATAAACCTTATTTTTAACATCACTTAATTGTTCATCATAACGATTTACAACTATAATATCCGAAACTTGTTTAAAAGTATTTATGTTCTTAATAATCACTGTATCCAAAAACATTTTATCCTTAATTGTAGGTTCATATATCACAACATCTATGTTTTTTGCTTTCAATCTTTTAATTATTCCCTGAATTGAACTTTGTCTGAAATTATCGGAACCGGTTTTCATTATTAAGCGATAAACTCCAACCGTTTTAGGATTTTTAGAAATAATCTGTTCAGCAATAAAATCTTTTCTTGTTCTATTGGAACTAACTATAGCTGAAATTATATTTTGCGGAACATTTTTATAACTTGCGAGCAATTGTTTTGTATCTTTTGGTAAACAATATCCTCCGTACCCAAAAGAAGGATTATTATAATAATTCCCTATTCTCGGATCCAAACAAACACCTTTAACAATATCTTTTGTATTTAATCCGTAACAGGAACAAAATGTATCTAGTTCATTGAAAAAGGAAACTCTTAGCGCCAAATAGGCATTAGCAAAAAGTTTCACTGTTTCCGCTTCGGTTGTATTCATTATATGCGATTCGATATTCTCTTTAACTGCCGCTTTTTGTAACAAACCTGCAAAAACCTTTGCTTTTTCTAAAAGTGTCTTGTTATTCAAGTCTACGCCTACTATAATACGACTCGGATATAAATTGTCGTACAAAGCTCTTCCTTCTCTTAAAAATTCCGGACTGAACAAAATATTTTCAGTAGAATATTTTTCTTTCATTTTGTTTGAAAAACCAATAGGAATTGTTGATTTTATAACAATAATAGCATTAGGATTTATTTCAACAGCTTTTTTTATCACCGATTCAACCGTTGTTGTATCGAAATAATTTTTTGTTTCATCATAATTTGTCGGTGTTGATACTACAACAAAATCTGCATTTTTATATGCTAAAGTATCATCGGCTGTAGCTGTAAGATTTAATTTCTTTTCTAAAAGGAAAGTTTGTATTTCTTTATCTTTAACAGGAGATATCTTATTGTTTATTTTTTCAATTTTATCGGGAACAATATCTAAGGCATAAACTTCATTTTGTTGTGACAACAACACAGCTATCGATAAACCGACATACCCGGTTCCCGCAACGGCAATTTTCATTATAACCCCTATATATTGTAATTGTTAAATTATATATTAAATTTAGCAATATAACAAGCATTAGAAAAGTGTTCCGGATTTAAAAAAAGATATAACAAACGGAGCAAATAACAAAATGAAGATTGTAGGTAAAATTAAAATTGTCATAGGCAACAACATTTTTACGGGAGCTTCATGTGCTTTTTTTTCGGCTATTGCAACATTATCATCGGATATTTGTTTTGATATTTTATTTAAGCTATCTGCAAAACCTGCTCCCGTTTCTAAAGACATCGTTATTGTTTTAACAAAAGTGTCTAGTTGAATTATATTATATTTTTCAGCCATTTCTTCAAAAGCTGTTTTTATATTAACACCTAATGATATTTTATTTATGGTGTTTTTTAGTTCTGTTATTAAAGAGCCATCCAAAATTGTTATTATTTTGTTTAATGAACCGTTAAAATCTATTCCGGAAGAAAGCATTACTGCCAACAAACTTGAAACATCCGGAATTTGTTTCACAATTTCGTTAATTTTTTTATTATACTGTTCGTATATTTTTAAATATGGCAATATTAAAAATAAAATTCCAAAACAAAACATAAACAAAATATCAAAACCAAAAATAAATACTGCCACAAAACAACCGACGAACATAGATAATATTTGTATAAAAACAAAAGTATACGAATTTATTTGTATATCATCAAAATCGAGAATCTTAAGTATTTTATCAAGTTTATCGGTATAATCAACAAATATTTTTAATTTGATAATTTTTAAAATATATGAAAATTTATTTAGAAACTTTATCAAATAGAATAAGAATACATTTCTTTTTGTATTAATACTTCCGTAGAAATTTTGTCTTGCATAAAAACTTGATACGGCAATATTAAGCATCACATATAACATAAAAAACAGAATCGATAAAGAAATAAAAGTTAATATTAAATATATCATAATTTTATGTCCGCAATTTTTTTCATAACAAATGATCCGGAAAGTATCATAATCACACAAATAAGTAAAATTACATTACCGAACAAAGAGGTGAACAGAACGGATACTGTTTCCGGCTCAATAAAATAAATTAAAAAAACTATAAAAAATGGAATTATACTTATAACCTCACCTGAAAAACGAATCTGAGAAGTAAGAACGTCGACTTTTGTTGTTAAGGAAAGTTTTTGTGCAACAGTAGTTTCTATTTTTGAAAGTATATCGGATATTTTTATACCTGTTGAATGTGATAATCGTAACGAATCCATAAAAAATTTATATTGTTCATTTTTAACTTTTAATGCTGAATCGTTTAAAGCATCATCAAAACTTACACCCAATTTGATTTTATCGGATATTTCCTTAAACTCAAAAGATAACGGTTCTTTTATTTGTTCGGATATTGAATCTATCGCCTGAAAAATATTTTCTCCCGAGGAAACAGAGCTTCTAAACAGTCTTATTATTTCCAATATTTGCTTATCTATTTCTTTTTTGTATTTTTGTTTTTTATTTTCCAAGAACAGCCATGAATAATACATTAATACTACAGTTATTATCATTGCATATATTACATTTAAAACTATAGATATCAACACAAACAAAATCACAAAATACCAAAAATTTATTTTTGTATATTTCTTTTTTTTATTTTTTAAATTCGAATTTTGTTTTTTTAACATTAAACAACCATAAAAAATAAAAAGAAATAAAGAAATTAAAAAAAGTAATAAATAAATACTATTTAGTGTCATATTTTTTTACAAAAGTTTTTTGTGTTTGGTCATATACAAACACAGGAACCAATTCGTAATTATTATTTTGAGATTTTTGCAGTAAGGATATTTCCGATATTTTTCTTGAACCATCGGAAAATCTTTTTATTTGAACAATAATATCCAGTGCGGAAACTATCATCGAAATTATAGATTTCTCGGGTAAATCAAAACCTGCCATCAAACACATAACAACAAGTCTTGATATTGCATCGGAGCAAGAATTTGAATGAACTGTAGTCATTGAGCCGCTGTGTCCGGTATTCATTGCCTGCAACATATCAAGTGTTTCTCCGGATCTACATTCTCCTACAATAATTCTGTCCGGTCTCATTCTAAGGGCATTTATAACAAGTTGTCTTATTGTAATTTCGGATGTTCCTTCCAAAGATTTTGGTCTTGATTCAAGTCTTATAACATGTTCTTGTTGCAATTGAAGTTCCGCGGAATCTTCTATGGTAACAATCCTCTCTTTCATACCGATAAAAGAAGATATAATATTCAACAATGTCGTTTTACCCGAACCGGTTCCTCCGGAAATTAAAATATTTTTTTTGTTTCCAACGGCGGACTCTAAAAAATTTAACATTTCATTATTTAACGAACCATAATTAACAAGATCTTGTCCCGAAAGTTTATGTTTAGCAAACTTTCTTATTGTCAGTACCGGCCCTTCCAATGCTATCGGTGAAACAACAACGTTCACTCTCGAACCGTCCTTTAACCTTGCATCAACAATAGGAGAAGATTCATCAATATGTCTTCCTATAGGAGCAACTATTCTGTTAATAATCGTTTTTAATTTTTCAACATTTGTAAATTTTACATCTGCTTTTTCTATTTTGCCGTTTTTTTCAATATAAATATTATTGCAACCGTTTACCATTATTTCGGTAATATTTTCGTCTGCCAATAAATCTTCAAGTATACCTAAACCTACTATATCATCAATCAATTCTTTAGAAATTTTATTTTGTGTAAAAATGCCGACTTTTATTCCGTATACAGAAATAAGTTCCTGAATTTTAACTTTAATTATATTTGATAAAACCGTTTTATCTTGTTCATTGGAATATTCCTTCATTTTCTCAACTAAATCTTTATGTAATCTTTCTTTTAACATAATATATTTATTTGTATCGGGCAATATTTCATCTTCAACGGAATTGTTTATTCTGTTCTCTGAAATTTTGTTTATAATATTTCTTATTCCTATAACAAAACTATTGTTTATATCATTAAACATGAAATTTTTACTTATAATTTCTTCTTCGGTTTTAGAATCAAAATCTATAACCACAGAATTTTTCGGAATAAAAATTTCTTCTTGTTCATCTATATTAAAATCAATATCTTTTTTTAATATTACCGGTAAAACATTTATATCTTTAATTTTGCTGATTATAATATCCGAATATATCTTTTTATAATTTGATAACGATATCGGTTCTTTTTCAAAAAGACATAAAACAACATCCGATAATTGCATAAAATTAATTTTATCGCAAACAACAAAAATATTATCATAAATATCAGACAATAAATTAATTATAAAATTAAAATTCTCTTCCGATATTTTTGTTATATCTTTTACACATACGATATCGTTATTTCCATCGAAATAAGATTTTAACATCGACACATTAACATTTAATACAATATTCAAAATATCATCTAAATATTTTATATTTCTCTTACCATAATAAGACCAGATTATATTACTGTTTTGTCTTATATCAATTGCAATGTTTTTCTTGCCGGCATATGAATTTAATGCAAACAACCCTCTTATTAAAGAATTTGTGCACGAAGAATCACTTGTTTGTAAAACTGATACTATTTTTGATTTTTTCATTGTTTTTGAGAATACTTATTTATTATTTCGTTTAATTCTTTTTGCCTTTTTTGCATTTCGGCATTCTGTTGTCTTGTGGATTGTATTTTTGTATTTGCAACAACATTTTCGCAAATGTCATTTATCTTAACTATTTTATTTTGTTGAATTTTATCATCGGAAGAAGCTCTTAAAACAATTTTCAATATTCCTTTCTCTTGTGCTAAAACAATTTTTTGTGCTTCCTCCATAGATACTGCCACAGTTACGGGAATATTTATAGAAACTGTTATTTCTTCTTCGGATTTTTTAGCAGAGCCTATAATATCATTACCGACTGCCAAAACCAAAAGGTTTTGAGCAACAACACAAGCTGCTTCCTCAAGTCTCTGATTTTTATTTTCATATTCCACAATCGATATTAAATCAACTTTGCTTCCGGAAGTAATTATTCCGTTTACTTCCTGATTATTAAAAAGTATCGTTATTGCTTTTTTGTTATCCGGTATTGTATTTGCCAAACCGAACCCTGATATAACCGATGATATTTTTGATGAAGTTATTTGTTCACCTTCCTCAAAAGGTACTATAGATATATATGCAGGATTATCATTAATATAAAAATCTTTTATTTCCGACATATATTTAGGTTGAACATATTGTTTGGGAACGATTTTTTGTTTTATCATTGAATTCGTTATAATTTGTCCCTGTTCTATTCTTTGACTTGCGACAATAACAGTAACATTTTCAGACATACTTTTATTTTTTTGTCCTATATCATACAAATATAAAGTTGCAAACAATGCCGAAAACAATGCCAATACAGTTATAAGTATAACATTCTTTTTCATATTTATTTTACGTTAGCTTCGGTAGATATCTTTTGTGTTGAATCTTGAAACATACTATTTACTTTACCGCCAAACATTTTCACACCTGCAATTACGACAATAACAACTAAAACAATTATAAGAATGTATTCTACCATTCCCTGCCCTTTGTTATTTCTTAACATATTTTCCCCCAATTAAAAATTATTTTCTTTTATGTATTTTATTTTTACAACCACTGCCCGCAAGGACAGACAGTTTTGTTTTTATAATAAATTCATCCATACCAACAACATTCATTATTTTAGGTAAATCATAAGAGTAAGATATCGATACCGTGGACAACTCGTTTGAAGGAATAAACAAGCCTTGAACAAAGCTTGAAATATTCGATAAATCCGTTATATTGTTGTAATCGATAGTACTATAATCTTTAATATCCACGGTTATATCTTTTATCTTATCCGTATCCAACCTTCTGCCTTCTATCATTTTGTTTGTTAAATAGTTTTTAATATCTTTTTTGATATCTTCATCGGATAAAGTCGTATTTGCTATCATATCTGTTCCGTATCTTGTTGCAGAAACAAGTTGTTGCCAAGTTAAAAGAACTCTTGCAAACCAAACAACAGAAAAAATTAAGACAATCAATATTGGGAATATAAAAAGCGCTTCCGTAAAAGCTTGTCCTTTTTTGTTGTTAAACATAAACTATTTCTTGGGTTTTATAATATCGAAACCGGTATACTTTCTTAAAACTTCAGGAATTATGACTGAACCGTCCTCTTGTTGATAGTTTTCCAGAATTGTTGCGAATGTTCTGCCGACTGCAACTCCCGAACCGTTTAATGTATGAACAAATTCTCTCTTCTTTGTTGTAGCATTTTTATATTTGCAATTCATTCTTCTTGCCTGAAAATCTTTAAAATTCGAGCAAGAAGATATTTCTCTATACATATTTTCGCCGCTCATCCAAGCTTCCAAATCGTAAGTTTTTGTTGAGCTAAAACCAATATCTCCGCTACACAAGGCCATCACTCTATAAGGAATGCCCAATAATTGTAAAACTTTTTCCGCATCGTTAGTTAGAAGTTCCAACTCTTTTGCGGAATCTTCCGGTTTAACAAATTTTACCAACTCAACTTTATTGAACTGATGATTTCTTATTAAACCTTTAGTATCTTTACCGTATGAACCGGCTTCTCTTCTAAAACATGCAGAATATGAAGCATATTTTATAGGAAGTTGTTTTTCATCCAAAACTTCATCTCTATGTAAATTCGTAACGGAAACTTCCGCGGTAGGTATTAAATATAATTCATCGTCCGGACATCTGAACAGATCTTCTTCAAATTTCGGTAATTGTCCCGTTCCTCTCATAGATGCTCTGTTTACCAAATACGGAGTCATTATTTCCTGATAACCGTTTTGTTTATGTGTATCTAAAAAGAAAGTGATAATCGCTCTTTCCAAAGCACATCCTTCATTTTTTAACAACGAAAATCTTGAGCCTGAAATTTTTGAAGCTCTCTCAAAATCCAGTATTCCGAGCTTTTCACCTATTTCCCAATGATGTTTCGGTTTGAAAGAAAATTTTTTCGGTTCGCCTACAACTCTAACAACAACATTATCTTTATCACTTTTTCCTATAGGAGTTGTTTCATCGGGAATATTCGGAATTCTCATTAAAAAATCTTCTATTTGATTTTCTATATTAAGTAAAAATTTTTCTTTTTCCTGTATTCTTGTTCTCAACTGTTCCAATTCTTCCAACAATTCTTTTTCGGGCTCTCTTCCTTCTCTTTTTAATTTTCCTACAGTTTCGGAATCGGTATTTCTTTTTAATCTGAACTGTTCTATCTCGGTAATTATGGATCTTCTCGTATTATCCCAATCCATTAATTGATCTAAATTGATATCCTGATTTCTTTTTTTCAATCCTTCTTTTACAACGTCAATGTTTTCTCTGAATAATTTAATATCTAACATTTTTTACCTCTATAAAAAACTAGAACGCTGCCAACGAGATTCGAACTCGTGATCCCCGCCTTGAGAGGGCGATGTCCTAAACCGCTAGACGATGGCAGCAGTTCTGTTCCTAATCATCTTTATAATAATTAGGTATTATATCAAAAAGTTAATTAAAAATCTATGAATATTATTATTCCCTTGCCAAATACTTAAAGAATGTTTTTTCTTTCGGAAATTCGGCAACAAAATTACCATTTGTTACTCTTCCGAAGGCATCATAATAAAGATGGTCTTCTAAACTTTTCAAATCATCGGCACTTACAAAAACCGTTTTTTGGTAAGATACAACTACAATACCTCTTGCAAATTCAAATGTCGGAGTTACGCTTCCTATCATTAAACACAGGCATAAAAACAAATATCTTATTTTATTTCGTTTAAAATTATATTTTCTAAACAAGAATTTTGTTACAAGTAAGCACAAAATAACTAATACCGGTATCGAAGATCTCATACAAAACTCTGTTTGTCTACGATTAATTATAAATGGCCATAAAATCAAAAATAAAGAGGCTATATAGTACATAATATTTTTCTTATATTGCTTATATATCGGTACAAGATATATAAATACCTCCAAGAGTACAAAATACAAAGTTAAAATGAAAAAATAAGAAAACGGCAAGCTACCTCTTCTACCATGTAAAAGAGCATTTGTATGTATAAAAGAGTTGGCATCTGAAGACATAGAAGCATTAGATGTCAAATACAAAAATACTATAGGAGTTATAAAAACTATTGAAACAATATTCCCAAACGAAAACACTTTTTTCAAATAGTTACTAACCTTTCCACTTTTTAATTTCAAAATAAAATCTTTAATAAAATACATTATTAAAAATATTGATAAACCGACAAAAGGTAATGGTGCACAGAAAAAGCATAAAATAGCAAGAAATCCAAAATTTTCAACTTTTTTTCTATTATTATAAAACATCAATGTTATTAACCATGCGGGAATACCTTGATTGAAAACCCAAAATAAAACAGTTGTGTTCGAACTATATTGTCCCACAAAACGAGACCACCATTCAAGATGATAATGACTAAAAGAAAAAGTATCTTCATAAAAAATCGGCCATAATACTCCAATTACATCCATACCGGAGAAGAAAATAAATATACAAATAGCCAATAGAACTTTACCGATTTTTTTCACTTTCAAAGCAAAAAATAAATTCATAAAAGTTAAAAAGACTCCTAAAGCACTATAAACAAACAATATTTCATTACCTATAAAAAAAGAAAAATGTTTAGGAAAGGCAGACATATGAGAAAAAACAAACGAGCAAATTTTTGCAATAAGCGCACTGGGAAGCCAAAACCCCATATAATAAACCATTGCAACATCTATTGTCTTATAATAAATTGGCCAACTATAATTTATTAAATCTCTGAAAATAGCATTTCTCCAATTATAATCACTACTCTGATACCAAAAGCCACCGATTCCGGCAAAATAACACCATAAAAAAGATATAAGCAAAGTCGTTATGAATATACTTTTGCTATTTAATAAACTTTTTAAATTTACTTCGTTATTTTTAAAATATCCGATATATATTGCATACACAAACAAAACAGAAGATATTATTGCTATATAAGGTTTTAACCATGTTATTAAAAATATTAACAACGGAACGGAAATATATATTACGGATAACTGATTTAATGTCTTTAAGTTTATTTTTAAATTCATTTTTTTCTCAATATGATAAAATATATACTTTATTGATTATAGCATTTTGAATTCTAATATAAAAATAAAAAAAGTTGAAGACGAAATATTTTAATGGTAGAATAATGTAAAACCTTTTTTTGCGGAGCAAATGATGAAAAAATTAATATCAGTTGTTTCAAGTGCATTTAACGAACAAGATAACATTGAAGAACTTTGCACACGAATAAAACAAGTATGCGAGAGTCTCCAAGATAACTACGATTATGAGCAAATAATACTCGATAACGGCTCCACGGATAATACAACCCAAAAGCTTAAAGATCTTGCTGCAATAGATAATCATATAAAAGTTATAATAAATACAAGAAATTTCGGACATATTCGTTCACCTTACTATGGCATGTTACAGGCAAAAGGAGATATTATAATATCCATAGCTTCCGATTTACAGGAACCGCCTGAACTTATAATCGATTTTATAAAACAATGGGAACAAGGTTACAAAGTTGTTTTAGGACAAAAAACTTCAAGCAAAGAAAATAAACTAATGTTTTTTATACGAACATTGTATTATAAATTATTAAACTTATTTAATGATTCGGGAACAAAGTTATTGGAACACTGCACGGGATTCGGATTATACGCCAGAGAAGTAATCGACAAACTAAAAAACTTAAAAGAACCTTATCCTTATCTTAGAGGACTTGTTTGCGAATTGGGATACGAAATAACTTGCGTTCAGTTCTGCCAAAACGGAAGAAAGAATGGCACATCAAAAAATAGTTTCTATACACTTTACGACATGGCAATGTTGGCTTTTACTAACTATTCAAAAGTTCCCCTGCGAATTGCGGCCATGTCAGGTTTTATTTTATCGATATTAAGTTTTTGTTTAGCGCTATTTTATTTAGTATTTAAATTACTGTTCTGGTATCACCTTCCTGCAGGTATAGCACCTATATTAATATCGGTATTTTTCTTTTTTTCCGTACAATTATTTTTTATAGGTGTTTTGGGCGAATATCTAAATGCAATACTTACACATATTCAAAACAGGCCTCTCGTTATTGAAAAAGAACGAATAAATTTTTAAGTGAGATTTTTAAATGGCTCAAGTTTCAATAATATTACCTGTATACAATGTAGAACCTTATCTTAGACAGTGTTTGGACAGCATTACAAACCAAACATTTAAAGACTTCGAAATACTAGTTATTAATGATTGTTCCCTCGATAATTCTTTACAGATTATCAAAGAATATCAACAAAAGGATTCAAGAATTATTTTATTCAATATGCCCACAAATAGAGGTTTAAGCAATGCAAGAAACGAGGGAATAAAACTTGCAAAAAGTAAATACATAGTTTTTGTAGACTCCGATGACTGGGTAAGAAAAGATTATTTAGAATTTTTGTTCAATAACATAGAAAAAAGAGACTGCGACGTTTTTTCCGCAGGTTTTATATCTTATAACAACCAAACTTCAAAATATACACATAACAAATATTCTCATCTTACATTGAAAGCAAAAAGTAACAAAACTTTAATTTTATTTCCGAGTATAAATTGCACAATATGGAACAAAATATATAAACGAGATTTTTTATTAAAAAACAATTTGTTTTTTGTCTTAAAAACTTGTGAGGATTGTTTGTTCTTTTATAAACTTATGCTTTGTAAACCAAAAATAATATTTACCAATGAACCTATTTATTTTTACAGAATTGCGAGAAAAGAATCTTTAACATATTCTTTATATCTTAAAACACACAACATAATTATTCTGTTAAAAGAAATTTATAACACGCTTAACGAAAAAAATATCTATGCAGAATATTGCAAAGTTTTTCATATATATGCTTTTGTGAATATAGCTTATGGTTTAACCTGCGGATCTTTTTCACTAAAAAGGACAAAATATATTCTCTTTTCGGTAAAACGATTTTTATTTTCAGATGCTCACAATGAAATTAGTATGTCAGATAAATTCGTAACATCAAGTTTTAAGTTTTTCTTGAACCATGCACAATTATATAAGATAACAGCATTTACTCTAAAAATTATTAGAAGGTTGTTATCCGTATTCGATGCTTTTTAGATTGTATCCGATTTATCTTGAGACCTTGATATATTTAAATATTTTGTTTTTTATGTTCGACATTTTTACTACAAAATTCTTTCCGAAAATTTTCACTAAAACGATATAAAGTTTCATTTTAAATGTACACCATGAAGCATAAAAATGATGCATAGTATATGTGTTTTCCGTTATATTTGTTTTTTGTGTTAAATGGTTTTTTGCATAAAAATATTCCGATGGAAAAAAGGTTATTCCCCTTACGGTTTGAAGAGTATTATTAACGATAAAGCCGTATTTTTTACAGAATTGTTCGAATCTATCATTGATAATTGTTAAATCCGGCTTACCATTTTTCTTTATAAAATGTATATCGTCGTATTGAGCCAAATATTCTTTAAATACATCCAAATCTTTTTCGCATCCTAAAATACCTAAACCTATATCTTTATCTGTCGTAAAACCGCAAAATGCCTCATACTTTAAAAAAGAATCTATAGGTTTTAATATTTCCTGATCGATATCCATATAGATTCCACCATAATTGATCAATGCTTTTAATCTGGCAATATCCGATACAAATGCATATTTTTTTGCTCGATATGCTTCTTTTGTGTAATTACAACAATTAACATCGAAATTGGTTTCATTCCACTCAATTATTTCATAATCGGGGCAATACTTCTTCCAACTTGCAATACATTTTTTTGCAATTTTCGGTAAAGGTTTGGTTCCGAACCAACAATAATGAATTTTTTTAGGTATCATACTGCTTTTTCCAGACTAAATTAAGATTGAAGTTATGATGAATAAATAATAATACTATTTAATTTTAATTATTTTTTCTTTATCTATTTTATAAATTTCATCACATTTTTCGATTGTTGTTAATCTGTGAGCTATAACCAACATTGTAATTTTTCCATATAAATGTTCTATAGCCTGCATAACAGATTTTTCCGTTTCATTATCCAACGCTGATGTAGCCTCATCCAACACCAATATTTCCGGTTTTTTGTACAAAGCTCTTGCTATACCTATTCTTTGTCTTTGCCCTCCGGACAATCTTATTCCTCTTTCACCTACTATTGTATCTAACCCTTCTGGCAAAGAATCTATAAATTCTTTTAACTGTGCCTGTTCTACAACGTTTCTAAGTATTTCTTCATCAACATTTTCATCATCATAAAACAAAATATTGTTTCTTATTGTATCATCGGTAAGATATATAAACTGAGGTACATATCCTACTTTTGAAAACCAACTTTTTTTATTTTTATGAATATTTGCACCATCTATCGTAATTGTACCATCGGTAGGATTAAGTAAACCCAAAATAACATCTATCAAAGTTGTTTTGCCTGCACCGGTAGGGCCTTCAAATCCTATGGATTTTCCCTTTTGTATAACAAAAGAAACGTTTTTAAAAATATATTTTTCCGTATTGGGATATTTATAAGATATACCATTGATTATAATATCTTTCTCTGAACTTAAGTTTTTATTTTCATCTTCTTCCAAATATCCCGCAATTCTTGTGTTTTTCAGATCTCTGTAAACAACATTCATTGATGGTAAAAAATATATTAAAGCACTCAATGAAATCTGTAACCTATTCATGGAAGGCATTAATCTAAATGCCGCCATGGCAAAAACTGCCATTTGAACTATTATCGTCGATGCATTTATTCCACTATACAACAAATATATTATTACAAGAAGAATTACCGATACAACAAAAGATTCTATTAACAGTCTCGGAAATTGTTCAAAAAAATGATAATGCTTCTGTGCGGAAGAATATTTTACGGAACTATCGTAATATTTATCCACAAAGAAATTTTCCTTCTGCAAAATTTTTATATCTTTAATTGCACCCAAAGATTGTTGTATCCATTTTATCATCATACCATGATTTTTTTGATTGCTTTTAGCAAACTTTTTTAATCTGGGTTTTAACACTTTGAATATAATTAAAAATATAAAAACAAATAAAATAACCAAAACTATCGTAATTGTTTTATTAATATAAAAAAGAAAACTTATAACCAATAATACTACAATAAGTTCGGTTAACAAAAAAAACAGATGTGTCAAAAAGTTTGAACAATTACTTGTATCATTTGTTACAATTCTTACCATTTCGGAAGTATTTATGTTTAAATGGTAAGCATAAGGTTGGTTAACATAAAATTTTATCAGTTGTAAGGATATATCTTTTTGTGCATTATACAATATTTTATATTGAAAAAAATAAACAATCAACATATATAAATTTTTGAATA
Organism: Candidatus Ruminimicrobiellum bubulum; assembly: GCA_017651625.1. Taxonomy (GTDB): domain Bacteria; phylum Elusimicrobiota; class Endomicrobiia; order Endomicrobiales; family Endomicrobiaceae; genus Ruminimicrobiellum; species Ruminimicrobiellum bubulum. The sequence continues at coordinate 74,534 of JAGCCP010000058.1, read as the reverse complement.
TATATACCGCAATTAATATAAAAGCCAAAAAAATAAGAAAATTTGTAGTGTCAGTAATATGAAAAAGGTTGTAAACAAAATTTAAATATTTGTTCGTCATTATTATTTCCGGATTAATAACGACATTTATAAACGGTAGAATTAAAGATATTCCTATCAATTCCAAAAAACCGGAAATAACTATTAAAAAGAACACAAAGCAAAATTTCATTTGTTGTCTTTTGCTATAAATGGTCCTTATCTTTTTAAATACATCTGCTATTGCTTTCATAACTTTTTTATTTTCTGCCTCGTTTTTTTAAAGGGATCCAATAGTAAATTCCCGCTATAGAACTTTCGGGAACAAAGTTTCCATCATCGGTTAAAGATAAATTTATTTTATCTACGGGAAGATAATTTATTATTTCCGAATTATACTGCTTCGGTAAATCTACACTTCTTGAAAGTTCGCAATTTTCATCACTTGCTTCCGAAGCTAACAACTTTTGAACAAAATTTCTGGATTGTTCCAACGCATCTGCGGAAATTGCAGAAACTATTTGAACACCATATTCTCCGAAGAGAGCTTTATTCTTATTATATTCTTCTTGTAAAACATTACCTATCGTTAAAATGTAAGGACTCACCGCTATCCATTTTTCCGGAGGATCTATTTCAAGAGAAAACGTCATAGATTCTTTTGAAAATGTATCGTAAACAACGGCAGGTTTTATTATTTTCTCACATACGAAACAAGATTTTTGTACAGCTTCTTCTATTTCTATGGTTAGTTCTTCCATATTGAGAAGTTTTCTTATGATTCTCGATATTTCTCTTGTTCTTATATTAATTTTAAAATTTTTTATCTTTCTCATGATGAAAAACCTTATTTTAGTTCTATAAAAACTTAGCTGAGAAATTTTTTGGTATTATATCGAGTATTTTTAACCTAAAACCTCTCAGCTAATATTATTTCAAACTGTGCATCAAAATTTATTTTCTGGCCATATTCTTTTTAAATCTGTCTCTTTTTCTCTTTTCCCACTCATAAGTTAAAGGACCGCATACAAACACACTGGAGAAAAATCCTATTATGTTTCCTATAAATAACGCTAAACCAAAATCACTTATAACTTCTCCACCCATAAACAAAATAATTATAGACACAAATGCAACCGTCAACGATGTGATAACACTTCTGCCCAAAACTCCGTTGATACTTATATTTATTGTTGTTGCAAAAGTTTCCTTTGCTATAAGTCTAAGATTTTCTCTGATTCTATCGAATACAACGATTGTGTTGTTGATAGAGTAACCGACAATAGTCAAAAGTGCGGCAACCAATGTCAAATCTATTTGTTTATCCATAAATACCATTAAACCGAAAGTAATAAATGTATCGTGAATCAAAGCAAGAACTCCGACAATACCCCACAATGCAGATTTAAATCTGAAAGCAACATAAACAATAATACCTAAAAACACAAAGCTGAAAGCATACATTGCTTGTTTTGTTAAATGTTTACCGACTGCAGGTCCGACATATTCTACTCTGTCGGTAGTTATTTGTGAATCTGCATATTTTGATTGCAATACCGATAATATACTTTGAGCCATTTCATCTTGAGATTTATCCGTTTTTTTAACTCTTATTATTATTCCGCTCTTACCTGTTGACTGTAACTCAAAATTCAATCCTTCCTGTGCGGATAATCCTTGTCTTATAGTATCCATTTGAATTTCTTTATCAAATGAAAATTGCATCAAAATACCGCCACTGAAATCTATACCATAGTTAGGTCCTTTAATTGCTATGGCACAAATACCAACAATTATTAATATTATTGATATCGTAAATGCTAAATATCTTTTACCTATAAAATCTATCTTAGGTGTCTTAAAAAATTGCACGATATGCCTCCAATTATTATAATTTTATTTTACTTATAAAGTTTTCTTTGAATAAGAAATCGTATATCAACTTCGTAACAACAATAGCTGTAAACATACTGATACACAAACCTATTGTTAATGTAACAGCAAAACCTTTTATAGGTCCTGTTCCGAATTGGAATAAGAATGCCGCAGCTATAAGTGTAGTTACGTTAGAATCGAAAATCGTAACAAAAGCTTTGTCGTATCCGGCATCAACTGCAACTCGCGCCGTCTTACCGATATTCAATTCTTCTCTTATTCTTTCCAATATAAGCACATTTGCATCAACTGCCATGGCAAGTGTTAATGCGATACCTGCAATACCGGGCAATGTTAATGTAAATTGGAAATAAGACATTATTCCCATAAGTATAAAGAAATTCAATAATAAAGCAATATCAGCAATCAAGCCTGAAAATCCGTAATATATAAGCATAAATAAAAGAACGATTCCAACACCTATCAATGCAGATTTGAAACCTTTTCTAATTGAATCATCACCAAGGCTTGGTCCAACAGTTCTTTCTTCTATTATTTTAACCGGAGCAGGTAATGCACCGGCTCTTAAAACGGTAGCCAATAATTTTGCATCGTCTGCATTAAAGTTTCCTTCAATTATTGCTCTTCCGTCCGGAATTCTTGATCTGATAACAGGAGCAGACTGAACTACGCCATCAAGAACGATAGCCAAGTTTCTATCTATATTTGCACCTGTAACATCTGCAAATATTTTTCCACCATCTTTATTAAACTCTAATGATACATGAGGATAACCGAATCCGCCGGTAGCAAGTTCAACTTTAGCATTTACAAGATATGCACCGGTAAGAGATGCTTCTTTCAACAAATATACTCTGCTGTCTTCTTTACTGTCCGCAATAAAGAAACCTTCAGGGATTAAAGCTTTTATTTCTTCATCGTTTACTGCCTCTTCGGCTTTTGTTAAATCTTTTTCTCTCATTTTATCCTGAATTTTGTTTAATGCATCGTTATCTGTGCTAACCAAACAAAATTCCAACAAAGCTGTTTTACCGATAAGTTCTTTTGCTCTTGCCGGATCTTTTATACCCGGAAGCTGAACTACTATCCATCTGTCACCTTGTTTTGCAATTAAAGGTTCCGCAACACCGAACTGGTCAATTCTGTTTCTGATAACTTCTATAGCTCTGTCAACTGCATCTTTTACACTAACCGTCTCATCCAATTTGGAAGCATCTACTTCCAATAAAAGATGTGTACCACCTCTCAAATCAAGACCTAAATTCAACGTTTTACCGATAATAGGATCTTTTGATTTTTCTGCTTGTGCTTTTTCATCGTCACTCATTCTTGACCATTCAAAGGTAGGAAATAAAAAATACCCTGAAAGAATGATTAACAACGCTGTAACTACTGTTCTGAAACCAAGTTTGTTCATTAAAGTAATTTCCTCTCATTTATTATTAATTCAAACTTACAATCCAAGAATTTTGCTGCTCTTCTGCACATATCCATTCTGGACATAAATATTTCAAAATACTCAATAACCTGAGCTATTTTTGTATCAATATTCAAATTTAATGATATTATTCTTTCTTCTTTGTTTACTTTTAAAAAAGATCTGTCGACGGCAAAATTTACTCTGTCATGTATATCTGCCGCAATAATATTTTTACTTCTTACTCTTGTTTTATGCACGTCCGACTTATCTGCTATTATTAATGCCGCCGCTACGGGATTTACAGGATCTCCGATTTCTTCTTCATGATTTCCTACAGCGGAAGCTATTAAAGAAATTTCATCCGGAGTACATCCCATCTGCTTTAATATATGCATAGTCATTAATGCCGCAGATTGTCCATGATCTTGTCTGTTAATAACATTACCTATATCATGCATATAACCGGCTATCGCGGCAAGTTCCTGTAATCTTTTAGGATAACCTAAAGAAGACAAAATGCTTTCCGCAGCAGAAGATACCAAACTTACATGTCTGTATCCGTGTTCCGTATACCCTATTGCTCCTAAATAATCATTTGCAGCCTGAATAAAACTATTCACCATTTCATTGGCTTTTACATCTTCAAGCATCACGGTTGAAAATTTAAGTTCTATTGTATTCATTTACTTTTTAATTATTTCCGGAGTAACCGGTTTATTGTTATCTATAACACTTACAATAGCCGATTTAGCAATTTTTACTCTGACATTATGTGAAATTTCAGCTTCAACATCTTGTTCTTTTACAGCAATAACTCTTGCATATATTCCACCGGAAGTAAGTATTGTATCGTCTTTTTTTATAGCATTTATTTGTCTTTCAAGTTCTTTTCTCTGTTTTTGTTGAGGTCTTACCAAAAACAAATAGAAAAAAATAAAAATTATTAATAACGGCATTAATCCGCCGAATGCACTGCCCGGTGTTGCCGCAGAAGCTGCTGCACCGTCTGCATATATATTTTGAGATAAAAACAAAATAGAAAATAATAAAGAAACAATCTTTGACATTTTTATAACTCCGTATTTCAGCTGTTGGATTTTTTATTTGAATAATATTTTCTGAAGAATTCCTGTTTAGTTTCCAAAAAAGTATCTTCCACCAAAGCTTTTCTAATTTTATCCGTTAATTTTAACATAAAATTAATATTATGTAAAGATAACAAAGTAAGTGCTAATATCTCTTGCGAACGGAACAAATGGTTCAAATATGCCTTAGTGTACCCTTTACAAGTTTGGCAATCGCATTCAGGGTCCAACGGCTCGAATTTATCTTTATATTCACCGTTTTTTATATTTATTTTACCGTAAGTCGTAAATGCCTGCCCGTTTCTTCCGTTCCTTGTAGGAATTACACAATCAAACATATCTATTCCCCTTTCAATTCCATCCCAAATATCTTCCGGCATACCTACACCCATAAGATATCTTGCTTTATCTTCCGGTAAAAAAGGAACCGTATTTTCTATAACATCCAACATTTCTTCTTTTGATTCCCCTACAGATACTCCGCCTATAGCATAACCGACAAAATCTATATCCTGCATTCTTAAAGCACTTTCTTTTCTTAAATCTTTATAAACAGAACCTTGAACTATACCGAATAACGCCTGCGTTTGATATGCATCATCTTTGTAAAATTCCGTTTTACATCTTTTTGCCCAATTCAAACTCATAAGCATGGAATTTTTTGCATATTCGTAAGTTGAAGGATACGGAGTACATTCATCAAAACACATTATAATATCCGCACCTATAGTTTTTTGTATTTGCATTGATATTTCAGGAGATATAAAATGTTTTGAACCGTCTATATGAGATTTAAATTCCGCACCTTCTTCTTTTATTTTTCTGAAATCGTTAAGGGAAAAAATTTGGAATCCGCCGGAATCCGTAAGCATGGGCCTGTTCCAAGAATTAAATTTTTGTATTCCGCCGGCCTTTTTAATAATATCCAACCCCGGTCTTAAATATATATGATAAGAATTTGCAAGTATTATCTGTGCTTTTGATTCTATTAATTGTTCCGTGGAAACTGATTTTACCGAACCTTGAGTACCTACCGGCATAAAAACAGGAGTATCTATTATGCCCCTTGTAGTGTATAATTTGCCGAGTCTTGCTCTACATTGGCTTGACTTCTTTAATAATTGAAATGAACCGCACTGCATTATAAAAACCTATCCCCGTTGATATATAAAGAGAAATTACAGTTTAAAACACTGCAGGCTTTACTGCAATATATAGTTCTTTGTGTAAAAATTTCGAAATATTCCATTATGGAGCAAATATTTGTATCAATATCCAAACTTAATGAAATTTCTTTTTTCTCTTTGTTTACTTCCAATTTGGTATTATTACAAGCGGCTATAACTTTGGAATGAACATCTTTAAATATTTCCTTTTCATTTCTTAATCTTTGACATCTTACATCTGTTTTATCACCTAAAACAACAGCCGCCGCTATTTCGGTTGGAGGTGTCATATTTTTATCTTCATGACTACCTATAGCACCGAAAATTTCAAAAATATCGCTGTTATACCTTTCTTCGGAAATATCCATTTTACTTAAAATATGCATTGCTATAATGGAACCGCTTTGCGCATGATCCGTTTTTCCTACAAGGTTACCTATATCGTGTAAAAAACCTGCAATTTTTGCAAGTTCTTGTATTCTGGCGGTGTAACCGAGTTGTCTTAAAACATCCGCTGCTCTTTCCGCGGTAAACATAGCATGAGGTAAACCATGCTCTTTATATCCGATACTCTCAAAATAGCTGTCGGCATATTTTAAGTATGTTAAAAGTTCTTCGTTTTTTCTAATATCTTCAAAATTCAATAACATTTTTATATTATAGCAAATTTATTTTGCATAAATAACAGTATCCGTAAAAACTAAAGTATAGTTTGCAAAATAAAATTTATATCCTATATTTAATTCATTTAGAAATTTCGGTATTTCGTAATAATCTTCATATTTGTGATAAGCAGCTATTGCAAGTTTCGGTTTATATTTTTTTAATGTATTTGTTGCACCCTGCAAAGCTTTTAGTTCGTAACCTTCTATATCCATTTTAATAAAATCTATTTTTTTCACTTTGTTTTTTTCAACAAAATCATCAATACATATTGTTTTATATTGGTTCAAATTATTTTTGTTTTCTGTTAATGTTGTAATATCGGCACAAGCATGATTTAAATATAAATTTTTATTTGATTTGTTATATAACGGTTGTTCCGTTAAAATAATATTTTCGGAAAGATTTTTGTTATAAGAAAAATTTTCTCTAAGTATATTCAAATTATCATCAAAAAACTCAAATGTAAAAATTTTCCCCTCATTGCCAACTATTGAAGAAAATATTAATGAAGTATCTCCCCAACAACCGCCAGCATCTATAACAAAATCCCCTTTTTCAACTTTACAATCTTTGTAAGAATATTGGTTATGGATTACAAGTTTATCGAGCAATGCTCTTGCTCCGAAAACTTTTATATCATAACCGAGTTTTAACAAATTATAAAATTTTAATTTTCTTGTAACTGATTTTAATTGCCTGATGGAATCATCTACCAACAAACTATCAAAGATATCTCTCGAATGAATATATTTATCTCTTTCCTGTTCGGTTACATATATAGGGCCTAAAAGTTTTGAAACAATCATCTTTAAATACAATTGTTTTTCTTTTTCATCTTCCAACAAATTATAAAAATATTCCAGCTGTTGATAATTATCTTTAAACCATTCGAAAAAATTTACACATTTTTCTTTAACGAACAAATCCGTAATTTCTTTTTGAAAGTTTTTTATATCTTCAAAAGAAAATATTTGTTGCTTATTTAATTCAATAAAAAGCTTATCCTTAAGATTTTTGTTCATTGTTATATTTTATATTTGAATTTATAAAAAAGCAAAACATTTAATTTTATTAATACATAAAAAAATGTATAATTTGCAAATAATAAATAGAAATTGTTTCAAAAGGTACACAGAATGAATAATACAGACCTAATTTCAGTAATATTACCGACTTACAACAGAGCTCACCTTATAAAGAGATCTGTAGAAAGCATTTTAAATCAAACATACCAAAATATAGAATTAATAATCATTGATGATGGTTCTACAGATAACACAAAAGAAGTTATAGAATCGTTGAATGACAAAAGAATTGTATATATTTATCAAAAGAATCAGGGGTGTTGCGCTGCAAGAAATAAAGGTATAGAAGTCGCCAGAGGTAATTATATCGCTCTTCAAGACAGCGATGATGCTTGGCACCCAGATAAATTAGAAATACAAATTAATGCACTGAAAGAAAATAATGCAGATGTTGTTTTTTGCAAAGTATTCACAATCGGGAATTTAATAAAAAGAATAGCACCTAAAATTTTTAAAGAAGGTTTTTTGAAAGAGGATATGTTGCCAATTAATATTTGGCCTCAATCTTTACTCGGAAAAGCAGAGGTATTTAAACATAACCTATTCAACCCAAACATTCCAACAAGTGAAGAGATAGAAATATTGTTACGAATTCAACAAAAACATTCAATTTATTGCATTGATAAACCTTTATTTGATTATTACATACAAAAAGACTCATTATCCATTAACCCCGAAAATAAAACAAAAGCTTTGGAATATATATTAAAAACATACTCTAATATTCTCAAAAAATATTCAAATTATTATTTAGAAATCATGTTAGGACAAGAACTGACCTTTGTTTCAAAAATACGAGATAAAGAAAAAAGAAAATTTTTATTGAATTTAATATTTGAAATAGACAACTCAAACAAATTAAAAATAATATATCTTTGTCATAGACTTCATTTATATGAAATAAGAAGATTAATGTATAATTCCATATCCATACCATTAAAAAACATTATCAAGTTATTTAAATAAAATTTTATATCTTTTATTTTATAATGTTTTCTTCAAATTCTTTTCTGTCTAAGAAAGGAAACATATCTTCAAGTGTGGGTGATACCATTGTTCCGTCGGGAAGTTTTTTTGATGAAAGTTTAGGTAAGAAAGAATATTCTTTTTCCACCATAACCTCGCATAAAACGGGACCATTAAATTTTAAAACCTCTTTTATTCCGTTTTCCATATTTTTTGGATTTTTTATTCTTTTTGTTTTCAATCCGAAGGCTTTTCCTATTTTTACAAAATCGGGAACACTTACTCCGCTATCCGTACCCGATCCGGTCATTTTACCGTTAAAGAAATTTCTTTGTGTTTGACGAATTGACGAATATCCGTTGTTATTTATAACAAATATTTTTATCGGTAACTTATTATGTTTTATGGTTTGCAGTTCCTGTATATTCATCATTATTGAACCGTCACCTTCCAAACAAACAACATTTCTGTTTTTAGAAGATAAACTAGCGCCTATACTTGCAGGAAGTGCATAACCCATGGATGCATCTCCGCCGTTCAAAATAAATCTCTGATTTTTTTTGACTACTGATGTTTGAAAACCGCACACACAAGCAGAACCGTTTGCCATAACAAAAACATCATTTTCTTTTAAACATCTTGTTAGTGTATAAACAAAACGGTAAGGTTCAATTATATTCGGTTTTTGTTTCTGTTCTTTATAATTTTCAAAACAATATTTATTTTTTAAATTTTTGCAAAAATTTAGCCACTTAAAATATTTTGAAGAATTAACATTATCTATTTTTTTTAATAATTGAGGTATAAAAATTTTCAAGTCGGTATTTACCGCCAAATTCGGCTTTACAAGAGGCTTTTTTAATTCGTTGTCATCAATATCAACAACGATTTTAAAAGCATTTTTAGCAAAATTTTCCCAATTGTAACTTACTTGTCTTATATTATTTCTTGTTCCTAAAAACAAAATTAAATCGGCATTTTGTAGTGCGAAATTTCCGGCTCTTTGCCCTACCGTCCCTATTCTTCCGATATAATATTTATTGTCTGTTTCCATTAAATCAAAACCGTTAAAAGTTGTAACAACCGGAACTTTTAAATTTTTAATTAACTTATAAAATTCTTTTTGTGTATCTGATAATCTTATACCATGCCCTGCGACAATGAGCGGTCTTTCTGATTTTTTTATTTTTTCGATTATTTTATCTATATTTATTTTTTCGTTTTTTATTTTAGGCTTTTTAAATTCTTTTAAGTTTTTTTCGTTTATCATTGCAGCTTGTACATTCATAGGTATATCAAGCCATACGGGGCCGAATCTTCCGTGAGTCGCTTCATAAATTGCTTTATCCAAATGATATTTTATTTCGTTTGGATTTGTAACCATAACGGCATATTTTGTTAACGGTTTAACAACACCAACAATATCAACTTCCTGATCACCGAGTTGTCTTAATTTTATATTGCTGCAACTTGCCATCGTTGTTGAGTATTTAACTTGTCCGGAAACATATAGAACGGGAACGGAATCGGTCCATTGCCCGAATACTCCGTTCAAACAATTAAGTCCCCCAGGACCTGTTGTAACATTTACAACCGCAAGTTCTCTGTTCACTCTTGAATAACCTTCAGCAGCAATCGCACATGCTTGTTCGTGGTGGTTACAAACATAATGAATATATTTACCGAAACTGTTATTTAAGTGCATGGCTCCACCGCCGGAAACCATAAAAACAGTTTTCACTTTATAAATATCTCTTAATCGTTTAGCTACATAATCAGACAATTTAATCATTTGTTATTTTCTCTAAATAAAAATCGGACTTATCTTTTAATGCTTTTTTATCCGCACCGTATCCCCACAAAGCAACAAGCGATAAAACACCTGCTTTCTTTGCGGCTTCAACATCACTTAAACAATCGCCAACCATTACGGTTTTTTCTTTCGACAGATTATATTTTGAAACTATCTCTTCTATCATTTGTTGCTTGCTCAACTTTTTATCGTCGTATTTATCTACCATATAAACATCATCGAAAAAATCTATATTCAAACTTTTTACCAATCGCAATGTAGGAATCTTCGGTTTATTTGTAGCAATGAATATTTTTTTGTTATTTTGCTTCAGCTCTATCATCCAATCTCTAATACCGTCATATAATTTCGTTATATCGTTTTCATCATAATCGTAAATTTTTCTATATTCAGAAACTATGCTGTTTACAACATTTTCGTCCGTTAAGTCCGGTTTAACTATTTTAGCTATTTCCGCTAAAGACGGTCCCATAACAGACGGATTCAATCTTTTTTTATCAAAAGTAACATTACATTTGTTAAAAGCTTTTTCTATACAAGATAAAACTTCATCTGCGGTATCTGCCAAAGTCCCGTCGAAATCGAAAATAAAATTATCGTACTCATTAAATTGCTTCAACATTTACTCCGGTTTCTTCTATCAATTTTTTATATCTGTCTTCAAGCATAACGATTCTTTTTTCGTCTTCTTTAAATATCATTTCATAGAATTTTCTTTTGTTCTTGAGCCACATCAATTCAAAGCCTACAGCTTTTAAAATTCCTTTATCTATGTTTTTATCTTCAAATGCTTTCTGTGCATCGAAAACTATTTTTCTCGTTTCAAATTTATACAAAGAATTTTTAGGCAATCTTTTAAAAAACGGCATTGAATGAAAAGATACTCCACCGCCGATAATAAACTTTTTGTTATATTTTTGACACAATGTAGCCATCTTGTTTGCGATTTCAAAAATTTCTTCACAATTAATATCTTCTCTGGTTAATCCCATGGAACCGGTCATATCTACTCTGCCCAAAACTATACCGCTTATATCATTAGAAGTTTTCGATTGTAATATATCTTCCAAATTATTAAAACCGGTTATTGTTTCTATGTTCATATAAAAAGATATATCTTGTCTTTCCTCTTCAGGAAAAACAAATTTTGTTGCTTGAACATATTTTTTTGCGGCATAAGCAGTTTCTATCATCGGTGCAACTATTGTGTTAACTCCTATTGTTCTTGCATCATACATATCTTTTATGGCTTCACATCCGCCTGTTTTTATTGTTAGTTCAAGACCTGCTTTTGTTACAACTTCTTTTAATCTTAAAGCTTCTTCCATTCTTGTGCCTTCAGCCTCAAATTCCGCTTTGACACCAATAACATTGTGTTCCTGCCTTAAATTTTCTAACGTATGAACCATTCTCTTTTCTAAATTATTCATTTCTGTACCCTATTTTATTTGTTTATAGTAATTATATAATTTTTTTAAACCTTGTTTAATGTCGGTAAAATTTAAATTTGGAAATTCAGATAATAAAAGGGTATTGTCTCCCGTATATTCATTGTTCATTATTTTATTTTTTATAATTATATCCACTTTATTATTTTCAAAACCATTAACTATTTCTGCTATTTCCGAAAGACTTATACTTTGTGTCGGTGTTATATTTATTATATTGTTTTTGTGTTCGTGTTCTATAAAGTAATGGATAATTTTTTCCATATCTTCAGCCCAAAGATAATCAAAAATAACATTTTGATTTATTTCTATATTCTTACCGTCAATAACACTTTTAATTGCATAAGTAGGGAATCTGCTTTCTTTTTCTCCGTACCCGTAACAGGCAAAAATATTTAACATTAAAACATCTTTTCTATCTTTAATTTTTTCGGCAATCAGCATTTTCGATTTGCCATACAAATCATTGGGAATAAATTTACCTATTTCTGTTTCTTTAACTTTATGTAAATTTCTTGATTTATCGTACATTGCACCCGAACCAAATAATATAACACGAACGTTATCGGATTTATATTTTAAAACATTATCAACCATTGCAAGATTATCCTCAATGGTTGTATCTTTATCTTGAATATCTCTTGCGCCGCCGACCGATGCGCAATGAATTACGAAATCGATTTTATTTTCTTCGAAATATTTCTTAACTTCATCTGAATTTATTAAATTAAGTTCAAAACTTCTCGGAGTTAAAAGATTATATTTATCTTTTAAATATCCTTTTAAATTCTTGCCTATAAATCCGCCTGAACCTGTTAATAATATTGTTTTCATTTTTTGTTACTATAAGCTTTTGTTTTTTCTCTTTTCTGTTAAAGTAAAAGTAAAGAATAAATAGATTTTATAAAAAAACAAAAATATCAAATCTTTGAAATTTAGCTCTCCAACATTCTTCATATAAACTTTTCGTCTATTTTCAATGGCAACTTTTCTAACAGTAAAATTATCCATGCAATCTTTTCTAAGGTCTTTTATACCGTAATTAAAAGTTTTTTGTAAATATTCTCTTGTTTGTTCGTTGTTTAACAATTTTGATACATATGAGTATGCATAGATGCAGTATTGATTATTCTTTAAAAGAGCTTGTGCAACAAAAAAAGGAATATCTTCCTTTTCTTTTAACATATCAACATATTTGCTGTCACAGAAAACTTTTTTTGCAGTTTCAATATCTTGAATTTTTTGAAATATATGCCAAAAATATGCTCGTTCAAAAGTTGTTAAATAGAATACATTTAAGTGTTGACTTGGTGAAGATACTTGGCCGGTATGGAATCTATATTTGGCTACAATTTCGTTACAAAAACCTATTTTATATTTCGCACATAGCAACTCCAACCACAAAGACCAATCAAACATATAGATAAATGTAGTATTTATTGTTATGTTAAATAGTATTTCTTTTTTTATTATACAACCTATATATGGCAAAAGGCCTATAAATTCAGAATATTTTTTTATCAACTCAACTTCTTTTATGTTTATATTGAAACCTTCTCTTGATTCGAACCAATTTTTTTTCAAATCTTTACCTTTAAAATCGATATATTCAACATTACCAAATGCAAAATCCACATTAGAATTTTCTTCCATATAATTAACAAGTTTTTCTAATCCGTCTGTTACCATAATATCATCGGCACAAAATAACTTTATATATTTCCCTTTTGCAATCTTTAAACTTTCTTTCAATAAAAAACCTGAACCGCCATATCCCAAATTATACGGCATATCAATATGTTTTATTCTTACATCATTATATGAATGAGCAATCTGTCTACAACTGTCTTGTGTAGCATGATTTAGTAATATTAGTTCCCAATTTTGATAAGTTTGATTTAATACAGATTCTATTGAATGTTTCAAAAACTCTTTATCGTTATAATATGGTATAAATACGGATACTATTGGATTATTTGACATTTTTTTCTCATTTAAACTTTTTTATTTTTATTTTAAAAAACAAAATCTTAACTATTCTATAGTCTTTCTCAAATTTTATTGTTTTTATATTAAAAATAAATTTAATAATTTTTTTTATTTTAACATATGTACCGACAAGTATATATTTTTTCAACAAACATCTCGTAAATTTATCAAATTTTTCATTTTTCTGTAATATTGAAATCAAAGAATCATTCAAATATTCTCTTTTTAAAGACAAAATAATTTCGAAAACATTGTACAAATTATTTCTTGGATTCATTTCAGAAAACCAATATATAGAACTTTTTAAAGATTGTCCTAAACACAAAGTGGAATTACATTTTTGTCTTATATTTTCATCTTCTATTAGTTTATATGCACCAACATACCCAGCTAAAAGCTGATAATCATCCAATTTATGAAACAACCCTTTTTTTGGCATTCTTATAAAATTCAATTTATCATTATATCCCTGCAACACACATCTCTTTTTAGGAACAAATATCTTGCCTTTTTCATTAATAACTTTACAGCCTATTGCATGATGTGGCAATAAAGTATATGCCATAGCATAAGCATTTTGCATTGTTAAAGGTGTAATATGTTTAGTATTATAAATACATGTTGGAATAAATGCTTCTTCATTTATCAAATAGGGATACTCTTCACTTCTAAAACCCTCAGAATATGTTGTGTGAACAATATCATAATCTTGTTTTAGAGCTGTTTCTATTTCTTCCCAATTATCCCAATCATAATCATCATCATCGCATAAAATCCATAACCATTTTTTTGATGCAAGCTCCATTGCTCTAATTATATTTCCAGATAATCCAATATTAATTTTATTACGAACATATTTAAAATTATCATGTTTTTCAATAAAATCTTCACAGAATTCTTTCGTTCCATCGTCAGAACAATTATCAAGAATTTTTATATCGTAGTTCTTGATGGGGCCTTCTAAAATTCTGTTAAGAGTATATCCTAATTTTTCTATTCTATTATAAGTTATTATAAATATTTCTAAATTATCCAACATAAACAAAAATCCTATTTTATTAATACTTTTCTTCTACAAACTTTCAAGCCACTTTAACATATTTCTAATTCCAGTTAAACTATCGACTTTTGGATACCAATTAAATATTTTATTTGCTTTTAAAATATCTGCTACAAAAATTTTTTGATCGCTTTCTCTCGGTGGTAGTTTTGCATAGTTTAATTTTATGTTTAACTCATTTTCTAATAGAGAAAAAAGTTCAAGTAATGACAAACTATTTTTCATACCACCACCGATATTGAATACTTGTCCTTTTGCTTTTTCTATATATTTTGGTGCCGTTATATATAAGTCAATCATATCATCGGCATATAACACATCTCTGACTTGCTTTCCATTACCCGATATTGTAAAAGTTGTTTTACTGTCTGCTTTTGTTTCTATTGCTTTTTGACAAAACCAACTTATCCAGCCCTGATCAAATGTTCCGAATTGCCTTGCTCCATACATTGATGAATGTCTAAAAACTATTGTATTAAGTTTAAATATTCTTGCATAATCAAGCATATATTGGTCTGCAGAACCTTTCGAACATCCGTAAGGAGAATGAAATTCCAAATTTATATTTTCATCAAATCCATTCGGATACTGTCTGCAAATATATCTTGTTTCTGTTTCTTCATATTTTAAATATTCCAAATCACCAAAGACTTTGTTTGTGGAAGAATAAACAACTATTGTATTTGGAGAAAATTGACGAACGCTTTCTAAGACATTAAAACTTCCTAAAACATTTGTTTCAAAATCAAGACGAGGATTTAAAATGGATGTAGTCATTGCGACTTGCCCTGCTAAGTGATAAATAACATCAGGTTGTTCTTCTTTAATAACTTTAGAAATTTTATTAAAATCAGCAGTGTTTTCTTTATAAAATTTAAAATTGCCTAAAGATTTTAACCATTCTAAATTTTTTTCCCCACCAACTCGTGATAAATTGTCATATATTATCAAATCATCTTTTTGTTTTAACACTTGGGAAGCAATATTTGAACCAAGAAAGCCACAACCACCAGTAATCAAATATTTCATATACTATCCTTTTCTGCTTCAACTATATTTAACAATCCTTTATCTATAACAATTTTTGGTTTCCAACCAAGAAGTCTTATTGCCGTGGTATTAATTTCATAATCGAGCATTTCATTTTTTCTATAAGGAATAGATCCAAAATTAAGTTTTGTTTTAGCTCCAGTCAAATCTTTTAATTTTTTAACGATATATCTAATACTAGTTTTTACATTTGTCCCAACTTCGAAAACAGAAACTTGCCCAACAGATATTTTGTTAATATTTTTCAATATTATACTATAAGCTTCTATAACGTCATCTATATAAATAAAATCTCTTGTTTGAGTTCCTTCGGTTAAATCTATTTCTTCTTCATTATTTAAAAGTTTCTCAAGCATGGCTGCAACAAATTTTATATTTTTATCTTTTGGCCCATAAAAATGATCCAATTTAATATCTATCATTTTTATACTATCTGAATACATTTTCATCCATTCGATAACATTGCTTTTAGTAAGAGCGTAAGGACTAATATATTTATTTAAAATCGTGTCAGTATTTATAAAAAAATCTACATTATTTTTTACTGCATTAAAAATTATTTCTACAGGAAAAACAACATTCGCTTTAATAATATCTACAATCTGCTCTTCCGATCGACCATAAAGTGTAGCTGTATGAATTACCCCATTTATTTTACATTTTTTAAATATTTCCTCTACACTTGAATCTGATAAAAAAACTTTTTTTACTCTATTTTTATACTTTTTTTTATCAAAAGAAAATATTTCATTATGATTTAAACATACCGCAATTATGTTATATCCATCATCTAATAATCTTTTACTTAATCTATTTCCTAAATATCCTGTAGCTCCTGTAACTAGAATAGTTTTATTTTTATTTAACATATTAGTTTTCCATTTTATTTTTTATAAACTTGTGAATCAATTTGGAAATTTTATCCATTTCTTTTTTACCGAGTTCAGGAAATACACCTACCCAAAAAGTGTTGTTCATTATGTATTCCGTATTGGGTAACTTTTTGTATTCTTTTTCGGTTAATTTGTTTGACATCAACAAAGGAGATTTACCTATCTTTAAAGGAACATTGTTTTCCGTCATCATAGGTTGTCTTAAAATATTCCCTGCAAAAAGCTGTCTTGTTCCTACTCCGTTTTGTTCCAAATATTCAACAAGTTGTTGTTTTGTGAATTTATTATTTTGTTTTACACTTAGCAAAAGTCCAAACCAAGACGGTTCTGTATTCTTTTCGCTTTTAGGAAATATAAAATAATCTTTTAAATCTTTTAATTTGTTTATCAAATAATTTGCATTTTGTGTTCTTTTTTCTAAAAACTTAGGAAGTTTTTTTAATTGACTTAAACCTACCGCCGCCTGAAAATCCGTTATTTTTAAGTTGTAACCTATATGAGAATATGTATATTTATGGTCGTATCCAAAAGGAAGTTTCCCGCATTGCATAGAAAATCTTTTTCCGCAACTGTTATCTTTCCCCGGTTTACACCAACAATCTCTCCCCCAATCTCTAAAAGACATTATTATTCTATACAATTGAGAATCGTTAGTTACAACGGCTCCACCTTCACCCATAGTTATATGATGTGCAGGATAAAAACTAAAAGTTCCTACGTGGCCCACTGTTCCAACTTTCTGTTCTTTGTAAGTTGCACCGAGAGCATCGCAACTATCCTCAATAAGCCACAAATTATATTTTTTACATATTTTTAAAACTTTATCTAAATTAAAAGGGTTACCTAACGTGTGAGCAATAAATATTGCTTTTGTTTTCTTTGTTATTGCTTCTTCAATTTTATTTTCATCTATGTTACAAGTTTCCGGCTTACAATCTACAAATACGGGAACAAGTCCCAACTGAATTATCGGATTTATCGTAGTAGGAAAGCCGGAAGCAACTGTTATAACTTCATCTCTTTTTTTTATTTGTTTTTTGCCCAGTTTATAGGAAGTTAATGCCGACAGTGCCAAAAGGTTAGCACTTGAACCGGAATTTGTTGTAAGTGCATATTTTACACCTAAAAATTTGGCAAATTCTTTTTCAAATTCATCGTTGAATCTACCGGTAGTAAGCCACATATCAAGAGAAGCATCTATTAAATTACATAAGTCTTTTTCATCCAAAACTTTACCTGAAACGGGAATATATTTTTTCAAATCTCTTTTAGAATTATTATGTTTAAAATACTGAATTGCTGCTTTTTTTACTGAATTTCTTAATGTATCGTTTTTATTCATGTTTTTTTCCAAAAATTTTCAACATTTTTTTGTTTTGCAAAATTCTTTTATTTGTTCAACACAAACTTTTTTCATGTCTTTTTTTTGTTGATATGATTTTGTCCAATCTGCTATTTTATTTAGAGCAGTATTTATGTTCCATCTCGGAACCCATTTCAACTCTTTTTTTGCTTTTGATATATCCAATTTTAAATAATGTGCTTCGTGTGGTTGTTTGGTTTTGGTTACAGTATATTTAGAACCAACAAAATTTTTGCATAAAATTTTAACTATCTGTTCCACGGTTTTTGTATCTTTTTTTTCAGGTCCGAAATTCCAAGCTTGTGCAAACTGTTTATTACCTTTTAATAAATTTGCGCCTAACATTAAATAACCGCTAACAGGCTCTAAAACATGCTGCCACGGTCTTATTGCCTGCGGGCTTCTTATTTCTAATTTTTTAGCGAAAAGAACGGCTTTAATAAAGTCCGGTATTAATCTGTCTTTTGCAAAATCTCCGCCACCGATAACATTTCCCGCTCTTGCGGAAGCAATTAAAGTATTATGTGTTCTTTTATAATCTTTTAAGTTAAAAAAAGAGTTTCTATAAGAAGAAATTACTATTTCACAAGCTGCTTTCGATGCACTGTAAGGATCGTAACCGCCTAAAGAATCCGTTTCTTTAAATGCTTTTCCGGTCTCGTTGTTAAGATATACTTTATCGGTTGTAATCGCAACTACAGCTTTAACGAATTTATTTTCTTTTACTGCTTCTAAAACATTTGCTGTTCCTATGACATTTGTGTTAAAAGTATTTAAAGTTTCTTCGTAAGATAATCTTACCAACGGTTGTGCTGCCAAATGAAATATTATTTCCGGTTTATATTTTTTTATTACGGATTTTAATTTTTTAAAATCATTTATGTCTGCTCTGATATCAACACATTTCGGTTTTGTTAATTCAAATAATGAAGGTTTGGTAGGAATATCAATTGAATAACCTATGACTTTTGCACCTAACATTTCCAACCACAAGCAAAGCCAAGTGCCTTTAAACCCGGTATGACCTGTAACTAAAACTTTTTTATTTTTATATATATTATTAAACATCATCATTTTTTGTTAAGCCAAACTGACCAAGGAGCTTTTCCTTTTTGCCACATATCGGTTAATTCTTCTTTTTCTCTTAACGTATCCATAGGTTTCCAAAAGCCAAAATGTTTAAAAGCATTTAATTGATTATCTTTTGCTAAATTTTCAAGAGGAGCTCTTTCAAAAATTATATTATCGTCATTATCAGGAATATAATTAAAAACTTCAGGTTGACAAACAAAAAAGCCACCGTTAATCCAACTTTCTTCACCCTTTGGCTTTTCCATAAAAGATGTAATCATATTATTATCTTTTATTACTAAAGCACCGAATCTGCCGGTTTGTTGAACTGCCGTCATTGTGATTATTTTTTTTGAATTATTATGCGCTTTTATTAAATCTTGTATATTAATATCGGCAACACCATCCCCATAAGTTAACAAAAATTGTTCTTTACCGATATATTCTTGAGCTTTTTTGATTCTTGAGCCGGTCATTGTATTTTGTCCTGTATATAAAACAGTAACTTTCCACGGCTCCGTATACGTTTTATGAATTTCGACAGAATTTGTCGACATATCTATCGTGATATCGGAATAACGATTATAATAATTTATAAAATAATCTTTTATTAGGTGAGATTTATATCCGGTAAGAATAATAAAATCGTTGAAACCGTAATAGGAATAAATTTTCATTATATGCCACAAAATAGGTTTGCCGCCTATTTCTACTAACGGTTTAGGTATTAAAGTTGTTTCTTCCGACAATCTTGTTCCAAAACCACCGGCCAAAATAACTACTTTCATTTTGACTCCTATTATAATATAATTTAATAAATTATATATAAAAAAAACATAAATTGCTATAAATAAAACAGTTAAAGGTAAAAAAATTTTGAATAAAAAAACACCTTTGTTATCAATTTGCATTCCAACATATAACCGTTCAAAATATTTAATTGAAACTATTAAATCTATAGTCGAGAGTGAAGGATTTAATGAAGACGATGTCGAAATTGTTATTTCCGACAATTGTTCAACAGATGATACATCCGAAATTATAAAAGAATGGACAGATAAATATAAAAATATTCGTTATTTTAAAAGATCCGTACCTACAGAGTTTGCCGATAGAAATTTTATAGAAGCATTATCTTTGGGTTCGGGTGAATATTTAAAATTAAACAATGATATAGTAGGGTTTAAACAAGATACTTTAAAAATTATATTAAGCAAAATCAAAGAAAATATCGACACTAAAGAACCTGTTTTTTTTCATTCTTTAATTCATAATCAAATTTCCAAAAATCTAAACAAACTGTTTAAATTAAAAGAACCGCTGAAAGAATTTCATTTTAATAATATTGATGATTTTATAAATACTATTTCAACCGCTTCCACTTGGATTGCAAATTTCGGCTGTTGGAAAGAACATTTTGAATCAATAGGGAATAAAGATAAATTTTTATACAATCAATTCATGCAGGTAGATTGGACATTAGATATATTAAACAAGTATAAAAGAGCAACTGTTTATATTAAAAACTTTTATAATCCTTTCAGAATAAAAAAAGAAGGAACCGTAGACGCTTTTAATGTTCACGGAAAAAAATATTTAGAAATATATGAATATTATCTAAACAATGGATTGATATCAAAAAAATCATATGAAAAGGAAAAAAGAAAAGTATTGATTAAAGTTTTAATTCCGATGTTGGCTCTTAATTTAACTTCTAAAAATCATTTCTTTAAAGTAAACAGTTTTTTCGATTTTATAAAAGATTATAAGACAAATATTTATATGTATTTCGCGATATTAATCGAATTGCCTCTTTGTATTATATTCCTTTTAATAAAAAAACTTTTCCTATTATTTAACAAATAATTTTCTATGTTTTTTTAGGACAAAAAAAATTCAGTCTTTCGACTGAATTTTGATTTTATATTCAAGAGCGGGCAATGGGACTTGAACCCACGACATTCTCGTTGGCAACGAGACGCTCTACCACTGAGCTATGCCCGCATTTTTCCTTTAGTATGCTGGGGACGGGAATTGAACCCGTACCCGGTTAAGGACACGCACCTCAAGCGTGCGCGTATGCCAGTTCCGCCACCCCAGCAATCTGCCTATTCACCAGGCTGCTGAGTAGCAGCTATAGGTATATTTGAAACCTGATCAATAACTGACTTCATGCTCATTCTTGAAGACATCAAAGTTAATGTAAGAGATGTTACCATAAAAACTATAGCACAACCTACAGTAAGCTTTTTTATAAATGCCATTCCACTCGGAGCACTAAATATTTGATCAGATCCTCCGCCGCCGAAAATACCGGCCATTCCGCCGCTCTTTCCTGCTTGGAGAAGAACTATAACAATCAATGCTGCACAAACTATAAAGTGTAATGTTACTATAATGTAATAAAGTATCATAATTATTGTATTGTATCAAAAAAAATTTTTTCTTGCAAGTACTTTTTTTGTCCTGCACAATATTTTTATTATGCAGGACAAAATTATATAAAATTTTTATTTTGTTGGCAATGCTGCTATACCCGGCAAATCTTTTCCTTCTAAAAATTCCAAGGATGCTCCACCACCTGTAGAAACATGAGAAATTCTTTTATCTACACCAGCTTTTTTAACTGCAGATACAGAATCTCCTCCACCAACTACTGATATTGCACCGTTGTCTGTTGCTGCTGCAACTAACTTTGCAATTTCAACTGTTCCTTTAGAAAATTCAGGAACTTCGAATATTCCCAAAGGACCGTTCCAAACTATTGTCTTTGCGGATTTTACTATTTCACTGAATTTCGCTATTGATTTAGGACCTGCATCTACACCCATAAATCCGTCTTCAATATCTAATCCGTCTGTATTTTTTACTGTTGCACCGGCAGGAACTTCTTTCTTTTCAAAGTCTACTGCTGTTGCTATAACATGATCTATAGGTAACAAAAATTTTACACCTTTATCTTCAGCCTTCTTCAACAAACTTTTTGCTAAATCGAGTTTATCTTCTTCAACCAAAGATTTTCCCGTCTTGTATCCTTGTGCCTTTAAGAATGTGTATGCCATTGCTCCGCCGATTATAATAGCATCAACTTTTCCTAAAAGATTTTCAATAACGTTTATTTTATCGGAAACTTTTGCACCGCCCAAGATAGCCAAGAAAGGTTTTACAGGAGCATTCAAAGCATCTCCCAAAAACTTAATTTCTTTTTCTACCAAGTATCCTGCTGCAGATTCTTTAACGAATTTTGTAACACCAACATTTGAACAATGTGCTCTGTGAGCTGTTCCGAATGCATCGTTAACAAATATTTCGTTATCGCAAAGTGCTGCCAATTCTTCTGCAAACTTTATTGCGGTTTCATCTTTTTCCAATTTTGTTTCTTCTTTTCTATATCTTGTATTTTGAAGAAGTAATACTTCACCTTCTTTCAAATCTTTTGCCATTTGTTTTGTTGAATCGCTTGTAACTTTAGGATCGTCTGCGAATTTTACTGTTACACCTAATCTTTCACTTAAAGCAACTGCTACAGGAGCAAGTGAAAGTTCAGGTAACGGTTCACCTTTCGGTTTTCCCATATGAGAACAAAGAATAACTTTTGCTTTTTGTTCCAACAATTTTTTTATTGTAGGAAGAGCAGCATCTATTCTTTTATAATTTTGAATTACGCCTTGTTTTAAAGGAACATTAAAATCGCATCTTACTAAAACCTTTTTACCTGCAATGTCTTTTAAATCATCTACAGTCTTTTTGTTTAACATTGTTTTCTCCTCTCAAAAAATCGGGTTCAGCCGTATTAAAAATAATCAGACTGAACCCAATATAAATTAAGACTATTTAAGCTAAACCAATTTTATTAGTTCAATTCTGCAAAAAACTTAATTGTTCTAACCATTTGGCTTGTATAGCTGTTTTCGTTATCATACCAAGAAACAACTTGAACTTGATATGTATCGTCATCAATTTTTGCAACCATTGTTTGGTTAGCATCAAACAATGAACCGAATCTCATACCAATGATATCTGAAGAAACTAATTTTTCTTCTGTATAACCGAATGATTCGTTAGCTTGAGCTTTCATAGCTGCATTGATTCCTTCAACGGTAACATCTTTTCCTTTAACAACTGCGTGAAGAATTGTTGTTGAACCTGTTGCTGTTGGAACTCTTTGTGCAGCACCGATTAATTTTCCGTTCAATTCAGGGATAACCAAACCGATAGCTTTTGCAGCACCTGTTGAGTTAGGAACAATGTTAATTGCTCCGCCTCTTGCTCTTTGAACATCACCTTTTCTTTGCGGACCATCAAGAATCATTTGGTCTCCGGTATAAGCATGAACTGTTGTCATGATTCCGGACTGTATAGGAGCATAATCATTCAAAGCTTTTGTCATAGGTGCCAAGCAGTTTGTTGTACAAGAAGCTGCTGATATGATTTTATCTTCTTTTTTCAAGATTTTGTGGTTTACATTGTAAACGATTGTAGGTAAGTCGTTTCCTGCTGGAGCAGAAATAACAACTTTTTTAGCACCTGCATCAATGTGAGCTTGTGCTTTTGCTTTTGATGTATAGAAACCTGTACATTCCAAAACAACGTCAACACCTAATTTTCCCCAAGGTAATTCGTTTGCTTTAGGAATTGCATAGATTGTAATTTCTTTTCCATCAACAGTTATTGAACCGAATTCCTTAACTGTTTTACCATCTTCTGCTAATACAGCTTCTTTATAAGATACTGTGTGTTTTGCTTCTTCACCGAATTTACCGCAATATCCGCCTTGAGCTGAATCATACTTCAACAAGTGAGCCAACATCTTAGGACTTGTCAAATCGTTGATAGCAACAACTTCGTAACCTTTTGCACCAAACATTTGTCTGAATGCTAATCTTCCGATTCTTCCGAATCCGTTAATTGCAACTTTTACTGACATTTTAACTGCCTCCAATTTGATATTAAAATAAGTCTTGCTTATTTTTCCCTACATAAATACAAAAGAAATGTTATAAAAATATAATTTTATTGTCAAACCGATTTTAGATTATTTTACCTCTACTTCAAATATACCACTATGTTTTTCTATATTTTCTATAGTTAAATAGTTATCCGTAAGGGCTTTGTTCCCTCTTAAAGAAACCGCCTTTCTTTTAGTACCAACAAACTTATTAAAATAGGACTGTTCCAATTCTTTACTTAAATTTAAAAGTTTATTCGTTCTTATTTTAGATTGTCCGTTTTTATAAACTTGTTTCAATGAATAAGCCTTTGTTCCTTGTCTCGCTGAAAAAGGAAACACATGTAACCTTGCAAATTCGTTATCTTTTAAAAAATTATATGTTATATCAAAATCTTTATCTGTTTCGGTAGGAAAACCGCATATAACATCTGTAGTTATGGATATATCGTTAAAGTTTTGCTTGAGCAAATTCATTTTATCTAAGAAATCTTTAGACAAATATTTTCTGTTCATATCCTTTAAAACATTATCTGAAGCAGACTGTAAAGGAATATGTAAATGATGACAAAATCTTTCCTTTTCCGTTTTCATTATTTCTATTAATTCGTCTGTTATTTCATTAACTTCTATAGAAGATAACCTTATTCTAAAAAGTTTATTTATGTTTTTATATATTTGTGATAAAAGATACGAAATTCCTTTATCATATTTTCCTATATGTATTCCGGTAAGAACAATTTCGCTGTAACCGATATCCGTTAAATTGTTTATTTCTTCTATTATTTTTTCTACCGGTTTTGACCACATGATATCTCTTGCATAAGGAACTATACAATAGGAACAAAAGCTGTTACAACCGTCTTGAATTTTTATAAATGCTCTTGAATGATTATCGAAAGTATTTATTTTTTGTTCACTGTCTTTTAAAATTTCCTCTTTCATCAAGATTTCAAGAAAAGGAAATTTTTGCAATATTTTTTCCTTTGCAACTTTAGCGAAACAACCGGTTAAAATAATTCTTGCTTTTTCGTTTTTGGTATGAAATTTTTTTATTATCTGTTCACATTGTTTATCCGCATGAGCGGTAACCGAACAAGAATTTATAATGATAACGTCTGCTTGTTCGAAGTTATCTACATAAACATAATCTTTCAAACAATATTTTTCTCTTATTATTTGACTTTCATATTGATTAATCTTACATCCAAACGTATATATGAATAAATTTTTCATGATTATAAATTATAAATTGATGTTATAATGCTTGCGGAAACTATTGCTGCAGTTTCAACTCTTAAAATATTTTTTCCCAAAGTTACGGTTTTAAAATTGTTTTTCAATGCAAAATCTATTTCCGTTTTATCAAAACCGCCTTCGGGGCCAATAAATATATTTATATTTTTTATTTCTTTGTTTTCTTTTAACAAGTCAAAAATATTGTTTTCTTGTTCACTTTCCCATGGCAACACATTTAATGTACTTTTTTTAGAAGCTAATCTTGCTACAGCTTCATCAAAATTTACGGGATTATAGACAGGCATAATGTCTGCTCGCCAACTCTGAGAACTTGCCGCTATTGATATTTTTTTGTATCTTTCAACTTTATTATCGGATAATTCCTTTACCACACTTCTCATATATATAATCGGAACAATTTTTGATACACCTATTTCACCTGCTTTTTCTATAAGCCAATCAAATCTTTCCCCTTTTGGTATTGCGGTATATAACGAAATTTCTCTTGTCGGCAAGATATGAGTTTTTGAAGATAATATTATTCCCGACATACTGTTTCTGTCTATATTATCTATTCTTGCTTTATAAGAATTACCTAAACCGTCAAATATATTTATTTCATCACCGATGGAAAATCTTCGAACGGTAGACAAATAATGAAACTGTTCGTTTTCTATAACGAAATTTTTATCTTTTATATCTTTTGGATCAACATAAAAATGAGGCATGTTTACTTCCGATAGTTATTTATGAACATCAACTTCCAAAGAAATATCTAACGACGGTGCGGAATGAGTAATCATTCCTATTGATATTCTTTCAATCCCGAGCTTTGCATAATTTTTTATTGTTTTAAAATTAACTCCGCCGGAAATTTCTATTAAGGGTTTATATGTAGATGTTGAACTCGATCTTATGAGTTTTACCATCTTTACCAAATCTTTTTGCTTCATATTATCGAGCATTATAATATCTGCTTTTGCAGCTATTGCATTTCTAACATGTTGTTCATGTTCACATTCTATAAGGACTTTTAATTTTTTATACTTTTTCCTTATTTCTTTAACTTTTAAAGTTAAATCGTCTATTAATGCCAAATGGTTATCTTTTATTAAAACCATATCGGACAAATTCATTCTATGGTTTTTCCCTCCACCGCATCTAACGGCATATTTTGACACATTTCTAAAGCCCGGAAGTGTTTTCCTTGTATCGAAAATTCCCGCTTTAGAACCTTTTATAATTTTAACAAATTGATTTGTTGTCGTCGCTATACCGGAAAGTTTTTGTATAAAATTCAATGCTGTTCTTTCACCTGCAAGTAATGGTGCCGCAGGACCTTTAACGGTTAGTATAACATCACCTTTTTTTACGATTTGAGCATCTTTTTTAAATACTTTAAACTTAAATTTCTTGCTTAATCTTAAAAGTACATGTTTAAAAGCATCGACACCACACAAAATTCCGTTGCCTTTTGCTATTAAAACAGCAGAAGCATTTTTACCTTCCAAATTCAAACTTTTGGAAGTAACATCGTTATATGCACAATCTTCTTTAAGTGCTAAAGAAACTATTTCATCTATATCTTTTATAATATTCATAGCTTTTTTATTTTATAAAAAATAAAATTTATTTACAATAAAAATTAACACTTTAAACTATAATTTAAATTTGATATATTCTTTTATTATGAAAATATGCTTTATATGTCATGCCAACATTTGTAGAAGTTTTATTTCTCAAGAAATTCTAAAATATCTCTTAAAAAAAGATAATAGGAATGATATTGAGGTAATATCCAGAGGAACTTATGTTTTGGATTATATCACGGTTCCAAAAAAAATAAAAGATTTTTTGGCTGAAAACAACATTATCTATACAAATCACACACCAATACAATATAGTAAACAAGACATTGCTTCAAGCGATTTTATTTTTGTTATGACAAAACGCCAATATGATGAAATTACCGACAAATACTCAGAATATTCCGATAAAATATATATATTGGAACAATTCGTATCAAATAAAACGAGAGATATAGAAGATCCTATATCTCTCGAAGGTAAAAAATTTAAAAAAGCTGCAAACAATATAAAAAGTCTTATACTAAATCTTTACGAAAATAAACTAAATTCTTAGAAACATAACTTCATTTGTATACCAACTTTGTTATCTAAGTATTCTACAGCTTCATAATTTGATGCTTTGTTCTTAAATTGGTACCAAAGGCTTGCAAATAAATAATCTTTAAACTTATATTCTATCGAAGGTTTTACTTTTATCAAATCATCCGTTCTGTTAAGATTATCAACAGTTTCCGGATAACCGATATTTTCGTAGGATGCTAACAAACCAAGTGTCCACTTTTGTTGTATTTTATGTTTATATTCCAATCCGATTTCAGTTGATATATAATATCTGTTATTAGCAAAAGTGGATTCTTCCATTTTTCTTTCACCACTTAAAATGATAGAATCTTTGGCTGTAGGCTCATATGTTAAAGAAAGTAAATATCCGAAAATACCAAAGTCTTTGTCCGTACCTTCAACTTCTTTATCATAACTTCTGGTATCATAAGAAATTTGTGCCGTTCCTTTCATTTTCTTAGCAATACTACCATTTACACCTAAGCTGAAACTATTTCCTGTAGAATCATAATTTTCATTATCTTCATATTTTATGTTCGAAAATAAGTATGCGAAATAGAACGAAGTTTTAGGTGATACATTGTAATACAACTGAGCTCCTGCATTTATACGATTTCTATTTAAACTCTTGTACTCATCATCTATGTATTTATCAAAAATATCAGATACTACAAAGCCGATTGAAAACATTTTTTCCAAGGATGTTTTAAATCTAAATGATGCAGTATTGTTTATTCTTTTTGCTCTTTCAGTCAATTCAGACGTTGCAGGATCTGCAGTGTATAAAAACTTTTCATCTAAAGAAAACTTACTATTTCCAATATTAAGGCCTGCACCGGCATTAATATAATCATTTTTTGCAGGCTCTTCGGAGTATGCATTATATCCAACGTTTGCATTTGCACCGATTTTTAATCCGGAATTAGGAATATTACTGGAATATTTTGCAAACAATTGAGAGGAACTTATTGCCGAAGATTTTTTATCATCCTTGGTTGAATAAATATTATCATCATAACTTATATCTTCGGAAAATATAAACTGCAACGGTTTATCCGCATATGCAACGGATACAACTAAAAACATTAATGTTAATAAAGATGCTATTCTTTTCATTTTATAACTCCTAATTTCTTGGTGCAGAAGGACTTAATACAAAGTCTTTCTGTATCTGTTCATAACTTTCATTTGAAGGTTCACTTATAGGCACAAAAGAATCCAATGATGAATCCATTTCTATTCTGTAGGTATTACCCTGAGCCAAAATAGCAACATTTTCATCTTTATCTTTTACAACCAAACTACCCTTCTCTACTTTTAAATTTCCATCTTGGGAAATTACAAAAGATGTATCTTTATCGGTTGAAAACAAAGTATCTCCGATCTTGACATCGTTAAATTTATTTCCCGAACAATAAACCATTCTATTTTCATCTTTATCAGAAAATCTCATAGATATTCTTTCACCTTTAGGAATGAAAGCTTTAAACCCGAAATACTCCGTATATATATTTTTGGCAGCAGACACATTTAATGTGCTACCATCAGGATATTTTTGTACTTTTCCCTCGGCATTAACAACTATATCTGCCATTGCACCTGATACCCCTAAGAAAAAAAACACCGAAAAAACTACTAACTTTTTTAACATACTGTTACCGCCCCTCCTTTATTAAATAAACATTTCATTAACATTACAAAAATATGTGTATTTTGTCAAGTTTAAATTACTCATATCTGAAAGCAAGAACACTATACGGTTGCAAATTATTTTTTGCTTGTCTCATTATTTTTTTTATATTTGTACTTTTTTCATACATGATATCAAATTGAGGTTGAAAAAATAATGACGGTAAACTTTGTCTCTTTGATGTAGGATTCATAACAAATGTATATTTTATTCCACCATACTCAAAACTTTTTGCTTTCAAAGGTTCTTTTATTTCTATCGGATTTTCGATTTCCTTTCCATTATCTATAATTTCTCCAACGAAAGACATTTCTTGTATGACTTCAACCGTTTTTATCCAATCTTTAGGTTTTGCTTCCGACAAAGGTTTACCTTCAGAATAACAAGTAAAATAAAACAAACCTGTAGCTCCATTAAAAATTGCATCATACGACATAAATTTTATTTCTTCTTTTTTTGGAAATCTTCCTATTCTATCTTCATCTTTTCTGTATTGTTTGTATTCCTTCCAATCAAAGAGTTGAACTACAGCCCAGAGTTCTTTTTCTTCTTCTCCCATCATTATAAGCCCTTGTTTTGCCAAAGCAATATTTTCGCCAAAACTTTCCAACGGTAAGTGCGGTACGGGATACCAATCTACCATCAATATATCGGCTATATCATAATAGGGAACCGAAGGAAAACCCTGCCCCAAAACAAAAGTTGTTTGAATATCCGGATATATTTTTTTTACATTAGTATTAAGAGAAATCAACTTTTCTCTCGATATTTTCCATACATCAGGTTCATCAAACAAATACCAAGCTTTTATCGGATAGTTTTTTGCTTTCTCTTTATATTTGGAAGTCATTATTTTTGTAGGATAAACTACCAATTTAATATCATTTTTCATTGCTTCTTCAGCAAGTAAATTTATGGTTGCAGGTTCAGATATATATGTTTGAACACAATTAAAACCTGCTTCTTTTGCCAATACTACATCACTTGATGTTTTTACACCATACAAACCTATCGTAAACTCAGCAAACAAAAAGTTTGAAAAAAAGAAAAGTACTCCTACTTGTAAAATAATTGTTTTTACCAAATTCATTATTAAGAACTCCACAAATCAGCAACGGCTTTCGTAATTGTATCTTTTTTTAAAGCATAAATCTACAAACAAATTTCAATTGACAAAAATTTAATATTTTTGTATCCTTTAGCACATAAGATATTTATGCCGACGTAGCTCAGTTGGTAGAGCAATGGTTTTGTAAACCATCGGTCGAAGGTTCAAGTCCTTTCGTCGGCTTTTAATTAAACTTGCCACCCCTTTAGAAATTATGAGAAAAAGAATATACTTCGGATTAAGTGTTAAATTTATACTAATAATTTCTTCCATAATAATCTTTACATCAATTGCTTTAACTTGGTTTTTCGTTACTGCACAATCATTATTGTTAATAAACTTTACCGAAAACAGAGCAATCATATTAGCGAATTCGTTGGCGACATCAAGTGAGTATGGTGTTTCAACTTCAAGCAAAGAATTTTTGGCTCATCTTACAAAAAACAATTTAAAAGAAGAAGATGTTATTTATTCCGTTATTTACGATGTAAACGGTGTTCTTCTATCAAGAGAATGTATTACAAACGAAGATATAGTACACTTTGTTTCCGCAGCATCTATTGATAATAATACAATAGCCGAACTTGAAAAGAACAGATTAATAAAAGAAGTTAATGTTTTGCCTAACATTGGTGAAGTTTTAGATATTGTAGTACCTATAATATCTTACGATTACAATCCCACCATACAATTAAAAACCACCAAGAAAGAAATAATAATAGGTGCTGTAAGAGTAGGTATTACTCTTGAGAGAATAAATTATCAAATAGAAAAAATGACAAAAAGTATAATCATAATTACTTTAGTCGTTGTTTTTGCCGGAATAATAATGTCTTTCTTCTTGGTAAAAATAATAGTAAAACCTATAAAAGAATTAATGCTCGGAACAAAAAAAATTGCCGCAGGAAATTTGGGATACAGAGTTCCTTTAAATTCTAATGATGAATTTAGGGAACTTGCTTCTTCTTTTAATTTTATGGCAAGCGATATGGAAATACATATAAGAGAATTGAATAAGGAGAAAAAGGAACTATTAAACCTTAAAGTTGCATTTGAACAAAGAAGTCAGGAATTGGAAGAAACACTGGACAAAGTTCAAAACATCCAACAGGATTTGATAAAATCAGAAAAATTTGCAACCATAGGTAGACTTGCTTCTTCCGTAGCTCATGAATTAAGAAATCCTTTGGCTGCAATAAAAAATATTTCTTATTTCTTATCTAAAATGGGTGCATATAGTGATAACAAATCTAAACAAATGGTAAATATGTTGTCATCGGAAGTGTTAAGAGCAAACAAAATTATAACCGATTTGCTCGACTATTCGAGAACAAAAAAATTAAATAAACTTTCCGTTGATATTGTTTCTTTCGTGAATAAGGTTATTCCCGCAGTTCCTGTTCCTTCTAACATATTAATAACAACAAATCTTGAAAAATTTGATGTTGTTATGGATCCGGATAAAATTACACAGGTATTAATAAACCTCATTACAAATGCAAGAGATGCTATGCCTCCGGAAGGCGGAGAAATAAACATAACAACTAAAAAAATAGGAAATACGTGCCAAATTTTAATAAAAGATAATGCCTGTGGAATGAGCGAAGAGACTCTTTCTCATTTGTTTGAACCATTGTTTACTACAAAGTTAAAAGGTATAGGTTTGGGATTACCGATAGTAAAAGAAATTATCGATGCACATCAAGGTAAAATTACGGTAACAAGTACTAAAAATGTAGGAACTACTTTTAAAATAGAGATACCTTTACAATAGGAGTTTTTTATGACAGACAAACTAAAAATTTTAATTGTTGATGATGAAGATTCTTTGAGATTATCATTAGCAAGTATTCTTGAATTGGAAGGATACGAAGTAAAAACGGCCGAAGACGGATATAAAGCAATAGAACTTGCAAAAAAAGAAGAATTTAACATTTTATTCTCAGATATAAGAATGCCCGGAATAACGGGAAATGAAACTTTTAAAGAAATCAAAAAAATCAAGCCGGATATTATAGGCGTAATGATGACGGCATATGCTCTCAACGATTTGATCACGGATGCATTAAATACCGGCGCTTTTGCATGTTTAAGTAAACCATTTGAGATAGAAACTGTTTTATCTACCATTAAAGATATAACATCAAGACCTTTTGCGGTAGTTATAGACAAAGATGCAAATATCGATCAAAAGTTTTTGAATTCTTTAAAAAATTGCGGTTTAAATGTTGCCTCCAGCGAAATAGATCTTGCTAAAGTTTCTTTTATGTTCAAACATAAACCGGATATTTTGATTGTTACAGTTCATTCTGAAGAGGAAGAAAAACAAACATTAGATATATTGAAGAAACTGAAAGAAAAATTCGGTAAAATTCCTAAAACGATTATTATCGAGAAAGAACAAAATCCTTCTTTTGTTGATGAAGCAGAAAAGTTCGGCACTATAAATTTCTTCAAAGCACCTATAAATATAAAACAAGTTTTTGAAATATTAGGTCAGATAAACAGAAAACAAAATATTGCTTTAGTAAATATGGATTCGGAAGATTTTGAACCTATAAATAAAGCTCTTGCCGAAGAAGGGTTTCATTTATTATCTTATGCCGATTGCAATAAATTATACGAAGAACTTAACAATTCTTTCTTTGATGTTGCATTAATCAATGTAAAGATAGATACAAATATCGCAGATTTTCATGACAAATTACAACAACAAATGCCGAATATCGGTTCTATTTATTTACTGAACGACGATAAAAACTTAGAATCCGTAAAACAAAAAGGTTGTTTTTATCTCAACAAACCTTTTGAAATAGAAAGTGTAATGAACTTAATAAATAAAATATTAGGAAAATAAAAACATGGAAGAAAAAACTTATATTTTTACAAAAAAACAATTAAACATTGAAAAGAATAAAGTTTTATCGAAATTTGCATCGGTAGCTTCTCATGATTTAAAAAATGTTGTAGGTGGAATCTCTAATATTTCATACTATCTGTCAAAAACCGTAAAACCGGAAAGCGAAACTCAAAAAAAGATGTTAGATTTATTATCAAAGGAAGTTATAACTCTTAATAACAGAATAACAGAAGTTCTCGATATGACAAGAGTAAAACAATTGACAAAATCCGTTTGTGATTTACAAAATTTAATTATAAAAGCAATTGAAGAAAATAAAATCGACGGAATAACTTTCGAACAAAATTTGGTTCCTGTAAAAGTATATGTCGATCCTGAAAGAATGAAGCAGGTTTTTTCAAATATTATAAAAAATGCCGAAGATGCAATGAAAAATAACGGAACTATAACCATAGCAACAACAATCGAAGGTCAAAATGTTGTTACTACGATATCGGATTGCGGACAAGGAATGAATGCGGAAACATTAGAAAACTGTTTTGATCCGATGTTTTCGACAAAACTTGCTAAGGCAATCGGTATGGGACTTACGGTTGCACAACAAATAACCGAAATGCACAACGGGAAAATAGACATTTCAAGTGAGGAGCAAAAAGGAACTTTGGTAAAAATAACTTTACCGACATATAAAGAAGATTAAAATTTTATTTTGAAACAAAATACAATTTTTGTCCGAACTTTTTTGCAATCCATATTTTAGAAATAACATACTTTTTAGATTCTTTATCTTTTAACCAAGTAAAAATATTATTTATTTGGACTGATCTTTTTTTATCAGGAAGGATTTCTTTTAAAATTTTGTATTGCAGTATATTGTCTTGTCTGTAAAATGCTCTTAAATTCAATACTATTTTCTTTTTAGAGATATTTACATACTTTGATATGAATAAGTTTACCTTATTTTTAAAATAATCGGTTTCATCTTTTATAATACAAGATAAATTATATATGTGTTCTATAACCGAAGGATTTATTTGTTTAAGTTGCGGAATAAGATTTAATCTTATCTTATTCCTTGTATAGTCACACTTAAAATTCGTTTTATCCGTACAAAAAGTAATTCTTTTTTTCTTTGCATAATCATCTATTAAATCTCTCGATATCGGTAATAGTGGTCTTATCACAGATAAATTCTTATTTATCTTTCTTATCATGGGAATACCGGTAAGCCCGTCGGTTCCTGTCCCCCTCAACAACCACATAATAACAGTTTCAGCATTATCGTTCATATTATGAGCAGTAGCAATTTTATTACACTTATACTTTTTTGCAACTTCTTCCAATCCCAAATATCTTAATTGTCTTCCTGCTGTTTCTACCGATATATTATTTTTCTTTGCATACTCTTTTGTATTTAGATTTTTTAATACACATTCAATGTTTAAAGAAGAAATATATTTTTTAACAATTTTTGCTTCATTAACGGATTCTTTTCTTAAATTATGATTAAAATTAACAACTACAAGTTCTATATTCAATATCTTTGTTAACATGGAAAATAAACTTGCCATAACCATAGAATCCGCTCCTCCGGAAACAGCAAGCAAAATTTTATCACCGGAAACAACTAACCTATTATCAATAATATTTTTTTTAAATTTTTCCCAAATAAGCATTTTTACCCCAACTGCAAATAAAAAAACTCTAATCTTTAACAGACTAGAGCAAATACTGCCCGACCTGGGCTCGAACCAGGACTATTCTGTTCCAG
The DNA here is from genome assembly GCA_017651625.1 of Candidatus Ruminimicrobiellum bubulum. Lineage (GTDB taxonomy): Bacteria > Elusimicrobiota > Endomicrobiia > Endomicrobiales > Endomicrobiaceae > Ruminimicrobiellum > Ruminimicrobiellum bubulum. The sequence continues at coordinate 39,779 of JAGCCP010000058.1, read as the reverse complement.
AGACAGATGTGTTACCAATTACACCATCGGGCAAATCTTTCTTGTATATTTTACCAAAAGCAACAATTTTTGGCAATATGAAAATTCTATTGTAAGAAAAATATTGATTTTTGAAGCAACAAGTTTTATAATATTGAAAATGTGATATATTAAATAAAGGAGAGTTTATGGAAGAACAATCACAAAAAGAATGTAAAACAAAAAAATGTTGTGCAAAAGGTGTAATAATTGTTATAGTTTGTTCTTTACTATGTTTTTTCATAGGCTATTATGCGGGAAGTAAATCGTTAGCAAAAGTATCGAGTTCCGCAATAAACAGACCTTTTAATCCTAGCAGAATTCCGAAGATACCTACTCCTGCACAAATGAGAGCAATAAAGAGTCTCCCCAAAACAAATAATCTTCCTAATATGCAAAGACCTCCGATTCCTAAAAACCCGAGAGTTCAACCTCCTAACACACAAAGACCTCCGGTTACAAATACCCAGGGAGTAAATGTTGCTGACAGCGCAAAAGGAAAATCTCAAGTAAACAACAACACTGAACAGAAAAAGTAAATTACTTAAATACAAAAAAAACAGATGAGTTTAATTCAACTCATCTGTTTTTTTTATTTATATTTTTTTAATTCGTTAATATTTGTCCGGCACTTCGGATAAAATAACTTCTTTATCTTTATCTTCCGGTATAGGTGTTCCTGTAATTTTATGTTTAAACCAATCACCTATAGAATCTACAATTATGTACGTAACAGGTGTCATAAGCAAGGTAACAAGAAGGGACAAAAGTTGTCCTCCAACGATAACGATAGCCAAACCTCTTCTAACATCAGCACCTTCTCCGTTGGATATCAACATAGGTATCATAGAAACAACAAGTGTTAATGTAGTCATCAAAATAGGTCTTAGTCTTACTCTGTTTGCTTGAAGAATAGCATTTGTTCTGCCGTATCCTCTTGCTCTTAACTGGTTCGTATAATCCGTCTGCAAAATAGCATTTTTACTTACAACTCCGACTAACATGAACATACCGAGCAAACTGAATATATTTAATGTTTGGTGCGTTACCATAAGTGCAAACAATGCAAAAGGTACCGTCAACGGCAAACTTACGATAATTGCTACAGGATGTGTAAATTTTTCCATTAAGCAACAAAGAATTATGTATTTGAATATAAATGCCAAAACAAAAGCTAACAAGAAAGCTATAAACATCTTCGTCATTTCTTTTGCTATACCGCTTTGCATAACGGTATATTCCGGATCAGGATTTAAAGAGTTAAATGTATCTTGCATTATTTTTGTTGCCGTTCTTGTATCAAGTCCGTTTAAGTTGGCTTCTATTCTTACTTCTCTTTGTCTTGCGGCTCTGTTGATTTGGCTGGGGCCGACACCTTCTTCAAGTTCGGCAATGCTGTCAAGTCTGACAACAGTTTGTTGTCCGTTAATAACAGCCGGTATCATAAGTGCGGAAATTGCTTCTTTTGTGTTTCTGTATGTTTCGGCAACTCTGACTCTTACCTCGTACAATTCATCACCTTCTTTGTACTTGGTAATATCATCTTCTCCACCAACCATTGTTCTAAGTGCAGCGGCAACAGCCGTAACATTAACACCCAAATTATTAGCTTTATCTCTGTTTATTACAACTCTGTATTCGGGTTTTGCCAAATCCACGGACAAATCAACATCTATAAATCTTTTATCTTTCGAAATTATATCTTTTGTTTCATTAGCATAACCTATTAATTTTGTAAGATCCGGTCCCAACAAACTTAACTGAACAGCTTTGTTTCCGCCGGAAGGGCCATCACTTCTAACAAAAACCGCTGTCGTAAGTCCGGTATACTTTTTCATCATTTCTCTTATTACTTGAGCATATTTTTTTGTTCTTATTTTATTTCTTTTTGTCCTGTCTTCGAGTTCAACTTCCAAATAACCTTTATTTGTCGGTGCGGAGCTTGAGAAAGAACTCAAACCGTCTCCGCCTTTACCGGCAACCGTTAAAATACTTTTTATATACGGAAGTCTTCTTACATCGGTTTCTATTTGTCCTAAAATTCCTCTTATATCCGTATAACTTGTTCCTTCTTCCGCTTTAACCTGAACTTGAATTTTGCCGGAATCTTCTTCCGGAAAAAATTCACCTCCCATAGTTTTTATCATAGGAAATATTGCAAATATACATAAGAAAGCAAGAACTACCATTATTATTTTATGATGAATAGCCCAATTTAAAACAGGAATATATAGTTTAACCAAATATTCGTTTATACCGCTTACAATGTTATCTATTTTACTTTCCCCTTCCGCTTTCTTCAACAATTTTGCACAAAGCATAGGAGTTAAAGTTAAGGCTACTATACCGGAAAGAGCAATAGCAAAAACCACAGTCCAACCGTAACTGCTTAAAACTCTTCCAACCATACCGCCCATATAGGCCAAAGGTAAAAATATAACGAGAATTGCAAGCGTTGTTGCAATAACCGTAGATGTAATTTCTTTTGCTCCGTCAACAGCTGCATCTTCCGGTGTTTTGTTATACTTTTCCATGTGTCTATAAATATTTTCAAGCATAACGATAGCATCATCAATAACAATACCCACGGCAACCGTTAAGCCCAACAAAGTTATACTGTTTAAAGTAAAGCCGTTCATATTCATAAAAAGGAAAGAACCTACAACAGATATAGGTATAGCCAAGAAAGCTATAAATGTAGATCTGAGAGAACCCATGAATACCAAAACCATTATACCGGCCAAAAATGCACCCAAGAAAAGATGTTCCAACACGGTATTAACGGAAGCTCTGATAGAACCGCTTTGATCGGACATTATAGTAATTTTCATATCCGAAGGAAGAGTTTGTTCTATCATCTTAATTTTTTCTTTAACGCCATCAATAACCTTCAATGTATTTGAACCGCTTTGTTTTGTTATTTCCAAAGTTACACATCTAAGTCCGTCCAACAATGTACTTTGTTGTTCATATTCTCCGCTGTCTTCAACTTCAGCAACATCGGAAAGTTTTATAGGAACTCCGTTTTTGGTTGCAATGAATATATTTTTAAATTCATCTACGGAAGGAATTCTACCTAAAATTCTTAAGCTGTAAGAATTATGTTCTTGTTCTACTTTACCGCCCGGAATTTCGAAATTTTGCTGTGCAAGAGCTGCCGTAACACTTGTTATAGGAATTTGTAAAGAATAAAGTTTTAAAGGATTTATTGTAACATGTATTTCTCTTTCTCTGCCACCTACTATATTTACGGAACCTACACCTGAAGTATTTTCTATAACTTCTTTAACTTTTTTCTTGGCAAGTTCTGTAAGTTCTATAATATCTCTTTGACCGGTAACAACAACGTTTAAAACAGCTGCAGCATCCATATCAAGTTTTAAAACTACCGGAGATTCCGTTCCATCCGGAAAATTAGATTTAACCTGTTCGATTTTATCTCTAACTTCCTGAATACCGACATCGGCATTTTTATCCATATCGAACTTAACAAACACAATTGAAACACTTTCCAAATTGTATGAATGGATTTCATCAACACCTGCAATTTCGTTAACACCCTCTTCAATATATTTTGAAATTGATGTTTCAATTTCTTCCGGACTTGCTCCCGGTAAAACGGTTTGAACAAGTGTAACGGGAATATCCATACTCGGATACATACTTACACCCATATTTCTGTAACCCATAAACCCTAAAAACATTAATGAAACACTTATCATTATTGTAAATACGGGTCTGTGTATAAAAAATGCGGCAAAACCGCTGTGTCTTTTTTCAGCTTTATTTTCTTGCATATTTTAGCTCCTACTGTTGTATCTCTATCTTACTGCCGTCTTTAATACCGTAAACAAATTCCAAAACTTCATCACCTTCGTCGAGTCCTTCGATTTGCCAATTATTGTTATTTTTAAATTTAACTTCTATATCTTTTCTAACGGCAGTCGTCTTATCTTCGGAAGGAACTAAAACATAATTTTTACCGTCTGCATCTTCATAAATACTTTTCTTAGATAACGACAAAACATTTTTTACTTCTTTTAAAGAAATATCCACTTTTGCAAACATACCGGATTTTAACAACCCTTTGGAATTATCAGCTTTAAATTCCACGGCAACACTTCTGCTTAAAGAATCTACAACAGGACTTATAATATCAAGTTTTGCTTCAAAAGTTTTATCGGGATATGCTTCAACTGAAAGCAGAGCTCTTTGCCCTTTATAAATTTCGTTAACGTATCTTTCAGGAACATCAACTTTTATTCTTAATACAGACTGATTTACTATCAATGCTACCGGTGTTTGTGTTGTAACATTTTCACCGGGATCGAGATAAATTCTACCTACAACACCCGTCAATGTAGAAGGAACAACTACAGGTTCATATTTAGCACCGACTTCATCTCTGTCTATTAAAGATACCGTCTGATCTTTCCTTACTCTGTCACCCTCTTTTAATACATTTTTCTGCAATTTACCGTTAATTCTCGGATACAACACGGCTTCTTCCAAAGCTTTTACGTTACCTGATGTTATTAATTGATGTTTCAAGTCTCTTTTTTGAACTTGTTCTGTTTTAACAACAAAAACATCCTTTGAAACCGTATCTAAAATTGCAGCATTATCTTTTTTAAATGCTACCTGATAAACAATAAAAGCCGCTACCAATAAAATAATTCCCCATACGACAATTGCACCCATAGAGGTGTCTTTCTGTTCTTGATTTAAATTTTGATTATTCATAATCTTCTGTCTCCATTCCTACGGCATAATTTAAGTTTGATAAAGCTACATGTGCATCATATACAGCTTGAACATACGTTAAATTCGAATCGTTCAAGTCCGATATTGCATCGTTTAACTCTAATTGACTTATTAATCCGTTTCTATATCTCAACATTTTTGAGTTCAAATTTTCTTGTGCTCTTTCCACAACACCTTTTGTTGATTCTATTCTTTTTTTTGCTTCTTCTAAACTTAACCAAGCTTCCTTTACTTGTATTCTTATATTTTTCTTTAAATTTTCGTAACTTGCTTTTGCATTTTCGTAATATATTTCTTTTTGTTTTGCCTGAGAAGAAACAGAATACCCGTGAAATATAGGCATAGAAAACTGTAAACCTACATTTGAGCCCCAATAGTAATGATTTTCATCGGGAAGGCCTTCTATTGTGGAACCGTTATAGCCGTAATTTCCGTAAGCCGAAAGATTAGGATAATGATCCGATTTTGCCAATTTATAATTAGCTTCGGCAATATCGGCAGCTAATTTTGATACTATAAGTTCAGGCCTTTGTTCGTAAGCCATATTATATAATTGTTGAAGATTTTTTGTGCTCGGGAGAGCCAAATCTTCTTCCGTCCAAGTTAAATATACAGGCATTTCAGGATCTTTGTCCAATATTTGTCTCAAGTGTAAAGTTGCAAGTTCAACATTTTTTTCCGCTTGTAAAACCTGCGGAACAATATTATCTACTCTTACTTGCTGAGTTAATACATCCAAATTACTTGATAATCCTTGTTTGTATCTTGCTTTTGTTTCATCCAAATGTTGCTTGGCAATATCCAAGTATGTTTCCTGAACATGAACAAGTGCGGAAGCATAAATTATTAAATAACAAAATTGAGTAACTTGTTTGGCAACGGCTGTTTTCGTATCTCTCAATTGATATTCAGCACTTTCAGCTTGCAATCTTCCGTATTCCTTGGTATTTTTTACTTTACCGCCGGTCCATAAAACCCAGTTGGCTTGCAGTTGTGCGGTATACGTATTATTTACCGGTGTGGCTTCCACCATTTTTTCTTCACCATCAATTTTGGTTAATGCTTTCGCTCTTAACAATGCTCTGTTATAACTTGCATTAAAATCCACATAAGGATAATATGACGATTTCATTTGGCTGTAAACTTCATCACTTATTTCTTTCATTTTACTTGCGGCATAAACCTGGTAACTATCTTTCAATGCCATTTTAACGGCTTCTTTTATTGTTATTTTTGTTCCGCTCTTTTTTTGTATTTCTTCAAACAATTTTGCATTCATTGAATTGTTATGAGAATAATCCGCAGCAAAAATATTTGTACTAAATAACAATGTTAAAAACAAACTCAATATTTTCTTCATTTCTTTCGTTCCTCTAATCTTCTATTCTTCAATTTTTGTAGTCTACTGCTTTTAAAATTGATGTTGCTATATCTTTAGGTTGCAAATTTATATCTTTTATCGGTGCAAAAACAATGTGATACAAACAAGATTCAAACAAATAGTGAGCAAGTTCAACATTGTTTTCCGATATATTTCTATTTTTTGCCGCTCTGTTAAAAATTTCTTTGGCATTTTTTTCGTTTTCTTCCTTTAATGGTTTAAACTTTTTTTCAAAAGCAGGAACACCCTTAATATAATCTATCATATGCAAAAAAAACTCCAATGATTTTTTTGTCTTTGCATTATATGTTCTTTGGAAAATATCTGTTAAAATATCTTCTAAAGACATATCTTGATCTATATATTGCTTAATTTTTTTATTTTGGTCATCCAAAACATATCTCGCTATCGTATAACAAATTTCATCTTTGCTTTTAAAATAGTAATATAAAGACGGTTTGGTTATATTACATGCAGCAGCAATTTCCTGCATAGAAACATCTTTTACCGCTTTTTTACCCATCAAATTAAATGCTGTTTTTAAGATTTTTAATCTCATTTTATTCTCTAAAAAATATTAATTTTATCTACCGAACGGTAAGTAATATAACATATAATATAAAATTTGTCAAGTTAGTGTTTGACAAATTTTATAGTTTATAGTTTATGGTTTATAGTTTAACAGCAAAAGACAAGCTACAAACAACTTTAAAACGTTTTGGATTGTTCAACAATTCCGACAATTTCTATTGCTTTGTGCGGACAAGAAACCTGACAAGCACCGCAACCGATACAAACGGCCGCATTATATTTTAATGCTCTGTCTCCGTTAGAATCTTCTTCTATACTTAATGCTTTTACCGGACATTTAAAAGCACAAATTCCGCAATTTATACATAAATCTCTGTTAATTTTTGCAAGGCCTATTCTTGTATGTTGTTTTTGCTCCAATGTAATCTTTTTTATTGCACCCGTAGGACAAGCCGAACTGCAAGCATTACAATCATACTTACAATAATTTTTCGAATAATCCATATAAATTACAGAATGATTAAAATCTCTCGGATGAATAACTTTGTTCGGGCACACTGCAACACATAACCGACAACTTGTACATTTTGAAGAAAATCTCGAATAATCATCTGCTCCCGGCGGCAATATTGCCCTTATTTTATCTTTCAAAAAATTTTTCCCTCTGATTATTGCACTGCCTACACCGGTTGCAACCGCACCTAAAACCAATACAGAACCTAAAACAAAATTTCTTCTGCTTCGGTTAAATGTCGAAGCTTGTTTTTTATTCTCTGTTCCGAAACTTATTGCTTGTTTAGGACATACGGAAATACATTTTAAGCATCTTATACAAAGTTCGTTATCAATTATTTTATCTTTTAAATTTATACTTCCCGAAGGACAATTTTTAAAACAAGATCCGCAAGTTACACATTTATCACTTATTTTAAGTCTGAAAACACCATACTTTGCAGATAATCCTAAAATAGTTCCTACAGGACAAATCGCAGTACAGAAAAATCTTCTCTTAAATAAAACCAAAAATATTAATATTATAAAAGGAATTAAAGATATTATTAAGGTTAATGTCGTAAACTCGTAATGCGGTAAGTTCGTTATAAAATTATGTATCGGTGTATAAAGACTTGATGCGATCAACCCGAAATTTGTGTAATGGTCTAAAAGTTTAAGACCTATTGCCCAACCGGAAAATAAAGAACCAAACACCAACGCTGCTATTGTATATCTTGTTTTGGCCATATTTTTATAATTATTACTTTTTTTAAGAGAAAAGAATCCTATAAAGTTTTGTAAAATTCCCAACGGACAAATTAAAGAACAATAAAATCTTCCGAATAAAAAAGTAAAAATTATTATTGCTAAAATCGATATTAGAACTGTTATCGAAAAAGAAGATGCCAAACTTGCAATGCCCGGCCCTAATTGCAGGGTAAAAAATTTTGTAAAAAAAGAAAATGTTGTTGTAAATGCAAGAAAAGAAATTATTAAAACTATTGCCGATAGTATCAGTCTTAACCAATATATTATTTTGTTTTTTTTCATAGCATAATCCAAAAGTATAACTACTCTTGTTTCAGTTCATTGTATAAATTTGCGACATCTTTTAAAAGATTCGGAATATCGAGTTTTTGCGGACATTTAGTTTTACATATTCCGCAATTTATACATTTATCGGCTCTGTTTTCTTCTTTTATTGATTCGTATGCAATAATAAATCTTCCTTTTCTCTCATCAGACTTATATTGATTGTATATTAAAAAATTTTTAGGTATATCTATATTTACCGGACACCCTGTACAGTACTGACAATAAGTACAAGATATTGCTCCCGATGAGTTGTAAATTGCTATGGCATCCGAAAGAACTTTTTGTTCTTTTTCTGTTAACGGTTTAAAGTTCGTGAAAGTTTTAACATTATCCACAACATGTTCCATTTCCGTCATGCCGCTTAAAACAACAAAAACGTTAGGCAAACTCGCGGCATATCTTAATGACCATGAAGATGGTGAAACATCCGGGTTTTCTTTTTTCAATATTTCAACAGCTTTCTCACTAAGCGTAGATAGTTGTCCACCTTTTAACGGGTTCATTACAACTACCGGAAGGCCTGCGTTTGTTGCAATTTCATATTGTCTTTTGGCATCTACAGTTTTCCAATCTATCATATTAATCGGAAGCTGAACAAAATCCCATTTATATGTATTTACAACTTCTTGTAAAAGTTCCGGTGTATCGTGAATAGAAAAACCTAAATATTTTATTTTACCTTCTTGTTTCTTTTCTAATAACTGTTCATAAACATTACATTCCTTTAAAGTCTTCCATTCATTTTTGTTTATATTGTGTGCCAAATAAAAATCGAAATAATCCGTTTGACATTTTTTTAATTGTTCTTCGAATGTAGGTATAACTTCGGATTTATCTTTCAATATTCTTAAAGGCATTTTGTCTGCTAAATAATAACTGTTTCTCGAATATTTTTTCATTATTTCACCTATAGCGAGTTCTGATTTTCCTCCATGATAAAACCATGCTGTATCATAATAATTGATACCGTTTTTCATTGCATAATCTATCATTTCTTGTGTCTTTTCAATATCCGGTTCACCATCTTTTTGAGGCAATCGCATTGCACCGAATCCGATTAAAGAAACATCTAAATTTTTATATTTTTTTGTAGAAACTTTATCTACATAATTTTTTATTTTTACTCCGACTTTTTTACATGCAGATACGACTACAGCACCAATCGTTGTAAAAAACGCTGATTTTAGAAATTCTCTTCTGTTCATAAAAAATTCTCCGGATTTTTTTGTTATTTTTTCTTTGTGAAAATTTTGTAGGCTTTTTTGGGACTATCTATGTTTAACACTTTTTGTTCCATGGGACATAGCCCGTCTTTATTATCATTTTGTATGTGATCAACAACTTCATTATAAGAATATTCAACTTTATATTTTTCAAAAACAGAAATTGCGTCTTTGGCTATAATGTTTGTATGAACTTGTTTTACTTTACCATAAACCATAAGAAGTGCCGCAGCTTTACCTATAACCTTATCTACCGCAACAGCATTTTTCAAACCTTTCTTCTTTATTTGTATAAGCAATGGTTTTATACCACGCTCATCTTGAAAAGAAATTTGGCCTTTTCTATAAACCAATAAACTATGATTCTCTAACTTTAGTGCAAGTTCCTCTATTGTAAAGTCTCCGCATTTTTCCAAGTTTTTAGCGAATATACTTGTATAAGGAAGGGTTACAAAACATAGCAATAAAATGAATGTAAAAATCTTTTTCATTTATATCTCCTTTTTTCTAAAACTATATAGCAAAAGGGTTCCAAACGTCTACTGATTTTTTATTTAAAAGATCATTATAATATTTTTTCTTTCTTTGTAGAAGTTTCATTTGGTCTTGCAATTCTTTTAAATGATCTTTTAATATTTTTTCTTGATTAAAAATTATTTTTGCTCTTTGAGGTATTGTCCTATTACCTTTCAAGCATAAATCTATATATGTTTTAATGTCATTTATAGATAAATCCGTTGCTCTTAAACAATGTACCATCTTAAACCAAGATAAATTATAATCCGAAAATTTTCTTACATTGCTTTGTGTTCTCGAAACAGAAGGTATTAAACCTTCGTTATCATAGTACCTTACGGTGTGTGTAGAAACATTCATTATTTTGGCAACATCTTTCACGGTGTATTTAGGAGTTTTATCTAACGGCATTCCTTTCTTCATCTTTTTCATAGAAATATATCCTCATTTTATATTTCCAATAATTTTACACTTTAGAGTTGCTATAATGTCAATAGTCTATTTTATAAAATTTGTTATTATTTTATCTTCGCAGGCAGGAACAGGATTTTGTTTTACAGATTTCAAAAGCCAAACCATATTTTTAGCTACAATTCTCATTGTTTGAAGACCTTCCAAATCTTTTTCGACATCTTCGGCCGTTGAGCCATGAACCATATTCCAATACATAGAAGAAACCACGGGCATTTTATTTATAGTAAAATATTTGTTTATTACATCTATAGCAGCAGTTGTTCCGGCTCTTCTTGCAGACACAACAGCGGCACCAGGTTTATATGCTAAAAATTTTCCTCCGGCATAAAAAACTCTGTCTAATACGGAAAGGAGTCTTCCGGACGGATGCGCATAATAAACAGGTGATCCGAAAACAAATCCGTCACAACTTTTTGCTTTTTCAATAATTTCGTTAACTATATCATCATTAAAAACACATTTGTTACCGTTTTTTGCACATCCGCGACAACCTATACAATCTCTTATGGAATTTGAGCCCAACTGAATTATTTCGGTTTCGATTTTTTCTTTTTTTAATATATTTTCTATTTCCGTTAATGCTCTGAATGTGCAACCATTTTTGTTACAACTTCCGTTAATAAGTAAAACTTTCATTTTTCCCCCTACAATTGTTTATACTTTGATATTTTACAAAATTTATTTATAAAAAAATATGATATAATTTTAAAAATTTTTGAAAGGAGAGTTTTAAATTATGAAAATAGCATTATACATAATACTTATAATAGCAATAGTCGCAGGAGTTTGCTCACTTGTACATTTGAGAAAAGTATCAAACAGAAATAAGGCGGAAATGGCTAAATATTCAAATAAGGTTGAATTGACAGCAAATTTAGGCAAAACACTTGTTGTTTATTATTCTTTAACGGGACACACTAAAGATATTGCAATGCAAATACAATCTTTAATCAATGCGGATCTTTATGAAATTAAACCAAAAGAAGAAATAAAACAAGGACCGGCATTATATTTAACATCTAAAAAACAAATTTCTTCCGGCAATTATCCGGAAATAGTAAATGATTTTCCTAATATTGAAGAATACGACACAATTTTTGTAGGTTCTCCTATATGGTGGTATACAGCAGCACCTGTTGTACTTGAATTTTTGAAAGGATTTGATTTCCAAAATAAAAAAGTTGTTCCTTTTTCAACTCAAGGCAGCAATTACGGAACTTATTTTGAAGATATCAAAGCAAAGGCAAAAAATGCAAACATTTTAAAAGGTGAATCTTTTAATAATATGGATTCGAAATATAACGAACAAGTTAAAAACAAGATAATTACTTGGTTAAATTCGTTATAAAAATATTTTTTATAAAACAATGAAAAATAAATTTCAGTTAGTATCTAATTTTAAACCATCCGGTGAACAACCGATGGCAATAGAGAAACTTTACAATAATCTTAAAAACGGTAAAGATTCTCAAGTATTGTTAGGTGTTACCGGTTCCGGTAAAACATTTGTAATGGCAAACCTAATAGAAAAATTACAAAGACCCGCACTGATAATTTCTCCCAACAAAATTCTTGCGGCACAATTATATTCCGAATTCAAATCGTTTTTTCCGAACAATGCTGTAGAATATTTTATTTCATATTATGATTACTATCAACCTGAAGCATATATTCCGGCAACAGATACTTACATAGAAAAAGATTCTTCCGTAAACGACCATATCGACAGATTAAGATTAAAAGCAACAACATCTATACTTGAAAGAAATGATGTTATTGTTGTTGCTTCCGTATCAAGCATATATAATTTAGGTGCTCCGGAAGAATATCAAAATATGTGTGTAAAAATATCCGTAGGGCAAAAAATTCCTATAGATAATTTGTTAAGAGAACTTATTTCCATACATTATGAGCGAAACGAAATAGATTTTTTTCGAGGAAAATTTAAAGTTAAAGGTGACACGGTAGAAATTTTCCCCGCATATTTGGAAACGGCAATAAAAGTAGAATTTTTTGGAGATGAAATAGACGAAATAAAGGAATTTGACCCTCTATCCGGAAAAATTCTAAACAAAAAAGATGTTTGTTACATATATCCGGCAAAACATTTTGTTACAAGCAATGACAAACTTAAAATTGCATTAAAAAATATCGAAGCGGAGCTCAACGAAAGAGTAGCTGTTTTAAAAGCGGAAGGCAAACTGCTCGAAGCTCAAAGATTGTTACAAAGAACAAAGTATGATATGGAAATGTTGCAGGAAACGGGATTTTGTAACGGTGTGGAAAATTATTCAAGACATCTTTCGTTAAGACCTGCCGGTTCAAGACCGACAACTTTAATAGATTATTTTTTATCTAACCCTAAAACTTCGGACTTTTTGTTAATTGCCGACGAATCTCATATTACATTACCACAAATAAGAGGAATGTATGAAGGTGACAGAAGCAGAAAACAAACACTTGTAAATTTCGGCTTCAGATTACCTTCGGCACTTGATAACAGACCGTTAAAATTCGATGAGTTTGAATCCATAATAAAACAAAGTGTTATGGTGTCGGCAACACCGGGGCCATACGAGTTAAAAAAATGTAAAAATGATATTGTCGAGCTTGTTATAAGACCTACGGGACTTGTTGATCCCGAGATTGTTATACGACCTATAGACGGACAAATTCAAGACATGATAAAAGAAATAAAAAAAGTCGTAGCAAAAAAGCAGAGAGTTCTTATAACGACATTAACTAAAAGAATGTCTGAAGATTTAACCGCATATTTAAAAGATCAGGGGTTACGTGTCGAATATATGCATTCGGAAATAGAATCGTTAAAGAGAATAGAAATTATAAGAGATTTAAGATTAGGAAAATTCGATATTCTCGTAGGTATAAACCTTTTAAGAGAAGGCCTTGATTTGCCGGAAGTAACTCTTGTAGTAATTTTGGATGCGGACAAAGAAGGTTTCTTAAGATCGGAACAAACTTTAATCCAAACTTGCGGTAGAGCGGCAAGAAATGTTGACGGCAGAGTAATTTTTTATGCGGATAAAATTACAGGTTCCATGGATAGAGCTTTAACAGAAATGAGAAGAAGAAGGAACAAACAGCTTGAATACAACAAAATTAATAAAATAACTCCGAAGACCATCATAAAAGCTATTGCAAATTTAGAAGAATTCCAAGAAAAAGTTAAAGACGAAAAATTGATGGTATTATCGGAAGAAATTGATAAAACCTATATTACAACAAAAAATATCGACAGTATTTTAAAATCGTTAGAAAAACAAATGAAAGAAGCTGCAGACAATTTGGATTTCGAATCTGCAACACTTTTCAGAGATAGAATAAGAGATATTAACTCGATGTACTCGAAAAATTCCGCAACAAAATCTTTTCCTAGAAAAAAGAAAAAATAAAAATTTATTTTTTTATTTTGGACATGAGATAAATTCCAACAACACCGAATAAGATGTTAGGGAGCCAAGCCGCAAGCCAAACCGACACAACCTGATTTTCCCCCAAACTCATACATACTGCCTGAACACACCAATATATGAAAGAGAAAATAAGTGCAAATGTAAAACTTATAATTTTACCGAATTTATTTCCAAGCCCTAAAGCAAACGGAATACCTATCATCATAACAATTATATGCGCAAACACATTGGCAAATCTCGAATGATACTTTATTTGTTCTTTTAAAGTATTTTGACCTAACATTTGTTTTTTCCGTATATATTCTTTAAAATCTTTTAAATTCATTTGTTCGTATCTTGTATCTTTAACTATTAAATCTTGCGGTTTTACCGTAAAGCCAAAAACTTTACTTTCAAAATATTGTTCGTTCCAATTATTTTTATCATCAAATGTTCTTATTACTCCGTGTCTCAAAAGCCAACCGCCATTCGTATAAACACCTTCTCCTACAACAAGGTTTTCCGTAAGATAATATTTATCGTTATATTTATCGATAATAATATCTTTCATGTAATTTTCTTTTATATTCAAATAACCTATAGACATTCTTGAATTATTAGGCAATGTAACAATAATATTCTTATGTTCGTTTTCAATTTCACCGAACGTTTTCTTTCTTATTTTAACTTTCTTTACATATTCGGCTTGTATTACCGTTTTGGGTATAACAAATTCTCTCATAGAAAAATCAAATATTCCTATGCAAAAACCTAAAAACATAAACAAACAAATTATTCTCCAAAGGTTTACTCCGGAAGCTTTTAGAGCCGTTATTTCGTTTCTTTTTGCAAGTTCTCCCAACGAAAAAAGAAGAGCAAGCAATACAGATACAGCAAAAACATCTATCATCCACCACGGTAAATTAAGCAACAAATATTCCACTATCGTAAAGAACGGAGTTTTTAGTTCCATGTACATACTCATTTCTCTAAAAAATTCCGAAATCATAACGACAAAACCGAAAGCAAATGATATGAACACCAACGGTTTTAAAAATTGTTTTGATATGTACGTATAAATTTTTGTCATTTTATTTTTTCAACATTTTCCTAAACAAAATTATTCCCACTATGGCTAAAACAAGGTTCGGAAGCCACATTATATAACAAGAAGGAACATATCCTTTTTCACCGACATTCATAGAAATAACCAAAAACAAATAATATATAAAAATTACTCCTAAACTCATACCGAAACCGATAGCTTTACCGCCTTTACCTGCCATAATTCCGACAGGTATTGCAATTAGAACAAATACTATTGGTGCGATAGCAACAGTCCACCTTAACCAATATTCGTTTGTGTAAGTATTTCTTTCAAAGCCTGCTTTTGGTAAATCATCTATTTTTTTTCTGAGTTTTTTAGAGTTTAACTCTCTTAAAGATTCGTCAGAAAAATCTATACTTGAACCTATCGGAATTGAAAATTTATAAGACTTAAAGTTCATATGTATCATACATCCTAATTCGTTAGGATCCGTTCTTTGCCAATACCCATCGTATAAAGTCAACTCGACAACATTGTGATTTACGCCTATAGTTCCGTAAGAGGCCGCTATTCTCCATGGTATAGATTCTGTTTTTCTATCTTCATCTTTGTTTTCTATTTTTTCGAATTTATAAATATTTACTCCGCTTAAAGTATTATTTTTTGAATCTACTTCATGAGCATATATCTTATACTGTCCTATCGATGTTATTGTTTTTGCATTGAATTTTGCAAGCGGTGCCTCTGTAAGAATTTTCTTATATAACGTTCTGAAATACATATGTGTCGAAGGTGATAAATAATGATTGAAATAAACCAAACCTATGCTCATTAAAACGACAAAAACGATTATAGGCATAGATAAAGTTTTATATGTTATACCTGTAGCTTTCATAACGGTAATTTCGTTATCTTCAGCAAACCTTCCGTAACTGAGCAAAGCGCCAAACAAAATTGCCATAGGTATTGTAAGAGTTAATATATTTGGAATGATAAGAATAAACAATTGTGCTATTAAACCGAGACTTACACCTTTCGATAAAAACAAATCTACAAGTTGAAAAATCTGATCCAACAACAATATAGCAGAAAATATTATAAGTCCAAATCCAAACGAACCTATAAACTCTTTTAGAATATATCTGTGTAATATTTTTATCATGGTAAACTACAAGAAAGAAATAAAAAAACTTGTATTAGTTTAAACCGGGGATATTCATTCCACCCATAAGTTTTTTTGATTCTTCCGCCATAGCCTTTTGAGATTCTTTTATAGCTTCCTGCATAGCGGAAAACATCATCTTTTCCATATCTTTTACGGAATTCTTTTCAAAGCCTTCCGGTAATTTTAAACTTACTATTTCATTTTTTGCATTCATTGATATTTTAATACCTTTATAGTCTATATCAACAATTTTTGCTTTCAATGCTTTTTCCATTTCTTTAACTTTACTTCTCATTGACATTGCTTCTTTAGCCATCTTAAATAATTCCATGATTTTCTCCAAAACAAAATTTTATAAATTTTAACAATTTAGACTACATTTTTCAAATAAAACAAAACACTATGCCGCTGACAATATGGACTGCATAGTTTCCATTCTGTTTTCCAAAGAAAGCTCCTGTCCCAAATCAACTTCCGGCATTTCCTGTACCGCTTCAATATTAGGCCATTTCGGTTCAAGATCCCTTTGTGTAGTAGTATCTGCGTATAAGTACGTAATGAAATCCGAAATTAATTTAAAGTGAGTATCCGTTAAGTTCTGCTCTTCCAACAATGGTAAAACAGTATTTAAATCATTAAACGCCTCATTCTGCTTACCAACATCTTTAAAGACTTTAGTTAAGGCTTTTTTCTGATCATCGTTAAGGGTAGCTATTAAGGGTAAAAGTTTTTCCAATACTTCCAAGGGAATAGCATTTAGCCCTTCTTGTTCACCGATAATCGGGAAGATATCTCCTTTTAAAGTATATGCTATAAGTCTTGTCCATTCACCTAAAGATTTATCCAATTTTTCCGTGGTTGTATAATAATCCAAAGAATGATAATCGAAATTCATGGTATGTATTTTAAATTTCTTTCCCTGCAAAACACCATTATCTCCATTTGAATGCAGGTACTTATTGAGCGTAGATTTTGCTCTTAACTGAGAAAACGGATTTTGAATAACAACAATATCTATGTTATCCTGTCCGGAAATGAAATCGATAAATTCCTGTTGCGAGAAAATATTTTTTATATTTTGTAATGTATTTGCGGCATCCGTTTCCAAAGACATCGACCTTATTAAATCGTTTATTTCGCTTCTGCTTAAGCCATCTTTTCTTGCCGATTCCAACATTATCCATTTAATAATAGCGGCTTCCGTAACACCGTCTTCAGATACCAAATTAAATATCTCTTCTTTTGATATAGGCCCTGTTTTTTCTTCCTTAAGATAAGATACTTTCGATGTCCTTTTGGGAAGTGTTTCCAAATCTTTAGGCGTAAGTTTATCAAATTCTTCTTTCGGTAAAGACAGTAAATCTTTTAGCGTTCTAACAGAACTTATATCACCACCTTGAACTATTCCTGCTAAAAACGGCTTAAATTCGGGATGATTCTCTATATCTCTTAAAATTTTTAGAATAGCTAAAGATCCTCTTGTGTTACCGGAAATAAAAATTCTTCCGACTTTTTTATCTCTGTATGCCCTATATGTATTTATAAAAGAGTCTATATTGAGATTACCGAACATTAAAGCTATTGTAGATCTCGCATCCGTTTCTGCCGTATCGGATTGTTCGAGTAAAGCTCCTATTTCTTCAAATAAAGCTTCTTTTACTCGTAATGTGTTTGGCACTGCTGTATTTTTCAAAAATTCCATCAATTTTCCTTGTCCTTCCTTATCTTGTTCGAATAATTCATGGATATCCTTATAGTTTACAGAATTTCCTTTTTTCTCTTCAGCCTCTAATATTTCTCTTTCTATTATTTCATGTAAAACAACTTGTTTTAATAATTCTTGTCTGTCTTTTTCATCTAATTTCGCTATTTCTTTTAACAAAGCTTCACTGACATAAAGAACAGGACTCCCTGTTTCTTCATCAACAGAAATTGTTGCAAAAGAAAAAATATCTTCACTTTCGACTTGTAAATCGAAACTTCTTGAAATTTTTAAACTCATATTTAAATATTTGCTTTTTATTTTTTCTAAATCTATTTGATACTTTTCCAGTAGTCCTAAATGCGGTGAAAAATTCAGGTTACCAATATCTTTCATAACGGCAGCATCTTTTTGTGTCAAATACGGAGTTTCTTGAGTCAATACTTCTTGTCCATCGTATCCGGTGTAACTATCACGATCAAATAAGCCGACTAAAACTCTTGCAAAAAGGCCTCTTTCTTCATCTGTCAAAGGAGCATTATCTTCTTCAACTTTAGACATATTTCCATACATTTGTGCAAATTTTTTCGTACCTTCAAGAATAACATCTATCACTCTGCTATGATGTACCATGGCATAACGAACCAATTGTTCAATATTGTTACCCAATGCCATTAATGGAAATTCCTGTTTAGGTTGAACGAAATCCGCAGCAACAAAAACAGTATCTTTTTCTTCATCAATTCTTTCATCGTCTTTATCAAAAGCATAGGATGCTTTTATACCGCCACTTTGTAATAATCCCAAAATTGTTTCAACATTTTTAAACTCAATCAAATCCAATCCGTTTATAAAATATTTTTCTTTGTTTATAATAAGGTTATATTCCGAACTGTCAGATGAAACCGAAACTATATCTAACCCTGTGGTTGAAATTATTTCATAAAGTTGATCGGAAGATATCTCCATTTTTGTTTTTATTACGACACACATGTTATAAAATGGTTCTATATCATTGAAATCTATTATTTCATAATCAAAAGCTTCAAATAATTCAAACATATTAGCTAAATCATAATGATTTGCTATTTGTGTAGATCTTTTAATGAAAGATAACAACGGTATATTTTCTAAATTATATTCTGAAATCAAATCAGAAAGAATCATTATAAAATCTATTGTTAATTTTTCATTTTGTAAAATTATGTTATTTGATTTTGTCTGTTCATTGTAAATGGCTTTTGCTTTTTCCGAATAACCTTTTTTTTCGTCGATTAAAATCTCTTTCATTTTTTCATTTGTTAAAAACTCTTGAAATAAATCCGTAACGGTATGAACATTGCCTCCTGCCGATTTTACTGCTTTAAAGAAATCGGAAATGTCACTTTCTTTTTCACCTTTTTCTCTTTGATATATAATTTCTCCTCTAGTTGTTTTAATACTTCTATCTGTTTTTGGAAGAGAAACGGAAGAATCTCCGGCTTTAATTATTTTATATATTCTTGCATTATCTAAAATAACATTTGAAGATAACATATCCCCTCTATCGGTATAAACAGAAACATTAATATCATCAGAAAAAAGTCTACTGGTTGCAAGGTCAAAAATCGTCGCACCTTTATGCAACTTTTGAACATATATTGCGCCATCATATTCAACAAAACAAGTTATTGTATCGGAAATATTGTCTTTGCTTAACACATGTCTAAAATTTTCGGCAAAATCATCACCAGGAACAAAGCCGTCCGAAGAGAATACCATTTTTTTCTTTTCTTGTTGAGTTTTGTCTATAAAGGTATAATCCAATTCCTTGGAAAAGATATGCTCAAATAATAATGCATCAAAATTTTTACCCATTTTGTATATATAGTGCGGTGCGGATATTTTCTTTTGGTTATATATGCCATAAGTTTCGGCATTGTAATCCGTCAATTCATAAAAACAAATTTCTACAGGAATAGGAACACCATTTTCCAAATTTATTGCCGCATTAAGTTTTAATCTTGCTTGCTTATTATTCAAGTCTTTATAAAAATATTGAAATAACATATCTTTTGTTTTAAGAAAAAAGTCAGTTAGTGCAGAATACGGGTTATCCGGTGTTTTCTCTCTATTTTTTTCCAAACTGTTAACTACATCTTTATACTTCTCATCTTTTGCAACGATATGAAGTCCGACAAGATCTCTTAATTCTTCTTCAAACATATCTAAAAACCACAAGCTTAAAAATCTGTCTTGTCCATCTAATGCTTTTAACTTATTTCCAAGTGTTTCCAAGTTTACTTGACCGGCTTCATCTTTACTTTCAGACAAATTATCTGCAATAGTCTTTTTTATACGATTTACAATATGATAATTCGCAAAAACCGCATTTTTCATTTGACCTAAAAAATCATTCAGAAGTTTTTTATCTTCAAGAGATAATGTATCAAACTTTGCATCTACTAACTTAAGAATCTTTTGTCTTACGACATCTAAATCACGAATTTTATCGTAATTAACGCCTTGCAATATATCATTAAACAACGAATCTTTTGAATTTAGTATATACTTGGCAGCAAGCATTTCTGTTTCCGAAAGAGCTTTTAAATCTTCATCATTTTTCCTTGCTGAATTTAGTTTTTCATATATGCTGTATAAAGATTTTACCCTTGTTTTTATTTCAAAATCTTTTTCCGGAACAAGACCACTCTCTTTTAAATATTTGGTTATGACCTCTCTCAAATTATTATTGTAATCTCTAAGTTCGGAATACGGTATTCCGTACAGTGTTTCAATTATATTCAACAAATTCAAATATTCCGCAGGATGAGAACATTCAAAAGAATCGTTTCTGACATATTCGTAAATTGCAGGATTACCAAACCTTTTTGATAACGGCAAATAAACTGAATGCAATAATATTTCAGCATTTTTCTTAGCCTCATTAAACTCTTCATCACTGTCAAAATCATTTATATCGATAAAATTTGCTGTAGTAAGTTTATGCGCTATTAACGCAAACATCGTTTCGGAATTTTTTGCGGTAACAGCAACTCCATCCCAATAATTCTGCATGGATCTTTCCCCTTGTATCAAATAGTAATTTGGGAAATCTTGATCTATGGTTTTTATTGAGTCTAAGCTTGAAAAAATAAAACTTAAATCTTCCTTTGGTATACCAAGTTGTCCTAATTTC
The DNA here is from genome assembly GCA_017651625.1 of Candidatus Ruminimicrobiellum bubulum. Lineage (GTDB taxonomy): Bacteria > Elusimicrobiota > Endomicrobiia > Endomicrobiales > Endomicrobiaceae > Ruminimicrobiellum > Ruminimicrobiellum bubulum. Next base: position 18,776 of record JAGCCP010000058.1, on the reverse strand, counting down.
CTTCTTATTTCAGGACTATCTATTTCTATCAACAATGCTATAATTTGAGCTCTTATAAGAACATCTTGATTATTGTCATTTGAAGTATATTCTTTCCATTTATCTAAATGAGCATATTTATCATAACTATTTATACGAATTTTTTCAGAAGGATAATTATCATTAAAAAAAGTCTCTATAACCGATAACAACTTTTTAGGACTATCTATTTTTTCTAACTGTTCATCTTCTTTAATATCTGTTCCCTCAGCGACAAAACTATTTATTGTTTCTATTGCTTGTTTCTCTAAATCTATAAATTCAGTCCATTTATTATTATCTTTAATATATCTACAAGAAGCCAAAAATTTCCATGCGTTATACACATCATCCAAAGCTTTTTTTTCTTCGTCTGTTTTGGATATCTTTCTTTTTATAAATGTAATTTGATCTTCAATTGAAATAGGAAGGACATCAATATCGTCAATATTATTTACATAATAATTAAACATTATCTCATTTAATTTTGATTGTAGAGCAAGTAATGTCCATCTGTTCGAAAAAGATTCCGTTTCGTTGTGCGCAATTTCGAAAGAATTACCGAACCAACCGTTTCCTCCGCTTGAAATTGCAAAATATTTCTCGGTGATTAACCCCAATTTATCTTTTGTATCCTCTCTCCCTGTTTTCTTTAAAGAATCCATCATATAATCAAAATACATTTTTTTCTTACTATCTTCTTGGCTTAATGGTGCATAATTTAAAAATGTTGCTATTTCTTTTTCATCGATAAAAGTACCGATATTGGCTCTTGTAATGTCTGTGGACGAATATTTCAATACATGATAATTTGTTAATCCTATTTGTTGCAATATAGATGAATATAAAGGGGCAAAACGATTATGTATTGATTTTGAAATACTTCCATCAGGGACAATAATATCGTAATAAATATCTGAGTCTGACATCATATTTCCTTTTACCAAAGAACCACCCACTACTATCATAAAAAGAGTTTTATCTATATTCAATCCCTTATTACCTAATATATCAACTGTAATATCTCTTGCAGAAAGCATAACTTCTCTAACAATAGTTCTATATTGAGAACTTACTAAATCAATTTGTTGTAAATAATCTTCGTATTCTTTTTTCGATAATTTTCTATTGTTTGTTATTCCGAATTGTTCTTCTATCTTTTTTATTCGTCTTTCAAAGAAATCTCTTGCATCGGATAATTTTCTTTCTTGTTCTTTTATTTCTGTTTCATATTTCTTTTCCACTTTTGCAAAATGACTACGTTTTGATTTTGTCTTCTTATCCATAAATGAAATATTAAATTTACTACAAATGTTTTCTATTATCTCTTTATTTGACAAGTTCCTTTTCTGGTTTATTTGATTAATATTACTTATACCAGACAAATCTATATATTCATACCCTAACATACAAGCATAAACCATAAGCTTTTCTATATCTTCTTGCCAATCATCATAATTTGCCACTAACGGAGCATTTTCAACATCTTTTTTTATTCTGAAATTGTATTTTGATGCAAGATTTTCTATATCGTTTTTATCCAAATTAAATACATCAATTTTCTCTCCGTATTCCATAAAAAGAATAAGATCTATTATGTCATAAGGTTTAACATCTCTGGGTAAATTATTACTCTTCAACATATTTATAAAGCCGGTCATCAAATTATTAATTACTGTTTTATCCAGGTCGTGAATTTGTTTTAATATTTCTTCCCCGGAATCATCATTAAATAACTTTACAAGATATAGTGAAAGATACTTTTGAGTTTTTCCATCTAATTTTTCAATCAAATCAATTAATATTTGCGGTTCTTGTTTTATTTGTTCGAATACTTGATTGGACAAAACATTCTTTTCTGCAGGTTCTTTTGATAAATCAAAGAAAGTTGTTCCTTGAACACGAACAGGACTTTGCTCATTTAAAGCAGTGTAAATTTTGTTAAATGTATTACTTCTTCTAGATATTATATCATCAACAACAAAAACCATTTTACCGTCAACATCTTCAGAAAAAGCGAATTCATCGCCTTTTTCTTCCAATTCACACATATTTATTGATACTTCGTTAATTCTTTCTAAAGGAATGTCAAATTTTTCAATCAATGCATTTTTTATTTCTTCGGCAAAATTCACATCCATAATATATTTACTTTCTTTTCTGTAAGCAATTGTTATACTATTTATATTGCTTATCAAATCAGTAAGCTGTTCTTCATCTTTATCTTTGTCAGATACCGGAGAAATTAAATTTCCCAATAAAGAAACAATTTTTTCTATCAACTTCTCGTTATACTTTGCAATCCGTTCTTTATCTCCGGCTCTTATTGATAAGAAATCCAAAACAACATCTCTCGGATATTCTTCCTTTTCTTCTTCAAGAGAAGAAACAGAAATAACATTGGAATATTCTGAATTTTCTCTATTAACAGATGATATAAGTTCATCCAACATATCTAAAAGATCCTGTTGTCTTTCAAAATTATCATCATCCATTTTATACTCTTTAAGCATACCTTTAAATGAAGTCGACTTTATATATTTATGAAAAGCATCAGATGTAGCAGAAATTTTATGCGATAAAATATATTTATTAAAACTTTCACTTTGTCCGGTAAGTGCAAGCATTTCCAATCTTTCATGAATAAATATATTTTCAAATATTTCTGTTAGTCCTTTTTGGGAATAACCATGTCCCTCTAAATACTTAAGGAATACATCCGATATTAATATTCTGCTTGCTTCGTAATTTCCTTCGACATTTTTACCCCAAACAACATAAAACAAAGAACCATATTCCTCTGTTTTTCCGTAACCGTCCGGTGTAACTCCGAAAAGACTTCCGGTCTTACTTATAATTATTTCCGCATTAGCAAATTCACTTTGAGTAGCACTTTTTAATGCTGAGTTTATGACTTTATATTCATTAATATCTCTGCTTACATCATGATTCAAGAAAATCTTTTCTAAAACATAATTTGTAATCCTAGGAAGCAATATATTATGTTCCATTAAAAGTTGTTCTGCCAATCTTACATATTCTCTTGAAACAGGCTTTGTTAATCTCTTGTCCTGTTCATTGACAACCAAGAATGACCTTATAGAAGGGTTCTTAAAAGCTTCCTTTATCAATATCTTGATATTTTTAGCAAGAGCCGTAGCAAAGTTATCTCCGGTCTTTACTGTGGCATTTCTGTAATTCAAAGTATAAATTTTACCATCGATGGTTATGGTTGCAGTCCCGTTATTATTGGCATCAAATTGAACAATATCACCTATTTCATACGCCGAAATGACATCATTGATAAGTTCATTAATTTGTTCAACCTGTTCGTTAGTTATATCGTTTTTGGTATTCAATTGTTCCAGTACAGAGCTTAAAGAAGAAATAATATCTTCTGCTATAGTCCTACGTGTTTGTTCGGAGAAAGGTTTCTTTGATATAGCATTTATGTCAGCTTCTGCTTGTTTTACGATACTATCCAAATAATTCTGTTCGTACATAGAATCAGTTTCTTTAACATTAGGTGTAAGTGTAATAAAAGAAACCCTTTTATTTCTTAATAATTCGTTTATACCTTCGGTATGAAATCCTCCGGAAATTATAACTTTAATATTTTTTGTTTTGTTTAAGTTCGATAAAATTTTATTAATATTATAAAATCTTCCTCTGTAATTGTTATCTTCTTCAACAGTTTTATTGTTAGGAACAAGATTATTCACAAAAGAAATATTTCTTTCAAGATTTAATTCATTAAAATTTTCCGCAACAACAAGATATGTATATAAATCGAAAATATCGTTGCTTAAGTATTTTGTATATAATTCAACAAACCTGTTATAATTCTGTTTATAATAAATGTATTCATATGAAGATATACTTGCCAACAATAATTTTTTATATATTTGAAAGAACAAATTGATAAACACTATATCTTTATTTTCGGAAGTTTTACTGTAAGAAAGTAAAATATCTTCCATCATTTGATTTTCTTCCTCAACCAACTCCAAAGGGTTTATTAAAGAAGATAATTCTCTTAAACTTATTAATTTAAACAAATCCGGATATTTTGTAACTTTATCGACATCTTTAACATTTGCAGACAAGTAAGCAAAAATAACATTTATGTCCGACAGATTTTTTGAATCTTGTAAAAGGTTAACATATTCCTGATATGTGATTGTATTTTTTAAATTAGAAACAACTGTTTGCAGTTGCCTTTCCGCAGCTTTTTGATTTATAGTTCTGCTTGCATTTAAAACATCAATATATAATTTTGTATTTATATATCTCAATGTTGAAATTTTTCTTTCATTTAATTCCTGAAGAATCTTTCCGTAAAATTGTTCCGAAGATATTTTCTTATTTAAATAAGCATTGTAAAATTTTAAAGTCTTTCTTTGTTCTTTTTCCAAATAATCATCTAACTTTCTTATTTCAATATATTTATTATCCAATAATTCGTTTATTTTTTGCTTGTTTTTTATTAAAAAAGAATAGTTTTGTATATTTTCATCGTAAATATTTTTCTGTTCCGTAGGTTTTAATATTTTGTTATTTTTATATCCGAAAAATTCCGCACCCGAAAGTTTATCTTTTGAATACAAAGCATTCATTAAGACAGATAATTCTTCGTTTGAAATTGAAGCAGAAAGTTGATTATAGTCTATAGGAACACTTGCTCCCTCTATGTATACATCTAAATTTTCGCATTGAGAATTTAATTTTTCCAATAACTTACAAATATTATCTTGAACTTCCTTGTTATTGTGCAAATCTTGAATATTGATAATTGTTGTATCGCTGTTTTCACAAAAATTTGCCGATGTTATTTTTGCAAAATTACTAAATTCATATTGTGGCAATACCGGATATGAAGCGGCAAAAGAATTTATAGGTATTGTTGTAATCAGTAAAGAAAATGAAATTGCTACAGTCAACAATTTTTTTAATTTATTCATTTTTATCTCCATAAAAAAAAGACTGACATAGAATGTCAGTCTTTTAATCATATATAAAATACTACTCCGTAAATATCAAATAAAGCCGTAGCTATATACGAATTAAAATTCATTTTATACTCACTAATACCGTTCAAACAAAGACCTCTTTCAAACAGCTTATACTGATAGAGGTAATTCAAAGCGTAACTTTTGTTTTCAAAAAACAAATTATCGGACGATGAATTTTGTTTAACAAAAGAAATATTCTGGGTGTTACACAAAACTTCATTTAAAGATGACATTTGTTTTTCGGTATCTTGATCATCGGTTTCTTGTTCTTGAGATAAGGTATTAGCAAAAGTTTTTTGAACTTGTTCAATAGAAAAATCATCAAAACCGCTTATATCAACGGTTTCCTGTTGCATTGCAAAAACCGAGGGCAACAAATTAAAAACAAACAAAAAAGCGATAATTAAAGAAGCTATTCTTTTCATTATTCTATGCTTTAACCGGTATATTTAAAATAATATTATTTTCTCTATCTTTTAGTATAGCCGATTTTACGGAAAAAGTCTTGTACTTTTGTATATTTTTTATAACTTCCCTCTCCAATAATTTTTCCAATAAAATTTTAACTTCATCACTATCTATTTTTTTCGGAGTAACGAAATAAAAACTGTTTTTTTCAACACTTAAAAATCTTAATTCTACAGCTTGTATTAATGCTGCCAAAAAAGGATTTACTCTTGCCAAATTGTTCAACTGCGAAACAATTAATCTTGCAACAAATTCTTCTTCGGTTATATCATATTTATTTTCTACAATTTCTTTTGTTCTATCCGGGCCCTCTAATTCCATTAATTGCCTTTCGGAATAATCTTCTCTTGAAATGTATTGGTGAGCGTATTTTTTTATATCATCAATATTTTCAAACAATCTTAACAACGTTTGATATTTAGGATCAAACGCGGATACAACAACAAATTTTATATCTGCATCGGAACTCAACGGAATTCTTACGATTGTTGAAACTATTTTTTGTAAAATTCCATAAACTTCGGAAATTTTTTCGGAATCATCGGTAACAAGATCTTCAAAACAAACATCTAAATACAATGTAGCGCCACACCTGTTAACAACAACATCCTTTTGCGTTTCTTCTTTTACAAGTTTAACAGCATCTTGTTCCAACGTTTCCTTGGGAAAGCTTACATTGCAAGATGACAAAATAAAAATTGAAAATAAACAACATAAAATTTTCTTGAACATTATTCTTGAGTTTTTGTTTCTTCTTCCTTTGTCTCTTCTCTCTTCGGCTCTTCGTTCTTTTGTTCTTCTTGTTTTGGCTCTTCTTGTTGCTGATCCTCATTTTTTAATTCTTCGGTTTTCTGTTCTTCTTTTTCCGTTTCTTCCTTCTTCTGTTCTTCTTTTATATTTCCTGTTTTTTGTATTTCCGCTTTATTTTCAGATTCTTCTTTAACGGATGAATCTTTTATACCTATATATTCGTTTGTAGTAATAACTTTATTTTTCCCGTGTTTTTCAAATAATTTTTCAACTTCATTATACGTAAGTTCTTCTTTCTTTAACATTTCTTGTGCCATATCTTCAACAATAGCCCAATCGTTAGTTAAACATTCGTTAACTTTATTTAAACATGTATTCATTATTTCCATTGTTTCGGTATTTAATTCTTCTTTTAGTTTGGATGACATACTATCTTTCGGAATAGCAGTAAAATCACCTACCAAACCTCTTGTTCCCATACCGAAATTCCAAACCATAGCATTAGCTATAGCCATAGCTTTATGAAAATCAGAAGATACTCCTGTGGATGTTGTCCCATACTTTATTTTTTCTGCGGCGTATCCGCCCAACGCAACTATAATATCGGCAATAAGTTCTTCTTTACTTTGTGTATGAAGTTCTTCTCTGGGTGTATGATAAACTAATCCCAATGCTCCGCCTCTTGATTTTAAAGATGCTTTAAAAATTTCGTCCGTGGGATGTAATAAATACAAAGCAACGGCATGTCCCGCTTCATGATATGCCGTCATTTCTTTTTCTCTTTTCGTCATCGTAAGCTGTGTTTCTAATCCTAAATTAACTCTGTCCATAGCTAACGATAAATCATCCATATCTACAAAATTTTTCTTGTTTCTTGTAGATATAAGAGCTGCTTCTTTCACAATATTTTCTATTTCCGCGGGAGATTTGAATTTTGTGTAAGATGCCAATTTTCTAACATCTATATCAGTTCCCGCTTTAACTTTTTTAAGATAATATTTAAAAATATCTTCTCTTTCTTCGAGAGTAGGTAATGTTATTTGTATTTTTCTGTCGAATCTTCCCGGTCTCAAAAGAGCTTTATCCAAAACATTTTCATTAGCATTTGTAGCCGCTATAACGATAATATTTTGCCCTGCACTTTCAAGTCCGTCCATTTCAACAAGCAACTGGTTTTGGGTACTATTCGTTTCTTCCCCTCCGCCCATATAAGAAAAAGTCCTTCCTCTACCGATAACATCTATTTCGTCTATAAAAACGATACATGAACCTTCCGTATAAGCAAGCTTTCTGGCTTGTTTAAAAAGTTTTCTGACTCTTGATGCACCCACACCGACAAATACTTCAACGAATTCACTTCCTGCTATTGAAATAAAAGGCATTTTAGCTTCGGTAGCAATAGCTTTGGCAAGTAATGTTTTACCGCATCCCGGAGGCCCCATAAGTAAAATACCTTTCACGAGTTTTCCACCTATTTTTTTGACTCTTGAACTGTCTTTTATTATATCCACAACTTCAAGTGCTTCTTTCTTAGCATTTTCAAAACCTATAACGTCGGAAAACTTAACATTTACTTTACTGGAATTTACTTTGTTTTTTTTCAATTTTGAAAATCCGCCACTGAAAAAGAACATATATGCACCGACGAATACTATGGCTTGTATTGCTCCCATAAGAATATACATAGGAATATATGCAAGCATAGTATTTCTGCCGTAAGAATCTAATCTCATAAGTAAAACTACAAAAGATATTATCAACACAATGGTAGCCAATACTATTGACATTTTTCCCCAATGGTCCATAAAAAACATTTTTAACTTTCTCATATATTACTCCAAAAATAAAATTTCACATATTCTTATATTATAGTATATTTGTAATCTTTTATTAATAAAAAAAATAGGATAGAAATTTCTAAAATTTCTATCCTATTCATTATATACTTGTGAACACTATGCAGCACTTAATATTCCTTTAACGGATTTTATATCTATAATCTCGGCACTTGCCGTTCTTAATTCTATATTTCTGTCTGCATATAAAGGAATTAATTTTATTATTTCATCTATACTTTTAGGATCTTTTTGTTCAAAAGCCTTCTGTGATAATTCTGATATTCTTTGTAATAATTTAAGTTCTATTTCAGTAGCGGTAGTTTCAGGTGTTTCATCTAAATTTACTTCAATATTTATATCAAAATTCTTTTGTGACATATATCTTTCAAATAATGCTCTAGCTAACACATTTTCTAAATTTTTATCTTTTAAACCATAATATGCATTATCTTCTTCAAAACTTCTTAAGTAATTTATAACTAAAGCTCTTTTTAATATTTCTTCCATAAAAACGTCTCTTTGTTCATCATCTGTCAAACCGAGATAATATATTGATACTGAATCCGTTCCGCTTAAATATTTTGACAATTCTTCAAATTTATTTTGTGAACTTGTTAAAATTTGACCGATTACATCAACATCCATAACAGGTATTTGATCGAAATCAAAATTATTTGCTACCTGTTTAATAAAATTAATATTTCTTGTTTTCAAATATTCACTTAAATTCAATGACGATGTTAAGAACGTAAATATTCCGGAAGTTTTTTCTAATTCTTCTCTAAATGCACTGACTTTTACTATGGACAGACTTCCATCAAAAGCGAAAATCTGATTTAAATTCGTAACTACTTTTATCCGGGATTTTGTAGATGTCAAACCATCAACATATTCGTTATTTGCCACATATGAAAATATTCCATATTGTTTATATTCACCTAAATTTGTTTCTTTATCTACCTTATCAAAGATAATAACTATTTCCTTATTATCTTTCTTAAAATCTTTTATTATTTCTGCAAATTTTTCTTCAGCAGCTTGTTTATCTCCGAGTTCTTGTTCCAAAAGTTCTAATATTTTATTTATATATTCGTTCGAAAACAATATTTTTACATTAGTTCCCAAACTATCATTTTTAACATAGTAATTAACACTATCCATAAAACTTTTTGATGTAGTTATTGTATCCGGATTATCATCTATATAAACAGCAACATTTTGATTAATTGTTACCGCTTCAATTCTTTTATTTCTAAGCAAAGACAATTCTTTTTCAAAATCAAATATATCACCTGTTTTTAAAACATTTGCACCCACAATAGGATTACCCGCCTGCGAATATCTTAAACCGCTATCGGGATTATTCATATCTATTTCGATAACATCAACATTTGCTTTTAATGCTGTTCTTTTAGAATATATAGTTTCAAATTGTCTTGTTTTACCAAATTCATTTACTATATCTTCATATTTTGCACCATCGGCAAAAATCACAGTTGCACCTTCATAATTTCCTATCCAACATTTAACGGCTTTACCATTTTCAGTTTTAATTTTAACCGGAACAGATTTAAAGTTAAAATCTTTTGCATTTTTAGGCTTATCATTTATAACATATACGGGAACAGCTCTTTCTTTATCATTAATTGAAATACTACCATCTTTTAGGATTTTAACATTTTCTTTTCCGTATAATTTTATTGCTTCTGCCAAGCCAATAGATTTTAAGTGTCTGTAATCTATAATTGTATGTGTACCGACGTTAACGTCAAATGCTGCTACAAGAGATGCCGCTAACGATAATGCGGCTTGCACTATAAAGGCGTATGCTCCATATAACGCTAACATAGACATTCCAAAAGCAACAAAGAATGTAATAGCCGTAGCTATCGTTAAAATTTTTGCTCCCTTTGTATTTATATGTTCTTCCACAAAATTTACAGGTCTAAAAAAAGATTTAAAAGTTTCTTTTTTAATAATATCAAGTAAAGCTTTTTTTATGGAAAAAATTCCATCTGATATCATATTGTTTATAGATTTTACGGTATCAGGCAAAATGGATGTTGTCGGTTGATCAGATGCAAATTCACTTTGTGAAGATGAAGGATTTCCGAGCAAAGTATAAACCTTACTTGAACCATCAATATATGTTATTGTAACTTTCCTCACATCTAAGTCTAACGGACTTGTATTAATAACATCTCCAAAACTTGTTTTACCTGCAATTATTATTAATTTTATATAACCTAAATTTGTCGTTATCATTTCCGGAGATTCATAAGTTTCTGTTCCTAAGAAATCTCTCATATCAAGGTTAATTTTCAGTTTGCCGTCCGAATCGAAATAATATCTTTGATCGTAGAGTCCAAAAGACGTTCCTTCTAAACTTTGACGACTATCGGGATCGGCAGTCAGCAACTGAAGTTGTACACAAGCATTGGGAACATTGTTTAAAAGTTCTAAGTCAACTTCTATAGTCTTAGCATTCAATAAATTAACTGTTTCCTGCGCTCCATAAGTTCGCCAATTTGAACCATCTTGCCTAATAAAATATAATCTCTGTTCATTCCCGGCATCAACATTATAATTTTCATTTTCTATTCTTGTTATCGGCAGAAAGAAACTGTCGTATTTATACTGAACTTTTTGTCCGACCGAGGTACAAACCGCAGGAACGGCAAAAACTTTCCAACCATTAGAAGAGTAGTTATAAACACCGTTTGTATCGGAATACGGAATATGATCTCCAAATCCCATTGCCATTGAATAAGTTTCAACATCTCTCATTATCAAATCCGCTTTATGCTCATTACCAAGCATTTTATATGCTATAGCCATCTGCATTGTCCACTCAAAACTTACCGGGCTATCCTGTTCATTGCTCCATTTATAAAGATTTTCATATTTCGTTCCTTTATATTCAACATCCGCCACAAAATTGGTTTCCACATATTCCAAAAGTTTATCTATGTCAATTTCGGTCAAATACGAATTTTCATATACTTCCGGATTAACTTCTTTTATTGAAAGTAGAACTTGAATTCCCCACGAATAAGTATCTAAAGCTTGAGAATTGTCGTTTGCTCCTCTTCTAAACGAATTGTTTTCGAAATCATACAAATTAAAATAAAGATATTCCGCTGTTTCAAGTAAAAGTGCTTTATTTTCTTCACTTTCAACACTCGCTTGATTTCCATATAACAAGGTTTTCAAATTAAAATAAGCTAAAATATCCAACATATGTTCGGTAGAAACATATCTGTTTGAAAGTTCTCCGAAATAAAATCCTTCTGTTCTATGAACTTTGTCAAGATAAGAATCTACTTTTTCTATCAAGCCATCAAAACGCGTATCTCCAGTCAATAATTTATATTGAACGGCAGCTATTCCAACCCAAACTATTTCACCGGTTTTTTGTCTGTTTTCCAAATTAGACATATACAAACTACCTTTTGAATCAATTGCACTTAAAATTTCAGCAGCCTTGTATGTATCTCCTATTTGCATATAAGATAATGCTATCAATGCCTGATCATACAAATTCTCAATATTTATTAATGCATATTTATCATCTCCGGCAGCCGGAATCAAAGGTAATTCATCGTTAATACGGCTGTAAACAAAAGACTTGTATGCTCCGTTTCCGGCATAATACTGGTCTAATATATCTTCAATTTTAGCATTGAAACTTTTTTGTTCCTGAGATAAGTCAACGGTTTCTATTACATATGGTTCATAAACTTTTGTTTCCTCTACAGGTTTTAATAAAGTACAAGCTACTATGGAAACAATTACCGCTGCCACCATAATAAGAGGAATAATTCTTGCTATAACAGACTTAAAATTGAACTTCTTTTTTTTATCCGTTCTTTCTTGTTTATTTAACATTGCTCTTTGCATATACTCAGGCATGTATTCATAAATCACAGGTTCAACACCGTCCAGTGTTTTACCATCATATTCGGAGTTTGCTATTTCCCATACCGCACCGTTACCTAAATACAATTTTTGATCAACCATAAATAAACAAACATCTTTACTTATCAGGTATACTTGCGGAGCAATAATATCGGTTCCATAGTTCAATGTCGTTTTTGATACGGCATTTGATACCTTTTTTAATAAAGCTTTCAACTTATCCCCGGAAACCTGCAATAAAGGTCTTGCCGGAAGTTGTTGCATATCTTGTTCCGCTACAAGTTCTGCAATATCTTCATCTACATCTATAATTTGCTTTGAACCATCATCAAAGGTAATTTCTAATTGATTACCTTCTTCTGTTAAAGAAATGTTTATATTTTGAGAAAAAATTTGATTTAATTGTTGTGCTAATATATTTATATTGATGCCATCCAAATTACTGTTCTTCAACAAAGACAAAGCTACCGTTAAAATTTGTTCTTTCGGTGATTCGTTTGATATTAATCCGAGAGCTATCATTTGTTTTACGGACATAGCTTGTTGTTGTGCTAAGTACTCATATTCCAATCTTGATTGTTGAGTTGAGTTTGTTATATTAGGAGTTATAGTTATATTCGAAATACCTTTTTCATTCAAAAGCTCATTTATTCCATCGGTATGATAACCACCGGCAACCAAAACGACTATCTTCTTCGCAGAAGACAGAAGATTATCGTAGGATTGAAAAATTGAAAAATTGGAAGCAGAATTGTCAGAAAGCCCCATTTTTTGAATAAAAATATTGTTTCTTTCCGTGTTTACATTATAAAAATTGGTTAAAAGTCGTGAATAGTTTTCCAATTCTTCAATATCGTTCGAAATTGAATATTTTGCATATAACTCTTTAAATTTATCTAATCCCAGTTTTACATATTCCCACTGACTTGCTGTTAAACTTGCAGTCAAGTAACCATTATAAAACTGTTCAAAATCACTTATATACGAAATTTCCAATTCCGTTTCATTCTCGGACAAATAAGTTCTTAAAACATCTATTAATTTTCTTTCTTCTTTTACAAGTTCTATAGGATTATATTTTAACGATTGTTCTTTTAAAGCCAAGAACTTATTTATATTCGGATATTCTTTACTTAAATTTATATTATTATCGGCACAAATTTCTTTTATAAATAGCCCTAACTTTTGAATATCGGTAAAATTTGAAGTTAATTTCGTAAATTGATTATATTCACTATAAGACAAAATTTTCTTTATATTTCCCAATAACTCAACTAATTCTTTTTGAACTTTTTTACCATTAACAGAATAGTTAAATATTCCTAAATAAGCTTGTAAATTTTCATAATTTTTTAGAGATATATTATTTTCTTTCGCATAATCGAACAACTCAATTATAAATTGTTCTTGTTGTATTTCCTGATTTTCAAATTTCTTTAATAACTTATCAAATCGTTTGTTTTTCGATTTCAAATATTTCGATTTTAAAAAATCTATTTCATTATCTATTTTTGATAAGCAAACGGAAATTTCTTCTTTTGATTTTATTATGGTAGCCAAACGATTTATATTCTTTAAGTATAAATCTTTATCCTCAACGCCTTTCAACAAATTTGTTTTGGATGTTGTTGCGGAATAATATTCTGTTCCGGTAAGTTTACCATCTCTTAACAATATTTCTAAAATATTTTGTTTATATTCAGAGTTTATGTTTGCCAATAAACTTGTGTCAATATTTCCAATTCCGCCTTCAACATAAACAGCATCAATATCATATTTTTTTGATATTTCATCTATTAAACCGGATATATTTTTTTGAACAAAATAATCACAATGTAAATCCTGTATATTTACTACAACAGTATCACTGGAATTATCGTTATAAGAAATAATTTTTCCATGTTTACTTGAAAACATAGAACTCAAACTATTCGCATCTTTTGTTTCAAAATACTGTTTTTTCGATTGCATAGTATCGGCATTAACTGCAGCAAGCAAATTGTTGCTGACAATTGTAAAAGAAAAACATACCGATATTATTGTTGCACAAATTTTCTTGAATAGTGTTGTGTTGTCTTTGTTCATTACTATCCTTTATAAACATGAATATGGCAAAGTGTTTACCTTTGCCATATTCATTATTTGTTTTGATTATGCTGCTGCCAAGATTCCCTTGATTCCGTCTAAAGAAACGTTCATTGAAGAATCTAACAAACCTTCTTCCGGTAATATAGTATCCATTGTGAGTATGAGTTTTATGAGGCCGGTCAAAGCAATTGAGTCCGCTTCTTGTTCTATCTTTATTCTCATATCTTTACCTTTCCACATAGATAAGATACTCTTTGCAAATTTCGCATATATGGAGTTTTCTTCATCGTTCAACAATTGAGAGAGAGAACCTTCTCCCGTGATTTTTACCTCATCTAAGGCTCCTTTAATATTCTCCATACTTTCACCGTTAACCAACATTATCAAAGCCGCTCCTACCAAGACTTTGTAATTCTTTTCACCTGGTTTAACATCAGGGGTTATAATTTCGTCTTCTATTTCGGATATCATTGAACCCAATATATACTCTCTAACTGTTATTGTCAAATCCTTATCACTAACTTTACCATCGGTCTTCGGAGTCAAATCCAATATTGCATTTATAGCCGTTTCCGTAAGCAATTCTTTAATTTTGGATTCATTTATTTCTTCAGTTCCTTCCAAAAGTCCCTTGATATCGGCTAAAGTTATTCCACTGGCAAGAATTTCATTCAAATCTACACTTCTACCGACAAATCTCGGATTATTTTCCAAAGATGCTATAAATTTATTAATATTTTCTATACTTCCTCTACGAACCGTATTAGCAAACAACGCTATACCTTGGAATCTGGACAATACAGTTCTTGCTTTTTCATCTCTGTTGTCGTTAACTCCAACCATTAATTTAAAATCATTTGCCAATTCTTCAAAAGGTTTCAAGAAAGATTCTAATTCTTCATCTTTAACCTTTGAAACATCTATGAATAACTCTGCATTTTCAGATCCGATAAAGTTGATTATTGCATCTGTATTTGCGCTTAGAACATCATCTGTAAAGCTATAAGATATTGTCGGAATTGCCCTGAAATTCAAGCTGTTAAGTCTTGCAATGTTAGCATCGTAATCTGCTTTAAGCGTTGCAACTCTGCTTGAACTTGCAATCTTAAATCTTAAACCACTCAAACCATTTTCAGCGCAATTTCCTAATTTAATACCTTTTATAACTTCAACATCTGCGATATTATCAGTAGTGCAAACTTCTTCGTAATCAACTTCAACAACAACGTCAAATCCGTGTTCTCTTATAAACTTTATTGTATCGGCATTATACTCGCCTCTCAATACTATAGAAGTTACACCTGATCTACCGAAAGAAAGAAGTGCTCTTGCTATATCGGTTTTAGGTCTTACATTTAAAGGAACTTCTTGTCTGCTAACAGATTTAACACCTTCAATAGTCCCTTTTTTAATGAAATTTTCAAATTCCAATGAATCAACTCTAAGTAACGATTTAAGTTCTGAATCGGAATAATTCAAAGTGTCTCCTTTAATCGTACTCTTTATTGCACTCTTCAAGTTACTACCAAGTTCTAAACTTTCAATATTAGCAGCCGTTAATGATCCACCAAACAACAACTTCATCATTTTTCTTTCAAGTGTCAAGTTGGATATAAAGTCTGTCATCAATACAAGTTTCGCAGACTCTAAAATATGATTTCTTGTTTGCTCATCCAAAAGATCTAATAACTCTCTTGAATTCTTATTCAAATGGAAACGAATATCTAATGTATCTTCTTCCTCTGTGCTTTCAGCAACCATAACATTAAATTTCAATCTATTTCCTCTTGAATTCAACAAGTAGCCTTTACTATCTATTTTTCCTACAAACTTACCCTTTGCAAAAAGTTCCAAAGTAGTTGTTCCGTCTGCATTCTTAATCTCATTAACAGTTACACCCTTTGCTTCTAATCTTTCTCTTATACCTTCTCTATCTTCGGCGCTTACAAAAGGTTCATTTACAACTTCCAAATCTTTGTACCCGGCTTTTGCTTCAAGAATACTTCCAATATTGATAGATAATTTTCTTTCCTGTGTACCAAACATCCAACTAATAACTTGTTTTTGAACAGGAGCAACAGGTGTTACAGCCGTATTTGTCGAGGCTTTTCCTGCTTCGCTTCTTGCAACCGTTGAAGGAGTAACTACTTGTTCTTTGCCAAACTGCGAAATTGTCACAGCACCATTATTATCAATTGTAACAGTTACATCTTCCAATACAACTTTACCATCCTCCATCGGTAATCCATAAGAACTCAATAAATTCGGCGATACATCTACGTGTTTATTGGATTCATTTATTAATTCAACTTTTCCTCTAACTATAACATGATTTGCTGAAATATCTCCCTTTGGAACAAAACTTTCTGCTTCGTTTGTGAAATATGCCCAATCATAGTATATCGAGTATAAATTATTTTCACTTGTACCGGTTACTCCCAACATATCGGTTTTTGTTCCCTTGTTGAATGAGAACTTATTCATTGCATTTATAAAACCACCCTTGAAGAATAACAATATATCTTTTACAAATTTGAATGGCGTAAATCCTGCTTCTTCTCTCTGTTCCGGACTGGACATTACAACCGTTGCCATCTGTTTGCCTTCACCCAATATCGTATTCAACAATTCATTTACTTGAGGATTTTGTCTTCTCAATATCTCCAAGTTCATATTTCCCCATAACAATGTCTGTCCTATTGCCCATTCAAACTTCGTATAACTACCTTTATCTGATGTTATTGTAGGAGATGCAAATAATTTATATGCTTCTTTTTCTCCTAAAATATCTATCAATCCTACAAATATCAATCCCATTAATACATTATTGAATTGTATTCCGTTTGTATTGAATGCTTGAGATCTTACATCTTTCATTTCTTTTATTCCATATTTATCAAATAACTCTATCAATCTCTCTAACGTTTTTGCTTCTTTTTCATTATTTGCTTTCCTATATGTCGCAGCTTCTTTTGCCAAAGCTTCTTTTGTTATCGGCTTCAATCCATATCTTGCAAACAATTCTTGCAAAGCATCCGAAGTTTCCTTATCTTCATCAGATACATTTCCTCTTTCCAATAAATATGGGAATTCTACTTCTTGTCCGTTTACAATCGTTCTCAATGCTACTATCATTCCACCTTTAGCATCCACATCCGTTCTCGGAACTGTTGTCATTGTTGCTGCGCCAATTCTTCCCGTAGGAGCCGAATTCAATCCGTCTCCGTTTCCGAAGAACATTTCTTTCGACATCGTCATTAACTTTTCTACATCTTGTTTCGTTAAGTTTCTAATATCTACTCCGTTAGCTTCACATAATTCCCTGATATTCGGGATTACGGATGAGAACAATGTAAAGAATACTGTTCCATGTCCGCCAGGATTTATATTATCAAAATCTATACTAAATCCTTTGTTGGCTCCTTCTCCTACCTTCTTCCATGAATAATATCTTTCTTGTAAAAGTATTCCGCCACCATTACCATTCGTTGTTAATGCTCCGTCTACAAACGTTGATTCCAACAAAGATTCTTCCGCATCTATCAATTTCAATATATCAGTTGCATTCGCTTCTCCGCCAGGTCCAACTATCTGTAATGCAGCTATTCCTTCATGGTTTGCCATCTCTGCCATCTTAATATCCATAATCGATCTGTATTCATATGTTCCATCTGCATTTTTAACAACAAACGGTGTATCTGTCGCTTTACCTGTTAATGCAGGTACTTTTATCGTCTGGTTGTTTACTACTACTTCTTTCTTTACTTTTCCGGACTCATCATAGAAATCGTATGGATTTACTTGTATAAATCCGTATTTTTCTAACATTGTAATTTGATCTCTTGTCAAATATCTACCAAACAAATCGCCTTCTTTTGCCATAGTAGACAATATCTCTATTGCTTCTGTGTCGTTAGCTTCTCTTGCGGATTTCATTATATTCTTGAATTGATTCAATGCAAATATTACAGGTTCTCTTCCCTTTACACTTTCTCCTAATCCACCATTCAAATACATATAGATTATATTCTGTATGTTCTTTGCCTCGTTGTGTTCTTGTAAGTAATCATAACTTACTAATGGCGATTTATCTTTTACAGAATATGGCGTTATGTTTCCATTTTGGAATGACGGATATTCTAAGCCTAATAAGCCAAATCCAGCTTTCGTCTGTAATTCAAATACTATCAAATCTATCGGTCTATAATCGTAATGTTTTCCTCCGGCATAGAAGCCATATATTCCCAAGAAATCTCTTAGTGCATCTATCTTTGCTATCTTAGCTTCATCGGAATCACTGTCTTTTATTGTTACTTTAGATGCTGCATCTTTCAACTCATCAAGCACTGTCTGTGTTAATTTGCCTGTTCCCTTTAACTCTCTCGCTTTAGCTACTCTATCCATCAATGTTGCTAATTCTTTATCCGCTGTAGCTACTGCTGCTCTTCTTTCTGCTATTTCTTCTATTCTTTGTTGTTCTTGTTTATGAATTTCAGCTATTTCCGCCAATCTTGCTTTTTCAGCTTCTTTTGCTTCATCAACTGAAGTTTCCGCTGCAGGAACATATTTTATAGGATAACCAGTCTCAACATCTATATTTACCATATAGTATTGATCTTTTCCTGCATCAAATACCAAGTAAGCATCTTGCCCTGCCGGTTTATCTTGTGCTCCCCATGGCGAT
>JAGCCP010000057.1 GCA_017651625.1 Candidatus Ruminimicrobiellum bubulum | reverse complement strand
GTAAATAGTATTTGTATTTAATTGTTGTTTAAAATTAAAAGAAAATTAATGGAGATATAACGATGAAAGAATTAATCCTTTTTATAGCAAAATCATTAGTAGATAAACCTGATCAAGTAGAAGTAAATGAAGTTATAGGTGAAAAATAAACAATTTTGGAACTCAAAGTTGCAGCAGGTGACAGAGGTAAAATTATCGGTAAAGAAGGAAGAATAATAAAAGCTATCAGAATAATTTTGAATTCTGCTTCTGCAAAACTTGATAAGAGAACAACATTGGAGATAGTAGAGTAGTAAATGGGCAGTATTCGTAAAAAAACCGCTAAAACAAGTTGGAAAGTAGCGGATATTTTGGGTTTTGAAGTTTTTGATCAAGACGGAAATTTGTTGGGATTGTTGGCAGATGTTATATCAACAGGCAACAACGATGTTTGGACAATAAAGTCCGATACGGAAGAGCTTTTAATTCCGGCTTTAAAAAGTATAGTTACAAAAGTAGATATATCTGCAAAGAGAATTTTTGTATCTTTACCGGACGGATATGTTGATATTTACGGAACAAAAGTAAAATTGGAAGATGCGGTAGTTGTAGAGGAATTTTCCGGAATTACTGTTTATGAAGATTGATATACTGACTATATTCCCAGATATGTTTAAAGGTCCTATGACTTGCAGTTTGATGAATAGGGCAATACAAAACAAAATTTTAGATATAAACTATATAGATATCAGATCTTTCACAAAAGACAAACACAAAAAAGTAGATGATAGACCGTTCGGCGGCGGACCGGGCATGTTAATGCAGGTTGAACCGATATATTTATCATTGAAAAGTGTTGGTGTAAGGAAGAAAAATTGTTTATACAAAAATCCTTATAAAAAACCTTACGTGATTTATATGAGTCCGCAAGGCAACTTGTTAAACACTAAAAAGGTTAAAACTCTTTCGAAATATGAACATTTAGTTTTACTTTGCGGTCATTACGAAGGAGTGGATGAAAGGGTTTTAAATTGGGTGGATGAAGAAATCTCTATAGGAGATTATGTTTTGACAGGCGGTGAAATTCCGGCAATGGTTTTAATAGATTCCGTTGCAAGAATGTTACCGGGAGTTGTTCAGGACAAATCTTCCGTAGAACAAGATTCTTTTTATGACGGGATGCTTGATTATCCTCAATATACCCGCCCTGCAAAATTTAAAAATTTTAAAGTACCGGAAGTGTTGTTATCCGGTAATCATTTAGAAATAGAAAAATGGCGAAAACAGCAGTCTTATGAGAGAACAAAAAACAGAAGACCTGACCTGTTAAAGTTAAAAAAGTAATTAAGTTAAAGGAGTAGTAAAATGTCACTTATAGACCAAATCGAAGCAGCACAAAAAAAAGATGTTAAAGTTCAATTCAAAGCCGGAGATACAGTAAGGGTTTTCTTCAAAGTTGTTGAAGGCGGAAACGAAAGAATTCAGGCTTTTGAAGGTGTAGTTATACAGAGAAAAGGTACAGGTTTAACCGAAACTTTTACAGTAAGAAAAATCTCTTTCGGTGTCGGAGTAGAAAGAATATTCCCTATTCATTCACCGAGAATCGAAAAAATACAAGTAGTAAGACAAGGTAAAGTAAGAAGAGCTAAACTTTACTACTTAAGAGATTTGGCAGGTAAAGCAGCAAGAATTTCCGAAGTACAAAACAAACAACAAGCAGAAGCTGCAGCAAAGTAAAATAATAAAAGGAAATTAAAATTTCTCTTTTTGAATTTGATAAAGATTTTTATAATAAAGGACTCAGTTTTGTCTCAGGTGTTGACGAGGCAGGGCGGGGTCCTTTAGCAGGTCCGGTGGTAGCAGCCGCAGTTATCCTTCCTAAAGACATACTCATAGACGGCGTAAACGATTCAAAAAAACTAACCGAAAATAAGAGGAAAGTTCTCTTTGAAGAAATAAAACAAAAAGCATTTTCTTACGGTATAGGAATAGTAGACAGCAAAACAATAGATGAAATAAATATTTTGCAGGCAACATTTCTTGCAATGACAAAAGCAATAGAACAATTATCCGTAACTCCGGATTTGGTTTTAATTGATGGTAACCATACGGTAAGAAATTTAAAATTGAAACAACAGGCAATAGTTTCCGGTGATGCAAAAAGTGCATGTATAGCATGTGCATCGATACTTGCAAAAGTAACGAGAGATAATATGATGTATGAATATGCAAAACAATACCCGCAATACAATTTTGAAAAACATAAAGGGTACGGAACAAAAGCTCATCTTGAAGCTATACAAAAATACGGACCTTGCCCTATACATAGAATGACATTTGCTCCGCTAAATTGTAAACAACCGGAACTACTTTAAAGACAATTTATAATTTACAATGTATAATATGTACAATTAACGACAACGGCAAAAAATAATTAAGGAAAAAAGATGAAAGAGTTGACTACCGATATCGGTAAAAAATATGAAGATGAATCTGTCGCTTATCTTAAAAATTTAAAATATAAAATTATAGAACAAAATTTTAAATTGTTACCGATAGGGGAAATTGATATTATTGCTAAAGATAAAAACACACTGGTTTTTGTCGAAGTAAAATACAGAAAGAACAAAAATTTCGGAACACCTGCAGAGTTTGTAACAAAATCTAAACAGAAAAAAGTAATAAAAACCGCATTGTGTTATATCAAACAAAATAAAATAAAAACAGATATAAGGTTCGACGTTATTTCAATATGTCAAACAGAAATCGAACACATAAAAAATGCTTTCTGTCCGGATACTTATTTTACTTATTAAGGAAAAGTTTTGCCGTGTTAGCTAAAATTTCCGCGCCTTTAGGAAGAGCAGTTTCATCCAAATCAAACTTTTCATGATGCCAAGGATAAGACGTTTTCTCGTTTGATGAAGTTCCCACATAAATAAAAGCACCTTTAACCTCATGTAAATATTCGGCAAAATCTTCGCCGGCCATAGACGGGTTTTTTAAGAATTCTATATTTTTGGAACCATAAACTTGTTTCGCTGATTCGTAACATAAATCTACAACGGAATCCGTATTTATTAAAGGGTTGTTCAAAACTTGATAATCAAAAGTGTATGTCATTGAATAACTTTTACAAATACCTTGCAGTCTTTTTATCATTTCTTTTTTTATAAGTTCTCTTGTTTTTTCGCTGAATGTCCTGACTGTTCCCACAACGGTTACTTTGTCTGCAATTATATTATATTGTTGTCCGCCTTCAACTTTTCCTACGGTAACAACTACCGGTTCAACAGGATTTACTATTCTTGAAGGAATAGTTTGTAAAGACATTATAAATTCACTTGTTGCAACAATAGGATCTTTGGATAAATGAGGATATGCACCGTGTCCTAAAAGACCTTTTATTTCTATAATAAATTTATCTACTCCCGCCATCATTGCACCGTATTTTAAAGCAACTTTACCTGATTTTGTCCAAGGACTTACATGTGCACCTATAATACAATCAACTTTATTTGCAGATAATACTCCTTCTTTTATCATTCCCTTGGATCCGCCTGCAGTTTCTTCATCGAGCTGGAAAGTAAATTGAATTTTCCCTGCAAATTCATCTTTTTGTTTTGCTAAAATTATTGCCGCACCGAGTAACATTGTTGTGTTACCGTCATGACCGCAAGCATGCATTACACCCGGATTTTTTGATTTATATGAATTATTGTTTTTTTCTTTTATAGGAAGTGCATCCAAGTCCGCTCTTAAAGCAATAACTTTCGCTTTTTTATTAGTTTTTTTTGTTCCTTCCAAAATACCTATTACACCCGTTTTGCATAATCTGTATGTTTTTATACCTTGTTCTTTTAACACTTTTTCAACCAAGTCTGCTGTTTTAAATTCTTTGTTACTGAGTTCCGGATTTTGGTGTATTGTTCTTCTTATATTTTGTAAAGTTTTAAATAAATCCATGTATTTTCTCCGAAAAAATTACTTGGTAATTTTTTTTATTGCTTTATAAATGTTATCAATTATATTGCTTGCCGTCATAGAAACTTGAGTTTTTTCTTTAGCTGCAAAATCTCCCGCAAGTCCGTGAATATAAACAGCAGTTGCAACTTTTAATAACAAATCTTTGTTTTCTATGCACACAAAAGCGGAAATTATACCTGTTAAAACATCTCCGCTTCCGGCAGTAGCCATACCGGCATTTCCGGTACTGTTTACATATACTTTGTTGCCGTCACTGACAACTGTTTTATGTCCTTTTAATAAACAAATTATATCATTATTTTTAGCAAAAGTTTTAGTTATTTCTTTTCGATAATCGTTATCTTCTTTATATTTTACTCCGGATATTCTTTCAAATTCTTTAGGGTGTGGTGTAACTATTATTTTTGATTTGGCAGATTTAAATTTTTTTATTGTTGAATTTTTTTGTACGTTTTCCAATGAATTTAAACCATCGGCATCAATCGTCACATAAATATTGAAATTTTTTATTATTGATAATATTAAATTTTTTACGGAACTGCTTTTGCCCATACCGCAACCGATGGCAACGGAGGTAATTTTTCTTTTTTCTATAAAGTTCAATATTTTGTTTTGTGCCGATTTTGAAAATGTCCCGTTCTTTTCTTCAAGTGGCAAAAGCATTATTTCCGGTTTAATGTTTTTTGCTATAACCGGATATGCTGATTTCGGAAAAGCAATTGTTACAAGACCTGCACCTGAAGTTATTGCCGAATTTGCACACAAAACTCCGGCTCCGGGCATATTGTAAGAACCGGCAATAACCAATATGTGTCCGAAATTGTTTTTAAAACTGTTTTGTTTTCTTTTAAATATATTTTTTATTTTCATTTTATTTAGAAGATACCGCTACCGCCACAACGGTAGTTCTGTTATGTGAAAAAGATATGTCAATGTAAGATACTTTTTTACCTTTAATGTAAACTTCGGGCTTCCCTAATTTATTATTTTTAAATGACACATCGGTTATTACTAATTTTTTTGATTTGTTTATAGCTTTCCAAACGGCTTCTTTTCCTGCAAATCTTACGGCAAAATGTTGAACAGAATTTTTCTTTTTAGACGAGCAATATGCTATTTCGTCTTTTGAAAAAACTCGTTCAATGAAGGTTTTATCTTTTAAAAATTTTTGAAATCTTTTGATTTCTTCTATGTCTATTCCGATATTCATTTTTATAGCCTACAAAAATTTTATTTATCGTCAAAATTGTATACTATTAATTAAAAAAAATCAATGATATATTTTTAATAAAAAAATTCGTTTTTTTATATATATTTTTTGTATAATATTTAAAATATTTTTGTTGAGGTAAATTATGAGCATAATTGTTACCGGAGTTGCAGGTTTTATTGCAAATAAAACGGCAGAATTTTTGTTGAAGTCTAAAAAAGAAGTTATAGGTATCGACAACGTAAACGATTATTATGACGTTAAAATAAAAAATTACAGATTAAAACAATTAAAAAAATATAAAAATTTTAAATTCTTTAAACTTGATATCGAGAATAAAAAATCTTTAGAAAAAATATTTGCGAAAAACAAAATTTCCGCCGTTATCAATTTGGCTGCAAGAGCCGGTGTCAGATACAGTATGGAAAATCCTTTTGTTTATGTTTCAACAAACACTATGGGAACACTTAATCTTTTGGATTTATGCAGAGAACATAAAATAAAAAAGTTTGTTTTAGCCTCAACATCTTCTCTTTATGCAGGACAAAAAATGCCTTTTACCGAAACACTTGCGGTAAATACTCCGATTTCGCCTTATGCCGCTTCCAAAAAAGGCGCTGAAGCAATGTGTTATTCTTATCACTATTTGTACGGTATAGATATAAGCATAGTCAGATATTTTACCGTTTACGGTCCTGCCGGAAGACCGGATATGAGCATAATAAGATTTATAAAGTGGATAGATGAAGGTACTCCTATTGAGCTTTTCGGTGACGGTTCTCAAAGCAGAGATTTTACTTATGTTGACGATATTGCCAAAGGCACAATAAAAGCATTAAAGAAAGTCGGTTTTGAAATTATAAATTTGGGCGGAGGTAATAACCCGATTTCGTTGAATTATGTTATAGGCTTGATAGAACAGTATTTAGGTAAAAAAGCGAAGATTAACAGAAAGCCGTTTCATAAAGCAGATATAGTTTCAACATGGGCAGATATTTCTAAAGCAGGTAAAATATTGAATTGGAAACCGACGATTTCATTGGAACAGGGAATAAAAAATACTGTCAATTGGTATTTGGAAAATAAATCTTGGTTTAAAAACGTTAAGCTTTAAATATTAAAAGTATATTCAGGAGAAGATAAATGTATACTGATTTATTGAAAAAAATCGATTCAAAACAAGCAAAAATCGGTGTAATAGGTTTAGGTTATGTCGGACTTCCTTTAGCGGTGGAACTTGCAAAAAAGGGTTTTGTTGTTACCGGTCTAGAAGTTGACGGTAAAAAAACAGAAAGTATAAATAATAAAAAATCTTATATAGGTGATATTTCCACGGAAGATATTAAAACTCTTGTAGAAGCAAAAAAGCTTTCCGCTACAACAAATTTTAAAGCAATTTCAAAGTTGGATATAATTATTATTTGTGTTCCTACACCGTTAAGAAAATCTAAAGATCCCGATGTTTCATATATAGTTTCGGCAACAAACGAAATAAAAGAAAATTTAAAGAAAGGACAACTTATAATTCTCGAATCTACAACTTATCCGGGAACAACACAAGAACTTGTTCTTCCTATGCTTGAAGAAACAGGATTAAAAGGCAGCAAAGATTTCTTCTTGGCTTTCAGTCCTGAAAGAATAGATCCTGCAAACAAAAAATTTACTATTTCAAATACTACTAAAGTTGTTGGCGGTATATGCCCTAAATCGACAAATTTGGCTTGTGCCGTTTACGGAAGTTTTACAAAGGTTCATAAAGTATCATCTACACAGGCTGCCGAGATGGTAAAACTTTTGGAAAATACTTTTAGAGCGGTAAATATCGGGCTTGTAAACGAAGTCGCTTTAATGTGTGACAGGTTAGGCTTAAATGTTTGGGAAGTAATAAATGCTTCTGCAACAAAACCGTTCGGTTTTATGAAATTTACTCCTGGTCCCGGAATAGGCGGACACTGTATTCCTTTAGATCCTCACTATTTATCTTGGAAACTTAAAACATTGAACTTTTATTCAAGATTTATAGAGCTTGCAGGAGAAATAAATTCTAAGATGCCGGAATATGTAGTAACAAAATTGGCGGATGCATTAAACGAAAAAGCAAAATCCATAAAAGGTTCCAAAGTACTTGTGTTGGGTGTGGCTTATAAAAAAGATGTTGCCGATTTAAGAGAATCTCCCGCACTTGATGTTATGACATTGTTGATAAACAAACAAGCAAAACTTTCTTATTATGATCCGTATGTTTCAACAGTTAAAATCGGAAACAAAATAATGAAATCCGAAAAGAGTATTTCAAATATTTCAAAATATGACGCAGTTATAATATTAACGGATCATACATGCATAGATTATGCGGATGTTGTTAAAAAATCTAAACTTGTTTTTGATACAAGAAATGCAACAAATTTAATGAAATCATCAAAAATAGTAAGGATATAATTGGTGGATAAAGGGAAAAAATTATCAATTGTTTTGGTTACGAGAAATTCTAAGTCCGTGTTATTTGATTGTCTTAAAGCATTGGATAATAACGACGAGATAACATCTTCAAAAAATTCTCAATGGATTATAGTTGATAACGATAGTAATGACGGTTCAATAGAAGAAGTTTTAAAATTATATCCGCAAACACAAGTTATAAAGAATAAAGATAATTTAGGTTTTGCTAAGGCTGCAAATCAGGGATTTAATGCTTCCGAAAGTGATTTTATTCTTTACATAAATACAGATACCGAAATAAAAAAAGATTCGATATCTAAGTTATATAACAAAATTTTTTCCGATAAAGATATTGCCGTTATAGGTCCACGCCTTTTAAGAAAAAATAACACTATTCAAAAATCCGTTTATCCGGAAGCAACTTTATATACGGAAATATTTAAACCTGTGGTAAAATTATCGGTTTCAATAAAAGAAAATTTTTATAAACCGGGCAAATGTTATACGGTTAACTCTTTAAGAGGTGCTTGTTTCATAATAAATAAAGAGTATATGAAGAAGGTTAACGGGTTCGATGAAAGATATTTTTTCTATTTGGAAGAAACCGATTTGTTCAGACAATTAAAATTAATCGGTAAAAAGATTTGTTATCTTCCGGAAAGTGAAGTTTATCATTACGGAGGTCTTGGAAGTGATGATAAAATGACATTCAATAAGAAAAAGATGTATAACGAGTCTTTACTTAAATATTTCGATAAAAACAGAAACAAGTTTGAAAATTTTGTTATAAGGAAAATAATAAAAACGAAATGAAAATATCACTTGTAATGATTACCAAAAACGAAGAAAAAAATATTGCTAAATCGTTAGAAAGTGTTAAAGGTTTGGTAAGTGAAATAATTGTGGTTGACAGCGGTTCAACGGACAACACAAATAAGGTAGCACAATCCTACGGAGCTAAAATTTTTAAAAGACCGTTTGACAACTTTTCCGCTCAGAAAAATTATGCATTGTCCCTTGCTATGAACGAATGGGTTTTACATCTTGATGCCGATGAAGCTTTATCGGAACAACTTAAAGAAGAAATAAAAAATACTATAGAAACAACACAATATGACGGTTTTATGTTAACGAGAGAAAATTTTTTTCTCGGCAGGAAGATGAAACATTCCGGTGTGGCAAAAGAAGACAGACTCAGACTTGCAAAAAAATCTTTATCAAAATATGTTGGCGGAATAATTCATGAAGAATTGGTTGTTGACGGAAAAACGGGAAAATTAAATAATGTTTTTTATCATTATACATGCCAAAATTTAGACGGATATTTTAATAAATTTGAACAGTATACCACTTTCGGTGCATTAAAAATGGCCGAAAAAAATAAAAAATCAAAAATTATTGATATTGTTTTCAGACCGCCGTTCGAATTTGTAAAAAGGTATATTTTTAAACTTGGTTTTTTGGATGGATTTGAAGGTTTCGTTTGGGCAGTATTGGGTTCTTATTACACTTTTACAAAATATATAAAACTTTATTTGTTGAATAAGAAAGGTAATTAATAAATGTATCCTGAACTCTTTTCCATTGGTAGTATTACAATATATACCTACGGTGTTTTAGTTGCAATCGGTTTTTTTGCCGGTATGCAATATATCGTTAAATATTCAAAAAATATAATAACCAAACAACAAGTATACGATTTTTTGTTTTATGTGATTTTAATCGGTATTATAGGTGCAAGATTATTTTATGTGTTGCTCGATTTGCCGTACTATAAATCTAACCCTTTAGAAATTTTTCAAGTTTGGAAAGGCGGGCTTGTATATTACGGCGGATTTGTTGCCGTATTAATTTTTGCATTTTTTTATTGCAGATATAAAAAATTAAATATCATAAAGTTGACAGATATTTTTGCACCGGCTTTAGCATTGGGACACGCTTTCGGCAGAATAGGTTGCTTTTTTTCGGGATGTTGTTACGGTAAAAACACAGATTGTTTTTTGGCAATAGCACAGAAACATCCTACACAATTATACGAAGCATTGGGCAATTTTGTAATATTTTTTGTATTACATAGTTTCTTAAAAAAATCTCATAAAAACGGTTATATTTTTGTTTTGTATATGTTGTTATATTCGATATTAAGATTTATTGTTGAGTTTTTTAGAGGAGACGATAGGGGAACCTTTTTGTTTGGTTTATCTCCGGCACAAAATATTTCTGTAGTTATATTTGTTGTAGCAGTGATAATTTTATTGTTTACAAAAAACGGAGCAAAAAATGAAAAATAATTTTGTTTGCGATAAGGATACAAATGAAAGATTGGATTGTTTTATGAACAATTTACATAAAGAGTACTCAAGAACATATTTCCAAAATATGATAAAAGAAGGTAAATTGTTGGTAAACGGTAAAAAAGTTCATCCCAGTTATAAAGCAAAACAAAATGATAGTATAGAATATACGATTGAAGAAGATGTTGAAACAACTTTAAAACCTGAAAATATCCCTTTAAATATAGTTTATGAAGATGACGATATAATAGTTATAAACAAACAAGCCGATTTAGTCGTCCACCCGTCGTTCGGTCATGAAACGGGAACATTGTTAAATGCATTACTTTATCACTTTAAAGGAAAATGCAGTCCGTTTATGGTTCACAGATTAGATAAAGATACGACAGGTGCAATAATTTTTGCAAAGAACGAAAAATCAAAAGTGTCGTTATCAAAACAATTTCAAAAAAGAACAATACACAAAACTTATGTTACGGCAGTAACCGGAACGGTTGTTGAGGAACAGGGAAGAATAGAAGCACCGTTATGTCGTTCCATGCAAAACAGAAAAATTATAGAAGTCGGACCGCTTGCAAAAAAAATGGCAATAACCGAATTTAAAGTTTTGTCCAGAAGCAGAGATGTTTCTTTGCTTGAAGTTCATATTATTACCGGAAGAACACACCAAATAAGAAGTCACATGAAATATATAGGTCATCCTGTTTTGGGTGATGTCGATTATGGCGGAAGTGACCATTTAAAAGATATTAAATTTACAAGACAGATGTTACATTCTTACAGAGTCAGGTTTACTCATCCGGTAACAAGTAAAGAAATGGAATTTGTTGCTCCTTTGCCGGAAGACATGAAAAGTTTATTTAAGAATATAAAGTTGTAGTTTCTTTGAATTATGTTTAAATACATAAAAAATTTTTTAAATACGAATATATTTTTTTTAATATTATTAACCATACTGATTTTTTCTTTGTACGGGAAATCAATAGATTTTAAATTAACTAATCTGGATGATAATACTTTGATATCGGATAATATTAACTTTATTTCCGATTTTAAAAATATTACAAAATTGTTTACAAAATCTGCTTTTTATAATAACACTACTTTATACTACAGACCGATTTTATCTTTATCTTTTGCAATAGAATCTTTTTTTGTAAGAGACAACTTGAAGTTTTATCACCTAACAAATATTGTTTTGTTTATTTTGGCATTATATCTTTTTTACTTGTTTTGTATAGAACTGAATCTTAATTCGATAATATTGAAATTTATATTGTTAATAATAGCGGCACATCCTATGTTCTCTTCCGTAGTTGTTTGGATACCCGGGCGAAATGATAGTTTGTTGGCTGTTTTTTTTGTGGCATCTTTTATTTGTTTTATAAAGTACATAAATATGCAAAAAATAAAATATGCATTTTTGTTTTGTTTGTTTTTCGTTGTTTCTCTGTTTACAAAAGAAACTTTTATTTTATTAATTCCATTATATTTTATTTATTTATATTTATATGATTGTAATATTTCTAAGAAGAAATTGTTAGCATTGTTTATATTTTTGGTTCCGTTTGTTTGTGCTTTTTTTATACTAAGGAATTATGCGGTTGTATCTTTAGGCTACGAATATTTTCTTTTCAATATAGGAATTTTAGCTAAGAATTTTGTTAAAGATAGCCTTATTTATTTTTATAATTTTTTTGTCCCGGAAACTATTCCAGTAATTTTGTTCGAGGCAAGTTTACCATTAAAAATAATTATTTATAATTGTTTCTTTCTGTTTATATTGCTGTTCTTTTTATATAAAAAGATACTATCTAAAGAAATATTTGTTTTTTCAAGTGCATTAGTTTTATTGTCGATATTTCCTACTTTCTTACAAAAGGAAAATATCTATTTAAATCATAGATTTTTTGTTTGTTCCTTAGGTTTTATAATTATTTTAACTTATTCTCTGGACCAGCTTATTTTAAGAGCAGATAAATTAAAAAAAATTTTAAAAGTTTTTTTAATAACTGTTTTTTTGATACATTTTGTGAATTGTTTTTATTTGTCGTATGTTCAAGCAGATAAATATAAAAACTATAAAAATTTCTGGATAAACGCTTATCAGGATAGTCCTCAATATTATATTGCTTGCCAAAATTTAGCAGGTATTTATGTGGATTTGGGATTATTTGATGAAGCACGATATTATATGGAAAAAGCCATATCTTTAAAATCGAGTTTTAAAACTTTAATCAATTATGCTAATTTTTTAGTTGCGATAGGTAATCTTAACGAAGCAGAGACCGCATTTTTGGGAATGGAACAAGATATGAAAGGAAGTAAAGATTTGGTATATTATCCGTTAAGCGAAATATATTATAGAAAACAAGATTATGAAAATGCTCAAAAGTATGCTCTAAAAGCATACAATATAAAACCTTATAATATCAGCTATTCTAAACAATTGATAAAAATATATGATATGATAAAAAACTATGCAGAAGAATTAAAAATTTATGAACAACTTTTAAATTTTGATAAGAAAAATGAAGAATATAGAGATAAAATAAAAGAGCTTGAATCTAAAATAGACAGCAAGGAACAAAATAATGATTGATTTAGACAAAATATTACCTTTGGTTCAAAGACCGTCAAGATATATAAATCACGAAATAAATTCATACAAACCTGATATGGAAAATGATGTGTCTATCTGTTTGTGTTTTCCTGATATTTATGAAATAGGTGCATCAAACTTAGGTCTTGAAATTTTGTATCACTTGATTAACGAAAAGAAAGTTGCAAGATGTGAAAGAGCGTATGCTCCCGATGTAGATTTGGAACAAATATTAAGACAAGAAAAAATCAGTCTTTTTTCTTTGGAATCTAAAAGCCCGTTAAAAGAGTTTGATATTGTAGGTTTTAGTTTACAGTGCGAACTTGTGGGAACAAATATTGTTAATATGTTATCGTTGTCAAATATTTCTGTTTTTGCAAAAGACAGGAAAGAAGATGAACCTTTGATTATCGGTGGCGGACCTGTAATGGCAAACCCCGAACCGTTCGCAGATTTTTTTGATTTATTTACCATAGGTGACGGTGAAGTATCTATGGTTAAAATATTGGAAACTTATAGAACTTGCAAAAAAAATAAGTTGAGCAGAAAAGAAACTCTTTTTGAACTTTCAAAAATAGAAGGAATTTATATACCGGCTTTTTATGATGTGACTTATAATGACGATAATACCGTAAAATCTATAAAGCCGAATATTGAAGGTGTTCCTGAAACTATAAAGAAAACAATAGTAGATTTAGATAAAGTTTTTTTTCATAATAACAAAATTGTTCCTTTTGTAGAAACGGTTCACAACAGATTAAATATTGAAGTTGCAAGAGGATGTGTAGGAAGATGCAGGTTTTGTCAGGCATCAAAATATTACAGACCTTGGCGGGCAAGAAAAGTTGAAACCCTTTTAAATTTGTTGGATGAAAGTTTAAAAAATACCGGATATGAAGAAGTTTCTTTTTCATCGTTATCCTGCACAGATTATAAAGACTTGGAAGAACTTTTGTTACAGACAAACGAAAAATATTATAAACAAAATCTTAATGTAACATTGCCTTCCATGAGATGTAATAAATTTTCTTTAAAAGTTGCCGAATATTTAAACAGGGACAAAAAACCTTCGATAACATTTGCTCCGGAGGCAGGTTCGGATAGATTAAGGAATGTTATAGGAAAATATTTATCCGAAAATGAAATAGTTGATACTTTAAACTTTGCTTATCAAATGGGTTGGCGAGCAATCAAATTGTATTTTATGATAGGTCTTCCAACTGAAACAATGGAAGATATTTCTGCAATAAAAACGCTTATTGATAAAGTTCGAAAAACCGCTAACAGATTAAATTTCAGTATAACGGTATCACCTTTTGTGCCTAAAGCACAAACCGCATTTCAGTGGGAACCGATGTTTTCAAGTGAATATTTCAGAGATGTTATAACAAATATTAAAAAAACTGTTCCTGCCGATATCAGAGCACATAATCATCAATCAAGTATAATAGAGGCCTTCTTGGCAAGAGCCGATAGACGAGTTTCAAAAGCAATATATACTGCTTGGCAAAAAGGTATGAGATTTGATCAATGGAAAGATAAATTTAATTTTGATGTTTGGATGGAAAGTATAAAAGAGGCAGGTTTTGATTTAAATTTTTATGTTTACAGAAGAAGAGGTTTTGATGAAGTGTTACCGTGGCAACATATAAATTTGGGAGTAGATAAACAATTTCTTTATAACGATTATGCAACAGGAATTAAGGAAACCGCAAATGTCGTTTCAGGTAAGGAAAAACAAATAACAAAACTTCCCGAAAATATTTCTTCCGTAAAAAAAGAAATATTTGAAACTAAATTTAGAGTATTATTAAAATTTTCAAGAGAAGGTTTTGTGAAATATGTATCGCAACTCGAACAAATAGATTTTTTCAGAAGGGCATTAAAAAGAACAAAGTTGCCGTTGGCATATACAAACGGTTTTAGTCCTCAGGTAAAAGCAGCTTTCGGGCCGGCAATAGCGGTAGGTTATGAAAGTGATAGTGAATATGTAGATTTATCTTTAACCGAAAAAGTTGATTTGGAACAAATAAAACAAGAAATATCAAAAATATTACCGGAAGGATATAAACTATTAGATGCAAAATATATTCCTTTAAGATTTCCATCAATAGAATCTATTGTGAATTTGGCTGAGTATACAGTCAAAGGCGTTAAGTTGGAACAAAGTTATTTAGACGAGTATTTAAATCAGGAACAGATTCTAATTAAGAAGGTAAAAAAAGATAAAGAAACAATAGTAGATGTGAAAGATCTTATACGAGAAATACAAATTGTTGATGATAATACACTAAAAATCTTTTTAAGATTTGGTCCTACAAAAAATATGAAACTTGAAAAAATTTTGCAAAACTTATTGAAAATACAAGAAAAAAGTATAAAAATATTGTATACTAAAAGGGAAAGACTATTTGTTGAAAACAAAGGAACTATTTATGAAATTTAAAATTTTTATTATTTTGACTTTGCTTTTATTTCCGTTGTCCGTTATTTTCGCAGATAAATCTATTATGTATATTAGTGACAGTGTGCATATGTCGGACTCTTTTAATACGAAATATGTAGATATGCTACAGAGTTTAATAGATGATGATTTCGGTAAAGGTGCAATAAACGTAAGTAAAGTTACAAAGTTCGATATGAACACAACTCAGTGCTTAGAACTTTGTAATGTTTTGTTCAGCAAAAAGCATCAAGATACAGTGATACTTAATGTCGGTGATTCGAATTATCATAATTTGTACGGACTTTCCGAATATATAAAAAACAGAGATAGAAACAAACCTGTGGTAATAAAAGAGGAAAAAGATCTTTACGAAATTAACAACGAGATGTCAAAATTGTATGGCTCTTCGGGAAACAGTAAATTAACGAAAATAATCGGCAATGTGTATAATAAGTTGATGGGTCCCGGGCCGGATAAAACATTTAAACCGAAAGTTATACCGAACTTTTATGTTTTGAAAGATAATTTTAACGTAGATAGTAATTTTATGGCTACCATAAAAACGTACGAACAGGCATGGCAGTTGATAAAAGGTAAACAATACGAAGAAGCAAAAAGTTTTTTAAATTCTATAATAGAGAAAAAACCGTCGCAGAGCATGTTATACTACGCACTGGGTTCGACATATTTGGCTGAAAATAGTGAAGGTTGCGAACGTAAAGCTTTACAATGTTTTGAAGATGGTGTATTAGTCGATCCTTTAAATAAATTGAATTTATGTTATAAAGGTTTAGAGTTGATTTTTATGTTGTATAAAGGTGAAATAACGGCGGAAGTTTTGTTCTTTGCGAGAGGTTTGAACGAACTTATTACTTTTCCGAGCGAAGGCTTGGAGTCGATAATGGCGATAAATACAGTTGATTATGATGAAAAAATACAAATTATAAATGATTGGATTTTATCTGATATAGATAAATTAAGGAACAAAGCTTATACTTCAAAAACCAATTTGGTTTTTGCCGGTTATCCGGATGATATTCCGATAAATAATTTACTTTCGGATTATGCAAAAAATTCTTCCAGAGCTTTGTATGTTGAAAATAAAGGTGCACTTAAAGATAATTCCGATTTTACGATATACAGTATGGCTAAGAAGATATACGAGTTTTTAAAGGGAAATAAATTTTTAGGTGGCAAGTGAGAATTACAGAGAAAATGAGAAAAGAAATTATTGTAAACAGAACTTTCGAAGAGACCAGAGTTGCCGTCATGGAAAATGATAGGTTATCTGATATCTTTATAGAAAGAAGAGAAACAGAAAAAATTTTAAATAATATATACAAAGGCAAAGTTCAAAATATTGTATCAGGTTTGTCTTCAGCTTTTGTAGATATAGGTTTCGGCAAAAGTGCTTATTTGGGAATAGCCGATGTTGTTGCATCAAAGAATGAAAAGAATATAGAGAATATGCTGAAAGTAGGGCAAGATATAATGGTTCAAATTTATAAAGAACCTATCAGTACAAAAGGCCCTAAAGTTACAATGGATATTTCGTTACCGGGAAGACTTTTGGTGTATATGCCGTTCAGTAAACGTGTAGGTGTTTCAAAACAGATAGAAAGCAAAGAAGAATATAACAGACTAAAAAATATTGTAAAGAATTTAAAGAAGAACCTTGCGGGCGGAATAATTGTCAGAACGGAAGCGGAAGATGCTACCGAAGAAGAAATAGAAAGAGAAATGCAGTATCTTTCAAGATTGTGGGCTTCTATTATAAACAGATTTAATAATTCGAAATGCGGGACATGTGTTCATAAAGATTTAGGAGTTGTTTTTCAAACGGTTAGAGATCATTTTACCGAAGATGTGAAAATGATGCAAATCGATAACCAAAAAGAATTAAATGATGTTGTTGATTTTGTTAGAACAGTTTCTCCGGAACTTGAAGACAGAATTGTTTTGTATGAAGGTAAACAACCTATTTTTAAAGCTTACGGAATAGAAGAAGAGATAAAAAGATTAAGATCGAACAAAGCAAGATTAAAGTCGGGCGGGTATCTTATTATTCAGGAAGCGGAATCTTTGTGTGCGATAGATGTTAACAGCGGTAAATTTGTAGGAAACAATAATACACAAGAAGAAGTTGGGACAATAACGAATATTGAAGCGGCTCAAGAAGTTGCAAGGCAATTAAGATTAAGAAATATCGGCGGAATTATAGTTATAGATTTCATCGATATGAAAAAAGAGAAAAACAGGAAAAAAGTTTTGGAAGCTTTGAAAGAAGCAACAAAACATGATAAAGCTAAAATAAAAATATGGCCGATAACTCATTTGGGCCTTATTGAAATGACAAGAGAAAGAAAAAGAGAGTCGTTGTTTTCATTACTCGGTGATACTTGTCCGACATGCCACGGACTTGGTCTTATATTGTCTAAAGAATCGGTTTTTATTTCCGTATGTCAGGAAATAGAACAGATGAAAATAGAAAAGTTTTTTGGAAAAATAAAAATAAAATTACATCCTGATGTGGCACAATATTTTGTTGAAAGAAAAAGAAGATTGCAGGAGTTGTTTAAAAAAGATATAGATATTATTCCGACGGATGCTGTTACAAGAGAAGATTATAACATTATATTGGAACAGTAGGCATAGTATGAATAAATTTATATTGGATCCTAAAGAAAAGTATGTTTTTATTATGGGTGCAGGTGCCAGTAAAGATGACAATCTGCCCATACAGGACGAGATTTTGAAAAACATATTAAAACAAGAATTTGCTTTTAAAAATAAAGAAGGATCACATATAAAGGAATATAAAAAAGTTTCAAAAGAAATAAAGTCTCTTTTAAAAACAGTTTTTACCGGCAACAGATCGATAGATAATATTTCTTTAGAAACAATTTTCAATGTTTTGGAAACGGCAATATCCAAAAATGAAAATATAGGTAATGTCCAGATTGAAAAGATAAAAAAATATTATGACAGTTTGTTGAAAGGTATAATGTTTGCCACATTAACCGATGCCGAACTAAAAGAACATAATATTTTTAATAAGAAAGCAGTTAGTCCGTACACAATACTGGGTCAAAAGATATATAACGGATGTAAGAAACAAAAGAATGTAGATATATCTTTTATTACGTTTAATTATGATATTTGTTTGGATAGAGTTTTGTTGTCGATGTATGACGAAAACGAAGATAAAAGTTTCGATGTTGATTTCGGTATAGATTTAGGAAATTACGAACAGGAAAAATGGTTTCATAGACCGAGAAAAAGAAAAATAAATTTGTTAAGACCGCACGGCTCAATAAATTGGGTTTTTTGTAAATCTTGCGGAAAAGTTTTTTCCAAAATATCAAAACAAGGTAAACCTTTGGATTTGATAGGGAAAAAGAAATGTTATAATTGCGGTCTTTCTTCCGTGGAACCTTACATAGTTCATCCTACGAACAACAGAATTTATGAAAATAAATATATAATGCAGATTTGGACTAAAGTAGAGAATATTTTGCAGGAAGCGGATAACTGGTGTTTTATAGGTTATTCTTTGCCTGAAGCCGACAGATACTTTTCTTATATTCTTTCGAAGATTTATAATTTTAGGAAAGTAAAAACGGTTAAAAAAAATAAGTTGCCCAAAATTAGCGTTGTTAATACAAATAGTTCTATTAATAAATATAAAAATGTTTTGGAAAAAATAAAATCTTGTGATAATGAAATAGGTGAAACAGAAAATTATTTTAAGGCGATACAAAGAGGGAAAGATGTTTTTAAAAGATTTGAGAACTATTTTTATAATGTAGAAAAATACGAATGCAGTTTTAAAGATTTTGTTTCTAAATATTTTAAGGTTTTATAATTTATGATGAAAAAAATATTATTATTATTCTCTTTTATGTTTTTGGTAACAATCGTTTTTGCTGATGACGAGGAGATAATTTCTAATGCCAGAAAGTTGGTAAAAGACGGTGATTATTATAAAGCTGTAATAGAATATACAAAGGTATTGAAAACCGATAAGGATCCTGTTTTGTTTTTGGAAAGAGGAGATGCAAAATACTTATTGGACAATTATGGCGGTGCTATAGGTGATTACTCTTCGGCATTGGAGATTGAAGTTTCATCCAGAGCGTATGTTTCGAGAGGAAAAGCTGAATTGTTGCATGAACAATATGATGATGCAATTAGAGATTTTAATGCTGCTTTAACAATAGAAAATTCTGCTCTTACACATGCTCTTTTAGCTTGTGCAAATTTTAAAAAAGGTAATTATAGAGAAGCAATAATGAATTCCACAAATGCTATAAAAGTGTTGCCGAATGCTTTATTTTATTCACGAAGAGGAATAGCCTATCAAAGTGTAAAACAAAACTATAATGCCTTAAATGATTTCACTACGGCAATAAATATGGAAGACGATAATTTGGAATACTACACTTTCAGATATGAATTATATAAAGTTATGCAAAAGTTTGATTTGGTTGATGAAGATAGTGCCGCTATTGATGCTATAAACGGAGATTATGATTCTGCAATAAAAAAATTAACGGAAGTTTTAAAAAAGAAACAAAATTACGAGATATATTATAAGTTGGGTTTGTTAAAAAGTAAAGCGGGAGATAATTTAGGTGCAATAAACGATTTTACCAGTTCAATCGAATTGAAAAAAACACCGGAAGCTTTCTTTGAAAGAGGAAAAGTAAAGGCAAAAACAAATAAATATAATGGAGCGGTAGAAGATTTTAATACTTCTTTGAAAATGAAAAAAACCGCATCGGCATATTTTGAAATTGCCGGAATATATTTCTTGTCTAAAAAATACGAGCAAGCCATAGAGTTTTATAATAAAGGTCTTAAGATGGAACAAAATTTGGAAGCGACTATAAACAGATGGAATTGCCTTTATGAATTAAAGAATTATAAAGAAATAATATTAGAAAAGATAAGTGTAATTTCACAATTTAATGATAGCAGATTATGGGATTTGGCGGCTAAAGCGGAATACCAAATCGGTATGTATAAGGAAGCATTAAGAGATACCGAACGTTCTTTAAAAATAGATCCGAAAATGGAAACATATGTCTTAATTGCCGAAATTTATGAAAAAACGAAAGAATACAGAAAAGCAATTTTGAATTATACCATTGCGATAGATATGGAAAAAGAAAATGTAGGTTTTATAGCAAAACAGAATTTGAAAAATTTTTATTCGAAAAGATCTGCTTTATATATGTTGATAAACAGAAAAGATTTGGCACAAGCTGATAAGGGTTATTTCAGCGCTATTGTAGGTTCATATCAAAATAATGTTGCTATAGCGGAGCTTACGAAATCGTTGGAAATGAAACAAAATGCCGAAGTTTATATTGCAAGAGGAGAATTGAAACTAAAAAATCAAGATTATAGAGAAGCCCTGGATGATTTTAACAGAGCTTTAAAAATAAAACCTTCATCGTTGGCATATATGTATATCGGTAAAACTCAAATGGAAATGGATAAGGATGATGAAGCTTTGGCAAGTTTGAATAAATCTTTAGCTATTGATGCAAACAATGAAGACACATATCATGTACTCGCCAAACTTATGGAAAAGAAAGGAGAATATGATGAAGCTATTGCATATTGTACCAAGGCGTTATCGATAAGAGAGAAAAGGATATACTATATATTAAGAGCAAGTTTATATGAGAGAATATTGAAAAATGATTTGGCTATGGCAGATAAAGGTAATATAAAAGTTATGTTTGGTAATTATAAAGAGGCGATAAAGGATTATGATAAGTCTTTGGAAATATATGAAAACGCTTTTGTTTATGCAAAAAGGGGTATGTTGGAAGAAAAATTGGGTATGTATGAAAAGGCTTTAACTGATTATATAAAAGCAATAGAGTTGGATAAAACCGGAAAATATGCACAATTAAAAGAAAATTTGTTATCGAAAATGTCTGAAGCACAGAAAATAGTTTTTGAGTTAAAAGAGCTTGAAAACATATTGTTTATCGAATAATATTTCGTACAAAGAATAATCCAAAAAATAATTTGTCAAAAAAATCAATATTTTTATTGAAATTTGTCTTGTTTTTCAATATAATTTTAAGATATGGAAAAGAACAAATCTATATTTATTTCTGCCGGTGATATTTCCGGTGATATTCATGCGGCAAATTTAATAAAATCAATAAAAAATGATAGCGATTATAAAATTTATGCTATCGGCGGTGATCAGTTAAAAAAAGTTGCAGACGGATTTATTCAAGATATCGTAAATATAAACGGCTTCGGATTTTTCCCTATAAAACAAGTTTTCTTTTTAAAAGAAATATTTAAAACCGTAAAAAAATATCTTGTAGAAAAAAAAGTAAACAAAGTTATATTAGTAGATTATTATGGCTTTAATATTCATGTTGCTAAACTTGCTCATGAATTAAAGATTCCGGTTTATTATTTCGTTACTCCTCAAGTTTGGGCTTCAAGAAAATACAGAATAAAAAATATTGCAAAGTATGTAAATATCGCATTTCCGATACTTCCTTTCGAAAAAGAAATGTATGAAAAAGAAAAAGTAAAAGTTTTTTTTGAAGGTAACCCGTTAGTCGACTTGGTTCCGAACATAAATGATATTGTAAAAGAAAAAAATAAAGGATCGGTAACCATCGGCCTTTTTGCCGGAAGCAGAAAAAGTACCATAAAAAGACATTTGCCGATAATACTTGATACGGTAAAAATATTAAAAGAAAAAATTAATGCAAAGTTTGTTTTATTTTCCGTTGATAATTTTGAACAAAATGTTCCCGATTATATAACGGTTAAGAAAGGTAACGATTTTGAAGAAAGAAAGAAAATAGATGTTGCATTGTGTCCATCCGGAACTGTAAGTTTGGAAAATGCTTTAATGGGAATTCCTATGGTAGTTATGTATAAATTGTCATGGGCAAATTATTTGTTGGCAAGATTGATAGTTCAAGTTAAATATATTACATTAGCAAACATTTTATTGAATAAAGAGTTAATACCCGAATGTATACAACATAGAGCAACTGATAAAATTTTGTCTCAAAATATTTTAGATGTTTTAAAACAGGAAAAATATGATTCCATAAAAGAAGAACTTTTGAAATTCAGACAACAGTTAGGTCCGGAAGGTGTTTATGATAGAGTAGCAAAAAGAATTGTGGAGGATAACCAATGATGGATTATAAACGACTATTAAAATATGCCATGCCATATAAAGGAAGATTCGTTCTTGCAATGATAGCTATGGGAATTTATTCTGCCGTTGCAGGCCTTTTGG
This sequence comes from Candidatus Ruminimicrobiellum bubulum, assembly GCA_017651625.1. Classification (GTDB taxonomy): domain Bacteria; phylum Elusimicrobiota; class Endomicrobiia; order Endomicrobiales; family Endomicrobiaceae; genus Ruminimicrobiellum; species Ruminimicrobiellum bubulum. The sequence continues at coordinate 58,271 of JAGCCP010000057.1, read as the reverse complement.
TTTATTTGTCTAAACAAATAATGGATGGTGTGTTTATAAACGAAGATCCTGCAGTTGCTAAATATAATTTAATTTGTTTGTGTTTGGTTATGCCTTTGATATATGTTATAAAAGGTGTTGCAGATTACGGCAGATGTTATTTTTTAAATTATGTTTCACAAAATGCCATTAAAGATTTAAGACAAGATTTATGTTATAAATTAATTTCGTTATCTCATAGTTTTTATGTAAAGAATACATCATCAAAAATCATGTCGAGATTAACCAACGATATTAATGCTTTGCAGGATGCACTCGTAAAAGTTCCGCCGACTCTTTTAAGAGATAGTTTGATAATAATCGGTATGATAGGCGGATTATTTTATCTTCATTGGAAATATGCTTTTTTTATAGTAGTTGTTTTGCCAATATTAGGAATACCTCTTGCTCAATTTGCCAGAAAATTGAAAAAAGCTTCCAAAGACAGTATGGTTCAAATATCGGAAATTTATACTTCTTTGCAAGAAATTTTGAGCGGATTTTCCGTTATAAAATCTTTCTGTAGAGAGAAACATGAAGAAAAAAGGTTTGCAGTTAACAACAAAGAATACTATAACGTTCAACAAAGAATTGTAAGAGTAGATGCAAGAACGACTCCGGTGATGGAATTTTTATCCATGACAGGCGTTGCCGTTGTTTTATGGTTTGGAGGTAAAGATGTTATTAACGGAGTATGGACATTGGGAGATTTCACTGCTTTTATTCTTGCAATTACACAAATGTATCAACCGATTAAAAATTTTGCTCAATTAAATTCTACAATTCAAAAAGCCGCTTCCGGAAGTGAGAGAGTATTTGAAATATTAGATGAAAAAGTTGAAATTTTTGATTCACCCGATGCAAAAACACTTGATGCTTTTTCAAAAAATATTGTTTATAAAAATGTTTCTTTTAAATATGAACAAGATAAACCGATTTTAAATAATATAAATATTGATATAGAAAAAGGTCAAACAATTGCTTTTGTGGGATCTTCAGGATCCGGGAAAAGTACAATCGCTAATTTAATATTAAGATTTTACGATGTCAATTCCGGTGAAATTTTAGTTGACGGAACAAATATAAAAAATTTAACATTGGAATCTTTAAGAGATAAAATAGGTGTTGTTTCTCAAGATGTCTTTTTATTTAATGACACTATAAGATATAACATTGCTTACGGAAAACTTGATGCCACAGATGAAGAAATAGAGGCGGCGGCAAAAGCGGCAAACGCTCACAAGTTTATTTCCAAAATGCCCGAAGGATACAGTACTTTAATCGGTGAAAGAGGAATGAAACTTTCCGGAGGAGAAAAACAAAGAATTGCAATTGCAAGAGCAATGTTGAAAAATCCTCCTATACTTATTCTTGATGAAGCAACTTCTGCATTGGATAGTGAATCCGAAAAACTTGTTCAAGAAGCAATAGAAACTTTGATGAAGAATAGAACTGTTATTTTGATTGCTCATAGACTTTCAACGGTAAAAAATGCAGATAAGATTATAGTTATAGATAAAGGAACAATTGCGGAAACAGGAAAACATCAAGAATTGCTCGATAAAGATGGAATATATGCAAAATTATATAATTTAAAATAGGGAATGTTATGAATAAAAAAATTTGGTTAGTACTATCTTTGCTTCTTGTTTGTGTTACACTGTCTTTTGCGAAAAAACCGCCGACAATGCCTAACTCTTATGATTCTATGGGAGTAAGTGCAAGAAGTCTTGCTATGGGATATACGGGTGCGGCTATGCCAAACACTTTAGATGGAGTATTTTATAATTCGGCGAGTTTAGGTTTTAATGGCAGTGAGGCAATATTGATTGAAGCTACAGCTCCTATAATAAGAAATACAGATATAGATAAAAATTACATGGCCTATTGTAATCCTATAGATTTAGGTTTTACTTCTTTTGTTGTTAATCAAAAACAAGGTGCAATATCTTGGAGAACTTTTTCTTCTCATGATATAGAATATCATGATGGTTCGGATTTTTATAAAAAATCAGAACATATAAAAGCGTTTACTCTTTCTGCTGCGAATGTAAACGAAAAGGGTGTTTCATTCGGATTAAATCTATCTTATTTGTACGGAACACTTGCGGAAAGTTCCGTTATCGACGGAACGCCTTTTGCACAAACGTCTTCCGGTAATGGTTTTACCATGGATATCGGTATTATGGCACCGCTCAGAGGAAACATATATGTAGGTGTTAATTTTGAAAATATTTTCGGTATTATGTGGTGGGAAAATTATGATTTCGATCAATTACCCTTTGGAATAAGAACAGGTTTAGGATATATTGCAGGAACATTTAATCTCCTTGTAGATTGGCATAAGAAATTTTATAGATTCGGGAATATAGAAAATGATAATTTTTACTCTATAGGTGTTGAACAATACTTGGGAAGATATTTGGCTTTAAGAGCAGGTGCACAAGGTCCGTCTGTTACAGAAACAGATGATATAAAATATACTTATGGTGCGGGAATAAATATTTCAATAATTTCTATATCAATTGCAGGAGAAACATATAAGATTGAAAAAGAGAAAGTTTCTCAATATACTGTTTCCGTAAGGATATTAATTTAATTATGATAGAAGAATTAAAAAATTTAGTAAAAGAATATTTGCCTAATGCAAATTTTGCTTTAATAGAAAAAGCATACAATTTTGCATCTAATGCACATTATTGCCAAACCAGAGCAAGCGGTGAACCTTATATTAATCATTGTTTTAATACCGCTAAAATTCTTACGGAATTAAAGTTAGATGAAGCAACGATATGTGCAGCTTTGTTACACGATGTTTTAGAAGATACTTTGGTTGTAAGAGAAGAATTAAAAGAAGAATTCGGTGAAGAAATTACAACTTTAGTAGAAGGTGTAACAAAGATAAATTCATATAAATTCAATGATAATATTACCGAACAAGCCGAAAATTGGCGAAAAATGTTACTTGCTGTTGTTAAAGATACGAGAGTTATTATAATAAAACTTGCCGACAGACTTCATAATATGAGAACAATCAAATATTTACCGCCGGACAAACAAAAAGAGATATCACTTGAAACGTTAACGTTATATACTCCTTTTGCACACAGACTCGGTATCTATAAATGGAAAAGTGAGTTGGAAGATTTGATTTTTGAAGTTTTGCAACCTACAAAATATCATGAAATAAAAAGCAAGTGGGAAGCAAGATCAGAAAGTAATTTGAAAAATCTTGAAATTGTGGAAAAACAAATACAAGAAAAAATAGATCCGTTAAACATAGAATACAGAATTCTTGCAAGACCTAAAAACCTTTACGGAATTTACAGAAAAATGCAAAGACAAGAAAAACCTTTTTCCGCAATACAAGATTTATTCGGACTAAGAGTTATTACCGATACGAAAGAACATTGTTATGCAATATTAAGCGTTGTACAATCTGAATTTAATGTTTTGGAAAACTCCTTTACGGATTATATCGCTGTTCCTAAAGCGAATATGTATCAGTCTTTGCATATAACGATAAATTCAGATCAAAATGTTATAGTTGAAATACAAATAAGAACGGAAGAAATGCATAGAAGAGCCGAATACGGTATTGCTGCTCATTGGAGATACAAAGAAGCCTTCAATAAAAACGGAGCAAATAATTTAAAACAGACCGACATAAATATGGAACATCATTTGGAATTTATAAAACACATTTTGGAATCGCAAAAAGATGTGAAAGATTCAAATGAATTTTTAACTGCTATAAAAACGGAATGTAATTTCGATCAAATATATGTTACTACTCCTAAAGGTGATGCAATAAAGTTACCGGAGGGGGCAACGGCATTAGATTTTGCTTATGCAGTTCACAGTGATATCGGCGACAGATGTATGGGGGTAAAAGTTGACGGAAAAATAGTTCCTTTGGATTACAAGTTAAAGACAGGTCAAAAGTGTGAAGCTCTTGTAAGAAAAAATATAAAACCTACGGAAAACTGGTTGTCTATAGCAATAACAGCTCAAGCCAAAAGCAGAATAAGAAAATATTTAAGAGAACATAAAAAGAAATAATCTATATTTTACGGAAATAAAAAACACAACTCTCAAAAAATGAGAGTTGTATTTTTTTATTAAAAAGATATTTTTAGTTATATGGCTTTTTGTATTTTACCGGAACGAATGCAAGATGTGCAAACATATTCCTTTGTCTTTTTGCCGTTAACTACTATTCTTAATTCCTGAAGGTTAGGTCTGAATAATCTCTTTGTAGCTTTATTAGAGTGGCTAACCGTATTTCCGGAAGAAGAACCTTTTCCGCATACATAACATTTGTAAGACATTTTAAATCCTCCAATCTAACTGATTTAGAAAATATATCAAATTATTATTTTTTTTTCAATACTTTGTTAATTACCAAACAACTGTTGACTATTTTTTATATTAATTATAAAATAACTTAAATATATATCATAAACTCTAAAAGAAGGTATCGTTATGTCTGAAAAATTAAGTTCAAAAATTGGTAATCAAGAAAAGCCGGTAAATAAGACCGGTTTGCCGTTAGATTACGGCGACACTAAAATTACAATTTTGCCTAGAGATCCGATTTGCATTTTTGCATATTGGTCAATTTCAAATGAATATATCAATAAATTAAAACAACAATACGGTGAATCTGTTTTTGCAGATTCTAAGTTGGTTATAAGAGTTTATGATACAACAGACATAAGTTTTGACGGTAGCAATGCTAACAGATATTTTGATGTTTTTGTTACTCCTAAATCAAACAGTTGGTACATAAATGTAGGTGAATTTAACAGATGTTGGTGCGCAGATTTAGGTTATTTAACAAAAGACGGAAAATTTATTTCGGTTGCAAGATCCAATAAAGTAAGTATGCCGAGATACGGAGTTTCTAATATTACCGATGAACAATGGGCACTATTACAAATCGAATTTGAAAAATTATTAAAGATTTCCGGCGTAAACAAAGTCGGAATGAGTTCTTTCGACATAGCCAAACTTATGAGAGAAAGATGGGAAGAAATCGTGTCGATTTCTTTACCAAGTTCACATTCTCATATTAGTAGCAGTTCAAGCTCATTTAAAACACATCCTTCATATACACCTGAAAATAGTCAAAGCGAAAAAAAAGAAAAGAGTTTTTGGTTAAGAGCGGATACCGAAATCATTATTAACGGTGCAACAGAACCGGATGCAAGTTTAACATTGAAAGGACAACCGATAAGATTATCCGCAGACGGCTCTTTTTCCGTAAGATTCTATTTGCCGAATGGTGAAGACAAATATACAATAGAAGCAGTTTCAAGTGATGGAACGATGAAAAAATCTATCACTTTTGAAGTAAAAAAAGATACTAAATAAAATTTTTAGCAGTTCGGAATATTAATGAATAATAAAGGATATTGGTGTCTTCAATTACATGCTCATTTGCCTTTCGTTCGTCATCCAAACTATCCGGATTTTTTGGAAGAGGATTGGTTATATGAAGCCATAACGGAAACGTACATTCCTCTTTTATCCGTTTTCGAAAATTTTGTAAGAGATAATATTAATTTTGCGGTAACAATGACAATTACTCCTTCTCTTGCAAATATGTTAGCAGATCCTTTATTACAATCAAGATACTATGCAAAATTAAATAAACTTATAGAACTATCCGAAAAAGAAGTTTTAAGAACAATAAATTTACCGGAATATCATTCCGTTGCTTTGATGTATGAACAAAATTTTAAAAATTGCAGAAGAATTTGGGAAAAATATCACGGCAACATTTTAACCGGGTTTAAAAATCTTCAAGATGCCGGTAAACTTGAAATTATTACGTGTTGTGCCACTCACGGATTCTTACCTTTAATGACAAATGAAACCGCACAAAGAGCACAAATACAAGTTGCTGTTAAAGATTATCAAAAACATTTCGGCAGAAAACCTAACGGTATATGGCTTGCCGAATGTGCATATACTTATGGTGTAGAGAAATTTTTAAAAGAAGCTCAAATAAGATTTTTCTTTTTAGAGTCGCATGGAATATTGTATGCAACACCGAGACCAAAATACGGAGTTTTTGCTCCGATATATTGCAAAAACGGTGTTGCAGCTTTTAGTAGAGATATGGAAACGGCACATCAGGTTTGGAGTGCTGAATGCGGTTATCCCGGAGATGTGGACTACAGGGAATTTTACAGAGATTTAGCTTACGATTTAGACTATGATTATATAAGACCGTATTTACACTCCGACGGAGTAAGAAGAAATATAGGTGTAAAATATTGCAGAATAACCGGTAAGGTACCACTAAATGAAAAGCAACCTTATAATCCCGAATGGGCAAATAATAAGGCTAAAATGCATGCCGAAAATTTTGTGTTTAACAGGACAAAACAGATAGAACATTTGCAGGGGATTATGCAAAAAGAACCTTTGGTTGTGTCTATGTATGATGCCGAACTTTTCGGACATTGGTGGTTTGAAGGTCCAAACTTTATAAATCATATATTCAGAACTATGCAGGAAGCAAATGCTTCGTTTAAACCAATGACTCCCGTTCAGTATTTAGATAAGTTCCCGGTAAACCAAGTTTGTCAGCCGTCGCCGTCGTCATGGGGAGATGAAGGATATTATAAAGTATGGTTAAATCCTAAGAACGATTGGATATATAAACATTTAAATATGGCAGCAGACAGAATGGTAGAAATTGCTACATCAAATCAAAATGCCGACGGAATAAAATTAAGAGCATTGAATCAAGCAGCAAGAGAATTGTTATTGGCACAATCTTCTGATTGGGCATTTATTATGACTACCGGAACAATGGTAGAATATGCAGAAAAGAGAACAAAGGAACATATATATAATTTTACGACGTTATATCATCAAATAAAAAACAATTCTATTGACGAAAGTTTCCTTTCTAACTTAGAATATGTAAATAATATCTTTTCTGATATTGATTACAAGGTATACATAGAAAAATAAAATGTTATTAACAACGACCAATATTTTAATAACTATCGCTTTCTGTATTGCTATTATATTGATAGTCTATATGTTTTTGAAAAACAAAAGACTGCAATATAAAGTCGGTAAATTGAGATATCAAATAAATTCTGCAGAAGAAAGACTTCAAGTTCATACAATGGATATAGATAATCTTATAATGATGTTGGCGAGTATCCATGAGTTTGGAGTTACAGCTACGGGACTTTTGTCTAAAGAAGAAGTTGCTCAAACGGTTGTAGATACGGCATGTTCCATTCTTCATTCCAATTTAGCATCGTTAATGCTTATAAATTCCGATAATGAATTGTACATTATATCTTCAAAAGGTTTATCCGAAAAAGTAAAAAAAGAAACAAAAATGAAAATAGGTGAAGGTATTGCAGGACGAGTTGTAAGCACCGGAAAATATATTTTCGTAGAAAACATTGAAACAGATGTTAGATTTTTAAGGCCTAACGATGAAGAAAGGTATGCTTCAAAATCTTTTATATCAGTTCCTTTAAAAGTTAAAACTAAAGTCATAGGTGTATTAAATGTAAATTCTCCGAGAAGTAAAAAACAGTTTACCGATAGAGATTTGAAATTGATTACTATTTTGGCAGATCAGGCTGCTATGAGATTGGATAATATAGAGTTGTTCAATAATTTACAATCTTTTTATTTCGAAATGGTTCAAACTTTGGCAAGAGCTATAGACGCGAAGGATGCATATACTTACGATCATGCCGATAGAGCAAGAAAATATGCTAAAGCGATAGCCGTCAAGATGAATTTACCGTATACCATTGTAAGAAATATAGAATATGCCGCACTCATGCACGATATCGGTAAAATAGGAATTGCGGATAATATATTATTGAAGAAAGATAAATTAACCGAAGCAGAGATGAAGATGTTAAGAACACACCCCGTAATAGGAAATAAAATTTTATCTCCGGTTAAATTTTTGTCTCCTGTTGCCCCGATGGTATTGTATCATCAGGAATGGTACGACGGATCCGGTTATCCGGAAGGTCTTGCAAAAGAAGAAATTCCGTTGGGTGCAAGAATAGTTGCCGTAATAGATGCTTATGATGCGATGACTTCAGATCGTCCATATAGAAAAGCGATGCCTATAAAAACAGCAGTTAAAGAATTGAAAGAAGGTGCAGGTAAACAGTTCGATCCTAAAATTGTAGATATATTTGTTAATATTTTAAAGGAAGAAAAACTTATAGATTGATATGAGTAATGCCACATTATTTGTAGTTCCAACTCCGATAGGAAATTTAGAAGATATAACTTTAAGAGCAATAAGAATATTGCAGGAAGTTGATACTGTTGTTTGCGAAGATACAAGACAAACAATAAAATTGTTATCTCACTTAAAAATCTCAAAACCTTTAATTAGTTTCTACACACAAAATCAATTAAAAAGAATACCTCAAATAATTTCTATGCTTGAAAGCGGAAAAAATATTGCTTTGGTTTCTGATTGCGGAACACCCGCCATTTCCGATCCGGGATACTATCTTATAAAAGAAGCTATAGATAAAAATATAAACGTTGTTCCGTTACCGGGCGCGTGTGCTTTAATAACTGCTTTGGTCGGCTCCGGACTTACTACGGATTCATTCGTTTTTTTAGGCTTTTTAAAGAAAAAAGCAGGAAAGATGAAAAAAGAATTGGAACAAGCAAAAAATATTCAAAAAACAATAGTTTTTTATGAGTCTCCGCACAGAATTTTGAAAACTTTGGAAGTTTGTAAAGATGTATTTGGTGAAAATACAAAAGTAGTTTTGGCAAGAGAACTTACAAAGAAATTTGAAGAGTTCATCAGGGGAACAATAAAAGATGTTGTTGAAAATATGTCTAACAGACAAATTCTTGGTGAATTTATAGTTTTAGTGGAAACTTCACAATCAACAAAAGAAGAACAATTCTTGGTAATCTAAGTAAAAATAATTTACAATTTTTTTACATCTTTTTATTGAAAAATCAAATAATATAGACTATAATTATCATATGAAAGTGTCTTTAAAAAATAAAGCATTATCACTTTTTGTTATGCTTTTTTTGATGTTCAATTTTATGTCCTTGACTATAACAAACATCAAATGTTCCGGTGTTATTAAGTCGAGCATGGTTGAACATTTTTTTGCAGTGAAAACTTTTTCGGACGATATAGTAGCGAATATGCTTTCACAGAAAATGAATGGTAATAAACAACAAAAAAGTAAGAAAGATACCGATAAAAAAGGCCTTAATAAAATAACTGAGTTTTTAATACCGTCAATAGTATATAAAACAACATTAAATTCGAATCTTAATTTTAATAATGTTAATAACGGTGTTTTATTCATAACAAATTATTTGAGTAAAGAAATAGAATATCCGTTAAAAATACCATTTTGGTTGTTAAGTGTCTTTCTGTTACTACTAACCAAAATATTATTTAATGTTTTACCGAGATCTATATCAGTTGATTATAATAAAATGTATATAGAAAGGGCTTGTATTGTGTAAAAACAATACAAGCTTTTTTTATTGGGAGGAAATATGAAAATTTTAATAAAATTAAAAAAGTTTATAAGCATCGTAACGGCAAGTTGTTTGATGCTTTCTTTTGTCATAGGACCTACGGCAGCCAATGCTATGACAAACGAAGAGGCAACAAGTAAGTATAAACAAATATTCAAAGATTTCATGTTGCCGTATAATTATGGACAAATAACAAGTGCACATTATGCCGGAACCGACAGAGTAATAATAAATATACAAGATTTGCATTGCCATCCGAAAGTTCAAAAAAATATCAGTAACATAATAGAAATATTTGATAGCAGTTTTGGAGTAAAAAAAGTATATTTGGAAGGTGCATACGGTCAAGTAGATACAAGTTGGATAAGTAAAAAAGTGCAAGAATACAGTATGCCGGATTTATTGGATAAAATGTTAGATACCGGAAGATTGACCGGAGCGGAATATTACAGTGTTATAAGCGGAAAAAATAAAATAATAAACGGGTTGGAAGAAAAAGGACCGTATTTAGACAATTTAAAAAGATTCGGAGACATAGTAGAAAACCAGGGAAAGATAAATTTAATATTGAATGCAATTGATGAATCTTTAGCTCAATTGAAGCAACAATATTACTCAAAAAGACAATATAAATTAGAGGAACTTTCAAAGAATTACAGAGAAGGAACAATCACTCCGCAGAAATATTATGCATTATTATCTAAACATACGGACAAATTAGAAGTAGATTTAAGTAAGTACGAAAATACGTTTACATACATGATGTTGCTTGATATGCAAAAGAAGTTGGATTATTCAAAGATAACGAACGATTTGCAAAATTTAGTGTTGTTATTAAACGAAAACTTGCCATACAACGCATATCAAATGTTGGTGGATAATACCGATAATTTTTCAAAGATAGATAAATTGTATGGTTACATAATAAAAATAAGCAGACAGTTGGGCTTAGATTTAACAACAAACTTTCCTGATTTAGACAACTATTTCGGTTACATAGAGTTCAGTCAAAAAATAAATCCGTTAGATTTAATTGATGAAGAAGAACAGTTGGTAATGGAAATAAATACAATGTTTTCGGAAACGAAAGCACAAAGAGAAGTTGTATTCCTGACCAACTTTGAAAGATATATAAAGGATTATGTTTCCAGTAAAATAACATCCAAAGATTATGAATATTATAAGGAAAATATAGAAAAATTCAGAGAGTTGTGGAACGAATATGTAGATAACAGAGTTTTAAGCTTATTAGATGACTATTTAGCGGAAGCAGATACTTTTTACAAGATAAATACAGACAGAAACATATATTTTACGAGGAATATGTTTCATGAAGGTGAAGTATTAAATAAGATAGAAACGGAAGTTGAGAATAAGGATGATGTAAACAAAATAATAGACAACATGAAAGGCGTAAAAGAAGTAGATGTTGTAATAACCGGAGGTTTCCATTCTCAAACCGTAACGGAAATATTAAAAGATCACGGAGTAAGTTACATAGTTATAACTCCTAATGTTACCGACGGAGTAAAACTTGCGGAAGATACATATTATGAAATAGCAAAGGAACAAAGCAAAATTTCTTTCCAAGCATTGGCAAATTTGATTCTTTCTTTGTTACCGTCATCTAAGAGACAAGAATTGTTTGATTTTATATTAACAGGAAATAAACAAGCAACGGAAGATTTATCAACTTTATCGGAAGAAGAAGCAAGAGAAAAAATACAAATTGCCGCTGCAAAATTGTTGGAATCCGATGATTCCGGTGAAGTTTTACAAAAAATTATAGATGAACTGAATAAATATAGTAAAGAGCCCGTTACGGAAGAATTTTTAAGAAGCATAGATACAGAAAAATTTAAGGATACTTTTGAAAGTGCGTTGGAAGGTGATATAAGTGAATTACAAAGACTTATTGATGTTTTACAACAACCGGTTTTACAACAATCAATATCTGCTTTGCAAGATACAATAAGAACTTACATGTCTTATGTCGGTAAAGCCGTTTTACCGTCAGCAGAGCAACAAGTAAGATCTTCTTCGAAAGAAGTTTCAAAAAATACCAGAATTATTCAATTGTTGCCGGAAGTACAAAGAAGATATTCAAAATATTTATTTACAGAATATGAATTAAAAGGTGCAATATTAGCCGTTTTAAATGCTGATGCTTCAAACATAAATTTAAGTGACGCTGAGATATTAAAACAAATTGATAAAAAAATCAAAGAAATAATGAAAGATGTTGATGACGGAGAATTAGATTTTAAGGATATAGATAATTTACAGATAACTAATGGATGGGTTAGAGCATATTATGCTTATATTCAGGGTATTGTTAATGAAAAACTTTTAGGTGCAGGAACAAATAAAGATAAAATAGCAACTATTTTGGAAGAATTCGGCGGATATGAAAATTTAGATTCTATGCAGGCAACAATTTTATTCTATTTGTATAGAGATAATGGCCTTTTTGAGAAAATGATAGATTTGTATGAAAAAACAGGTGATTCCGCAAAAGAATTTAAAAATTCTATTGAAATCAGAGAATTGTATTTTGTTGCATTTAATAAAACAAATAATTTTGAAAAAACCATAGATGCATTGAGTAAACTGGAACAAGAAAATTTAGATGAAATGAATGGTGAATTATACGGAGCATTGGGTAAGGCTTATTATGAAAGATATAAACAGGCTAGGGAAAAAGGCGGTATGTTCGGAGCATTGGGACAGGCTTATCATAAACAATATGAAGAGGCCATAAAAAGCGGCAGATTAGAAGAAGCAAAAGTAGCATTAAGGGCATCTTACGAGGCTTACAATAAAGGATTTGAAATAGATCACTACTATTATCCCGGAATTAATGCAGTGTATAGATTAAGGGAATTAGCAGAATTAACAACCGATGAAACTGAAAGGGCACAAATGTTGGAAGATGCAAAAAATTTAGCAGCTTTAGTATATTACTCCACAGAAAAAGCAGGAGGTGTAAGATCCGGAGATTATTGGACACTTGTTACAATGGTAGAGGCTATGACTATAAACGGTATGCATAGTACAAAAACTGGATTTAGTAGTGTAAATAAAATTTTAGACAAAGCTTGTGAGTTTGCACATCACCCTTGGGAAATAAATTCTACGTTATCAAATTTAGAAAATCTTTTATCGCAAAAACTTTTTGATAAAGAAGGTGAAAAATCCAATAAAGATATTGAAAATTTGATGAAGATTATTACTAAGTTGTATTTGAAGAAATTGGAATTAATTGTTGCAGAATATAAATCTGCTGTTAAGAGCGAAGATAAAGAAAAAGCAGCACAAGATATTATGTCTGCTCTATCAAAAGCAATAGCATATTCGAACAAAAGTAAAGCTGTTTTTGCATCGGTAATGTCTTCAATATTAGAATTAGGAGAAGAAGATAGCAGAGCTATAATAGCAAGAATTAATTCTGATTCAGGCTTAATAAATTTAATAGAAACGGAGATAAAATTTAAGGAAGAATTGTCCTTGGAAAATATCGAAAGTTTTATTGACAGATATCTTGTTAAGCAGAAAGTAACCGATGCAACTTTGTCGCAACAAGCCGAACAAGCAAGGAAGGAGAGATTCACGAGAGAATTATTGTCTTTCTGTTATAGAATCCCAATAAACAGTTTACATGATTCTGTTACAAAACATATTTCCGGAAACTATAGATTCGGCGGTGGGCTCCAGGAAATGATGTTGGGCAGAGAAGATATGAATATTGCGATTCAAATTATAAAGTATTTTAATCTCGATCAAGTAGAAAGTTTAGACGAGTTTATGAAAAAGATAGACATAATACTCAGAACGCAATATAGAAATGATGAATTGGGAATGGAAGATTTAAAAAGTGATGGCCACAGCGAATTTGATAATAAGATGGCGGCTTTAAAAGCACTTACTGCCAGTGGAACAGATACCGATTCCAGAACGAATATTATATTGGACTTTTTGCTTGGTATTGGAGATTGCAGGCAACATGGAGAAATGAAACAGGTTTTCTTTGATGTTTGGAAAGAAATGAGGTTACAGCAGTATTACAAAGATGCAAGAGCAAATCCTGTTACAAGTAGAGTAGTATATAGAAAAATAAGAAAATTACAAAATATGCAATTACTTACAATGGAAGCTTTGGTTGTCGGTAAAGTTGCTATGAATGATATGTATAGTTTTGTTACGGATGTTGATGGAAAATTAATTCGTACGGACAAAGATAACGATATAGAAGAACATGTTTTAAATATTTTAGTTGAGTTTGATGATGATGGAAATATTATACCAAGCAGTGTTCAATTTGCCGATTCTTTTTATCAGCATGAATACAAATGGGGTTGGAAACAACAGATATTGGATGAGTCTAAATTTGAAATTAAACTTGATCCGAGACGAGGGGAAAACGGTGAAGAAGTGTTGTATATAGAGGCCGGTACAAATGAACAGGGATTACCGGTATATCTTACTAAACCGAGAGCGGCTTATTCCGGTTTTGAAAGTAGAGTTGAAAAAGGCGGAGTACATTCCGAGGGATATCACAGAGATACTTACGGAACATTATTTAGAGGAATACCATCCGTACAAACTATCTTACAGAGAGTATTTAATATCACGGACATAAATCCGTTGGATTTACTCAGGACAGAAGAATCCACGGAAACAAGATCTATTATGGATGATTTTTTAGATTTGATATTAAAATACTATAGAGATGCGACAAAGAATGTTGAAAGTGAGACTATAGATGAAATAATGAAGCCGTTGTTGGAACTTGCTTCATTAAAAGACGATATGTCACAAACAATTGATGAAAGTACTTTGAAAAAACATGCATTACACGGAACACAAGCTTTTCAAGATTTCACGGAAGCACTTACAGCAGACATAGATCAAACATTAGCTTCCGCAGAAACATTTCATACTAGTTATTACGAGGATATTAGAGATAATCAAATCAATTCTTCGGAATCTCCTGTTATAGATACAAGATTGTTCGATGAAAAAATTAATCCTAATGCAGAAGCACTGTTAGATTGTTTAACTCCTGATGCCAGAGAAAAAATAACAGGAAGACATTTCCGTAGCCCTACAGAAAAAATAAAACTTACGATTTTTGATATTCAAGGAGACAAATTAGAACTTTTTTATGGACTTATAAATGCTTTTTATAAGACAAAGAAGATTGCGATTACAAAGAATGGAACAGAAATAATAGAAGCCAGAAAATATATAGAACAAAATGCACAAGATTGGTTGGAAAAAGGATATTTAAGTGCGTCCGGTATAGAAAAAGTAAAAAGCGGAAAATATGATTTGACAAGAAAAGATTTTACCGATAACGGTTTAAAACAAGTAGATAGCGGTAAAATAAAATTTGCAGAAACGGTTATAGCCAATACTTTACAAGTTCCATGGGAATATCTTATCAACGATATAGGAAAATATGGTGCAGTGAAAGATGCTAGTGGTAAACAAGATTGGAGCAATTGGAGAGCGATTCAAGCGGAAAGAAAACAGTTCTTAATAGGTTTGCAGACAGACGGAATAGCCGTTACAATAGCCACATTAAAATATTTAAGAGACCATAATATTACAGATGCTCATTTGGCATTAAAACTGATACATGCCGGATGGTCGGTAAACAATACTTGGGAAGGATTATCTGCTGCCCATTATGACGAATTGTCTTTTGAAGAAAAGAAAAAAGATTACATATATTTAAGAGAAATTGCTAAATATTTACGAATGACGGATGATCCCATAATAAGCGGTATTCTTCAAGATTTGGAAGAAGAATATGAACAATCTTCTCCTGCCGATGCTAAACAAGTTACTGAGCAAGCAAGGAAAGTTAGTCAAGCAGATATAGCAGACAGAGTAAAACAATCAAAACCGAGAAGAAATGGATTTGCGAAAGAGCCGATATTCGGATATAGATTATCGGATGATTTGTTTGTTTATGATGACGAAGGTAATTTGGTAGAAATAAGATTACCAAAAGTTATAAAAGATGTATTGGGTCAAGTAGATTCAAAAAAATATTCGGACAAAGAACTTGAAGCCAGATACAAAGGCAGCATAATATCGTTACAGACAAAAAAAGACGGGACATTTGATTTCTATCCTGTAGGCGAATATCAAGAAAAATATGAAGAGATGAGTACAGCAGAAGCAAGAAAGAAGAATTCGGCATTATATGACAGATTACAAGGAATAGAAGATATATTAACGGGAGACAGTCATGTAGTTGGAGCAGCAAAGAAAGGCGTTACAAAAATGATAAGAATGTCCGATTTAGGATATCCGATAGATGAAGCAATATCTATAGAAGATCCGTGGGGAACTACACAGACGAAACCGGCAGGGCGTGATGCATATTTAGTATTGAATGAAGAAAATCTGTACTACATGGTAAATATAGATGAACGTACAGGATTACCTATAAGTTATGTTCCTGCAATAGGCAGTCAAATGGATATAGCAGACAGAGTAGCACAAGCAAATCCGGACAGCCATGGATTTACGAAAGAGCCGATATTCGGATATAGATTGTCGGATGATTTATTTGTTTATGATGAACAAGGTAATTTGGTAGAAGTAAAATTACCGAAAGTTATAAAAGATGTATTGGGCCGGGTAGATTCAAAAAAATATTCGGACAAAGAACTTGAAGCCAGATACAAAGGCAGCATAATATCGTTACAGACAAAAAAAGACGGAACATTGGATTTCTATCCCGTAGGCGGATATCAAGAAAATTACGAAGAGATGAGTGTAGCAGAAGCAAGAGAAAAGAATGCGGCATTATATGACAGATTACAAGAAATAGAAGATATATTAGCAGGAGACAGTCATGTAGTTGGAGCAGCGAAGAAAGGCGTTACAAGAATGATAAAGATGTCTGATTTAGGATATCCGATAGATGAAGAAATATCTATAGAAGATCCGTGGGGAGAAACACAGACGAAACCGGCAGGGCGTGATGCATATTTAGTATTGAATGAAAAAAATATGTATTACATGGTAAATATAGATGAAAAAACCGGTTTGCCGATAAGTTATCTTCCTGCAGAAGAAGAAAAGGGTACAACAGAAAGTGTACAAGAAAGCAGTGTTTCAGACTATATAGATTTAGTTAGAAGTATAATTACAAGTTTAGGTTTTGAGTTTGATCCGGAAACAGGTGATGTTGTATATAGCGGATACAAAGGAGAAAAATATACAGAAGGCGGATATCCGAGACCGCAAGCATTACCTATAGACAAAATTATGGAATTAGTTAATAAAAGAAATACCGAAGTCAGACATTCCTTATTTAAAATGTTCCGTAAAGGTGAACATGGAGAAACAATTATAGATTATTATGAAATACCGGAAGAATTCAGCGGTATTTCGGGAGAAGAAATATTAGAAAAGATAGGAAAAGGAGAAATAAAATCTTTCCTTACTTTAACGGATGAAAATCTGTTAACTCCGTCATTAAATAAAAAAGAAATATTAAGAGAACAATTGAAACAACAAGGTGTATCAAATGTTGATGAGGTGATAGATCAACTATATAACCCGAAGCACGGGGTATATGTATGTCAACAATTATCTACTACTGACGGGACAGATGAGTATGTAATTTCTTCTGTTGATTCCGAAGTTGATAGCGGTGTTTGGGGAACAATGATAGATACCGTGTTAGCCGCAGATGTTATACAAGGTATCGATGGTAAATTTAAAAATGTTATAGAATTTGGAACGGGAGCAGGACATTTAGCCGCAACAATGTCACAATTGGATGGAGTAGAAAATATATATGTTACGGATATATCACCTTTTGCTTTGGTTGCGTCTTTATCAAATATATTAAAAACATTGGAAAGCGGTGATGCAGAGTCTGCTGAGCGAGCCAAGAAAGATTTAATAAAATTAATACCTGTATTGGGACCCGGAATTCAAGGTTTGGATTTCTTGGAAAGCAATATGGATATGATAGTTGTTAACCCTCCGTATATTGATGAACCCGAAAATTTAAGAGGAGAAAACGATTTAACTGCCTATGGAGGAACAAAATTCCTTAGAGAAATTTTAGAAAATTTAACAAATCTTTTAAATTCCAAAAATCCGGATGCACAAGCAATATTGTCTGTCAGCAGTACAACAAGAATGGCGCTTGAAAGATATTTGGCGGATTTGGGATATGATTATATTTTTGAACCTATCGGTACCCCTCAACGTGCACCGTTAAAAGTTCCTTATGTAACAGAAGATGCAAATTGGATTCAATGGTTACTCGATGAAGGAATGGCTTATTTTAATTCCGATTATAAAGAAAAGGGTTTGGAACCGTATTCTCACGATTTAGTGACGTATAGAGTTAGATTAATAAATTCTCAAAATGCAAAAGATGAGAGAGCAGTTGCTCTTGCAAGATTTAATCAACTTAATCCTACAAGTGATCCTACAACTGCAAGAGCTTTTAATAAAGCGTTGAATGTAGCTTTTCACGGTGACGGAAAAGCTATAAAAAAGTTTTTAAAAGATTTTTCATTCGGTTCGGAAATTAAATATCAAATATGGCATTCCTATTTATCGGATATAGGTTATTCTGTTATTACTTTGACTATCGAAGAACAAATAAAATTAATAGCGGCAGTTATTAGAATAGTGGAAAGCTCTAAATACCAAAATAAGGCAATATCTATAGATTTCAGAGGTATAAAAGATATGTATTATTTGAAGTCTATATTAAAAGGTTCCGTACCTGAAATTACTGAAAATTTAGATACCAAAATAGATAACGGAACAATTCGTGTTTATTTAGGTTCCGAAGCTGCAGAAGTTGCCAAGAAAGCAGAGATGGAAAGCATATCTTCTACTCTTGATGGTATAAAGGATACCGTTTTGGATCTGAGAAAAGAAAGTGAACAATCCGAGTTTGTACTCAAGTACAAAGTTCCGGTATTTGCAAAGAATAATCGTATTCAGGCTTTAGTTCCCGATTTTAGTAACGAACAACAACTTATAGAATATGGATTTGAAAAAAGAGCTGATGGTAAATGGTATTCGAAAAATGAGAGTTATCCTGATGCATTATCAGAAGATAGTATTATCCTAAGATATTCAAGCTTCTGCTCAAGAGAAACCTTCTTTGAGCAATATGTCAAGACGTCTGATTACAATGCGGGCAAATATATACCTGTCGATAAAGCATCTTTGGTTCCTGGAGCGGTTATAGATGCTACAAAGATGGCAACTGCAAATGTAGTAATGGTACCTGAAGGAACTATGCTTGCTACACCTGAAGGTAATGTGCGCGTAAAATCCGGAGAAGTTGTTATGTATGTTGAATCAGGCTTTGAAGGCAAAAAAGATATAAGTGTGTATGCAATGCCAATTGCAGATACTACAAGAAAAGATGGAACACCCAAAAAAGGCTTCTTGTCTCTATATCTTCCGGATCCTTACAGCCCTACATCCGCCGAATTTTTCTTAAAACTTAAGTCATATGCTTCGTCCGGAAATACACAATCTTATAGAAGTTTTGTGAATGGCTTTTACACGGATTTAAACAGAGACCATGATGAGTATTATTATGATTTTAAAGGAAAAACTTTGAAAGAAAAATTCGAAGAAGCCGACGGCATACTCAGAGATTTGTATGAAAGGTATCTGTCAAGAATTGATGTTTCCGATTTTGATGAAGCCTTTAAAACTGCCAGTGATATAATTGATGAAGTTCAAAATGATCCTTCCATTCCGGAAAGAGAGAAAATGCTTGTTACCGTGGCTGCTATGACAATACTTATGCCTAAAACAAATCCTCACCAACATTTTAAAACGGCAGTATCGGAAGATTTTATAATGGATCTACTGGACAAAAAATTAAAAGCCGGACTTATTACTCAAGATATTGCCGACAAGGCTGAAAAGTCTTTAGCTCAAATAAAAGAAGGTTTTGCCACTCTTGATGCGTTTAACCATGCATATCGCGATATTGGAGAACTTATAAGAACAAGGGAAGACTATGAAGCTGTAATTAAGTTTATAATAGAAGATGCCGTAAAAAAAGGACAGAGTATTGTAGAAATAAGAACAGCATGTGATTCTATGGTAAAAGATTTAAGAGTTCCAAGAAAAAATTGGGAATACTACAGTGCGGAAGAAGGAATGACAATAGTTTTGGATGCTATCAATAAAACATGTGAGGAACTTAGAGCGAAAGGTATGAGAGTTCCGGATGTTTCATGTGTTGTTCTGGCATCAAGAAGTATATGGAAAGACGGTACCAATGATTTGGATAATGGAAATATTGAAAGACAAGTAGATACTCTTCTGAAATTTGCGAGTAGAAAGGATTTACGTGAAAAATATAAAGATATAGGGTTGGGATTTGATATTGCGGGTTCGGAAGATGTAGGTCTTCCTCCACGTGCTTTTATCAAAATTTACAGAAAAATTGCCAGACATAATGCAAAATCAAATGTGACTAAAGTCGGAACAACCATACATAGTTCGGAAACACCTGTATACGACCGTGCAATATATAATGAAAGAACAAAAAAATATCGTGGAGGCAAAGCTGGTTTTAATGCCGCAAGGGAAGCAGTTGAAAATCTTTTGGGACTTGAAAGAGTCGGACACGGACTTCAGGTTGTACTAAGGCCCGATAATGTTGAATTTTTAAAAGCCCATAAAGTTACAGTAGAAATATGTCCTACATGTAATATAGTATCAATACCTGTAAACTTCCAGACGGTTGCAGATAGCGGAAATGCACAACTTGCAAAGGAACATCCTGTTGAAACATTGTTAAAATCGGGAGTTAGGTGTGTTGTTGCTACAGATAATGCTTTGTTGTGTACAACCGACATAAATATGGAATATATAAAACTTATCATGACCGGACATGATACAATGATGAATTGGAATATGATGAAAGAAATTGCAAGAAACGGAATTCTGACATCATTTATTTCCGAAGAGGCTAAAGCACGTAGACTTAGAGAGCTTGATCAACGAACAAGACAGATAGAAACGCTTATGACCAAAAAGGATGCTTATGGTGTTCATTCCGATACCAAACAGGAAACATCTGTTGCTCAAACACAAGCTATACAAGAAGAAAAAAGAGAAGAATTAATAAGTGCTTTGGAAACAGAATTGGATACTACAACTTATAATCGTTATTCAAGAAGAATGGAAAGCAAGAGAGGTCATTTCCGTTATGAAATAAAAAATAATAAATTAATAATATATCCTCTTCCCGGTGCTCGTTTAATAGAGTTGGATGAAATAAATAAGACTGTTACTGATGTAACAGGTGTAAGACCTGATGAAATATGGGATATGGATGAGGATGGTAGAGATTATTTCAATAGAGTAGAATTTGATTTGTCTGAATATTTGGGAACAGGCAAATCCTCTTCGGAATCTGTAGCATCTCCTTCAAAACAAACAACACAAACCGAAGAAGAACAGCAACAACAAACTCAAACGGCGATGGCTGCTGCAACAGAGGGGGTAAAAAATTCCGTTAATCCTTCTATGCCTTCTGTACAACAGGCTGCAATAAGATTGATAACAAGTTCAAAAGAAGCTGAAAGTTTAATAGAACAGGGCTTTAAATTGGAGGAAAATTTAGTTTTAGTCGGAGAGCAACAGGAACAACAGGCAAAGGTTTTAAGAGGGCAGGGAATGAATGTTTTGTCTGTTGCAACTTCACATGAAAGGGGTGGAGTTAACATAGGAACAGATCGAAACGGTAATATTGTAAGAGTTAAAGTAAAA
Organism: Candidatus Ruminimicrobiellum bubulum; assembly: GCA_017651625.1. Taxonomy (GTDB): domain Bacteria; phylum Elusimicrobiota; class Endomicrobiia; order Endomicrobiales; family Endomicrobiaceae; genus Ruminimicrobiellum; species Ruminimicrobiellum bubulum. The sequence goes on along the minus strand of JAGCCP010000057.1, from coordinate 36,923 downwards.
GACGGTAAGTTAATTTTCTGTGTCAAAAAGAGTGCAACAATAGATGTAAATGACGAAATAATAAACATGTTGATAACAAAGTTGGAATCCGGTAAAAAAATAAAAGGATTGAAAAATATAAGAAGTATTTCATACACGGGAGAGACAGGAAATATAGATACTATTATAGATGTTATGAAGATAGCACATACATATTCCGTAATAAATCCTATAGGAATGAAATACATGTATGGCGAAGGAGAAAGCTTTAAATCGATAGCAGATAAAACAGGAATAGTGACATTTATATTGACTAAAACGCAAGCGGAAGACCACAGAGCAGATATAGAGAGATTGAAAGATACATATAAGTTTGTAATTATGGAAACAGATGTAAATGAACTGATAGGTACAATGGAAAATGCGGAAGTAAACGGTGATGAATATATATTGGATTTGTCCGGTAGAAAGAATATGACATTGGCGGAAGCGGAAGGAATCTTAAAACAGATACATACTGCAAGACTATCATTGAAAAAAGGATTGGATATAACGGTATCGGTAAAATTCAGTGAAGAAACATTAAAAGCACTAAGTGATAGTTTGAAAGACAGCAGCATATATGAAAAATATGGAGTAATACCTATAGTAAGCGGTAATAATGCATTAAGTGTAAGGGGCAAGAAAGAGGTAGATGAAATAGGAGAAATGAAAGCGACCGACATAGAAGCGTTAAAGGGCCAAGAAATAGTAGGTGTGGTGGTAGACAAAAAATCAATGGAAAATTTAAATAACGGTCTGTTAGATAATATAAGAACTGTAATGGAAACTATAAGCAGTATAAGCGGAATGTCGCCGGAAAGGAAATATAAGAAGGGACAAAATGCGGCAATGAGTACTAAATTCGACTATGGTGTTTCAAATATACAAGCATTGATAGACAGCGGAGTGTTATCGGTAAAATTAAGTGAAGCGGCAAGTAAGGCAGAGGATATAAGAACATTGGTTGCAGGAAATGTATTCAGCAAAGATGCAGCAAATTACATAACTTATTTGTTGGATAAAGGGTATAACGAAGAAGTGTTGGGTTTTATAAGAGGATCAATAATGAATTCGTTGGTAAGCGATATATCAAAAATTTTAACTATAGACGAAGAAAAATTCCAGAGAGATATAAAGACAAACGAAGTTCAAGCGGTATTGATAATGACAATTAAAGCAATGATGCAAGGTAAAACAATACAAGAGTTATATACAACGATAGAAGGTTCGGATGAATTAACGGCTAAAGAGTATTTGAATTCTATAAGAGCTAAACTAAATGAAAACTTGGACGATATCTTAAGAGAAAGTGAATACAGTATCAGTGTACCTGCAAAGGGAGAACTTGTTGATTTCAGAGGAATACCTGAATTGTTAATGGATGACTTTAAGAAAGCAATGAATGTAAATCAAGATATAAAGATTTCAGCTATTGCTGTAAGAAGCATCTTGGCAGCTGCATAGTTTTTAGTGAAATTCAAAATCAACGGTCGGTTAAAATATCGGCCGTTGATTTTTTGTTATATAAAAACAATTTAAAATTTTGTAAAATTATCGGGATATAAAAACATAAATAATAAAAAGGAAGTGTATAAAATGATTAGAGTTGGAATTATAGGAATTACAGGTTATACCGGAGAAGAATTATTAAGAATATTGTCTAAACGTAAAGATGTAAAAATAACTGTTCTTGCAGGAAGAGCAACATCCGAACTTAGAGATTTAAAAGATATTTATCCTAAATATGCTGATTTAAATTTGAAATGTTATCCGTTAAACATCGAACAAATAAAAAATGAAACAGATGTTGTATTTTTGGCTTTGCCTCATGCTGTTGCTTTTGAAGTCGTTCCGGATTTATTAAAAGCAGGTAAAAAAGTTATCGATTTATCTGCAGATTTCAGAATAAAAGACTTTGAAACTTACGAAAAATGGTACGGTGTAAAACATACCGGTAAAGAATATATAAAAGATGCCGTTTACGGGTTAAGTGAAATATATAAAGATGAAATAAAATCCGCAAAACTTATTGCAAATCCCGGCTGTTATCCCACAACGATTTTGTTGGGATCTGCTCCTGCAATAAAAAATGGTTTAGTAAAATCGGAAGGAATTATAATAGATTCCAAAAGCGGAGTTTCCGGTTCCGGAAGAAAAGGTGTAAAAAGCTATTATGAAACAGAAGCACCTACGGCAAGAGCATATAAAGTCGGCGGCAAACACAGACATATTCCCGAAATAGAACAGGAATTATCTAATATGTTCGGCAAACCGGTGACTATAACATTTACTCCTCAAATTATTCCTATGGAAAGAGGAATGTTGTCTTGTATTTATATGGATTTGGCAAAAAAAGTTTCCGTTAGTGAAGTAATAGAAATGTATAAAAAGTTTTATGAAGGAAGAAAATTTGTAAGAGTTTTAGATGAAGGTAAACTTCCTTCAATAAAAAATGTTGTTGAAACAAATTATCTTGAAATAGGAATTTGTATAGATGAAAGAACAAACAAACTTATAGTAATTTCGGTTCAAGATAATTTAACTAAAGGTGCATCCGGGCAAGCGGTTCAAAATATGAACATAATGTTTGGTTTACCCGAAACAGAAGGTTTAGAAAAGATTTAAATTTTTAAGCAGTATAAAATGAAGAACAAAAATCCTTTTTTATCTACAAGTCTATCCAGACTTTTATTTAAGTTTTCTGCTCCGGCGGTTGCAGGTATGATAGCCGGAGCTTTATACAATATCATCGCAAGACTACTTATCGGAAACGATGTAGGTCCGCTCGGTATTGCAGGTATAACAGTTACATTCCCGTTGGTAATTTTATATATGGCTTTCAGTGCATTTATGGGGGTTGGAGGTAATGCGCTTTTTTCCATTTATTTAGGCAAAAAAGATATCGATAAAGCCGAAAATATTATGGGAAATACTCTTGTTATGCTTACTCTTGTATCGGTAGGAGTATCTGTAATATTGTTTGCTTTTTTGGATAAAGCGCTTGTTTTAGTAGGTGCAAGTCCGGATGTGTTACCTTATGCAAAAGAGTACATGGATATTGCAATGGTAGGCTTTTCCATTTGGGGTATCGGTGCCGGTATGAACCATTTTATAAGGTCAAGCGGATATCCGAAAACAGCACTTGTAACTCAGATAGTCGGTAATTTGGTAAATATTATAGTCGGTATATTGTTTGTTTATTATTTTCATTGGGGAATGAAAGGTGTTGCATGGGCAAGTGTTATCGGACAATGTTTCAGTGCGGGCTGGATAATATATTTCTTCTTAAGTAAAAAGAGTCCTTACAAAATCAGAATAAAAAATTTTGTTCTCAAAACAGATATTATACTGGCTATGAGTGCGATAGGTATTTCTCAATTTGTATTTCAAATATCCTCAAGTTTATTGAATTTTATTTTGAATAGATCGTTAGTTCATTACGGTGGTGATATTGCTCTTGCCGCTATCGGAATAGTAATGTCTATAAACTCAATGATAATTTTTACGATTTTGGGAATATCTCAAGGCACACAACCGTTAATCGGATATAACTATGGCGCTAAACATTTTTCAAATGCAATACAAACTACAAAAATGGCAATAAGGTGGAGCAGTATAATTTTAATATTGGGATTTTTAATAACCGAAATTTTTGCTGTGCCTGTCGTAAAACTTTTCAATTCTACAAATGCCGAACTTATAAATATTGCTGCAAGAGGATTAAGATTTGTTAATTTTATGTTACCGATAATATCTTTACATATTTTCGGAAGTACATATTTTCAGGCAATAAATAAACCTGTTCAGGCTACAATACTAAGTTTAACCAGACAAGTTTTGTTACTTATACCTTTTGTTTTGATTTTGCCGCTATTTTTCGGACTTGATGGTGTGTTTTTAGCTACAACATTTGCGGACTTTTTTGCATGTTTGATATCGGCACTTTTACTTCATCATTATTTTCATAAATATAATCAAACATTGTTAATTCCTTCAAAATTGCACAAAAAAATAAAATATTTCAGAGAATTGGAATAGTTTTGCACTGTAAGGATAAATTAAAATGAAAACGACACCTAATCAGGATTTCAAAACGAAAATATTTTTTGCACTATCCGTACTTTTGATTACTTTGATTTCTTTTGATTTAGGTAGAATTTATTTGTTAATAAAGTATAGCAATATATTCACATTAACAAGTATTCAAATATTAAAGACTTTTTTGTTTTCTATAAAATTTGACTTGTCTATCATGACAATGTTTTATTGTGTTCCTTTTGTAATGCTTTTTCTTCCAATAAAATCAATAAAATATTATAAGCTTGTAATATCAGTTATATGGGTTATGTTTTTTATTATGCTTATTATAATGATAGGAGATCTTATTTATTTTCAAGAATCAAAAGCTCATATTACCGAAGAATTATTTTTAGCATTAAGTGACTTCAGATTTATAATAAAATATTCGTTAACAAAATATTGGGTTGCTTTAATATCTTTGATTTTGTTCGTATATTTGTTTCACAGACTATCCGTAAAAGCATTTAAAAATTTTTATAATCCTAAAAAAGTTCTCATAGTTAAAAATTTAGTAATTTCTTTATTTGTATTTGGAATAATATTTCTTATGATAAAAGGAAATATTTCCGGTATGACATTGGGAATAGTCGATGTTTATAAGATAACAAACAATATTCAAGAAGTAAATCTTATATTAAATGGTGTTTTTACCGGAGCACATGCTTTTGTTAAAGATGAAACAACTTTGAAAAATAATACCGATATAAATAATTCATATGAAATAATAAAAAAATATTTGTTGTCGGAAAACGAACAATTTATAAATGATAATTATCCATTAATGAGGAATGTTAAAAAACAATATTTAACCCAAAATTATAATGTATGTATTGTTCTCCTTGAGGGATGGTCATTTAAACATATAGATTCTTTAAGTAATACAAATTATGGCGTAACACCTTATTTTGATAAGATTGTTTCCGAAAGTATAGTCTTCAATAATGCTTATGCGGTGGGAACAAGGAGCATGTTCGGACTATATGCTATTTTTGCAGGACTTCCTTTAGTACCGGGATTTATTGCTGAAAATTCAAGTTATACTTATGGTTTGGAATTAAAAAATATGTTTTCGATAGTCGATATTTTTAACGGCAAAGGTTATTACACTGCCTATATGCAAACTTCACCTGTTGATTCAAATAAATTTTTTGGAGTAATGGCTAAAACAAATTTTAGGATGAAAGAAACTTTTTCGGAGGATTCTATTCCTGTATATATGAAATATAAAGAAAAAGCTTTTTATGGTTATGATTATGATTTGTGTATGTTTATGGATGAAAAGATTTCAAAATTAAAAAAAGACACTTCTTTCTTTATATTGGGTTTTACCGGTTCAACACATATTCCGTTTACTCAAACAACCGATGAATTTGAAAAATATCCGAGAACAACGGAAGAAAATAAATATTTAAATTCGTTATATTATGCCGATTATTCTATAGGTGCTTTAATTGAAAAAGCAAAACAAAAAGGTTGGTTTGATAACACAATTTTTATATTTGTTGCCGACCATGTTCCTAATGGTATAGAACAAGGGAATTCTGTAAAAGATAAGTTCCATATTCCTTTTGTAATATATGCTCCTAAAATATTTAAACCGCAAGAGATAAATTATACAGTATCTCAATTGGATATTATACCAACATTAGCACATTTGTTTAGTGAAAATTTAAATTTTACCGCTTTAGGAACAAATGCTTTAGATGAAAATGCAAACCATTGTGCATTTCTTTGTGAAGGTAATAATATTGCAATAATTGAAGATGATAATTTTATGAGACATAACAGGCAATCCGTATTGGAAACGAATGTTGAAAAAGATTCCGATGCTTATAAAAAATTAGAAGAAAAACTTCTGTCTTTTGATAAAGTTGTTTCCGATTCCTTCAAGTACAACAAATGGTTTGAATAAAATCTTTTGATTCTCTTTGAGTTTTGTCTTAGAAAATTTCTTGATTTTCTAATGGGAACCTATTTATGTAAAATTTAACAAATATGTTGAAAATTTTTAAAATACTATCTTTAAAGAAATAATCAAATTTGGTAAAATAAACATATATAAAACAATTACTAAAGAAGGGGGCAAAAATGAAAAAAATTATTAGTTTAGCGGTAGTGTTTTTGTTTGCCGGCAGTATTTGTTTTGCTCAAGTAAAAAGTTATAAAGCGGAAGCATATGAAGATATCCCGTCAAACAAATCACAGGATGAAGTAATATTATCATTGACTGATAAATTAACAAAAGAAGCTATAGAAAGTTCTGGCCTTAAATTAAGACCATATAAATTATCACAAGATGAATATAATAAATTTGTTAAATCAAACACAAGTATTGATGTTAAAAATAAAAAAGTATTTTTTAAAAAAGGTCGTGTACAATGTGCATATGTTAGGTTATTTGTTCAAATGGATGCTGATGAAGCAAAAAAATATTTGGATAATTTAAAAGCGGCAAAAGAAACTAAAAAAGAAGAAAATACAGATAATAAAGTTCAGCAAGAAGTTCAAGCGCCGAGAAAAGCAGAAAAAACAGAAGTAGTAGCAAAAACAGAAACACCGAAAAAAGTAGAAAAAGAAGAAAAAACTCCTGCACCTACTGTAAGTGAAATTTTGGATACACCTCCTACAGAAACTAAACCTGCCGAAGATAAAAAAGATAAGAAAGCAGATAAAAAAGCAAAAAAAGAAGCAGATAAAAAAGCAAAGCAGGAAGTAAAAGAAGAAGCAAAGAAAAAATCAAAAGAGAAAGCTCCTGCTGATAAACCAAACTCAACACCTGCGGTCGAAGGTAAAATCAAAACCGAAAAACCGGAAAACGTTACAAGCAGTACTGTAGTAAGCGAGGTTAATGTCTTTAAAAATAATATGTCGATAGACCAAGCTTTAGAGGAAGCATACAGAGTAAAACAGGAGACAAAAGGTCTGTTAGATAATTTCGATAAGACTTTAGAAGAAAGTAAAGTTTCAGATACAAAAGCAAAAATATCGGAAACTGCGGTTTCTATAATTAAACCGAAAATAGAATATTTAAAATTTTTTCAAACAGAAAGATTTGCCGATGAAAATGCCGACAAAGCAAAAGTTCTTTCTTTAGGTCCTATTAAAGAAGATGCGGAATATTTTATTATAAAAATAATATATCTTTATACGAAGGAACAACCTGTTATGTCTAACATAATATACGACATTTCGGATATTGATCTTGAACAAGCAAAAATTATGCATAGCACACCAAATAATTTTGTGATAGATCCGTTGTTTTCCGTAGAAGAAGATGAATCCGGTAATGTTCAAAGAGTTTTGACGGCATTTAGTGTAAAACATACAGAACTTATGAAGGAGCAAAAAGTAAAGGCTTCTACAAAAGTGAAAACTTTTAGTGAAATTAAAAGATTTGAAGTTTATGAAAATATATTAAATAGTAAACAAGAAAACAGTAAGCAAGAAAAGAAAAAATAAAAATCGATTTTAATTTGTCGGGGATATATTAATGTACAAAAAAGTTGCAATTGTCGGCAGACCTAATGTCGGCAAGTCAACATTATTTAATAGATTTATAGGTAAGAAAAAAGCTATCGTTCACAATGTTGCGGGAACAACAAGAGACAGAAACGATTACGAAGTAGCTTGGAAAGATAAACATTTCATTGTTACCGATACTGCAGGTTGGAGTACGGAAACTTCCGAATTTTCGGAATCTATGAGCCAACAACTTAATTTGGCAATAGAAAGTTCCGATATCATTTTATTTGTAGTTGACGGTAAAGCAGGTATTCATCCGTTTGAACCTGTAATTGCAAAGTCTGTCAGAGCAAGTAAAAAACCTGTAATACTTGTGGTAAATAAAATAGATACTTTTGCCGAAGAAGTAAAAAGTTACGAATTTTATCAATTAGGTTTTGAAAATATAATATCCGTATCGTCTACTCACGGCAGAAATATGGTTGAGTTATTGGAAGCAATTTGTGATATGATAGGTGATAACGATGTTGTTGAAAAAAAAGACAATTTATTAAAAATAATATTTGTGGGTAAACCTAATGTAGGTAAATCTTCTTTAGTAAATTCCATAACACAACAAAACAGATGTATAGTTCACAACATTCCCGGAACAACAAGAGATTCTCTTTCTGTTCATGCAACATACGAAGATACGGATTATTTGTTGATAGATACTGCCGGTCTTCACAGGGGCAACAAACAAAAAGATGATTTGGAATATTTGTCTACACTCAGTACAAATTATGCTCTTGATGAAGCGGATATTGCCGTTCTTGTAGCAGATGCCGAACAGGGAATAGGTGAAACGGAAGCAAAAATATTAGGTATGATTATAGAAAAGAAAAAGCCTTGTATAATAGCCGTAAATAAGTGGGATTTAATAGAAGAAAAAGAAGATAGAATAAGAATGTTTCAACAGCAGTTGGAAGAAAAATTAAAATTTTTAGACTGGGCAGATATTATATTTATTTCCGCTAAAACAAGACAAAGAGTAGACAGAATATTTAAACTTGCACCGGCAATTTACAAAGAATATTCTAAGATGGTTCCTCAAGAAGAACTTAACGATGCAATGAGATATGCTACAGATAAAACTCCTTTTACAAGAAAAGGTAAAGTTTTAAAAATAAAAGATATTGAACAGCCGGTATCGAAACCGCCGACATTTAGAATTGCCGTAAACGATTTGGAGTTGGTACATTTTTCATATAAAAGATATTTGGAAAATATATTGAGAGAAAGATTTTCTTTTAAGGGAACACCGATAATTTTGAAGTTCAGGGAAATATCAAAAGAAAAATTTAAAGAGTAAAAAATGTTAAAAATAATTATATATTTGTTATTTGCATATTTGTGCGGAGCAATTCCGTTTGGCTATATAATTGCCAAAGTATTTAAACATGTTGATATCAGAACAGTAGGTTCCGGAAATACCGGTGCAACAAATGTTTACAGATCAATAAGTAAAACTTTGGGTGTTTTAACATTGATATTGGATTTGTTGAAAGGATTTGTTCCTGTCTATTGTACAATGTTATTAAATCCCGATTCAGTATGGCTGATAATAGCGGTTGCTTTTATTACAATAATCGGGCACATCTTTACCGTATTTTTAAATTTTAACGGTGGTAAAGGTGTAGCGACCGGTTGCGGTGTGTTTTTAGCATTGAATCCGTTGGCAATATTAATTTGCTTTTTAGTATTTGTTTTGTTTCTGGTAATATTCAGATACGTTTCTCTTGCTTCAATAATGGCGGCAGCTACTTTGCCGGTAAGTTTATATTTTTTGAATTCTACACACGAAATTGTAATTTTTGCAAGTATAATTTCCGTGTTGGTTATAGTTCGTCATATAAGTAATATAAAAAGACTTTTAAACGGAACTGAAAATAAAATTTACGGAACTAAAGTTACAAAATAATAGAGGTAAAAAATGAAAATATCTGTTTTAGGTGCAGGTTCTTGGGGAACAACTCTTGCATGTTTGTTAGCAAATAACGGGCATGAGGTTTACCTTTGGGAAATAAATAAACAAGCAGCGGAAAAATTGGATAAAGAAAGAGTTATTCCGTTTATAGGCGGAGCAACAATTCCTAAAAACGTTGTTGTTTCAAGCGATTTGAATGTTGTAAATGAAACAGAAGCAGTGTTGTTTGTTGTACCTTCTCATTTCTTAAGATCCACAGTAATGTCTATAAAAAAATTAAATATAGATTTAGGTAAAAAACTTATAATCAGTGCAACAAAAGGTATAGAAAACGAAACGTTGTTAAGAGTTTCTCAAATAATAGAAGAAATTTATCCTGATACAAAAGATAAAATCGTTGCATTGTCCGGTCCAAGCCATGCCGAAGAAGTATCAAAACAAATTCCTACTGCTGTTACATCTGCTTCAAAAGATGAATCTCTTGCAATAAGAGTTAGAGATTTATTTATGAACGATTATTTCAGAGTTTATACACAAGATGATATCGTTGGTGTTGAACTTGGTGCATCTTTAAAAAATGTTTTTGCGGTAGCAGGCGGTATAATAGACGGTCTTAATTTCGGTGACAATACTAAAGCGGCAATAATATCAAGAGGTTTAATAGAACTTATAAATTTGGGTGTTGCTTTGGGCGGTAAAGAAAAAACTTTTTACGGACTTTCCGGTGTTGGTGATTTAATGGTTACCTGTTTTTCAAAACATTCAAGAAACAGAAATCTTGGTGAAATGTTAGCAAAAGGTAAAACTTTGGAACAAGCCGAAAAAGAACTTAAAATGGTTGCCGAAGGTGTAAAAACTTGTATGAGTGCTTACCAGTTAGGCAAAAAATTAAATATAGATTTACCGATAATAAATCAGGTTTATGAAGTTTTGTTTAACAACAAAGATGCTAAAAAAGCGGTATACGATTTAATGACAAGAAGTCCGAAATCGGAATAGGGAAACTAAAATGACAAAAAATGATTTAATAGAAAAAATTGCTCTTTTGATGCCTTCAAAAAAAGAAGCAACCATAGTAGTAAATAAGTTGTTTGAAGAAATGTTAAATGCAATAATAAACGGGGAAAAAGTTGTAATTACCGGTTTTGGAAGTTTTAATTTGTTGGTTACACAAACCAAAAAAGGCAGAAATCCCAAAACAGGTGAAACAATACTTATAGAACCGAAAAAGAAAATCAAATTTAAACAATCTAAAGAGATATTCAATGCTTGAACCTGATAAAAAATATTTAAATATTAGTGAAGTTTCCGAAAGAACGGATATTCCCGCTCACACATTGAGATATTGGGAAACAGAGTTCAAACAATTAAAACCGGAAAGACATTCCGGAATAAGAAAATATTCACCGTTAGATGTGGAACTTATTAAAAAAATTAAAGATTTATTGTATAATAAGAAGTACACAATAGAAGGCGTAAAAAAGTGCCTTACTGTTGACAGAAGAAAAAAAAATATGTCTAATATGCAGGTTAGTATTTCCGACTCAAAAATTCTTGAAGAAATAAAACAGGAATTAAAAGAAATTTTAGATATTCTGGAATAGTTGGTCGGGGTGTAGCACAGTTGGCTAGTGCGCTCCCTTCGGGTGGGAGAGGTCGCTGGTTCAAGTCCAGTCACCCCGATTTTTTTATGTATATGAAGCTTTTTTGTTTAATAATTTTATCGTTAATAATATCAGTTTCAAATGTATATGCCGGCAGTATGTCTGTCGATGAAAAAGAAGTTGAAATAGAACAAAAAGTTGCACAATTTGCTCAACAAAATGGTTGGCTTAATGTAGATTCTTATATAGATTATGTCGGTTTGTCCGAATTGAAATATGAACCGACAGATCCCCAAGAACAAAAACAATCCGAACAATCTTTTTTTGCACTTTTGGATTATGAACCTAATACAGATAATGTTTTAATTTCTCGTGATACCTTAAAAGATATAATCAGTATAAAAAGTGAAAATGAAGTTACTGTACAAGTTAAGTATGATGATAAATACGGTAACGAAATATACGATGGATATCCGAAATTATATCACAGAAAACAAGGTTCATCCGATTCTTGGACAGAAGTAGATTCTATTTCGTTCGGGAACAATTTGTTTAATACTGAATTATCGTTAGATTACGGAGTCTACGAATATTATGTTGTTGCAGATAATGAAAATTATCCCAACGAATATATCTCTCCTATAAAACTTATTATAGTAACAGAAAGGCCGCACTCATTTGAAAATTTAAACGATAGCTTACAAGATGGTAAAGGAAACCCTAATACAAATTTAAATTTTCGTTGGAGAGTTAGCAAAGGTGTGGATAGCGACATATTAAAATACACTTTGTTTTTAGGAACAGATGAAAATTCCATGCAACAATACGATTTGGCAACTGATGATTTTTATACGGCAGAAAATCTTTCTCCAAGAACAAGATATTATTGGAAAGTAGAAGTTGAGAATCAGTATGGGGTAAAAATGTTAAATCCTGTAACTTTTGATTTTGTTACTTTGGGTGAAATAAGAAAAGCATACTTAGCCCCCAATCCATTTAATCCGCAAAAAGGTCAAACTACAAGAATATTTTTTGAAATGAGTAAAGAAGGTAAAGCTGAGCTTGATATATATTCGGAGTATGGTGATAAAATATATCATACCATAAAAGATAATTTGGCACAAGGTAATAATGAAATTGTTTATGACGGTAAAGATGATAATGGCAACACATTATATAACGGAACATATTTATGTGTAGTAAAGAAAAAATATTCGGATGGTGGAAATAAAACCGAAAGATGCAGATTATTAATAATAAAATAATTTTACTTTTAATAATATCTATATTTTTTGTTCAAAATATATATTGTGATGGAAAAAGAAAAAATTTTCTTTCTCATGGTCCGTCTGTTTCAGCATTTTCTCAAGGAGAAACATCACTAAACTCTTTAGATGATCCTTCTGTAATATATTATAACAGTTCATTGTTATCTTATTTCGATTATAATAATATTTCTTTATCAAGATACAATTTGTTTGATGGAACATCATATAATGCGGGGACAATAAATTATAGATTGTTTAATAACCTGTTTTTAGGCTTTTCTGCCATAGATTTGGCAAGCGGGGATATTGAAATAAGAAAAGATGCTTTCGATAATTCTAAAACGGTTAATACAAATCAGTGGGCATATATTCTTGCTGTGGCAACAAATATAAAACCTATAGATACATCAATAGGTATAAACTTAAAATATATTTATTATGACTTATATGCAAAAAAAGACGGCGGTTTTGCAATGGATATCGGTTTATCAAAATACTTTGATAATGTTGATATAAAGTATACTCAAGCAAAGTTCGGTGTAGGGCTATCTATGCAAAATATCTTCGGAACGGGAATAAAGCTCGACGAATATAAAGAAGATTTTCAATATATATTTAGGTTATCGACAATGATGGAAATACCCGTAATATACAGATTTGAAACAAAAGATACGGTTACACTATCTTTGGATATAGTAAACGAAGATACGTATAACGAACTTTTTGCCGGACTTGAATATAAATTAATGGGAAAATATGCCATAAGGTGCGGATATTATCCGGAACATATTACTGCAGGGTTTGGTATAAATATTTCAGCTGTTACCGTGAACTATTCGATAGATTTTAATGAATTGGATTTAATAAACAGGTTTTCTTTAGCATATAGATGGAACAAAAAAAAGAAATTGGAAACAGAACTTGAAAAAGAGGCACAGGCCGCACTAAATCAAGATAAGCTTTCACAGCAACAGGCACAGAAAATGTTTGATAAAGCAAAAGAATTTTATAATAAGAAACAATATTTATATTCAACAGACTTATTACAGAAAATTATAATAGATTACCCTACATACGATTCTCCGAATGTTTATTGTAACAAAATAAAAAAATTAATGAATGAAAAAGCTTCTTCAAGTTATGAAAGTGATTTTGATGAATATGCTTATTGGTCCGGATATAAAAATTATTATGAAGGAAATTACGATCAATGTTTAAAAGAATGGATGAAATATCTTCAGTTTGATAACAAAAACAAAGAGGTTACGGAATATTACAACAAGGTAAACGATATTGTAACCAATACAATTGAAGAACAAAAGAAAAAGCAGTTTGAATATGAAGCAAACACATTACTTAAAAACGGAATAATTTTATATAAAAATAAACAGTGGGTTGAATGTATAAAACATATGGAAAAATTGCAGGAGTTTTTAAAATCTACTCAATATACCAACACATCGTTTAATTACTATTCTTCTGCAAAAGGATATATAGATAAATCTGTAAAAGAGTTAACAAAAACTTTAAAAAATACTATAAAACCGGAACGAAAAAATATACAAGAAGAAAAGGAAGAAGAAATTTTTATAGATGAAAAACTGGCAGAAGATAAATACAAAGAAGGTTTAATATTGTATGCTAAAGGCAAATATTTCGAAGCGGAAAAAATGTTTGAACTTACATTAAGATTAAATCCTAACCATCAGAAAGCAATAAATGCTTTGAAACATTTAAAATGAGATTCAGAGATATAGAAAATTTCGTAGGATTCTCTTTGACAGTTTTATAAAAAAAATGTATAATTCTTCAGTACAAGTTGTAATATGTTTTTTTAAATAAGTGTTGTGAATATGGGTGGATGGCGGAACTGGCAGACGCACAGGACTTAAAATCCTGAGGCTCGCAAGAGCCGTGAGGGTTCAATTCCCTCTCTACCCATATTTTTTATTTTGTAGAGGTAAAAATGGCAAACGACAAAGACGGAATATTAGTAGATTTTTCTGCTATAGAAAAAAATGTGCCTGTCTACACATTGAAAACAAGAGGTATACAGGCAATACCAATAGATAAAATTATAGGCAGTTTGGGAAGATATTTAGATTTTTCCGAAACGTTGCTACCGAAACGTACTGATGGTTCATCAAGATACGAATACATAAAATCTTTAATGGAAAAAGGTATAAACTTGGAACCTATACAGGTTTACCAAATGTTAGATAACTATTTTATTATAGACGGTCATCATAGAGTTGCCGTAGCAAAAAATGAATTTAAAGCAAAATATATAGATGCCGATGTTACCGAAATTAAATTTGATTTTGAGTTGTCTAAAGATAAAAATTATACATTTGATTCCGAAAGCACAAAGAAATTTTTAATAAAGTTGGAAGAAAATGCTTTTCAAAAAGCAACAATGTTAAACAACAAAATTTTGATACATCCTTTAAAAGTTACAGAGTTAAAAAGTTATGCTATTCTTAATCAGGAAATTCTTGATTTTAAAGAAAATTATAATGATGGCGAACTTGTAAAAAAATCTATAATGTTTGTATCTTATAAATGGTATGCTGAAAGATTTTTGCCTGCCGTAGAATTAATGGAAGAAGAAAAAATCTTATCTAAATTCGCAAACAGAACATATACCGATTTATATGTATGGATACAAAAACATAAATATTTTTTAAGTCAGCAAGCGGGGCACGATGTAGGTTTTGATTTTACCGCACATGACTTTATGGCAAAATATAAAGATAAAAAGTTTCTTGATATTATTCCTTCGATATTTACCGATATTATAAAAAATTTAGTAAAGTAATTTAAAATAAGGATAACTTATGAAAATTCTTGCAGTATCCGATAAAGAAGATGCAAAACTTCAAGATTTTATATTTACAAATCCTAATACCGTAAATAATATTGATTTTATTGTATCTTGCGGAGATTTATCGAAAACATATTTAGAATTTGTCGTTGATAGTGTAAGAAAATATTTCTTTTTTGTTGAAGGTAACCATCCTACATTAAATAATGATACATCAAAAGACTATTTTAAGAAAATCGTTGATAAAATTTATGATGATGAACAACAGTTCAGTTTGGGTGGTATAAATCTGCATGCAAGAATGGAAATTTATGCCGATTATATTTTAGTAGGATTTGAAGGTTCCATGAGATACAACATGAAAGGTTACCAATATACCGAAAAAGAAATGGCAAGAATCGTAAATAGAGTATCAAGAAAAATAAGAATTCAACAAATAAAAGATTTTATATTTAGAAGAAAAAAGAAAAAAATAATAGTTATTTCTCATGCACCTATATTGGGTGTTCATGATAAACAAGATACGTGCCATAAAGGTTTCTTATGTTTTAAGAACTTTCTTAAAAAGTTTAATCCGTTGATTTGGTTTCACGGTCATGTTCATTTTGAAGGTCAAATGACGGAACAAATTACAAGAGTAGATAATACGATGGTTATAAATGTGTATGGGTTTCATATTGTAGATATTGATGGTAATAAAGTAAGTGTAGTTTCAAATATAAAGAATTTTGTAAATAATAAGGCGGAATAATATGTTAAAAAAATTTTTATTAACGATATTTTTTGTTTTTATTGCTAATTTAGTTATTGCGGATGTCCCTAACGAAATAAGGTATAATGGAAAACTTAAAGAATATAGAACAGAAGTTAATGCAACAAAAAAGATGAATTTCAAAATTTATAATCAATCGGCAGGTGGAACAGCAAAATGGGAATCAGGGAACCAATCGGTAGTTGTTTCCAGCGGTATTTTTTCGGTGGTGTTAAGTCCGGAAATAGATTGGAGACAGAAAGATTGTTATCTTGAAATTGAAATAGAAAATAAAAAGTTGGAGCCGAGAGAAAAACTTACCGCTGTTCCTTATTCTTTACATTCAAATACTACAGAATTAGCAACAGTTAAAGAAAATTCTGAATTTTCAGTGATAGTAGGTAACGATAAAAAATTTGTTGTAAATTCTTCAGGTGCAAAAACAATTGTAGGAACCACTGAGTATTTTATGGTGCCTAAAGGGGCAATAATAATTTGGTCGGGTTCAGTAAATGATATACCTGCTGGTTGGGTATTGTGTGATGGTTCTAACGGAACACCTGATTTAACGGACAGATTTGTTTTAGGTGCAGGTCACAATTATGCTATTGGTGCAAGAGCCGGTGAAGAAGAACACATTTTAACGATAGATGAAATGCCGAGCCATAGTCATGAATACTATACAGGAAAAGGAGAAAGTACTAGTATGTCTGGCTATGTAGCAAATGCAGAAGTAGGGCAACTTTATCAAGTTCTTAGCACAAATAGTGTGGGTAAATCTAAACCCCATAACAATATGCCACCATATTATGCACTATGCTATATTATGAAAAAATAAAGAAAATATTAAAAAATGTTAAAAGAATTTAGAAAATCGTTATCAAAATTTATTTTCGATAAAAAAGAAAAATCCAAAGATATTTTGGATATGAATAAAATAAACTCTATTTTGATTTTAAGAGACGATAACAAAATAGGGGATATGATAATAACGACTATTTTGTTCAGAGAAATAAAAAAAACATATCCGCATATTAAGATATTTGTTTTATGCGGCAATGCAAATAAAATAATATTAGAAAATAATCCTTATGTAGATGAAGTTTTTATATCACATAATGAATTTTTTAAAGATCTTTCAATTTATAAAAAATTAAGAAAACAAAAAATAGATTTACTTATAGATTTTTGGTTGTTTAGACCTAAACCAAAACATTTTTTTAAATTAAGAACAATAAATCCAAAATTTTTACTTGGTATATGTAAACAGAAATATAATATATACGATATATCCGTAAATGTTGATTATAACACAGAACATATGTCTAAAATATATACGGAAATATTACATCATTTATACATAAAAGATGTTAATACAAATTATGATATTTTTTTAGATAAAAAATATGAAGATTATGCGAAAAGTGTTATTAAAAACAGTAATGAAAAATATATATTTTTTAATACACATTCGGCATCAAAAGACAGAAGTTTATCTTTTGATAAAATAAGAGAACTTTTACAAATGCTTTATAAATATAATTTTAAAATAATTTTAAATTCTCAATACGATATAAACAATGAAAATATAATTGTTCCAAGAAAAGATAATTTTTTATATATAATCGCACTTGTGAAATATTCAGACACAATACTTACTATTAATACATCTATTATACATGTTGCTAATGTATTTGATAAGAAATTAATTGCTGTATATAATAATGATACTATGAACGAAGAAAAAATATCGCAGGTGTGGGCACCAAATTATAATAATGCAATACAATTGTTATCTAAAAAAAGAGATATAAATTCTGTAGATACAACCGAAATAGAAGAATCAATAAATAAATTGTTGAATTAAGTTTTATATGAAATAAAAAAGGAACTGTATTTATAACACAGTTCCTTTTTTTTATGTTCAAATATTTTTTATTTGTTTAAAAGTTCGGTTAATGTTTTGTTTACCATTTGCGGGTTTGCTTTACCTTTAGATTTTTTCATTACTGCACCAACCAAAGCACCTATAGCAGATTTTTTGCCAGACTTATAATCTGCAACAATTTTAGCATTTTCATTTATAGCTTCTTGGCAAACTTTTACAATTTCGCCTGCATCAGATATTTGAACAAGACCTTTTTCTTTAACTATTACTTCAGGATCTTTGTTATCTTTGAACATATCTTCAAATATTGTTTTTGCTATTTTACCCGATATTGTCCCTTTGGAAATAAGTATTACAAGTTTACCGATATTTTCAGGTGAAATAGGGGATTCTTTTATTGTCAATTTAGAATTGTTTAACTTTCCTAACAATTCTGTAATAATCCAGTTAGCAACAGTTTTAGCGGCTGCAGCCGGTTCCTTTGCACCTTTATTTGCTGTGTTAAGAGCAGTTTCGTAATAATCGGCAAGTGCTTTATCGGATATTATTATGTTTGTATCATATTCTGAAAGGCCTAAATCATTTATAAGTCTTGCTTTTCTTGCTTCAGGTAATTCAGGAATATTTTTCTTAATATTATCTATAAACTCGTCATCCAAATTTACAGGTACCAAATCAGGATCGGGGAAATATCTGTAATCGTGAGCATTTTCTTTTGATCTCATAGATTTTGTAACTTTTTCGTTAGGATCCCAAGTTCTAGTTTCTTGTATAACTCTGCCACCGGACTCTACAATTTCAATTTGTCTTTCAACCTCATAGGATAATGCTTCTTGCACACCGGAAATAGAGTTCATATTTTTAAGTTCTGCTTTTGTTCCGAACTCTTTTTGACCTACAGGCCTTATACTTATGTTAGCATCGCATCTGAATTTTCCTTCTTCCATGTTACAATCTGATGCTTCAACATATTCGATTAAGTTTTTAAGAGATTCCAAATAAGCTGCTGCTTCCTGCGGAGATCTCATATCCGGTTCGGAAACAATTTCCATTAAAGGTACACCGGTTCTGTTATAATCTGCCAACGAATAATCTAATTGTCTTGAACCGATATCGTGGATAAGTTTTCCGGCATCTTCTTCCAAATGTATTCTTGTTATACCGATACTTTTTGTTTTGCCGTCAACGGAAATATTTATTTTACCATGTTCGCAAAAAGGTAATTCATATTGTGATATTTGATAGTTTTTAGGTAAGTCCGGATAAAAATATTGTTTTCTTGCAAATACTGATTTTTTGTTTATTGTACAATCGAGTGCAAGACCGGTTCTTACTATAAGTTCTACGGCATGTTTATTTAATACCGGTAACACTCCCGGCTGTCCCGTACAAACAGGGCAAATGTTTGTGTTAGGTTGACAATGAAATTCTGTAGAACAGTTACAGAAAATTTTTGTTTTTGTTTTTATTTGTGAGTGAACTTCAAGTCCTATAATTACTTCGTATTTGTTATTCATTTTTTATATCCTCATACAATTATATTTTTGGGAACTCTTTATGCCAAGCAGTTGCTTGTTCATAAGCATAAGCTGTCTTAAACATTGTTTGTTCATCAAAGTTTTTAGCTAACAATTGCATACCTATAGGAATACCTTTTTGTGAAAAACCGCAAGGTAAACTCATACCCGGAATTGCAGCTAAGTTACATGATATTGTAAATATATCCGATAAATACATTTGTAAAGGATCCGAACTCTTTTCACCTATTTTAAATGCCGGTGTAGGAGCCGAAGGAGTAAGAATAATATCAATTTTATTGAAAGCATTTTCAAAATCTTGTTTTATTAATGTTCTTACTTTTTGTGCTTTACCATAGAAAGCATCGTAATATCCTGCAGAAAGTGCATAAGTTCCAAGCATTATTCTTCTTTTAACTTCAGCACCGAAACCTTGACCTCTTGATTTCTGATATTCGTCTAACAAGTTGTTACAATCTGCTCTGAAACCGTATCTTACACCGTCATATCTTGCAAGGTTGGCAGATGCTTCGGAACAACAAATAATATAATAAACAGCAACTGCATAATCTGTGTGAGGTAAAGAAATTTCCACAATTTCAGCACCTAAATTTTTGTATACTTCTATTGCTTTGTCGAGTGCAGCTTTAACATCAGCATCTAAACCGTCTATAAAATATTCTTTAGGAAGACCGATTTTCAATCCTTTAACACCGTCTTTAATATTTGCAATATAGTTTGGAACATCTATGTTTATTGATGTTGAATCTTTTGTATCGTGACCTGCAATAACATTTAATAACAATGCACTGTCTTCAACTGTTTTAGACATTGGTCCTATTTGGTCAAGTGAAGAAGCAAATGCTACAGCACCGAATCTGCTTACTCTGCCGTAAGTGGGTTTTACACCAACGATTCCGCAACAACTTGCAGGTTGCCTTATAGAACCGCCGGTATCCGTTCCTAATGCTAAAGGTGCAGTCATTGCACCAACTGCGGAAGCACTACCGCCGGAAGATCCTCCCGGAATATGTTCGGTATTCCAAGGATTTCTTGTAGTAAAAAATGCTGAGTTTTCTGTAGATGAACCCATTGCGAATTCATCGAGGTTTGCTTTACCTACAAATACTGCACCTGCATTTTTTAATTTTGTTATAACGGTTGCATCGTAAGGAGCAATATAGTTTTCCAAAATTTTTGATGAAGCCGTCATTCTTATATCTTTTATTAAAATGTTATCTTTAATTGCTATAGGTACCCCTTCCAATATACCTACATTTTCACCTTTAGCGATTTTGTCGTCTGAAATTTGTGCTTGTTTTAAAGCATAATCTTCACATATCGAAACATATGCTTTTATTTTAGGATCTACTTCTTTTATTCTTCCGAGAAAAGCTTTTGTTACTTCAACACTTGAAAGTTCTTTGCTTTTAATTTTTGCTGCCAACTCGGTAGCAGTCATTTTTATTATTTCACTCATTTTTAATATCCTTAATTCTAAATTGTAAATTATAAATTGAAGATTAAATTTTTCAAAGCAAAATTTAGTCTTCTAATTCCATAACTTTCTTAACTTTAAAAAAGTCACCGTCTTGTTCGGGTGCATTTTTAAATAATGCATCAATTGTTTCTTGAGAACTTTTTACTACAACATCTTCTCTCCAAACATTTTCGCTTGTTCCACCATGGCTTGTAGGTGCTATTGTTGAAGTATCAACTTCTTTTATCTTCTCGATATAACCTAAAATCGAGCCAAGTTGTTTAGCCAAATTTTCTTTTTCCTTCTCTTCAAATTCAAGTCTTGCAAGAGAAGCAACATAATCAACATCTTTTTTTGATATTTCCATATTTGCTCCTAAAAAAATAATAATTTACCTCAATATTATACATAAGAAAAAATTGCAAGGCAATTTATTTGTTATAACGTTTTTGCGAAACGGATTTATCTTTTAAATAATAATTTTACATTTGCCTTTTTTATGTACCGCTTCGCTTTTGTACACCGCAGTCGGCAAATGTTTCATTCTTATTTAAAAATATTAAATCCTTTGAGAGCAAAAAAACAACCGGATTGCTTTATTTCACTCACAAAGGTAGAATAACGGAAGATTGTAGGATTGGAAGATTAGTAACGACATTAACGGCAGAGACAGGAAGACATTGAGGTATGGGAATGACAGGTGAAATAAAGAATAAAAAAAGCAGGGAGAAGATATCTCCCTGCTTTTTTATTAATATGTTAATTAAAAAGAAAATTTATAACCTGCTTTCAATTGTAATGTTGAATATTTAGAATCAAATGATCCAGGACCAACTTTAGTTGTTGCATTACCATTTGAGTAAAGAAGTTCAAAAACAACACATTCTTTTATTGTTGTACCTGCACCGATACCCCAGTATAATCCGCCCTCAGTATCAATACCATCATCAGGGTCTACTCTTAACATATCATAACCAACTTGAACTAAAGGATAAATGTTGTTAAATAAATCGTCACCTAAATCAAATACATATTTGCCTTGAGCATAAAGATTTGTCCAACCGATTTTTCCACCATGAGCAACATCTACTTCGGAATTAAAAACATAGCTAACACCTGCACCGATTGCCAACTGAGGCATTACATAATAGAAGAAATCTACACCTGCCGTGAATGCAGGATCAACATCATAATCATGCCCATCTAAATCAACACTAGACATAAGGTTAAAACCTGCTTTAATGTCCAACTCCATTGCACCTTCATCTGCAGCAAAAACAGGAGCTACAAGAGCTACTGCCAACAACAAAGCCAACAATCCTTTTTTCATTTGTTTTCTTTCTCCTTAAATTAAATTTAACTACCCCAAAATTATTGCAAAATTTTATTCAAAAATCAATAGAATATATAACGATAATCAGTAATTGAAAATTAATAATTTTGTAATGCTTTTTTTTGGGGCATTCAAAGACTTTTAAGATTTTGAATTAGAACGAAGTATTTGGCGAATGAAGTGTACGTAAAATAAAAGTGATAGCGATTGGTACTCGATTGAGTCAAATACAAAGTTGTAATTCAAAAGATGAAGTCGCTTCGTTGATATAAAAAAATAAAAACACAGAAAGAAGTTTTCTCCTTTCTGTGTTTTAACTATTTTTTTATATTAATTAAAAAGAAAATTTATAACCAACTTTCAATTGTAAAGTTGAATATTTTAAATCAGCTATTGCAGGTCCTTCTTTAACTGTTGCATTACCATTTGAATAAAGAAGTTCAAGAACAACACATTCTTTTATTGTTGTACCAACACCGATACCCCAATACAAACCGTTTGAATCTTCCAATGCATCAGGATCTAATCTTAGCATACCATAACCAAGTTGAACTAAAGGATAAATGTTGTTAAATAAATCATCACCTAAATCAAATACATATTTTGCTTGTGCATAAAGATTTGTCCAACCGGCTTTTATGTCTTTAGGACCAGGAGCATCTATCTTAGAATTAAAAACATAGCTAACACCTGCACCGATTGCCAATTGTGGCATTACATAGTAGAAGAAATCTACACCTGCTGTAAATGCCGGATCAACACTTTTATCAAAATCCCAATCATCGATTTTTACATTGGACATAAGGTTAAAACCTGCTTTAATGTCCAACTCCATTGCACCTTCATCTGCTGCAAAAACAGGTGTTACAAGTGCTACTGCCAACAACAAAGCCAACAATCCTTTTTTCATTTACTTTTCTCCTTAAATAAAAAGTTAACTACCCTGAAATTATTACATAATTTTAGATAAAAATCAATATGGATTTACAACATAAATTAGCAATTGTTGGTTGTCGTTTAAAAGTAATATTAAATTTAGTAAAATATTGCTATGAAAATATCTAAAAAAGAATTGGAAAAACTTAATAAAGAGGGTTTAATAACTTCTCAACAAGTAGAACAGATAACAAATTATTATCAAACTAACAATGATAATAATAAGTTATGGAAGCGACTTTTTGTTATAGCGGGGCTTCTTATTGCATTAGGTATTATCTTAATAATAGGTGCAAATTGGTCCTTAATTCCGAATTTTATAAAAATAGCAGTAGATTTTATTTTGTTTTTAGTATTGATATACACGGACCATTATTTTATAACAAACAATAAAAAGAATTTATCGGAAGTGTTTTTGATAATATCTTTTTTTATGATTGCAGGAACCATAGGCCTTATTGCACAGGTATATAATTTGGATGGCGGGTGGTTTTCTTTTGCAAGATTTTGGATGATTTTAGCTATACCTTTTGTATTTTTAAGCAAAACTTTTTTAATAAATATTTTGTGGTTGATTTTACTGTTTAACAGTTTTCCTCAAAGTTTTTATACTTGGTTGCACGATATTTATTCTTATTTCGTTTCAACTTTATTACCTTTTTCAAAATCTTACAACATTTCCATATTCTGTATTTTGTTATATTTGTTGTTGGAATTTTTACAATATTTCGGGAAAAGTATATATATAAAATTTGATAAAAAAATAGTGGTGCTTAAAGCTTTTTCCATACTTGCACAATTAACAAAATATTGGACTTTGTGTGCGATAGCTTTACAAAGAAATGCAATAGATATAATTTTTATATTTTGTTTATTGGCATATAAACTGTATATTAATTATAAAAACAGAAAAGATAAATATTTTAGAAATTATGCAATACTGGCTGAAGTGTATATTATATATCTGTTTGTAAGTGCTTACGGTAATTTGTTGTTTACGGGTATAGGTTTTATTATGGGCGGAATACTTTTACTTGTTTCAATATATGTTTTAAGAAAAGTGTTATCTTACATGAAAAAGTTAGGGGCAAATAATTGAAAAATAAAATTTTGCTGTTAATATTATTAATTCCCGTTATATGTTTGTTCGTATGGAACTGTTTTTTGTGGTACGATAAAGATTCAGGAACGGAAATAACCGTAAGAATATCGGGATATGATCCGAGAGATTTGTTGTCCGGACACTATATAAGATACACAATAGATTGGAACAAAACGGATTTACAACAATTTGAAGATAAAAATTTTACAAAGGATGATTTTGTTGATAGTTTGAATAAAACTTCTTACAGATTTTATGTTTCCGAAACTCATGCAAAATATTTGGATAAATTGTTAATGGAATCTTGGGATGTAAAAGAAGAAGATAAGAAAATAGTAGAAGTTGTTTATTCATGTAAAAAGGGTAAACATCCCATAGCCAAAAAACTTTTGGTAGACGGACAACCTTACCAAAAAATTATATAAGAGATAAATAATTAAAGGGTAATAGAATGTTTGAAATTTTAAATTATATTTTTTCCGTAGGAATAGTTTTTTCACATGTAATAGGTTATATCGTTTCAATCTTTGCATTCTTTTTTATATATAAAAATTGGAGTAATATAAAAAATAACAAAATAATTGTTTTTGTTTCTGCTTTTTTGTTATATGGTTTTATACTTGCATGTTTTTGTAATTATACAAAAGATGCTTTTGAAGAAATGTTTACATATTTAACGAGTTGGTTGTTTCCTTTTATTTTAGGGTATCTTTTAACAGATAATTATAAAAAGGGGAAAATAATAAAAGTTTATTTTATAACTTTTACTATTGTTATAGCATTTTCGATATTATCATATTTCGGTTTATTTTTTGAAAGAGTTTTAGGAGAACCGTTAGCTTTAAAAGGTGAACATATTAATGCATGTTTATGGCATATATCGTTAGGCGCAATGTGTGTGCTTTTATCATCGTTTTCATTAAACACTCTTTTGTTTAAAAAAGATTTATTACCTAAACAAAAAGTCATATTAAGTTTGTTAACGATACTATTTATAATTTCGTTGTATTTAACAAGTTCAAGAGGGTACTATATTGCCGGATTTATAACTTATTTATGTATGATTGTATTCTATATCTTTAAAACAAAAAAAATAGTAATTCCTGCAATATTATTTTGTGTATCTTTTGCGATAATATCAGTGTTGTTTTTTAATAGTTCATATATGAAAGAAAGAATAAGAAATACAAGTGTTACAAAAGAATGGAGTGTAACAAACAGAATAGATTCGTATAAAGCTGCAATACTTATTTTTAAAAATAATCCTATTTTCGGTGTAGGTCCCAGACAGGGAGTAAAACAAGATGAAATATTTGCATCAATAAATTTTGATAAAAAAGAAAACAGCAGACATTTACATTCTATGTGGCTGTCTATTCTTGCTGAGTTCGGAACAATAGGTTTTGTATTGTTTTTCGCAATGATATTTTTGGTTATGAAAAATTTATATTACGAATATAAATATAATAATTCGTTACTTGCTTTATGCATGCTTTTTGCATGGATGTCTTTGTTGATAGGGGATTGTTTTGATACCGTTTTAAGAGGACCGAGAGTTGCAATGGACTATTTTTGGTTAACCGGACTTATCCTTGCAAAATCAAGTAACAAGACAGAAATAAAGTAGGTTACCTTACTTCAATTCCGTTTTGTTTCATATATTGTTTTAAATCGGAAATTTCCAACTGTTTAAAGTGAAAAAGTGATGCGGCAAGAACGGCAGATGCACCTTTTTTGCACACATCAACGAAATGTTCTTTTTTACCTGCTCCGCCGGAAGCAATTACCGGAACATCAACTACTTTTGTTACTTGTTCCATAAGTTCCAAATCGTAACCGTCTTTTGTTCCGTCTTTATCCATACTTGTAAGAAGAATTTCACCGGCTCCGAGTTCCACACATTTTTGTGCCCATTTGATGACATCTAAATCTGTTCTTGTTCTTCCACCGTGAATATATACTTTCCAACTATCATTTTCTTTTTCAGCATCTATTGCGACTACTATACATTGATTACCGAATTTTCTGCTGCCGTCATGTATGAGTTGAGGATTTAGTACCGCAGCTGTATTTATCGATATTTTATCAGCTCCGGCTTTTAAAAGTGTTCTCATATCATCCACCGTTCTTATTCCGCCGCCGACAGTTAGCGGAATAAACACTTGTTCGGCTGTTTTTTTTACGACATCTAAAGTTATTGCCCTTTTATCGGAAGAAGCGGTGATATCCAAAAATACGACTTCGTCCGCACCTTCAACATTGTATCTTTTTGCTATTTCTACAGGATCTCCGGCATCTCTTAAATCTACAAAGTTTGTTCCTTTAACAACTCGTCCGGCATTAACATCTAAACATGGAATAACCCTAATTGCTACCATTTGAAACCTCACATTTAGAAACAAAATTTTTTAATAATTGTAATCCTATTTCGGAACTTTTTTCCGGATGAAATTGGCAACCCCACACATTTTCTTTGGCGATTGATGAACAAAAATCTATTGAATGGTTTGTTGTTGTTGCGATATATTCTTTGTTTGCCGGTTTGCAGAAATAAGAGTGAACAAAATATACATAACTTTCATCTTTTATATCGTTATACATTTCTTTTGTGATTTTATTTGTTTTGGAAATAAGTATTTTGTTCCAGCCCATATGCGGAATTATTAATTTTTCGTTTTGTTTAGGAACAAATTTTTCTACAATCCCTTCAACTATATTTAAACCTTTATGTAATCCGTCTTCATAACTTTCGGAAAACAAAAGTTGAAATCCCAAACATATTCCCAAAAACATTTTTTTATTTGAAATATGTTCTTTTATTGCGATATCAAGTCCGTTCTGTTCAAGCTTTTTTATTGCAGGTTCGAAAGCACCTACTCCGGGAAGAATTATTGAATTATAATTTTTTATGTTGTCGGTATCGGAAATAATATCAACATCACCGCCGCAAAGTTCAACGGCTTTGGATACACTTCTTAAATTGCCCATTCCGTAATCTATTATTGCTATTTTTGGCTTCATTAAAAAACACTCCGTACTTTTTGAAGATTAGATGATTTGAAGATTGGATGATTTGAAGTGAATTTGTAAAAATTGCGAAGCAATTTTTGTTATTATTTAATTTTCCTTTTTCCTTCTATTCTTCTAATCTTCTATTCTTCCAATCTTCTGTCGTTACTCTACCGTAACTGATTTTGCTAAATTTCTTGGTTGGTCAACATCGCAACCTTTCATAACAGAAACAAAATATGCAAAAAATTGTAACGGTATAACATTTATTAAAGGTGAAAGAATTTCGTCAACTTC
Organism: Candidatus Ruminimicrobiellum bubulum; assembly: GCA_017651625.1. GTDB lineage: Bacteria > Elusimicrobiota > Endomicrobiia > Endomicrobiales > Endomicrobiaceae > Ruminimicrobiellum > Ruminimicrobiellum bubulum. The sequence goes on along the minus strand of JAGCCP010000057.1, from coordinate 9,385 downwards.
GGGAACAAAAATTTGGTAATCGGATTTTTTTATTATATCCTTATTACCTTTATTTGCTATTGCAATTATTTTTGCACCTCTTGCTTTAGCTTCTTCAATATTACTTAAAATTTTATCATATACTTTACTCTTGGTTGCTATGACCATTACAGGCATTGTTTCATCTATCAATGCGATTGGTCCGTGTTTCATTTCACCGGCAGGATATCCTTCGGCATAAATGTATGATATTTCTTTTAATTTCAGTGCACCTTCAAGTGCTATGGGATAATTTATATTTCTTGCCAAATATATGAACTGTTTTGTGTTTTGAAACAATTTTGCGATTTCTTTTATTTTTGTTGAAAGTTTTAATGTTTCTGAAATCTTTTTCGGAACATCTCTTAAATTAACAATAAATTTTGCTAACTGCTTTTTTGAAATAGTTTGCTTTTTAGATGCTATAAACATTACAAGTAAATAAAGAGCGGTAAGTTGCCCCGTAAAAGCTTTTGTTGAAGCAACACCTATTTCCGGTCCGCAGTGAGTATATAAAACATTGTCCGCTTCTCTGCTGACACTTGAACCTACAACATTGCATATTGCAACCGTTTTCGATTTCTTTTCTTTCGCAAGTCTTAATGCCGCGAGAGTATCCGCCGTTTCTCCGGACTGTGAAATAAATATCGTTAAAACTTTGTTATCTATAACAGGGTTGGCATATCTGAATTCGGAAGCAATATTTACTTCTGTAGGAATACCGGTCAAATTTTCAAATAAAAATTTCGCCGTAAGTCCCGCATGATAAGATGTTCCGCAAGCAACGATACATATTCTTGATATATTCGCAATTTCTTCTTTTGTAAGTTTTACCGATTGCAAAATTATTTTGTTTTCTTCATCGGAAATTCTGCCTCTGAAAGTATCTTGTGTGGTTTGAGTTTGTTCGTTAATTTCTTTAAGCATGAAATGTTTATAACCGCACTTTTCGGCTTGTATTGCATTCCACAAAATTTTCTGTTGTTTTCTTACAACTTTTTTGTTCTTTACATCAAATATTTTTATTGAATTTTCTTTAATTTCGGCAACATCACCGTTTTCAAGAAAAATTACATCTTTAGTGTATTGCAATAATGCGGAAACATCGGAAGCGATAAAGTTTTCATCTTTACCCAATCCTATAACCAAAGGTGCATCTTTTCTTGCAACAACAATTCTTGATTTATCTTCGGCGGATATTGCACAAAGTGCATAAGCACCCTCTATATTTTTTAGTGCAGATTTTACTGCAGCTAACAAATCGCCTTTGTAATATTTTTCTATTAAATGTGCTACAACTTCGGTATCTGTTTCTGAAGCGAATTTATGTTTTTCTTTTTGTAACTGTTTTTTTAACGAAACATAATTTTCTATTATTCCGTTATGAACTACAACTATTTTACCGCTACAATCTGTATGAGGATGTGCATTTTCTTCACTTGGTTTTCCGTGTGTTGCCCATCTGGTGTGACCGATACCTATATTACCGAAAATTTTATTTGATTTTATGTTTTTTTGTAAGTTTACGAGTTTGCCGACACTTCTTCTTCTTTCGATTTTATTGTTTTCTATAACGGCAATACCGGCAGAATCGTAACCTCTGTATTCAAGTTTTTGTAAACCGTCATATATTACATCAACTGCATTTTTTTTACCGATATATCCTACAATTCCACACATAATAAAATCCCTTTTTAATTAAATATATTGATTATTATATCAAATTTTTACAGTAGTTCTTTATAAATTTTGTCTATTTCTTCTTCAAAGTTCGTTGTACCGTAAATGGTAAATACTTCTTTTGATAAAGCAAGTGCTACCGATCCTTCCCCGGAACGAACTATTAGATCTGAGTTCTTTTTTCTTAAATCTTTAGCATTTTCCGAATAAGTTGTATGTACTAATATCTTTATTCTTGAATTTAAAGATTTTGCTATTTCTGTTATTTCTTGTGCCGGTGCAAACGGGGTGGAAATAATGATTGCCTCTGCCGTTTGAATAGCGGACATTATTAAAATTTCTCTTTGAGAAGCATCTCCGTAAATTGCTCTGAGTTCTTTTATGTTTTGTAATTTTATCTTTTTTACTGTATCAATATTCATTTCGATAACAGTTACATTTATTTGTTTTTGTAACAATATTTTGGATATTGTTTTACCTACAGGACCATATCCTATAACAATAACATGCCTTAAATCTTTAGTTTCATTTTCTATTTCATCCGTTATTGTGTAATAAGTTTTAAAGTAGCCTTTATTTTGTAAAAATTTTATTATAGAAGGTATCCATCTGTAAATTGTAGTATTAAATGTTATTGTAACAATTGATACAAATATTATTGCATTGTAAGCATCTTTAGACATTATTCCATAAGATACTGCAAGTGATGCTAAAATAAATGAAAATTCTCCTATTTGGCCTAAAGCAACACCGATATATATGGCTTTTTTTATAGGCTGTTTTAAAATTTTTACAACCAAAATTGCACATATAGGTTTTACTAACAGAACAATTATTAATAGTATTAGCGTTAATATCCAAGATGATTTCAAAGATGAAATATCAAAAAGCATTCCTACAGATACAAAAAATAGAACAGAGAAAACATCACTTATCGGAAGAGCTTCGGAAGTTGCTCTTGAACTGAAATCCGATTGTCCCACAACCATACCTGCCAAAAATGCACCCAATGCCATAGAGGCTCCGAAAAATTCCGCTGCACAAACAGATATCCCTAGTGCAATAACAAGAACCGCTAATATAAAAAGCTCTCTGTTACCTGTTTTTGATATATGTTCCAACAAGAAAGGTATAACTTTTTTACCTACAATCAAGGCAAATACAACCAATACAGAGAGTTTCAAAACAGTAATTACAAATGTTAAAAATAAATTATGGTTGGATGCTGTTTTACCTAAAAAAGCGGGTAACAAAACCAATACTAAAATTGTAAAAAGATCTTCTAATATAAGCCAACCTATTGCGGCATGACCGGTAGGAGTATGTAATAATTTATTATCGGAAAATACTCTTGTTAAAACGACAGTACTTGCAACAGATATTGACATACCTAAAATAATACCTGAAGTCCAAGACCATCCTAAAAGTTTTATTAATATTGCGGAGATAATTGTGCAATTTGCTATTTGAATTAATGCACCTACGGCAATATTTTTTACCGAAATGAAATCTTCCAATTTAAAGTGCATTCCTACACCGAACATTAGAAGAACGATACCGATTTCCGCACACTGTTGTGCGATGCTCATATCAGCAACAATTCCGGGTGAATACGGGCTTACCATAATACCGGCAATTAAATATCCTACAAGAGGTGATAATTTTATTTTGTGAGCAATATAACCGAGCAGTAAAGCAACAGTTAAACCGCTTGTTAATGTGAATAATAAACCTATTCCGTTAGACATAAAAATCCTTATGCTTTTTATTAAACATTATTATATATGTGTGCAAATTTTTTTTCAAGGAAAATTTTAGATTATGGGGTTGTGAGATTATATGATAATAGGTTGTTTTTTTGTTTTTGATTTTTTTGTTGTTTTTTACCAATAACCCTATCACCCTATAAACTTATAACCTAAAAAATTGCCTTGCAATTTTTGATTATGTATAATAATAAAATCATGAAATTTAAAATAATATTAGTGCTAACAATACTTTTTTCAATATCAATAGTTGCAGGTTCTCTGTATACAAAAAAACTTGTAGATGAGTTGCCGTCTATATCTAACCTTGAAAATTATACCCCGAGTATAGTTACGAGAATTTTTGATAGAAACGAAAGACTCATTACGGAACTTTTTGTTGAAAGAAGAGTTTTGGTCCCTTTAAAAGATATTCCTGTAGATTTACAAAATGCTTTTTTGGCAACGGAAGATAACGATTTTTATGAACATTGGGGAATATCCACGAAAGGTATTTTAAGAGCATTTGTAAAAAATCTTTTGAAAGGTAAAGTTGCACAGGGTGGTTCTACAATAACTCAACAATTATCAAAAACGATATTTTTGACTGCGGAAAGAACACTTACAAGGAAAATAAAAGAAGTTTTACTTACAATACAACTTGAAAGACAATACACAAAAGAAGAAATTTTACAACTTTATATTAATCAAATATATTTCGGTGCCGGCGGATATGGGGCAGAATCCGCATCAAGAATATATTTCGGAAAATCGGTTAGAGATTTGAATTTAGCGGAATGTGCAATGATTGCCGCTCTTCCTAAAGCTCCAAATTATTATTCTCCGTTAAGAAATCCAGAAAGAGCAACAAAAAGAAGAGCACTTGTTTTATCCAGAATGAGAGAATTGGGATACATAACCGAAGAACAAGAAAAAGAAGCAAACGAAGTTCCTGTTCCTACAGAAAAACATACACAAGAGCAAACATCGGGACACTATTTTGTTGAATATTTAAGAATTTTGTTGGAACCGAAATACGGAACGAATGTTTTGCATAAAGGCGGTTTAACCATATACACTACTCTCGATATAAAAATGCAGGAAGCCGCAGAAAAAGCGTTAACCGAAGCTTTGGATAAATTCGACCAGGAACATTTAAGTACTTTTGAAAAAGAAGGAGTTGAACCTAAAAAAGTTCAAGGTGCCATAATGGCAATAGATCCCAAAACCGGTGCTATAAGAGTTATGGTTGGCGGTAGAGATTTTAAAGAAACAAAATTTAATAGAGCAGTTCAAGCAAAAAGACAGGCAGGATCTTCTTTTAAACCATTTGTTTATACTGCCGCAATAGATACAAAACAAATGACACCCGCAACACCGTTGGAAGATGAACAAATGGTGTATTTGTTTGATGGAACGACTTGGAATTTGGTTTCAAGAAAAGTTTCTTATATTGAAGTGTTAGCCGAGAAAATGACAAGAGATGAAGTTATAGATCCTATGAAAATTTGGTATCCGGTAAATTATGGGGGAAAATACAGAGGTAATGTTTTATTAAGAGAAGCTTTGGCGAGATCGTTGAATACTTGTGCAATAGAAGTTATAGATAAAATAAAGCCGAACACTGTTATAGATTATGCGAGAAAGATGGGTATAAAAAGTCCTTTAACAAACACTTTATCTTTGGCGCTCGGTTCAAGTGATGTTACATTGCAAGAAATGGTTTCTTCTTTCGGAACATTGGCTTCCGGTGGTGTAAGAACGGAACCTTACTTTATTACAAAAGTTATAGATAAAGACGGTAAAGTTTTAGAAAATAATTTACCTGTAGAAAAAGAAGTGTTATCACCGGAAACATCTTATGTTATGACAAATCTTTTGCAAGGTGTTGTAAAAAATGGCAGTGGATATGCCGCAAGACAATTAGGCAGACCTTGTGCCGGAAAAACCGGAACATCTAACGACAGTGTTGATGCTTGGTTTGTAGGATATACTCCGCAAATAGTCGCAGGTGTTTGGGTAGGTTATGATGACAGAACTTCGTTAGGATCAAAAGTTACGGGCGGAAGTCTTGCTTGTCCTATATGGACAACATTTATGAAAGAAGCATTAAAAGGTTATCCTACTGTTGATTTTACACAACCCACTAATGGAATAGAGTGGGCTTTGATAGATCCAAAAACAGGGCTTCTCGCACTAAGTAAAACACCAAATGCTTATCTGGAAACATTTTTGGAAGGAACAGTTCCTACCATGTACTGCACTCAAAAAAATCAGTACGATGAAAAAGTTATAGCTGAAGAAGCCGAAGAAAACGAAGGTTATTAATTCTCTTCTTTAAAATAATCAAACACGTCTTTAAATGTTAAATTTGCAATTTTTAAGTTTGCAAATCTATTATAAAGTTTCATCTTTGATTTATTTAACATATCGGAATGAATACCGTATCTTAAAGCAAGACTTGCTTCTATATATGCAGATAGCTTATCGCAAACTTCGACCAATCCACCGTCTGCAGCATTGAATTCATTTTTATTATATTTTTCTTCGATTGTATCCATAAATTTAACTTCGTTGTTTTCTACAACTCTATTTGTGAATTCATTTTCTATAAAGTATTTCATTTCGAAGTGCCAAGTTTCCGGAAGTAAAGGTAAAATTCTATTTTCAACTTGTTTCTTTTCAAATTCTTTTATTATATCTTCAAGGCCTTCTACGGACGATTTTACCGGACTTATTATATCTTTGGTTAAAATTTCAGGTAAGTCGTGAAATAAAGATGAGAAGAAATTGTTGTAACATCTTTTTTCACAAACATTCATATCTAAAGAATATAGATATGCAAAAATTGCAACTATAAACATGTGTCCTAAAACGGTAGTTTTCGGTTGTCTGAAAGATTGTGCCCATCTTTGTTGAAATCTTAACTGACCGCACAAATCTAAAAAACCGTAATATTTTTTGTTCATTACAAGATTTTTTACACCTGCAAAATCTTGATATTTTGATACACAATTTTCAACGGTTTCTTTTGTTCTGTGTATTCCGTAAAGCATTTGATTTAAAGGATAAATTACACCGAATTCCCATCTTGTAGAAAATTCATGAGAAGCGGCGAGAATTCTTTTTTCATATTTTGCATATTCATCATCAAACAAATATTGTTCAAATCTTTTTGTAAATTCCGGGCCTATTTTTGAAATATCTTCAATGAGATTTTCCAATACCCATTTGTTCAACTCTTTTTTCTTTTTTGACATTATTTCATGATAAACTTCCGGCTTTAAATCCGTGAGCATTGTTCTGTGAAAAAATTCAAATATTCCGCCTTCGATAAGTTTTAGCCAATCTATTTTTTTATTTTCTTCTTCATCGAATTTTGCAATGATATAAGCAATAATCATCTTGTGCGCTTGTTTATCTATTTCAAAAAAATCAAACGGCCTTATATGATCATTCCATCTTAAAATATTTGCTGCCGAAAATATTCTTTCAATAAGTTGTTTGGTTATCACTTCTTTTCCTCCGATTTTTTAATCGTTAATTATACATTGTCGTTTTTGTCATCTTCATATTTTCCTTCCACATCTATAATATTGTCTTTGTCCAAAGATTCTTTATAATGAACTTTAGGTTCCGATGACGAGTTGTAGAAAGATTGGTCTCTGACTATAACAAATCTTTCAACTATTAAATAAATTATGCTTAACATTAATGCGCCGAAAAAAGCGGTTGTAAAATCCGCTATATAAAAACCTTTTACTATCTTTTCTACGATTATTAATAAGAAAGCATTTATAAATAATGTAAAAAGGCCCAAAGTAAAAAAGTTTACCGGCAACATTATTATTTTTATAACAGGCTTTAAATAAATATTTATTAAAGATAATATTATTGCTGCAACTATTAATGCTTGCCAACTTGTAATTGAAATTCCGTTAAAAATTCCTGAGACAATAAACAAAGCAAACATGTTTATTAAAATCACAATAATAAAATTTCTCATTTGCTTTTCTCCAATTTCTTATGGTTAAAGTATACATATATTTTACCAAAATTTATGTTATCGGTTTTATATCTGCTATAACATTTTTTTATGTTGGGCTCATTTAAAAAACGGATAACTTTCTTTTTTAGTTGCCCTGTTCCTTTACCCGGAATAATTTCAACAATGTCTATTTTTTTATTTACTGCCCGTTGAATTATATCAACCAACGCTTTATCTATTTCTTTACCTTTATTAAAAATATCATGTAAATCAAGTTTTAAACAAGACATTTAGTTTACCATTTTAATAGATTTGTTTCTTATATAATTGTTTATATTCATAAAAGTTTCAACTGTTTTTAACTTATATTTTGTTTGAACAACGGGAACATCAGTATTATATATCTTATTAAAATATAAAAGTACATAATAATTTGTTTGTAACATAACTTCAATACATATAAATATAAAGATAACAGCGGATAATAAAATTAAAATTTGTTTCATTTGATCTTTATTCTTGCTATAGTGTATTTAGGAAAAAGGTTTACATCTTGTTCCGGTATGGTAATAACTATTGCCTGATTAACTTGACCGGGGGAAACAGTATCAACAACCTTTCTTGAATTTGCGATTTGAATATCTCCTAGTTTTATTTTGTAAGGTTCAAACTGATAAGGAGATAATAAATCAAATTCGTCACCTTTTGATAATTTGTGTCTTAGTTCAAGAGTTATTTTGTTATCGTTTATTTCTCTTACAACTCCGCAATTTCTGTAATCACTTTTACTTGAAGTGTCGTTATAATCTTGTGCGGAGTCATCGGGTATTCCGTTAAAAAAGCCCAACGTGTATCTTCTGTTTTGTAAAGTTTCAAGTTCTTTCATATATATAGAACTGTCCCATTTTTTCGGGTTAGAATAATAATCATCAATTGCTTTTCTGTATATTCTTGCTGTTTGTGCAACATAATATTCTGTTTTTGTTCTGCCTTCAATTTTTAAAGAATCTATTTTTGCTTTTAAAATTTTATCCAGTTTCGGCATTAAACATAAATCTTTAGAATTGAAAAAATAGGTTCCTTTATCATCTTCTTCTATCGGATAAAAATTGCCCGGTCTTTCTTCTTCTTCTAAATACATTTTATATTTCCATCTGCAAGAATGAGCACATGCTCCCTGGTTTGCACTTCTTGATGCCATAAATGCGGAAATAAGACATCTTCCGGAATAACTGATACACATTGCACCATGTATAAACATTTCTATTTTTATATCGGGACATTTTTGTTTTATTTCAACTATTTCGTTAAAAGAAGTTTCTCTTGATAATACACATTGTCTTGCTCCCATCTTTTTCCAAAAGTCTACAGTAAGGTAAGATGAGACATTTGCTTGTGTGGATATATGTAACGGAATATTAGGAATTCTGTCGTGCACAAATTGAAATACTCCGGGATCAGAAATAATAATTCCGTCGGGATTTAATTCTTTTATGGTATTTACAAATACGGATAATTTATCAATATCCTTATTGTGTGAAAATAAATTTAAAGTAAGATATATTTTTTTATTTGCATTATGAACGAACTCTATACCTTCTTTAAGTTCTTCCAAAGGGAAAGAAGATCTTGCTCTTAAAGATAAGTCCGGAGTTCCGGAATAAACTGCATCTGCTCCGTATAAAATAGCAGTCTTTAATCTCGATAAAGATCCTGCAGGTAATAATAGTTCGGATTTAAAATTTTCCATAACATATATATTATAGCAATTTATTCCGAAATTACTAATTTCTAATTACTAATTAATAATTGTTGTTTAGGGGCTTGACAAATTTTTGAAAGTGTGGTATAAGTATGCCCATTGCAAATCGGAATTGCAAATGTTCTTTTAAAAATCTAAGAGATAAAAAGTACAAAAGAAAAAAAGTACTTGACAAATTTTTGAAAGTGTGGT
>JAGCCP010000009.1 GCA_017651625.1 Candidatus Ruminimicrobiellum bubulum | reverse complement strand
ATGACAGGCCGATGTTTGTGTCATTGCGGACTCCGATCCGCAATCTATCTAAATATATTTATTCTTTTTTATTAGATGTTTTTATTTTTTTATAGATTCTGAATCAAGTTCAGAATGACGACGAACGACGAAATCCCGGATCAAGTCCGGGATGACAAAAAAAAACTATAAACTTATAACCTGTTATTAATGGGCGATGTGGCCTAAGAACGAAACAATGATTACACCCAACAATAAGCAAACTCCTGCTTTTTTGTTAGATGCTTTGTGTGTTTCCGGAATTAAATCTGCTGCAGATAAATATATAAATGTTCCTGCCGTAAATGCTAAAAAGTCTGCAATTAAGTGTGATATTTGGTTAGCAAAAAACAGTCCGGTAAGTGTACCTATAGGAGTAAATGCCGCTACGGTTAACGAATAAGCTATTATTTGTTTTATAGATTTTTTTGAGTGCATTAAAATTCCGGTAATTGTTATACCGTCCGGCAACTTGTGCAACATTATTGCTAATGTTGTCATAAGTCCGATATATGCATTCGCACCGAAACCTATACTTATAACTATACCATCAAAAAATGAATGCAAAGATAAACCGAAAGTTGAAAGTGTTCCTAAATGTACTCCGCAATGTTCATCGTGGCACGGATGAAAAAATATAAAATGTTGAATAATGAACATAAACAAAAAACCGACAAACGCATAAATTATTGCATGTGAGTTATGTTCTACCGATTCCGGCAACAAATGAACAAATGCTATGGATAACATAACACCTGCGGCAAAACCTATTAAAAGTATGGAATGTTTTCTTGCCCATTCGGAAAATTTTATTACTATAAATGTTCCTATAAGAGCAGAACTCATTGCTAAAAGTGAAAATAATAACTGCTTCATTAAAAAATTACTCCGTAATTTTGGAAGATTGGAGGATTTGAGGCTTGGAAGATTGGAAGTTAAGTTGTAAAATTTGCTTTGCAAATTTTATTATTATTTAATTTTCCGCTTTACCTCTAATCTTCTATTCTTCTAATCTTCTATTTTTCTAAATTGCCTGCGGCAATTTATACCAACGGTAACCTGTAAATATTTTTTTCTGTAAATTTTATAATATTTCCCATCATTGCAACTGCTTTTTCGGGATATTTTCCCACTGCAGTTTCTGCAGATAACATTACAAAATTGCTACCGTCTATAATTGCATTTGCAACATCGCTAACTTCGGCTCTTGTAGGAATAGGGTTTTCCACCATGCTTTCAAGCATTTGTGTTGCTGTTATAACAAATTTTTGTCTGGATCTGCATTTTCTTATGATATATTTTTGAACTACGGGAACCGTCCATAACGGAATAGATATTCCCATATCGCCTCTTGCAACCATTATACCGTCACAAACTTCAAGAATTGAAGCAACATTATCTATTCCTTCTCTATCTTCGATTTTTGCCACAAGCTGGCATTTAGGTAACTGTTTCGAAACTATCTTTTTCAAATATTTCATATCGGATTTGTTTCTTACAAAGGAGTTTGCAATATAATCAAGTCTATTTTTTATTGCGAATTCAATGTGTTTTATATCGTGTTCTTCAATTTCCGGAAAATGTAATCTTGCGGCAGGTATGTTTATACCTTTATGTTCTTTTAAAAGATAGTTCATACCTACTACCGTTGTAACGGAATCTTTACCGGCTTTAATTACGGTAAGTTTCAAATTCCCGTCATCGATAAATATTTCAAGACCTTTTCTTAAATCGGACATCGGACCGGAATAATCTATTGAAATAGTTTTTGAGTTACCGATGAGTTTCTTGTTTGTTAATACAAGTTTTTGATCTTTTTTTAATTCGACCGGTTTTCCGCCTTCCAATAATCCTATTCTTATTCTGTGTCCTTCCAAGTCGCCCAAAATCTTAATATTTCTGTTATATTTTTTATTTACGGATCTTATTAAAGCAATATCTTTTTCATATTGATCAAATGTTCCGTGCGAAAAATTGAGTCTTGCGACTGTCATTCCGTTATCGGAAAGACTTTTTATAACTTTTGCGGACCTTGTTGACGGTCCCATTGTACAAATAATTCCTGTCTTGTTAGCCATACTGAAAAAAACTCCATATTTTTGAAGAATAGAAGATTGGAAGAATAGAAGACTGGAAGCAATTTTGTAAAAATCACAAAGTGATTTTTGTTAAATATTCAGATTTTTTTGCAAAGCAAAAAAATACAGCTTCTCTTCAAATCTTCAAATCCTCCAATCTTCCAATCTTCTTCTTTAGATATTTACTTTCGGTAAATCTTTTAATGCTTTTTGAACTTCTTCTTCGGAATAATTGCAATCTTGAATTTTTCCTGCTAAATATTGTTCATAAGCAGTTAAATCAAAGTGTCCGTGACCGGACAAATTGAACAATATAGTTTTGGATTTACCTTCTTCTTTTGCTTTTAATGCTTCGTTTATTGCTACTCTTATTGCATGAGAAGATTCCGGGGCAGGAAGAATGCCTTCGCATCTTGCAAAAGTTACCGCCGCTTCAAAAACTTCTCTTTGTTTTACTACTACTGATTCCGCAAGTTTTTCTTTTACTATTGCAGAAACTAACGGTGATGCTCCGTGATATCTTAATCCGCCGGCATGTATACCGCTCGGCATAAATGTATGGCCTAATGTATACATTTTAAATGCAGGTGTAAAACCTGACAAATCACCGTAATCGTAAGCATATACACCTTTAGAAAGTTTAGGACATGCTGAAGGTTCCGCTGCTATTGCTCTTAAATTTTTATGTGTTCCGTTTATCTTATCCATTATGAAAGGAAATGCCAAACCCGAGAAATTCGAACCGCCGCCCAAACAAGCTATTACTATATCAGGATATTCATCTACCATTTCCAACTGTTTCTTTGCTTCCAAACCTATAACAGTTTGGTGCATTGCAACATGGTTTAATACACTGCCCAACGAATATTTTGCATTTTCGTGTGTTAAAACATCTTCTATTGCTTCGGATATTGCTATACCTAAAGAACCAGTGCAGTTTGGATCTTTTTCCAATACTTTTCTTCCTGCTTCGGTTTGCATTGAAGGACTTGCATAAACATTTGCTCCGTAAACCTGCATAAGAGATTTTCTGTAAGGTTTCTGTTGGAAAGAAACTTTTACCATATATACCACACATTCTATACCGAACATTTTACAAGCCATAGCAAGAGCCGAACCCCACTGCCCCGCACCTGTTTCGGTTGCTATTCTTTTTGTTCCCGCTTTCATATTATAATAAGCTTGTGCTATTGCGGAATTTGACTTGTGGCTGCCTGAAGGACTTACACCTTCATTTTTAAAGTATATTTTTGCAGGTGTATCCAAATACTTTTCAAGATTTGTTGCTCTTATAAGAGGAGACGGTCTCCATATTTTGTAAGCGTCTCTTACCTGGTCCGGAATATCTATCCATCTTTCTCTGCTTACTTCCTGTTCAACAATTGCTTCCGGAAAAATTTGGCATAAATCTTCTTTTGTTGCGATTTTTCCTGTTCTTGTATTGAAAGCAGGTTCCAAAGGATGAGGCAAATCCGCTTGTATATTGTACCATTGTTTAGGTATATCTTCTTCACTTAACATTATTTTTTTACTGTTATTTAATTTTGACATAATAAATTTCTCCTTTTGAGTTTTTTCGGTTAAAAATACTGAAACAGCATATTTTTCACCATCGAAACTCAAAATGTTTTTGAAACAAAAAATTTTGTATATAAGTTTCGTTATATTCGTAAAACATATCTTTTTATTTTACATTATATAGGAAAATGTGTCAAACTAAAACGACAGGTGAAAAGGTGAACACAAATTGTAAACAATTTGTTGGTGAAAGGGTGAGAAACTTTTTGCACAGCAAAAAGTTGAAAACCTTTAAGCCGTTCACCCCTTCACCCCATAACCCAATATGTTATTTGACTATCTTTTTTCAAAAGTATATAATTTTATTCTAACAATCGTATTTTTGTAGCTGTTTTGGAGGAATTAATGGCCGAAATTATTTTAAAGAATGTATACAAAAGTTATGGCGATGTTAAAATCGTTAAAGATTTTAACTTGGAAATCAAAGATAAAGAATTTTGTATTCTCGTAGGACCTTCCGGTTGCGGTAAAACCACAACTTTGAGAATGGTTGCAGGTCTTGAAGATATTACCGCAGGTGATATATTTATAGACGGCAAAAGAGTTAATGATGTTCCTCCAAAAGACAGAGATATAGCAATGGTTTTCCAGAACTATGCTTTGTATCCTCATATGACAGTTTACCAAAATATGGCTTTTGCTTTAAAACTTAAAGGTTATGATAAAGCGGAAATAGATAAAAGAGTTAAAGAAGCTGCCGACATTTTGGGTATTGCCCACTTGTTGGACAGAAAACCAAAACAACTTTCCGGCGGACAAAGACAGAGAGTTGCAGTAGGTAGAGCAATTGTTAGAAAACCTAAAGTATTTTTATTCGATGAACCTCTTTCCAACCTCGATGCAAAGTTAAGAGTTCAAATGAGAGCCGAATTAAAAAAATTGCATGAAAGATTACAAAGTACAATGATATATGTTACCCACGATCAAACTGAAGCTATGACAATGGGTGACAAAATTTGTGTAATGAAAGACGGTATTATTCAACAAATAGCAGGTCCGTTGGAACTTTATGATAAACCGGCAAACAAATTTGTTGCAGGATTTATCGGAACACCTCCGATGAATTTCTTTAATGTTGAAGTATATAAAGAAAATGACGGTTTAGTATTAAAAGAAGGTTCTTTCGATGTTAAAGTTCCCGACTTTATGAAAGATAAAGTTGAACCTTTTGTTAACCAAAAAATCGTTATGGGTGTAAGACCTGAAGATATTTACGATAAACTTTTTGCAAATGTTTCTCATCAGGTAGTAAGCGGATTTAGTGCAACAGTAGATATAGTTGAACCTTTGGGAAGCGAAATATATTTACATTTTAGTACAGGCAAAAATATAATGGTTGCAAAAGTAGATTCAAATAATAAATCGAAACCCAACCAAGTTATAGAATTAGTTTTCGACTTAAAGAAGATTCATTTATTTGAACTTGAATCCGGAAAAACGATTATATAGTTGAAAAAAAAATATTTTTTTGGTAGAATTTGAAAGATATGAACGATATAATTACAGTTTGTATAGTTTTGTTGACAGTAGCTCTTATAGTTGCGATAATTTATCTTATACTTACTTTGGTTCAAGTAGCGAAAACAACAAAAAAGCTTGAAGAAACCATAGATAAAGTTAATGTTGAATTAGATTCGATTCATAAGGTTTCCGAAGGTGTGATGGAAGTTGCAAGTTTTTTCCCGAAGGCTTGGGTTAAAATAGTAGCAACAGTTTTACCTGCAGCAACAGCTATGATCTTTAAAAAAAAGAAGTAGGAGGCACATATATGGATAACAGAGATAGTGGTCTTTTTGCTTTTTTGTTAGGTGCAGTTGTAGGTGCGGCAGCAGCTTTATTGTATGCTCCGAAAACAGGAAAAGAAACAAGAGCTCATTTAAAAAAATTAACTGAAGATTTTGTTGAAGATGCCGGCGAAGTAGGAACGGATTTAAGAGAAAAAGGTAAAAAATTTGTTGCCGAAAGCAAAACAAAAGTTTCAGAGTTTGTAGAAAAAGGTAAAGCAAGATATTCAAGAGCTTTTAAAAAACAAGCTCCTGTAGTTGAAGAAGAAGCAGCTCCGGTTGAAGATAAAACGGACGATCTTATACAAGAATAAAGAAGTAAAGTGCTGAGGTAGCTCAGTCGGTAGAGCAAAGGTCTGAAAAACCTTGTGTCGGCAGTTCGATTCTGCCCCTCAGCACTTTTTAAAAATATTGAAAGCTTAGGTTTATAACCTAAGCTTTTTTTGTTTACGGATTTATTTACATTTAATTAACGACATTATTCTTTTGTCGGTAGGTTCCCTTCTGTAAGAAAAAAACATTTCGTACTCATGGCAAGTACAATGAGAATTAATATATGATCTTTTTATACCTAACTTTTTAAATTGTCTTTGCGCTTCCTTTGCCAAAGAAAAATATTCTTCATCGGCAGGTCTGTTAAATGCTTTTTTAAGTTCATCTCCTACCTGATAACAACATTGTCCTATATGCGGACCTACATATGCGAATATATCTTGTGTACCTATACCGAAATCTTCCAAAAATCTTATTGTTGCGCTTTCTATTATACCACCGGCAAGACCTCGCCAGCCTGCATGTACCATAGCAACTACGGAATAATCTCTCGAGGCTAAAAATACAGGCATACAATCGGCAGTAAAGATACATAAATATATATCTTTATCATCGGTTATAAGACCGTCACACGAATCCATAAATTTACCGCAATCTTTTTTTGATACTTTTTTTACTGATGTTCCGTGAACCTGATTTGCAAAAACTATTTTTGTCGAATCTATTCCGAAAGAATTACAAAAAGATTCCCTTTCATTTGTATCTTTCATGTTACCGCAAAATCTTGTTGTAGTTAAATGAAAAGTTTCAAAATTTTTTTCTATGGTTACGATATTATCTTTTTGCATAACCTTTATAATTTTCTGGGTCTGTGTGTTTCGTAAGCCGGTCTGCCGAAAACATCGTTTGAATCTTCTTTTTTTGTTTCCAGTTGTTTTTGTTCTTCTTCTTCCTTTTCATTTTCGGCATCTTCGAACAAATCGGCATTGGCTTTTGCTTTTTCTTCTTCGCTTCTAAACGATGCTATTATTGCCACTCTTATTTTGGTATCCAAATCGTTATTTTCTATATTACCGACTTTCAATGATTTGTAGTGTTTAAATTCTTTTGCAACATATTCGTATGCCAATTTAGCATCACTTATTGCAATTTCACTTACTTTGGAATAAGAAATGTTTATTAAAATTCTGTTTGCATTTACTATATCTTCACCTTCAACGAACTTGTTTGTTATGGCATTATGAAATGCTTCTTCGAAATTTTTACCGTCTCCAAGTCCGATGATTGCATTATCGGCATTTGCCAACACACCTTTTACATCTGCAAAGTCGATATTTATTGTTCCTGTTTTTGTTATTGTATCCGTTATAGATTCTATTGCTCTTCTTAAAACATCATCCACCATAGCAAAACCCTGCTCATAATGTGTCTTTTCGTCTATTAAAGAAGAAAATATTCTATCGTTAGGGATAACTATTAAAGCATCTGTATATTCTCTGAGTTTTGCAATTCCTTTATTTGCATTCGATACTCTTTCCGGACCTTCCGCGGTAAACGGTCTTGTAACAACACCTATAGTTAATATTCCCAACTCTTTTGATACTTTTGCAATAACCGGTGCAGCACCTGTTCCGGTTCCACCTCCCATACCGGTAGTAATGAACACCATATCGGCACCCTGCAACATATCTTTGAATTTTTCTATTGCTTCTTCGGCATACATTTCACCTTTTACGGGATCTCCGCCGACACCTAAACCTGTTCCTATTGCAATTCTGTTTTCGGCAGCGGATTTTTTTAAACTTCCGTTATCGGTATTTACGGCATACAGTTGAACTCCGGTAATATTTGCCGTTATCATTCTTGTTACGGCATTTGTTCCGGCTCCGCCAACACCTACAATCTTTATATTTGCATCAGCTGTTTTGTTTACTACAATATTACCATTGCTGTTGGGAAATCTTATTTCCAAATTTTCCATATTTATAACTCCGATAAATTTTTATTTAAAATTGCTAAACCAAGATCTCATAGTACCCACAAATCCGGGGCCTTTCTGTTTACGAATTTTTCTTTCGGATATACTTGATGTACTTAAATTTTTCATATTGTTTTTAAGTACGGCAAGTGCTGTAGTATAAACTTGAGAATTTATTACATTTTCATCGTAACATACAAAATCTTCATCGGTAAAATTTGCACATTTTGTAACTGCTTCAAAATATTTTGAAAATGCTTCGGGCATACCTCTAAGCAAAGAGCCTCCGCCGGTAAGTATAAAACCGCCTACAAACTCGCCCGGTACTATACCTTTCTTTTTAAATACTTTTGCTATTTCATCCAACTGTAACTCGACCTGAGGTTTTATTATATCCACCAAATCTCTGACTGTATATTTTTGTGTTTTGTTGCCCGGAACGGAATATTCAAATGCCGTATTTTCGGTTATAAGATCTTCCAAAACATAACCGTATTTTTCTTTAATGTTTGTAGCTTCTTTTTTTGTAATTTTAAGTCTTGCGGCAATATCTCTTGTTATATAGTCGGAACCGAAACTTAACTCAAAAGAATATTTCAGTTTACCTTCGGAATAAACAACTATACCGGTTGTCATTCCGCCGATATCCACCAATATACAACCCAAATCTTTATCGTCGTTGGAAACTAAAGTATCGGAAATAGAACTATATCCGTATCTTAATTTATCACCGCCGGTTGCTTGTTTAATGTTAGACATATTGCTCTTTGTTCCCGAAATTACAAGAGCCGTTAATTCCAAATGTTTACCGCTCATACGAATAGGATTTTGAACAACCTGCTCGTCTATTTTGTATTGTTGCGGAATTATATCGATTATTTCTTTTGTGTCGGGGATTTTGTGTCCTTCTTCCAATCTTTCCATAAGTTCGGCAACAGTTTGCTCGGTAACTACACCGCCTTCTTCTTCATCTATTTTCATTCTTGTGTTGGCATTATTAACTTCTATCAATGCTCCTCTTACGGCACACAACATATCTATATTTTCAACATTAAATTCTTCTTCGGCTTTAGATAAAAATTTCTTTACCGTAAATTCCGCAGCACCGATATCGGAAATTACCCCGCTTTTTACTCCGTCGGAAGCATATGTATCTGCCGACAAAACTTCTATTTTGTTTTCTTCGTTTATTTTTGCAATTACTCCATGGATAGAGCTTGTACCCAAATCCAAACTTATAAGAGCATCTATTTTTTCCATATTTTTACTCCTGTATTATGCCTTTTCTTCTTCGGTAACAACCGAACGGCCTACAAAAACTTTATTTTTGTTACCGTCTATAAAACTTAAATCTATATATTCGATGTTATCTGTTTTCCACGACAATTTTTCTAAAACTCTGTTTAATTTTGCTATTTTTTCGTTTGTTTTGTTATCTTGAGGAAGTCCCCAATACAAAATCGTTTTGTTGTTTATTGTTAAAACTATATCTTCAACTTCTCCGTATTTTATTTCGGTAAGTTGTGAAGTAAGATTTCCCAATTTATTTTTTATTTTATAATAAAAAGTTAATAACTCTTTTCTTTCATCATCGTTATTAAATATCAAAGTAGGAACCGCCATAGAAAACATGTTGCCTCTTAAATTAAAAGGTTTGTTATCGAAATCCAGTCCCAACTTTTTGTCTCCGTCGTTAATAAATACTTCCGGCAATCTTTCGGTTAAGGAAACAACTATTTTTTTGCCCCAGTTTGTTCTGTAAATCGAAATATCTTTTATTTCGGCACTAAACTCTTTTAACTCTTTTTCCGCACGTCCTAAATTTACGGCAAAAGAACTTTCTCCTACTTCGAACGGAATCAATTTTTTTATTTCCGATTCGGCGACATTGTTGCAACCTGTAATTTCTATGGTATCGATAAAGAATCTTTCAAGAGAACATAAATAAATTTTTAAATGGTTATATGCATACACAGATGAAAAGCATAAACAAACAATAAAAACCAACATAAAAAACTTTAAAACCAATTTCTTGCTCGATTTCTTTTTTTTGCTGTTGGTTCTTCTCGAAATGCTTATGGTATTATACGGCATAGCCATTTCGACATATCTTGTGCTTTTGCTTGTCGATTTTTTCTTAGCAGTTTTTTTTGTTGTTTTTTTCTTTATTGTTTTATCTTTAATTATTTTTATAGCCATTTCTATTTTGCCGACTTTAAAATTTCCAAAACTAAATCTTCAAAACTTAAACCCATATGTTTTGCCGCATCCGGAAATAATGACGTTTGTGTCATACCCGGTAAAGTATTTACTTCCAAAACATATATATCGTTATTTTTGTCTACTATCATATCTACTCTGCACGTTCCGTTACATCTGAACTCATCGTAAACTTTAAGTGCTATGTTTTGTATTTTTTTCAACACTTTTTCCGGCAATCTTGCAGGAATAATGTGTGTTGATTGACCTACCGTATATTTGGATTTGAAATCGTAAAATTTACCTTTAGGCACAATTTCTATAACCGGTAAAGCATTACCGTTTAATACTCCCGCGGTAACTTCTACACCCTTAACATACTTTTCTACCAATATTCTGTCTTCGTAAGAAAATGCAAGTTTTACTGCCTTTTCAAATTCTTTTTTATTTTTTACTATCGATATACCTATTGCAGAACCTTGCGATGCCGGTTTTACAACTACAGGATACGAAATTTCTTCAAACGGTTTTAATTTTTCTATTATCGTCCATTTTGCCGTTGGAATTTTTGCCGCTTCGAACATTTTTTTCGATATTATTTTGTCTATAGTTGCGGCACTTGAAAACACTCCGCAACCGGTATAAGGAATACCCATAATTTCAAGCATACCTTGAATTGTTCCGTCTTCACCCGGTGTTCCGTGCAAAGTAATGTATGCCAAATCTATTTTTTCTTTTACTAATTTCTGAGCTATATTTTTATTCACATCTATTAATACAACTTTTAAGCCTAACTTTTTTATTGCACTATAAACTGCTTTGCCGGACATTAAAGAAATTTCTCTTTCCGACGATGTTCCGCCACACAATACACCTATTTTTTTCTTTTTTAAATTTGTCATTTTATTATCTTTATTTCCGTTTCAAGTTTTATATTATATTTTTTACAAACTTCATCTTTTACAAAATCAATTAACTTTATCATATCTTGTGCACAACCGTTATTTTCGTTTACGAAGAAATTTGCATGCACATCGGATATTTTTATTCCGCCGACACTATAATTTTTAAGATTTAGAGAATCTATTAATCGTCCCGCACTATCGCTTTCGGGGTTCTTAAATACACATCCCGCATTCTTAGTGCCGATTGGTTGCGAAGTTATTCTTCTTTTTCGCTCTTGTGAAATCGTCTTTAAAATATCATTTTTATCAGCATTTTTCAAGATAAAAAATATCTTTGTTATGATGACATCTTTCAAGTTACTTTTTCTATACTCAAAATTTATATCTTTTCTAACCAAAACTCTTTTATTACCCGAATAATCAATAATTTCTATTTTATCAACAACATCGGACATTGAACAATTTCTTACACCGGCATTTCCAAACACTGCACCGCCGACTGTTCCAGGTATTGCCGAAAGATATTCCAAACCGCTTAAACCGTGTTCGGCGGTTTTTATTGCCAAATAAGCTAAACTCACGGCCCCACCGCAATAAATGCTTGTAGTGCTGTTATCGGAATTTTGTATATCACCGTCATACGAGTCTATTTTTTCTTCGTTTCCGATTTTTGCGAATTCGCTGTTTGAATGTAACGATAATTTTATTACTATTCCTCTAAAACCGTCATCACCGAACAAAAGATTTGAACCGCCGCCGATAACAAAAAATTTTATATTATTTTCGTTTATAAATTTTAGTAACGATATTAACTGTTGTTCAGTTTCAACTTCAACAAAATAATCGGCATTACCGCCTATACACAACGTGGTATGGTTTGATAACGGTTCGTTACTTTTATAATTACAGTTTAGAGATGATAAAAATTCTTCTATGTTATTAATGTTGTCCTCCGAAATGCTTATGATTTTAATTTTTATATTTTATCATTTTTATTGTACAACATAAGCTTTACCGTCGTGAAGCAAATAAGTTTTACCTTCTATAACAACTATAGTGTCATCGGTTGTTGCCGCAGGTATCGGTGCCGGTGTTTGTTCGGATATATTTGTTCCCGGAATTTTTTCTTCTGTTTGTTCAGGTTCTGTTTTAGGTTCCTGTTTCGATACTTTTGCTTTTGTTTTTGCTTGTACAAAGTCCGATCTGGTTTTGGTCTCAGCGGCAAGTTGTTCATCCGTAACAGCACTATTAACGGTACTGTTGGCAGCTTCAACAGGCTTTTCCTCCGCAACGGCATTAGTATCAGCAATGTTGGAAACAACAAAACATAAATCTTTATCTTCAGCATAAACATCGGTTATTGCAACATCCGAATCATGATCCATAAATTTAAAAGTAAATTTAACATAATTGTTGTTCTTATACGTAATTCTTCCGTCTTTTCCAAAAAATTTCGAAAACTCTCTGGTCATATCATCTTTAAAAAAACCGTCAAAATTTTCAGAAACTCCGATTCTTAATAACGGTATAGCTCTCATATCGTGATCTCTACCGTTAATTCTAACCGTACAAGATATAAATTTTAACGGATACGACGATTTATTTACAAGTTTAATTTCATCGGAAACTCCCTTGTCAACCAATGCCTTCATCGTAGTTTCGTAAACATAATCACCATATGGACTTTTTGTTATGATCTCACCATCTGCAAAAATCGCAGGAACCATTAAAAAGACCGCTATTACAGAAATTGCCAAACTTTTAAAATTAATCATTTTTTTCTCCTGAATGTATTATTATATTACAATATCTTCAACAACTCTTCACCTTGTTGCCAAACATTACCCGCACCGAGCGTTAATAATATGTCGTTTTCTTTTAATATTTTAGCAACTGAGTTTATATCCGTAAACTTTTGTACATTACACTTATTTTCTTTTGCCGCATTTACAATTAAATCCGCGGTTACACCTTTTATAGGTTTTTCACTGGCAGCATAAATATCCATTATGTAAACAACATCGGCTTTTTTAAGTGCTTTACCGAACTCTTTATACAAATTTTGTGTTCTTGTATATCTGTGCGGTTGGAAAACAGTAACCAATCTTTTGTGCGGATAATTATGTTTCAGTGCCGAAAGCGTAGCATTTATTTCAGTAGGATGATGTCCGTAATCGTCGATAACCGTTATACCGTTTTTTTCACCTTTAACTTCAAGCCTTCTTCCTACACCACCGAATTTAAAAAGTGCATTTTTTATTGTTACAAAAGGTATATCAAATTGTAACCCGATACCGATTGCCGCCAACGAATTTAATACATTATGTTCGCCCGGAACTTTCAATAAAATTTTGCCTAGTTTTTTCCCTTTATAGGTAACAGTATATTCAGTGTTACCGTTAACTACGGTAATATCTGTTGCGGTTATATCCGGTTTACCTTTAAATCCGTAAGTAATATATTTCCTTGTTGCATATGGTAACACTTCTTTAACCAAAGGGCTGTCGGTACAAACCATTGCACAACCGTAAAAAGGAAGACTGTTTATATGTTTAATAAAAGCTTGTTTTAAGTTATCCATAGAACCGTAATAGTCGAGATGATCGTTATCTATGTTTGTAACTATCGTTAATACCGGTGAAAGTTTTAAGAATGAACCGTCGGATTCATCTGCTTCGGCAATTATATATTCACCTTTACCAAGTCTTGCATTAGTTTTTAAATTTTTTAGCTTTCCGCCGATAACTATTGTAGGATCAAATCCGCCTTCATCCAATATCATTGATGTCATTGATGTTGTTGTTGTTTTACCGTGCGTTCCGGCAATGGTAATCGTATATTTTAATCTTGCAAGTTCCGCAAGCATTTCTATTCTCGGGATAATAATTATTTTTTCTTTTATTGCCTGTTGAACTTCGGGGTTGTCTTTTGAAATTGCGGTTGATGTTACTACAACGTCTACATTTTTTATGTTTTCTTTTTTGTGACCGATATATATTTTTGCACCCAACTCTTTTAATCTTTGTGTTACTTCTGTTTTTTTAATATCCGAACCTGAAACTTGATGACCTAAATTCAGTGCTACTTCGGCAATACCGCTCATTCCCGATCCGCCGATACCTACGAAGTGTATTCTCTGTTTTCCGTTAAACATTTTATTCCTCTTTAGTTTTGTTACTTCCAAAATATTCGGTAACTTTATTTTTTAAATTTTCCATCTTTTCGTTTACATCGCCAAACACTTTATGAGTTAAAGAATTTACATCGTTTATTCCCTGCAATACATCCACGTTCGCAAATCTTGTAGCTAACGAATTTGCATCTTCAAAATTTTCCAACACATCAACACTTTCAACATTGTCGTCGACTTTTTTCTTTTCTTCGGGGTTCTGTTCTTGTTCCTGTTCTTTGTTAAATGTAAAACCGGAAGAAAATATTTTGTCCATCAGTTCTTTTTTATATTTTTCAAATTGTTCACTTATTGTCGTTTCTATATAAGTACGAACATAATTTTTTATTCTTTCCGGAGTAAGAATATATTTAAAAGTTATATAAACGGTTGCTATAAACAGTAAAAAAGTTATTAATAATGTTAATATTACAATTCTTAGAACTTTCATACCATAAATTATACAAAACTTTACGACTTTATTTTCTTACATAAATTAAGTTTGCAACTTCACCGTCCAACGCAATTTGTGTTTCGTTAACTTTTACGATATATGTAGGAAACTTCTGGTGCAACTTTAGTTTTGTTCCCGGAACTAAACCGATAGACAAAAGTTTATGCATATAATCGTGATTTGTTGTAACTATATAAGAAAGTGTTACTTCTTCGGCTATATCTATTTTTGATAACGGAACAACAATAGATTCTATTTTACTGCTTGAATTTTTACAACAATTTCCTTCCGGAATAGGATTTCCGTGCGGACACTGTTTCGGGTGTCCGAGCAATGTACAAATAGAGTCTGCCAAATCGGTGGAAAGGTTATGTTCCAAATCACAAGCGATTTTTTCTATATCCTGTCTATTAAAATCCAAAACATCGGCCAACAATCTTTCGGTAAGTCTGTGTCTTCGTGTAAGTTGTTTTCCCAACTCTTCACCTGTTGCCGTAAGTTTTATTTTATTTTTTTCTTTAATTATAAAATTCTTTTCCAAAAGAATATTAGTTATATTTTTTGATACACCTTTTTCTATTGTTTCGGAAACTTTTTCAAAATCATCTTCGTTTCTTTGAAGAGATGTCCAAATTACTCCGAGTGCTTCTTCGATATCGATATTTTCTTTACTCTTGTGCTCGTTTATGGCCATACATTGCTCCTTTTACAGATTATAACGATTTACAATTTCTAACTGCAACTTTGTGTTTTCAAAAATCATGTACTCATTCACTCCGCTGTCCTTTTAGTACACTTCATTTTGAAAACACTTCGTTTCGTTTACGAACTTGTAAATCTAACGACAACGACAAAACGACAACGACCGGATTGCCACGGCGGTTACACCGCCTCGCAATGACAGACTTTTAAAATTTTCGTTTACAAGCATGATTAAAGCCATCTATGAGTGCAGAAAATTGAAAACAAAAAACTATAAATCAATCAAGTTTTTTCCCGTAGGGCAATGTGTCATTGTTTGAGCTTTTTTCGTTTCATTAGGTCGTTAGAAAAAAGCGAGTTGGCCTTTGGTTTTCAATTTTCAAACGAATGGCTTTTTTGCTTGTAAATGAGAAATTTTAAAAGAACTGTTTTTACAGAACTAATTTCTTCAACTTCTTCTTTACTTCTGTTAAATTATTATCCGTTAAAATCGGGATTAAGTCGTTAATTTCTTTTATGCTCTTATCCCACCATTTCAGTTTAAGCAACAATTTTATTAACTCATTATCAAATCTTTTTCTTATAACTTTTGCAGGGTTGCCTGCCACTATCGTGTATGGAGCAACATCACTTCCTACAACGGAATTTAATCCTATAATTGCTCCGTCTCCTATATGTACTCCCGGCAAAATTGTTACGTTTTGTCCTATCCAAACATCATTACCTATTATTGTATCACCTTTTACAGGCATTTTGTTTAATGGCGGAACTTTCTGTTTCCAGCCTTCAAAAATATAAAAAGGAAAAGTTGTAACCGCATTCATTTGGTGGTTTGCACCGTTCATTACAAAGTTTACTCCTGCAGCTATCTGACAAAATTTTCCTATTATAAGTTTATCACCGATAAAATCATAATGGTGTGTTACATGTTTTTCAAAATCTGTATCGGCAAAATAAGTAAAATCTCCAACAATAATATTTTTGTTCTTTACCGTAGGTTTAACATTTATTATTGTTTTAATTTTTCTGTTAGGAAATACCCTATTAGGATTCGGCAACATTTCTCCTCCTATAACCTAAACAAATCGTCAACGGAACTAAATCGCAAAAACGGTGTATGATGTGATGATTCTTTCAGCAATACAAACTTATTTTTAAAATATTCCTGTTGTGTAGCCGGATTAAATACTTTATCGTTATCGGACAAAATCACTTTATCAAATTCTATCGGTGTAAACTTTAAACTACAGTATTCCTGTAACTTTATTATTTCCTGTTTTGAACTTTCGAACGGTCTGCAAGAAGGTGCAGACAGAAACTTTTTAAGTTCTTGTTCATCGTAGACAAGATATGTCGATATAAAATCCATACAGTTATCTAAATTTAAGTTCAACATCAAATCTATAATTTTTTTGCTTATACCGAACTTCTTATCTGTCAGTAACGGATTACCGTTTACGGCAACTTTCTTATCAAATTTAGGAAATTTATCCTGCAACAAACAAGAAACCAACACTCCTGCAGAATAAGCCAACAAACTTACTTTATTATATTTACTGAAATCAAATTCAAAATCCAATGTGGAATAGTCCCAACACAACAACAAATTTTTGGTTGAATAAAAATTTTTGAACTGATTATCGTCACATCCCCAACCGGTTAAAAATAAAACTAAATCATTACTGTTATTTTCTATTAATTTTGTTTTCATTTTTTTAAAATATTGAAATTAAAAATCTTAAAGCTCCGCCGAATAAAACGGCATATGTTGTAATCGCAACAAAAACTATCGATGCGATTTTTATTCCATGCTCTTTTATTACCATTAAACTTTGTGCAAGGCACGGAACAAACAACGTTATAACTACGGCACTAACCAAAATTTGGCTTCCGGATAAAAGTCCGTCTTGTGCCAAAGTATAAATTCCGGATGCCCCGTAATCTCTTCTTAAAAATCCCATAATAAATGTACTTGTTGTTTCTACAGGCAATCCTAAAAATTTTACTACTATCGGTGAAAACCATCTTTCAAGAGTTGTAAGTAAATGAATCTTGTCCATAAAGAACAAACCGACAGTAGCTAAAATAAATAAAGGAACAACTTCTTTCATGTACCAAACAAGTCTCATTTTAACTTTAGATAAAATGTTTATTATTGACGGTATTCTCATTTTAGGAATTTCTATAATAAAGTTTGTAGATTCACCCTTAACATTAAAGTCTAAAACTTTTCCTATTAAGAAAAGAGAAAATAATATACATAATAACCAAACTATTGTTGCTTTATAAGATACCGACGATAACATTGCAAGAATAATTCCCAACTGTGCCGAACATGGTATAGCAAGAGACAACAAAATTATAACTATCAATCTTTCTTTTTTCGTTTCAAGTATTCTTGAACTCAGTACCGCCATCGTTCCGCAACCTAAACCCAACACCATAGGAAGAACGGCTTTACCGTTTAAACCCACAAGCGAAAAAAGTCTGTTAAGAATTACCGAAAGTCTCGGCAAATAACCGGAATCTTCCAATATTCCGAAAAATGAAAAAAATGCAATAACTATAGGAAATATTATTGCAAAAGCGTAAGGAATTGCCATTGTAAAAATTCCGTATTGTCCTACAAATAAATCTTTTATGAAGTTTACAAATCTGCCGGTTCCCAAATAATCAAAACAACCTGCAATAAAAGGATTTATCAGTTCTTCAAATACTTTTGTTTGTATCCAATCTACGACAAAACCTGCAACAAAAACCCCGATAAATTCATACATTATAAAAATTATTAAAAGCATTATTATCGTACCTGCAACAGGTTGCAAACAAATATTACCTAACTTTTCCATAATGCTTTTATGTCTTCTGTGTTTTATTGTTTTTACTTTGGAAACAATATCTAATATTGTTTCGTTGTTATCGTGAAATATTTGTGCGGCAAACATCTTATACTCGTTTTTAACGGTATCCGATACCAACTTAAAAACTTTATCTTGAATTTTTTGCGGAACATACTGTTTTATATCTTTATCGCCCGACAATAAATATACGGATAACACTTTTGCTATTTGAGAGTTATCTTTTAAAACATTTTCTATTGTTAAAATATCTTTATTGTTTTTATAATCAACGGATAAATTACTTACCGTTGCCTGCGGAATGATTTTTAAAATTTCATTTACACCGTCGCCCGTTGTTGCGGTACAACAAGTTACGGGAACACCTAAAATTTCAGTTAACTTTTTTATGTTAATTCTAATGCCCGACTGAATAGCTTCATCTCTCATATTTAAAACCAACACCATAGGAATTTTAAACAATGCAAGTTCACAGAACAAGTGTAACGATCTTTCAATATTTTTCATATCGCAAACTTGTACTATGATGTTGGGTTTTTCTTTTATTATCAAATCTCTTGTAACTTGCTCATCTTCGGATAACGGCATTAAAGAGTATGTACCGGGAGTATCTACAACTTGGTACTGTTCGGAACCGATTGTGATGTTTCCTCTTGTAACATCGACGGTAGTTCCGGCATAATTTGAAACAACGGCATATTGACCGGTAAGTTTATTAAATATTACGGATTTGCCAACGTTGGGATTACCGACAAACGCAATCAGTTTCGACATTTATTATTTACCTTCTTTGATCTTTCCGGCAGAAACGGTTGTTGTAATTCCGCCTCTGATTTTAAATACAAGTTCAACATATATCTGTTTAGGTTTTAATAATGCTTTAATATCTTTCATAATGCTGTTTACGACGGACTCGTGTACCATACCAACCATTCTGTAAGACTGTAAATACATTTTTAAAGATTTCAGCTCCACAACAACTTTGTTTGGAACATACTGTATTTTCAAGTGAGCAAAATCGGGTAATCCCGTCCACGGACAAAGACAAGTAAACTCATCCGTTTCTATACAAACGTTTATATCGTTACCGACATATTGGTAAGGCATTGCTTGTAACAATTGTTTTGATACTTTATTAAATTCCGGCATATTTTTCATATGAATTTCTCCCATAATATTATTAGGATAATTTTACCATTTATTGACAAAAAAAATAAGCCCCATTTTAACAATGGAGCTTATTTTTATTATATTAACTTAAAATTAAATTTCTGCTGCTTTTTTGAAGAATGTGCTGTAAGATATTTGTACACCTGTGTACCAGTTATCTGCTACACAATTAAAATGTTGTGCTGCTGCACAATAATAGTTAACAAAAGGTGCTACAGAAAGATTGTTCCACAGTTTAACATCGAGTCTTAATTCCGCTTCTACTTCATAATCTAAATCACTGATATATTCTTCTGTCTGTGATAAATAATCTCTATAATATGACCAAAATACGAATTTTACACCTTCTCTTACTTCTGCTTCAGCTTTTATACCAGCTTCAAAAGCTGATCTGTTTGTTTCAGGTGTGTATGTAAAATCTCTTTCAAAAACGTATGCTGCATACAATTCTTTCAAATATTTACCTTCGAAAAGTTTTGCACCGGCTTTACCTCTGAGAATTTGTTTTCTGTTACCTGTTTCTTTTACACCTTCTTCCACTTCGATTTCAGGTGCCTCAAATTCAGTTTCATAACCGATATTTACAAAAGGACCGGCTTCGAAACCGCCCAAGAAATCTTCTTCTACTTTCCATAATCTGTATGTTAAATCCGATGTTAAAGTAATTTTATCTGCACTTTTTGTAGTAACTTCTTCTTTACCTACAGGTCTTAAGTTTGTTTTACCGTATTCCATATAAAGATTGTTTGTCCACAAGAATTTAGGCAAGAAATATCTTGCATCAAAATCCAATTTACCCAAAATTGATGTTTGCGGATCTGCTGTTAGTCTTGCGGCTGTAAATGCCGTTGAAGAATTGTGAACTTCGGTGCTTGTAACACTAACCGCCAATTGTTTCAATTCCAACTCCAAACCTTCTTTTGTTCCTGCAAATGCCGTTGCAGAAAACAATAAAAACATTGCTACTGCCAATAAAGATAATTTTTTCATTCTTACTTACTCCTATTTAAAATAATTTTTTCCTATTATACCATTTTTAAAAAAATTGCAAAGCAAAAAAATACAACATTCCGTCCAATCTTCTAATCCTCTAATCCTCAAGTCTCTCTTCAAGTTGGGCTTCTTCGTATCTTTCGTTTCTTGCCGTTCTCTTTCTATCTAAAGCATTTAATATCTTTTTTCTTAATCTTAACGATGTAGGTGTAATTTCCACGAGTTCGTCGGGAGCAATGTATTCCACGGATTGTTCCAAACTCATTACTCTGTGTGGTGTTAATGTTAATGCTTCGTCTGCAGCTTTACTTCTCATATTTGTAAGTTTTTTGGGTTTGCACGGATTAACTACAAGGTCTCTTTCTCTTGAATTTTGACCGACTATCATACCTTCATAAACTTCTTCGCCCGGGCCTACAAACATTTCACCGCCGTCTTCCAAATTATGTAAAGCATAAGCTGTTGTTTTTCCCGGAGCCATAGCTATAAATACTCCGTTACCTCTTAACGAAGAAATATCCGCTTTCGGCAAATATCCGTAAAAACTGTGATGCATTATTCCGGTACCTTTCGTTGCCGTTAAAAATTCGTTTTTAAATCCTATCAATGCTCTGGACGGAATAACATATTCTAATCTTAAATGATCTTTACCTTCGCTAACCATATTTTCAAGTTGTGCACTTCTTTTACCTATAAGCTCAAAAACCACTCCCTGAAAATCGGAATCTATATCGAGTATAAGATATTCCATAGGTTCACACATTTTACCGTCTACTTCTTTAAAAATAACTTCCGGGCTTGATACGGCAAGTTCAAAACCTTCTCTTCTCATATTTTCTATAAGAACGGTTAAATGAAGTTCTCCTCTGCCTGAAACTTTAAATCTTCCTTCACCCTCAAGTTCTTCAACTTTTAAACCTACATTTGTTTGAGCTTCTTTTTCGAGTCTTGCTTTTAAATGTCTTGATGTTAAAAATTTCCCTTCCCTGCCTGCAAAAGGTGAATCGTTAACCAAAAAGTCCATTGAAATTGTAGGTTCGTCTATTGCTAAAGGTTCAAGCGGTAACGGATGTTCCAATTCGCAAATTGTGTCACCGACTTTTAATCCTTCAAGACCGGATATGGAAACAATATCACCGGCCCAGGCTTCTTCAACTTCAACCTTTGTAAGTCCTAAAAACTTTTCTATTTTTACCGCTTTTGCTTGAGTTGATCCGTCTTTATTTACAAGAAGAACCGTTTGACCTTTTTTTATTGAACCATTTAAAATTCTTCCGATACCCACTCTGCCTAAAAAGTTGTTATAATCTATCATTGTTATTTGCATTTGCAAATGTTTATCTTTATCGGCTTCAGGTGCCGGAACATATTTTATTATGCCGTCAAGTAACGGAGAAACATCCGTTCCTTTAGCATCTATCTTTGTGCTTGCCCAACCTTCCCTGCCGGAAGCGTAAAAAATAGGAAAATCAAGTTGCCTGTCTGTTGCACCGAGTTTCATAAACAATTCAAATATATCATCTATTGCTTTACTGGCATTGGCTTGCGGTTTATCCATTTTGTTTATAACAACTATGGGATTTAATCCAAGTTCCAATGCTTTTCTTAAAACAAATCTTGTTTGCGGCATAGGACCTTCGGCCGCATCCACCATAAGAATTGCACTGTCCACCATTTTCAATACTCTTTCAACTTCGCTGCCGAAATCGGCATGTCCCGGAGTATCTACTATGTTTATGGTATGATCTTTATATTTTATTGAAGTACACTTTGCAAGGATTGTGATACCTCTTTCTCTTTCAATGGGATCGGAATCCAAAACGGTATCTTGAACCTCATCATCTTTGACTGTCCATTCACCTGCAACCTTCAACATTGAATCTACTATTGTTGTTTTACCATGGTCAACATGGGCTATTATTGCTACATTTCTTACATCTTCTCTTGTACTCATAATCGAACTTCCTTAATCTTTATGTATAACACATTATACATTATAAATCTTTTTGTATATTATAAAAAACTTTAAAATTTATTAAAAATTTGTTTTACAATTTTTTAGTTTATGGTTTATGGCTTATAGTTTATGGTTTGTTGTAAAAATTCATTATATGAATTTTTGTTATTTATTAGAAAATTTTGTGAAACAAAATTTTACATTAAACTATCAACTACAAACTACTAACTACAAACGTAAGTCTTTTATTTCTTAGCCAAACAACTCAAGTGCTTTTTGGCCAAGTGTAACATAATCAACTTTACCGTTACCCATAATAATCATTTCTTCCAACACTTTTATCTTTTTAGGTACAAACAAATCACTTGAACCCTGCGCTTTAAAAGCAGCACTTATTTCACTGAAAACGGTGTCAGGCCTTGTGGTAAACAATATCAACTGTTCACCTTTCTTTTCATCCGGTATTGTAACAACCGCATGCTGATAAGTCGGCCAAAGAGCCGTTATCATTTCTTCTACAGCGGTTAACGAAACCATTTCACCGGCAATTTTTGCAAACCTCTTTGCTCTGCCTTTTATTGTAATAAAATTATCTTTATCTACGGAAACGATATCACCGGTATCGTACCAACCGTCTTCCAAAGGTTGTATTACTCCCGGATTATCACTCTTTATATAACCCAACATTACATTTCTGCCTTTAACTACAAGTTTTTTACCGTCTTTTATTCCGGGAACTTCATCCAATCTCATTTGCATTCCCGGGAAAATTCTGCCCACGGAACCTTTTTTATGGTACATAGGTGTGTTTACGGAAAGAACGGGAGCTGTTTCCGTAGCTCCGTAACCTTCCAAAAGATTTATACCGAAATTCGTAAATAAACTTTTTGCAGTTTCTTCTTTTGCTCTTTCCGCGCCCACAACTGCAAGTCTTATGGAATAAAAGTCGTAAGCATGTGCACTTTTACCGTACCCGCTAAAGAAAGTAGGCGTAGTAAATGTAATTGTTGAGTTTGTATCGTAAATAAGTTCCGGAATAATTTTATAATGTAACGGTGTAGGATAAAAGAAAACTTTTATGGCGCTTGTTACAGGAAGAACCATTCCGCAAGTGAACCCGAAAGAATGGAATATAGGTAATGCCATAAAAAATCTGTCTTGAGTGTCGAAGAACAAAACAGCTCTTATTTGGTTCAAGTTTGCCTGTATATTTCTGTGACTTAAAGCAACACCTTTAGGAACACCTTCGGAACCGCTGGTAAAAAGAATTACGGCAGGATCTTTCTCTACAGACACATCACCTTTAATTTTGTTGTAATAATATTTGGGAAAGAATGAAGCAAATAAGCCCGTAAGTTTTTCCTGTAAAGTTATTTCTTTTTTCAAATCTTCAAGATAAATTATTTGAAGGCCTTCATCTTCCATTGTTTTTATAAGGTCGGTAAAACCGCCTTTTATAACAAACTGCTTTGAAGTATATACCGTTTTAATTGCAGCGGTTTTACAACAGGAAATCATATTTTTTGTTCCGGTGGAAAAGTTTAACATACACGGAACAATGTTATATGCCTGCATACCGAAAACAGCAACCACGGATGCTGCGGCATTCGGCATTAAAAAACCTACCTTTTCTTTTTGTTTGCTGTGCTTTGTGAATTGTTTACCTAAAACAAATGCGGCAGTCAGAAGCTGACCGTAATTTATAGGTTTTCTTGCTATATCTTCTACAACCTTAAATCTTCTTCCCACAAAGTTTTTCGCCTCGATTAAAGATTCAAACAAAGTTTTTTGATCGCTTGCGGAATAATATTTTGCATTTGTCATAATATCAAAAAGCTGTTTTGTAATTTCTTTTTTTCTTTCTTCGCCTTTCAACTCTTTATCCACATTTAATTTTGTAGGTTTAAAAATGTTTAATGTTACTTTTGTGCTCGGTCTTATTTTAACTTTGTTTCTGTAATATGAAAAAATTGTATATTGAGTACCGTCTATGTATACAGGAACTATTTGAGCATCCGTTTTATCGGCAATCATTGCGGGTCCCGGATAAATTTTCATCATGCTGCCTGTAGATGTAACTCTTCCTTCCGGATAAATAACTATTTTGTGCCCGTTATTTACTTCTCTTATCATGGATTTTACTGCCATAGGGTTGTTAGGTTCTATTTGGAAAAATTTCGCAATGTTTAATAACGGTTTTACATACCACCTTTTTGCAACTATAGGATTAATGGTAAAACATAATTCTTCGGGAATAAACGCCCATAACAAAAATGCATCTATAAAAGAGTTGTGATTTACAACAAACAACGCCTTTCCCTGCAAATCTTTAATATTTTCCAACCCTTTTACTTGAATACCCAAGAAAAGTTTGGATAAAGCAATTACTAATTTTTTATTAATCAAAATTTTTACTAATGTATTTATCATTTGTTAAGTTCCTTAAACATTTCGTGCAACTTCGTATAATCTGTAGCACCTGTTCCTATAATAGGAATTTTTTCCACAACAATTATTTTATTCGGTAAAACGAAATTTTCAATTTTCTGTTCTTGAGCTTCTTTTTGTAATTGTTCCAATGTGGCAGATTGATTCGTCGTGAACAACACTATTTCTTTTTTCCTGTTGTTCTGTACCGTTAACACTGCATTTTTGGATTCTTTCCAAATATTGGATATATTAAATTCAAGTTCGGTTAAAGAAATACTTTCTCCGTCGACTTTCGTAAATCTTTTTGATTTACCTTTCATGAAAACAAAACCTTCTCTGTCTATCTCGACTATATCACCTGTATCAAACCATTCACCTTCGGTTTTTTTGGAAACAAGCTGTTTGTTTTCTATATAACAATTTGCAACATTAGGACCTTTTACCAACAAATGACTTGAACCTACAAAAGCCGTGGTAGATTCCAACTTGCATTCGACAGACGGCAAAAATCTTCCCACGCTGTACTCTTTAAAATACATGGGAGTATTTATTGAAATAGTGGAAGCGGTTTCGGTTGTTCCGTAAGCTTCAAAAATTCTTTTGCCGAAATTTTCTTCCCAAATATGTATTGTTTCTTCTTTAAGCTTTTCTATTCCGGCTATAACATATCTTATTGCATAAAAATCGTAAGGGTGAGCATTTTGAGCATAACCGTTAAGGAATGTGTCCGTTCCCAACAAAACGGTGGAATCCGTATCATATACAAGTTCAGACACCATCTTGTAGTGTAACGGCGAATGATATTCAAAAACTTTTATACCTCTCAAAATAGGTAATAGTGTTCCGGCAACAAGTCCCAATGAAGAAAATATCGGCATTGCATTAAAGAAACTGTCCATAATACCGAAATCCATAACACTTGAAAGTTGTGCTCTGGATGCCTGTATATTTTTGTGTGATAAAACCACCGCTTTACTTTTTCCTTTAAATGCGGATGTAAAAAGTACAACCGCAGGAGAAAACACATCGAATGTTGAACATATGTTTTTATAATATGTTCTCGGAAAATAAGATTTTATATATGCCGCTATCTTATTAAATAATGTAAGACTGTCTTTAATATCTTCGGCATAAATAACTTCTATTTTGTTTTCTTTTAAAGCATTTATTAAATTTTCCAAATTTGAAGCTTTTATGAATCTTTTTGAAGTATAAACTTTTGTTATGCCGACATTTTTTAAGTTGTAAAGGATGTTGTCGATAGTATCGGTAAAATTTATCATCGCCGGAACTCTGTTTAAAGCAGATAATGCAAAAAAGATTTCCATCATTGTTTTTGTGTTGGCGGCGATAATTCCGACATACTCTTTATTTTCCGTTTGTTTAACTATCTTATGTGCAAAAGCAAATATTGCGCCTAAAAATCTGCCGAGTCTTATAGGTTGTCTGTTGATATCATCCAATATTTCTTTTCTTCTTCCGACTAAAGATAAACTGTCTATTAAAGATTCAACAAGAGTTTTATCGGAAAAATTGCTTGCGAACTTCATTTCGCACATAATATCGTAAAGTTTTGTCATGGCAATATTTCTTCTTCTTGTATCGGACAACGATTGGTTTACATCAAGTTTTCTCGGAGGCAAAATCGTAAGCTTAATTTTTCTTTGTCTTTTACTTTTTGTTTTTGCTCCGAAATATGAAAAATCGGAATATTGTATACCTTCGATACATATAGGTAAAATATCGGCATCGCTCTTATCGGCAATAACGGCAGGACCGGGATAAACTTTCATAAGTCCGCCTGTAGTGGTAATTCTTCCTTCAGGGAAAATAACCACTATTCCGCCTTCTTTTATTTCATCGATTATCGATTTAACAACCATCACATTTGTGTTATCTACAGGGAAATATTTTATTATTTTTAAGAAAGGTTTTAACCAAAATTTGTTTGTTACATCACTGTTAATTGCAAACGAAAGTTTTTCTCCGAAAGTTACCGAAAGAATAAGACCGTCGATTAAAGAAGTGTGGTTTGCAATAATTAAAGTTCCGCCTTTACACTTTTCAAAATTCTCCATACCGACAACTTCTATTTTGTACAAAATATCTATAAACCTTTTTGCTATTATTCTTAAAAGATGTGCAGGTAAAAGAGTACTTATGTATATAGCGGCAAGCACATTAAATATTGCTATTATCGTTAAAACTACCGGGAAAGCAAGTCCCATTTTTATAAACAGGAAACAAACGGAAGAACCTGCTATCATAAACAGCACATTAACAATATCGTTTACGGCAAAAACTCTTGCTCTGATTTTTCTTTTTGCCAAAACCTGCAACATTGTTATTAACGGAACAATGTAAAGCCCCGCAAAAAGCGAATATGCAAAAACATCTATTATTATTCTTATACCGGAAAAAGTTGAAAGAAAGCTTGTTAATGCAATGTTTGTTGTTAATGCAACATGTGCATATTTTGCACTAAACGATAAGTCTACTATAAACAGTGTCATTAAAACTACTGATATCGGAACATATCTTACGGATATTTCTTTCTTTAACAAGAAATATGAAAGTAATGCTCCCACAAAAACTCCCGATGTAAGAAGCAATGCCAAAAACGTATACAAATCTTTTTGACCTTTTAAAACGATTTCCGCAAAGTTCGGAATTTGGTAAACCAATACAACACCGATGAACCAAAACCATGATATACCTAAAATACACATATAAATATCTTTTGTGTATTTTAAGTAATGCATATTTTTTATTGTTGTTTTAATGAAATTTTTTGAGATTTTAAATTTTTGTGTACTTTTTTTCAGTTCCGGAATGTAAAGAGATGCAATAAATCCTGTTACCGCTACTGCCAAATATATAAGAAAAAGCCAACTTCTATCTACGGAATACACCAATATACCGCAAATGTTTCCCAACAACATTGCAGTATAGTTTCCCACTTGGATGATGGTATTTCCTGCAACAAGTTGTTCTTGCTTCAAAAATTCCGGAATAGCACTGTATTTGGCAGGAGAAAACAGTGTTGAAATAGTTCCTGCCAGGAACAAAACTATTAGTAAAATAGTAACACTGTGCAACAAAAATCCCGCAATTCCTACAAACGCCAACAAAAGTTGGGATGTTTTTACAATTCTTATAATAACATCTTTTCTGTATTTGTCGGCAATTTCACCGGCAGTAGCCGAAAACAGTAACGACGGCAACATAAATACAGCTATCAAAAACGATGCAAAAAAGTATCTTGAACCTTGAGACAAAGAATTTGTGCCCAACATTATGTATATGGCTAAAGCTATTCTAAAAAAATGATCGTTAAATATGCCTAAAAACTGGGATAAACAAAACGGAAAATATCCCTTATTAAAAAAAACTTTTATTAAATCTTTCATATACTTTTTAACCTAATTTTTGAATTATAATAACTATATAATTTTATAAAAATACTGCAAGGTAAATCAAGAAAAAACAGGTTGCTTTTTTAATAAAAATTTACTCTAAATTTTATATAATAATCTATTATGAAACAGAAGATTGTTTTAATCAGCGATTTTGACGGAACAATATCAAAAAAAGATTTCTTTTATATGGTAATAGATACTGTTTTAAAAAATAAAAAAGATGCTCTTTTGCCGTGGCAAGATTATCTTAACGGAAAAATTAAACATATAGATGCAATGACGGGGATATTTTCTCAAATACATTTAACTCAAGACGAGTTAGACAAATTTATTTCAACAATAGAAATAGACCCTTATTTTTACGATACGGCAAAATATTGTGTGGAAAAAAATATTCCCTTTTATATTTGTAGTGCGGGAACAAACTACTACATAAAAAAGAGAATTTCCGATACTTTATCAAAATACAATATTATTTTAGTTTCAAACGATGCAACTTATTCTCAACAAAACGGAATGAAACTTATTGCCCCGGAAGAAACGTCACCTTATTACAATTCAAATACCGGAATAGCTAAGGATAAGATCGTTCAAAAATTAAAAAATGACGGTTTTTTTACTATATATGCCGGCGACGGAAAACCGGACTTTAAATCTGCTAAAATTGCTGACATTGTTTTTGCAAAAGATATGCTTTTGGAATTATGTAAAAAAGAAAACATAAAAACAAAATCTTTTAACGATTTTAACGATATTTTGAGTTATATTAGGAGCATAGATGAACAATAAAGAAATAAATATTCCGTCTTTACTTAAAATCGGTAACGGTAAAATGGCAAAAATAGGTAAGTATCTTGTTGATAGAAACTTTACCGAAGTTGCTCTTTTTTTCAGTGATGGTATAGAAAACATTGTTGCAGACAAACTTTATTCCGGACTTGAAAAATATAATATAAAAATTGTTCATAAAGACAACATTTCGGATATTAACATAGAAAATGCGATACATACCGCATTTAAAATTCCATCGACAACCAAGGTATTGTTAGGTATAGGTGGCGGTAAAGCTCTTGATTACGGCAAATATTGTGCACATATATTGAAATTACCTTATATAACCGTTCCGACATCGGTATCTAACGACGGATTTTGCAGTCCGAACACTTCGTTACTTGTTGCAGGAAAAAGAAAAAGCGTAAAATCTACAATACCTTACGGAGTAGTTGCCGATATCGATATAATAGAAACAGCACCGAAATCTTCGCTGTATTCCGGTATAGGAGATACAATTTCAAAAATTACGGCGCTATGGGACTGGAAACAATCGTTCTTAAAAGGATATGAATACTTTAACGATTTTGCAGGTCTTATGGCATATAACTCGTTAGATATAGTATACTTATGCAATAACTTAAAACCGGAAGATAATGAGTTTAAGTATAGAATGGTAAACTCGCTTGTATTAAGCGGTATAGCAATGGAAATTGCGGGTTCTTCAAGACCGGCAAGCGGAAGCGAACACTTAATATCGCATGCTCTTGATGTGGTTCTTACTAATAACAAAATGCACGGTTTACAGGTAGGAATTGCAACTTATTTATGTTCATTATTACAAAATAATCAACAAGATAAGGTAAAAGACTTTTTATTAAAAACGGGATTTTTTAATTTTGTAGTCCAAGATCCGATAAACAAAGAAGAATTTATAAAAGCGTTAAAACTTGCACCTACAATAAAACAAAATTATTATACGATTTTGTCGGAACAAGATTCCCTCGATAAAGCAATAAAATTTATTGAAACGGACGATATATTAAAGCAGGTAATAAAATAACATGAAAAAAATTTTTATATTTTTATCTTTTATCTTTTTATTTTGCTCATGTTCGACAATGCAAACGAAACCGCCCGAAGATTTTTCGTATAGAGAAATTAAAACAAACGACTATGTTTTAGCAAGTTGGCAAAAAATTACGGATAATAATTTACCGATAAGAATTTATGTTGAAGGTGACGGACACGCATATACTCCAAACGGTTACCCGACTACAGATCCGACACCAAAAAGTTATTTTTTAAGAAATATTGCTTTTAACGACACAAATGCAAATATTGTATATTTGGCAAGGCCTTGCCAATATATTAAAAGTAATAATCACAACAATATCGATTGGACTACGGGACGATTTTCACAAAAAATAGTCAGCAATATGGCTCAAGCAATAAAACAAATTGTCGAAGATAAGGAAACTGTTTTAATAGGATATTCCGGCGGAGCATTACTTTGCGGACTTATAATAAATCAATATAGTCAGGAAATAAATGTTATCAAATGGATAACCGTTGCCGGACTTTTAAACCATACTAAATGGACAACATATTTTAATTATGTTCCGTTAAAAGACTCTTTGGATTTAGATACTATCCCGAATATAAAACAAACTCATTACATCGGCAAAAAAGATAAAATCATTCCATACCAACTCACACTGGAACTCGTCGATAAAACAAATTGTATAATTATTGAAGATGCCACACACAATAGCGGATTTCCAACAACAATAAATTAGTATAGATTATTGGGTTATAGGGTTATAAGGTTATAGGTTGAACGACTAACGGCAACAGTACCGGATTACCATGCTTCGTTCGCAATGACAAACAAAAAAAGACAGGGATTTTATTCCCTGTCTTTCTTATATTTATTGCTTCTTTCTTTACTTATTATTGAGCAGATGAAGATTGTTCTACTTGTTCTTCTGCTTTCTGCTCTACTTCTTTCAATTCTCCCGTTTTCGTTGCTT
>JAGCCP010000056.1 GCA_017651625.1 Candidatus Ruminimicrobiellum bubulum | reverse complement strand
TGTTCATCCATTCAATTTGTCTGTTTTATTTTTTGTTTTATCTTGTTTTTCAAAATCAATGGCGATAACACTTCCTTTTGTGTTGATATTAATAGATTTTTATACCGGTAATTTTGATAAAAATAAAATTAAAAAATATATCCCTTATTTCATCATTGCAACAGTTTTTATAATTATTACATTTGCTTCCCATTATTCCACAGAAATTATGATGGGAGATCAAAGATTGTATTTGACTTTTTTTAAAGTTTGTATTAACTTTATAAATGCACATTTTAATATTCTTTTCTATCTTGATAAGTTGATATTGCCTATAAACTTATATTGTATATATCCGTATTTTTACGACGAATTCGGTTCTATGCCGCCATGGTTTATAATGTATTCTCCGTTGGTGTTATACTTGATGATATTTTTTGCTTGTTTGTCTTTAAAGAAAACAAAAACTGTTTTTTTCGGTTTTATGTTTTTTCTTATAACAATGGCACCCACGAGCGGGATTTTCCCTATAGGAGATTTTGCTGTTGCCGACAGATATACATATGTCCCATATTTGGGATTGTTTTTTATTTTTGCGAAATTAATGGCTTTATTAGTGAAAAAAATTAATACATCAAAACTATTATATTTATATACATCGGTTGTGATTTGTATTTGCCTTTCTTTTTTTTGCTTTCTTGGATATCGTTCTTATAAAAGAGTTTTAGACTGGGAAAATGATGCATATTGGCCGCCAGAAAATATGTTGTATTATGAATTTGGAATAAAAAAGAAAACGACACAAAAATTAAATGTTCAATATGAAACAAAAATAGGTGTTTTATAGTAAGCGCAAATAATCAAAAGTAAATGAATTTATTATTAATTATCTTTTCACTAATTGTATTTTCTTTTATACCGCTAATATTTACGAAATTATACAAACCATGTATTATCGTTTCTATACTTATTGTGGTATCATCGTATTTTTTTATTTCCAAAAATTTTTTCTTCCCAAAAGTTTTCTATCCTTCGGAACAAGTTTTTTGCAGCAATATGTGTTTTAATTATTATAACCTTTTGGTGTATTCATTAAAGAATAAAAAACTTTATATAGGAGAGTGTGATGAGAGTGTAGGGGATATCTTTTTTTATAAACTCAAAACAACCATAGAAGGCCATAATGGTAAACAGGAAATAACTACAACTGTATTGGATACAAGTGTATATAAGAATAAGATATACTTATATTTTGGGATAACACCGGTTTTATTGTTCTATCTTCCGTTTAATTTAGTGACCGGGATGTTTTTGACGGATAAAATAGTAGGTTTTGGCTTGGGGAGTTTGATTTTCCTGCTATCATTATTTTTAATAAAAGTATTAGGTGAAAAGTTTCGTGTTGATGCCAAGATAACAGATAGAAAATATTCACCTATTCATGTGTTAAGTGTTTTTCTTTTGGGTTTTTGTTCTTTGGTACCATTTATTTTAATGAGAGTTTCGATTTATGAGGTTGCAATTTTAACGGCAATATTATTACTGATAACTTCGTTTGTTGTTTTGTTCTTTTATTTGAAAAATTTTCCTGTTGAGTCGTTAAAGTTATCAATATTTTGCCTTTCCAATATTTTAGTTTTCTGTTTAGGGCTGTTTCTCAGTCTTGCTGTCGGAGCAAGGCCACATTATGTTTTTTTTATTCCGATATTCTTTGGGGCAATATGTATAATGAACTATTACCATACCAAAAATATAAGACTTGTAATAAAACAGGCAATAATATTTCTAATACCTTGTGTAATTATAGGAATAGGACTTGCTTTGTACAATTATTTAAGATTTGGTTCGATTTTCGATTTCGGTTTTAATTGTCAAGTTAAACCTACAATGTTTTCTGTAGAATCTGTTTTTAAAGAATTATTAGAAGTAATACCTGATACTTTGAAGCAAACGTTTTTTAAATTACCTGATATCGATACAAAAACATTTATATCATTGGTAAACTCTTCAGAGCATAAATACGGGAATGCCTATATTGCAGGTATTTTTTGGATGTGCCCTATTATGATTGTACTTTTTTTTGTTGCTGATTTTTTTAAAAACATTTATAAAAAAGATAAGACATTGTTTACAATTATGATTGTAATGAGTTGTGTAATATTGATTAACCTGACAATTACCACTCTTTTTGGTGTACTGATAAGATATACTTTTGAGTATTTTCTTTTTGTTCTTATATTGTCGATTATTATGTTTTATTATTATTTAAACAATGTCAAAGATAAATTATTGAAAAGATTCCTTAATATTGTGTTTATAATGATATTTGCATGGTCTATGTTTGTAAATACATCTTTGATGTTTTGTGAAAATAATTTTAAAGATAATTATGATTATATTGCTTTAGAAGGAATATATTACAAACAGATGGTTGACTTTTTATTTTAAAAATAGACTTTTGGCTAAAAAATATTTTAGATTTTGTTTTAAAGTTTCACAAATATTTTACAATTAATTCTAATATTTTTTTAAATAAAAAACTATAATAATAGTACAGAAGTGGGAGTTAAATTTATATTAGGAGGTATGGCCATGAACAAAAAAATAGTGTCTTTTGTCTTGGCAATGGTTTTGAGTGTAGGTCTTGGAGTAAGTAGTTTATTCGCTTATGAGTACACGGGTGGAACAAAGAATGCAAGCAGTTTTACGATTGATCCGCAGAATTTGGCGGGATTAGCAGGAAACATTGACAAATTTACGGGAGAAGAGAAAGATATT
>JAGCCP010000055.1 GCA_017651625.1 Candidatus Ruminimicrobiellum bubulum | reverse complement strand
GAAAAAAGAATTGCAGACCTTGAACACGGTGCTGCCGCAATGTGCACATCATCAGGACAAATGGCATCGTTGCTTTCAATACTTAATCTTTGTAATTCAGGGGACAGTTTTGTGAGTGCATCCGCAATTTACGGAGGAACAATAAACCTTTTTGCTTTTACACTTAAAAAGCTCGGAATAGAATGTATTTTCGTTGATGTAGATGCAACAGAAGAAGAAATACAAAAAGCAATAAAACCTAACACAAAAGCCATTTTCGGTGAAACATTAACTAATCCGTCGTTACAAGTATTTGATATAGAAAGATTTGCTAAAGTTGCTCATGCAAACAAAATTCCTTTAATAGTAGATAACACATTTGCTACACCTATACTTTGCAAACCTATAGATTACGGTGCGGATATCGTTATTCATTCAACAACAAAATATATGGACGGTCATGCAGTGCAAGGCGGGGGAGTAATTGTAGATTCCGGCAAATTCGATTTTACAAGCGGAAAGTTTCCTGAATTTACAGAGCCTGACGAATCTTATCACGGAACGATATATACGAAAAAATATCCGTTTGCACCATACATAATAAAAGCAAGAATGCAACTTATGAGAGATTTCGGTGCATATCCTTCAGGACATTCCGGATTTTTGTTAAATCTCGGTCTTGAAACTCTTGCAGTCAGAATGGAAAGATATTGTTCCAATGCAATAACCGTAGCAAAATATTTGGAAAAACATCCTAAAATAGAGCATGTTAACTATCCGGGACTTAAAGGTAACAAATATTACGATTTGGCACAAAAGTATTTGCCTAAAGGGCAAAGCGGAGTAATGTCTATAACTATTAAAGGCGGTAAACAGCCTGCAATTAAGTTTATGGATAACTTACTAATGGCTTCAAACGAAGTGCATGTTGCAGATATCAGAACTTGTGTTCTTCATCCTGCATCTGCTACACACAGACAACTTACCGACGAGCAACTTATTGCCTGCGGAATTAATCCGGGAATGGTAAGATTGTCGGTGGGGTTGGAGAATGTTGAGGATATTATTGAGGATCTTGAAAAAGGGTTGGCTGCAATTTAATATCATCTTC
Organism: Candidatus Ruminimicrobiellum bubulum; assembly: GCA_017651625.1. Lineage (GTDB taxonomy): Bacteria > Elusimicrobiota > Endomicrobiia > Endomicrobiales > Endomicrobiaceae > Ruminimicrobiellum > Ruminimicrobiellum bubulum. The sequence continues at coordinate 298,281 of JAGCCP010000055.1, read as the reverse complement.
TTTATAGCGACCTTAATATTTTGGTTATAATATTGAAACTCAGGAAATCGAGTATGCCCTTACGGGATCCATATACACTTCATTCCTGAGTTTCTTCATTCTAACACAAAATCTTAAAGCCTTTAACGACAAACTGCTAAACAACTGAACAAAAATTTGTAAATTCTTTGAATGCAAAACACCGTAGTCGGCAAATGCTTTATTATAAGTAAAAACTTGTAAACTCTTAGAATGTTAAGAAACAACAACAGCAGAACAACAACGGCAAAAAAACTTATTTATTAAATCAACTTAATTTGGTAAAATAAACAAAATTGTATACAAAGTTGTAAGATGGTTAATATGTGGGGTAAAATGAAAAAAATATTAATTCTTATATGGGATTTTATTATCGAGTATTTGTCAACATTGTTATATTGTTTTGGTATAGCTTTTTTATTTTGGATATATGAACCAAGTGGAACTGTTTCAAATAAAATTTTTATTCCAACAATTCTTGTTTTACTAATTCTTGTCGTTATTTCTTCCAAATGGGTAATAAAATGTATATTAAACAAAGATAAAAATATCTTTTCAGATATAATAGTAATAGAAGAAAATTCTATTCTATTACAGCCATCTGATTTATATTCTACTGACACCATTGTTTCTCTTTACTTTAAAAATGGAGAGTTTGAAAAATATATTGGATATGGATATGTTGAAACTATTCAATACCCATCAAAAAGAGTTCAAATAAAAGTTATTGAAATGCAAAAAAACATGGCAGATGTTTTAAAAAATACTAATAAAGATCATATAATAGTTAAGCCTTCTACGACCAAAAATATCATAGAATCAATAAGGGAGAAGAACAATGAATGATAATATAAAACAAAGACCTTTTCCAGCAAAAGTAGCAGAGAAAATAGATGATTTTACTATTGTAATAAATAGAGGTAAGATTGATGGTTTACATATAGGAGATGTTTTTCTAATATATCGACAAGGAAAAAATATTATTGATCCTGAAACGGGAAAAAGTTTGGGTATATTAGAGATTATTATTGGGAAAGGAAAAGTTATACATGTACAAGAAAAAATGGCAACATTGGAAAGTGCAACTTATATTATCCCATCAACTGAGAAAACTGTTACAGAAGAAGAGAGAGAAAAAAATCCTTTTTATTATGATTATAATCCATTCGGCTTGAATGTAGGAAAAACAAAGAAAACAACATATAAGGAGCCTGAAAAAAGACAACAACCCTTTGAAAAAGTATTTACAGGTGATTTGGCAAAACCAATATAAAAACAAAAATTTCAAATAAAATAGAGAACTATTATGGCAAAAGAAAAACAACAAAAACCGTTAGAACAAACAATATGGGATGCTTGCTCTAAATTAAGGTCTAATATGAGCGGTTTATCTTATATGTATTTCGTTATGGGGCTTATATTTTTAAAATTTGCAAATTTAAAATTTGAACAAAGATATAATGAACTTATGAATTCCGAAGATGCTCCGTTTGTTGCAGAAGAATCTTTTTATACAAAAGAAAATGTTTTCTTTTTAACAAAAAAATCTAGATGGGAAAATATAAAGAACAATGCAAAGGAACCAACAATAGGAATAATTATAGATAAAGCATTAGAAGATATTGAAAAACATAATATTGAATTAAAAGATGCCTTGCCTACAAATATATATTCAAAAACAACTTTACCACCAGAAAAATTTGCTTCACTTATAGATGAAATAGATAAAATTAAAATAGATAATGAACACCCTATGAACGATTTAATAGGAAAAGTATATCAATATTTTTTAAATAAATTTGCAATAAAAACAGCTGATGAAAAAGGTGAATTTTATACACCTGATAATATAGTAGATTTAATAACTACACTTATAGAACCATATAAAGGAAAAGTATACGACCCTTGTTGTGGTAGTGGTGGAATGTTCGTACAATCTTACAAATTTGTTGAAAGCCATAAAGGAAATATAAAAAATATTTCTGTATATGGACAGGAATCTAACCCTGACACATGGAAATTAGCAAAAATGAATTTAGCTATTCGGGGAATAAATGCAAATTTAGGTAAAAGTGATGCTGATTCTTTTTTAAAAGATCAACATAAAAGCTTAAAGGCAGATTATATAATTGCTAATCCGCCGTTTAATCTAAAAAATTGGAGAACAGAACAACAATTACTTGAAGATAATAGATGGAAAGGATATGGTGTTCCACCGGTATCAAATGCAAATTATGCTTGGATATTGCATATGGTTTCAAAATTAAAAGATACAGGTGTTGCAGGGTTTTTGCTTGCAAATGGTGCTTTGGGCGATAGCGACACAAAAGAAATAAGAAAAAATTTAATAAAGAATAACAAAGTAGAAGCCATTATAATTTTACCGAGGGAAATGTTTTATTATACAGATATATCTGTAACTTTATGGATAATAGATAATGCCAATAAAAAAGAAAGAGAAGTTTTAAGAGATGGTAAAAAAATAAAAATAAGAAACAGACAAAATGAAATATTATTTATAGATTTGAGAACATGGGGTCACAAAACAAAAGAAGGTTATATAGAACTTTCATTAGAAGATATGCAAAAAGTGAAAGAAACATATAATAATTGGCAATCGTTACAAAAACAAAAATTATATAAAGATATTCCCGAATATTGTAAATCTGTTACAAATGATATTATCGGTAATAATGAAAATGATTGGAGTTTAGTTCCTTCAAAATATATTGAATTTATAGATCACGATTTAGATATAAATTTTAAAAAAGAAATGAAAAGAATACAACAAGAAATGAAAGAATTGTTAAAGGAAGAAAAGAAATCTCAAAAAGAATTAGAAGATGCTTTTAAAGGTATTGGATATAATATAAAAGATTAACAATGAAACTTGGAAAATATATAGAACCATTAGATGAAAGAAATATAAATTTAGCATTTAATTATAAAAATGTTAGAGGGCTTTCTATAAATAAAACTTTTATAGAAACAAAAGCAACCAATGTAAATATTATAGATTTGAAGAGATACAAAATTATTAGAAAAAATTATTTTGCATATTGTACTGTTACTTCAAGAAATGGAAATAAAATAACATTAGCATACAATGATACTAATGATGATTTTATAATTTCAAATATATATCCTGTTTTTAAAGTAAAAGATGAAACAATATTGTTGCCACAATATTTAATGATGTTCTTTCGTAGAACTGAATTTGATAGATATGCAAGATTCAATTCTTGGGGAAGTGCAAGGGAATCTTTTTCGTGGGAAGATATGTGTAATATAGAATTAACTATTCCGCCAATAGAAACACAAAAAAAGTATGTTGCTATTTATGAAGATTTATTAAATAATTTAAAATGTTATCAAAATAATTTAGACGATTTAAAACTTGTATGTGACGGGTATATTGAAGATTTGAGAAAAAAATACCCTGTTGAAAAAATTGGTCCTTATATAGAAGAAAAAAACGAAAAAAATGATAGAAATACAATTAGTTTGTTTCAAGGAGTTAATGTTGAACATGTTTTTATTGATCCAAAGCGTATTGCAGAAGACTCGGAAAATGGAACTATAGTTCGTACAGATCAATTTGCTTTTAATAAAGTTATGAAAGCACATAATACAAAACTTCCTATAGCACTTCGCGAAGGACCTGATTGTGTTGTTTCTAATTCATATCAAGTATTCGAGATTAATAATAAAAACAAACTTATGTCAAAATATCTTTTACTTTGGATGAATCGTTCTGAAACACAAAGATATGCAGGTTTTATTTCTTTTGGAACAACAAGAGATATATTTACCTTTGAAAATATGTGTGATATAAAAATACCAATACCGCCAAAAGCAATACAACAATCAATTGTTAATATTTTTGATGCATACAATAAAAGAAAAGAATTTGTAGAAAAATTAAAACTGCAAATAAAAAATATTTGTCCTATACTAATAAAAGGTTCATTAGAAGAGGCAAAAGCAAGTTAATTATGGCAAATTATAGTTATACCGAATCACTTTTTGAAGAAGCAGTTTTAGAATTGTTTGAAAAACAAGATTATGTTTATGAATGTGGATATGATATTCATAGAACTAACGAAGATATTTTTATTTTAGAAGATTTTAAAACTTATCTTTCTAACAGATATTCAAAATTAGATTTGCAAGAAGATGAAATAGAACAAATTGTTCATAATTTAGAATTTGCAAAATCTCCAAATATTTATGTTTCTATGAGAAACACTCTTAAAGTTTTAAGAGAAGGATTTATATTAAATAGAGAAAAATATAATAAAAAAACAGAACATATAGAGTATTTTGACTATAAAAACACTAATAATATTTTTAAAGTTATAAACCAATATGAAATAAAAGATATAAAAACAAGAAGACCAGATATTGTTATTTTTATCAATGGTATTCCGGTATCTGTTATTGAACTTAAAAATTTGAGTAAAGAAAAAGTACAGTTATATGATGCATATTTACAACTAACTAATAGATATACAAGAGATATACCAAATATAATGAGATATTCTTTTCTTTCTGTTATTAGTGATGGTGCTAATACAAAAGTAGGTTCTTTGTTTGGTAAATATGAACATTTTTATTCTTGGAAAAGTGTCGATGGAAAAAAATATTTTGATGATGGTATAGATAGTTTGTATTCTTTAATCCAAGGTTTGTTTGAACATAGAACTTTATTAAATATATTACAAAATTATATTTATTTCCCTGACAATACAAATAAAAATTTAATGATTTTGCCAAAATATTCTCAATATTATGCAAGTGAAATGTTGTTACAAAATATAAAAAATCATATTAAACCTAAAGGTGATGGAAAAGGTGGTATATATTTTGGTGCAACCGGTTGTGGGAAAAGTTATACAATGTTATTTTTATCAAGAAAATTAGTTACAGACAAAGAGCTTGCTAACCCTACAATTATTTTACTAACAGATAGAACAGACCTTGATGACCAATTATCCGAAATATTTGAAGAATCTAAACAATATTTAATAGATGATAATGTTTTAAAAATTCAAGATAGAAAAATGTTAACAGAAAAGTTGGAAGGCATTTCAAGTGGTGGTGTGTTTTTGATGACCGTTCAGAAGTTTGACGATAATATAGATTTACTAAGTGATAGGACTAACATTATTTGTATTTCCGATGAAGCACACAGAACACAAGTTAGTTTAGATTTAAAGTTAGAAGTTACAACAGAAGGTGTAAAAAAACATTATGGTTTTGCAAAATATTTAAGAGATTGTTTCCCTAATGCAACTTATGTTGGTTTTACAGGAACACCTATAGATTCTTCAATAAAAGTTTTTGGTGATATTGTTTTATCGTATAAAATGAGCCAAGCTGTTGCAGATGGTGCGACAGTTGGAATAAATCTATTACCTGGACCATCAAAAGTTCAGTTAGATAAAGATAAAATAAAAATAGTTGATAAATTTTACGATGATCTAATAAAATCCGGAGCAAATAAAGCTCAAGTAGAACAATCTAAAAAAGAAATGGCTACAGTTAGAACTATTATAGATAACGATTCAAGATTAGATATTGTGATCGACCATTTTATAAAACATTATAAATTAAGGGTGCAGGAAGGTTCAACTGTAAAAGGTAAAGCTATGTTTGTTTGCTATGATAGAAAAATAGCATATAAAGTTTATAATAAAATTATAGATAAATGTCCTGAATGGAATGAACAAAAGAGGACACAAGAAGATGAAACAAAATTTTCTGAACAAGAATTAGAAAAGTTAAAGCTGATAGAGATGATAAAGCTTGTTGCAACAAGAAGTCAAGACGACGATAAGCAATTATATGATTTGTTGGGGACAAAAGAATATAGAGTAGAGTTAGCAAAATTATTTAAGAATGAAAATTCAAATTTTAAAATAGCAATTGTTGTTGATATGTGGATGACAGGTTTTGATTGTGAATGTTTGGATACAATGTATATAGATAAGCCGTTAGAAAAGCATTCTTTGATACAAACAATATCTCGAGTAAATAGAGTTTTTAAAAACAAAGATAACGGATTAATTATTGATTATATAGGAATAAAAAACTCACTTGAAAAAGCTATGGCTATATATGATGGAGATGTAAATCCGACAACAGAAATAGAAAATGCTTATAAAATATTTAAAGAACAATTGAAATTAGTTGACGATTTAATGATTGAGTTTGATAGTTCAATGTTTAAAACAGGAACACCACTACAAAAATTAGAATGTTTAAAACAGGGTGTTGAATTTATAAGTGAATTTGAAAACAAAAAAAATAAATTTATTGGTTTAGTTGCTAGAATGAAAAAAGCTTTTGATATTTGTGTTGGTGATGAAAAAATTACTGAAGAAGAAATGTATAGAGTACATTTCTATTTTGCAATAAAGTCGTTACTAAATAAAATTACCGGTGAAGGACAATATGATACTGTTTTAATGAATAAAAAAGTGAAACAATTAGTAGATGACTGTATAAAAGCTCTTGAAAATCAACCTGAAGGAGAAAAAACAGAAGTAGAAATTTTTAGTGATGAATATTTAGAAAGAATAAAGAAGATTCAATATGTGAATATAAAATATATTGAACTTATGAAATTATTAAAAAAGACCATTAATGAATATAAAAAAATTAATACTACAAAAGCTATAGATTTTTCTAAAAGAATGCAAGCTGTTATTGATAAATATAATGAAAGAGATAGTAAAATCGAAGAAAATGCTTTACCAAGAGAATATGTTGAAAATTTAAGTAAAGAAATAGATGATATTTTAAAAGATATTGCAAAAGATGCAACGGAATTTAAACAATTGGGTATTAGTATAGAAGAAAAATCTTATTATGATATATTAAAAACAATTAAACAAAAATATAATTTCAATAATAATAAAGAAATAACTATAAATATTGCAAAAGAAATAAATTCTAAAATAAAAGAACAAAGTAAATATACCGACTTTTTAAATAAAGTATCAACAAAATCGGACTTACAAGCTAACATTATAAGAATAATATATAACAGTAATTTCTTACCAGATAACATTAAAAAGAACTATTCTCAAATATCAAAAGATATCTACGAAGAAGTCATCAAACAATTAGAAAATTCTCAAAAATATTTAAACTAACAAACTACCATACATTAGTATTGACAAGATATTGTCTTCATGTTATAATCAGCGTAAATAGGAATATAGAGATAAATAAACTTATTTACTAAAAATTTATTATTAGGAGTTTTTTACGAAATTGATGTTAAAATAGTGGATAATGAAATGATTGAATTAAATGTGGATAATATTGAAACATATAAAAAAGTTTTTGAAAGATTCTTTGGTGAAGCGTTTATAAAAAGTGCTAACGAATATATAGAGCTTGTAAAACATAATAAAGACGGAAATAAAAAATACCATCCGTTTTTTGAATATTGGAATACATACAATATAGATATAAAACAAACAAAAGAAAAAAAACAATTATATTGTTCTGTAAATACTGCATTTATTTTAGAATTACTATCAAATCTTAAAGATTTGGAAACAAAATATAATTTAAGAAATTTTATAGATAATTTATTATTGCCAAACAAATTTTATTCTACAGTTTTTGAAATACAAATTGCAAAACTTTATTCTTCTGTTTATAATTTGGAAATATTAGAAGAACAACCTAATATAAAAACACCTGATTTTAAAATTAATATAGCAAATGGAAAAACAATATATATTGAATGTAAATCGTTACAAGATTTTGAACTAGTACATAATGAAGAATATTCAAGGCTTATTGATTCGTTGCAAAAATATTGTAATAAACAACATAAATCTAACCAAATTATTATTAGAACAGGAACAAATTTTAACAAACAATATACAAATGATATTCTAACAGAAGTTGAAAATTTAATAAATCAAGATAAATTTGGAGATTTTAAATTAGAGAATTTAAATATAGAAATTAGTATTTCAAAAATATCAAATTGGGATACTCCTATATATGGAAATATACAAATAATACATCCTGAACAATCACAACTTTCTATTATTACACAAGTAAAAAAATTACCTAATGGAATGATGGAAAATAAAAATATTATTATGATAGGAGTAGAATCAAAACCAATTTTAAATTTTAAAAAAAGAATAGAAGATGAAATTAAATGAGCAAAGGAACAAATACCCGATGAACAATTAGGTATAATTCATATGCAGTTGCCTATACATAAAGGGTTAAATTTTGAGGAATATATAAACAAAAACTATGATGAATTAAAGAGAATTTTAAAAACTAAAACAACAAGAATAAATGCACTTATAATTTCAAATCCTATATACAATATGAAAGATTTTAATCCACTTATTCCTAACAATCAGTATTATGTAATTCCAAATATGAATGTAACTCAAAATATTAATTTTAATTTTAGATATCCGTTTACAAATTTTATAGAAAAAAATATTCCTGATTTACCTGTTATTAATCCAAATCCAAAAATTGAGTTTGGTAATATAATATATACGCCCAGTTTGAATTGGAACATCATACCATTAGGAGCAATATTATTAAATTTAATAAATCCTTCAGGTAAAATACAGTTTAAAATATGGAAATCGTATGATAAAGCCATTACATTTGACATAATAATTAATGGTGAAAGGTTTTGTGTGAAAAGTGACGAAGATCCTTTTATTGTTAAAGAAAGAAATCGTATTGATTTGTTTATACAAGACAAAGAAGTTTTTATATATGTAAATAAGAAAAGAATAAATATTAGAAAATTTATTTAAAATTGATTATTTATACAGGATTAAATTATGAAATTATATGTTATTTTACCCATCTACAATATAGAAGTTGATAACGATGTAATCAATACAGAAATAATAAGCGGATACAAATTGATTACTAATGAAACTTTTTTCAATAGTTATAAAAAAGAAATAGTTTTTAATGAAAACACTGACGTTTATCGTTCTTTGTATGAAGATATTTTGATTCCGCAATCAGGTATGTCATGTACAAGAGAATTAGCAAAATACATCTTAATAAAAGAATATGAAGTTAAAAAAGAATATGATTTTGACAATAAATTATTTCATGATTTTATGTACGAAGAAAAAGGGAATTTAAATACTCTTATTTTAATTTTACGACTTGTACAAAAAGGAAGTTGTCAGGCTAATAGTTTTTATATTTTTACGATAGGTACTCAAGCAAGAGATGTAACAGATTTTTCTACAAACAGAGATAGCATTCATAGCTCTTTGTCGTCAACAGATGAAATCATATATGAAAACAAATATATTATTTCAATAGAAACAATAAAAAAATTGAATCAAGCTAGTTTAATAATTCGAGATTTTTCAAAAGAAAAGACTATTCCGGTAGTGTATTTTATGCAATATTATAATTCCATTAGTACTTATGATAGAATTATAAAATTAGCAATTGTTTTAGAAAGTTCTGTACTTGCAGGTATAAAAGAAGAACTGAATTATAGACTTAGAATTCGTGCATCTGCCTTTTTGAAACGAGATTGTCAAAAAATATTGAATGTTTTTTATCAATTAAGAAGTTGTATAGTTCATAACGGATCAATAGATACAAAGTATTTTAAAGAGATTAAAAAAATTATAAATGACGAACAGTGTTCTGATTCAAAAGCTCTTTTTGTTTTTTTAAGTGATTATGTAGAACCTTTAGTTAGAGATATTTTATATAAATCTTTTGAGATTTTTGCCAAAGATGAAAAAATTAAAAATTATAAAGATCTTTTTTCTTCTGCTGATGTTGAAATCTTCAAAAAAATTACTGAATAATGAATTCTTGCTCTCTTTATAAGTAAACTCCGAGACCAGGATTCGAACCGGGACGTTGTCTTGAGAGGACGATTTTCTTTAAATTGTCGTTTCCGCCGTTGGTTGCTCTCAAAGAGTTTTTAAGTTTTTGCAGTTGTCGTTTTGTCTTTGTCGTTAAAGACCTTAAGATTTTGAGTTACCTTGTTCTTTGCTCTCAAAGGATTTACAGATTTTAAATTATAACGAAGTATTTACCGACTGAAGTGTACCGAAGGAGTTATTAACCAATATCAGCACTAAATATTGCGGTTCTTTTTTATTACAAATTCGTTGTACCTTTTTGTAATAGTATCAACTATTACTTCAAAGCTCCGCCTCTTTGTAACAAAAAAGCTCTCACAATCTTTGGCACTACTATTAGTTAGTAACTCCTTAAAGAAAGCGAAGTGGCTGGTACTCGAAGAAGGGAAATATAAAGTTATAGCTTAAAAGATAAATCCGTTTCGCCCAAAATTTAAAAAAATTTGGGTATCCAGCAGGGGACTTTTTCTAGATATTCTTCGTAAGGTTTCCCGAACCTTTTCTTGAGTTGCGGTTCTTCCACGTAATGAATGTAAAACAGATTTATAAATGTAAATGCTAAAAACCATAAAAACAGTGCCACCGATTTTGTTAAACAAAATTCCGCATATAACAAAAATATTACACCGCTTATCATAGGGTTTCTTACATATTTGTAAGGACCTGTAACCACAAAATTTTGCGGTGGTGCCCACGGTGCAGGAGTTCCGTTTCCTTTAGTTTTAAAGGTTAACATACTCCAACCGGCAAAAAATGCTCCGATAATGCCCGTAATTACACTAAAAACGATTTGGAGTATATTTGGACGAGTAAATGTAAAATCCGTTAAATAAAGCAAAATAGCCGGTATTACAATTAACACATTTACCGGCAAAATAATTATTGCTGCTATCCAATTATCAAAAATTTTATTTTTTAACGATTTAGTCATAAAATTAATATATCAATATAAAATTTTGTTTTCAAATTCCGTTTTTCTTTTATATAATAAGGACAATATAAATATTTTTATGGGGAGATTTAAATAATGAAAAAAATGTTATTCCCGATATTAATACTTACCTTTATAGTATCAATTGTTTTTGCCGGACCATTCGGGTTATCGAAAGGGATGTCCGTTTCCGCAATTTCAAAACTCTCTAAACAGGGGTTTGAACCTGAAAGAATTTCTGATGACGACAAATATTTCTTCATTCCAAAAAAACCGCACGATTTATTCAAAGCATATATTGCTTATGTGGATGAGAGAAAAGGGCTTTATCGTATTAATGCTGTAAGTAATGGAATTGAATCTTCTGTTTACGGACTGGAATTAAGAATTGCTTTTAATGTATTGGTACACACTTTATCAAAAACATACGGCACACCTAAAAGAACAGATAAAATAAAAGAAAATTATAAGTTTAAAGAAGGAAAATATTGGTTACGTTCATTAAAAGATGGCGCCAGAGAATTATCCGCAACTTGGAAAAGAGGAGAAAATGGTACAACTTTACCGCAAGAATTGGATAAAATATCAGTGTATTTAAGTGCAAATTTCTTGTATGGTTTAATTAACATCGATTATTCTTTTTCAAATTCCGCAGAAATAGAAAACAAACAAGTTGATGTTTTATAATAGAGGATAAAAAAATGGAAGATATTCAAATAATAATTATTATAATACTTGCAATAATTGCCGTTTTTATAGGTATTTTAATTCATTTCCTTCCAACAATAATCGCTTTTAAAAGAGAAGCATCCAGTAGATGGATAATATTTCTTGTAAATTTGTTGTTAGGTTGGACTTTTATTATATGGCTCGTTGCATTAATTTGGGCCTGTGAAGGAAGAACAGATAAAAAAATTGTATATACACAGGAAGGGGAAAAATGAACAATTCAAAAAGGTATTTGTATTTAATCGTCGGAACAATTGCACTTTTATTTGCCGGAACGGTTTATGCTTGGTCTATTTTAAAAGTTCCTTTAGCACAAAATTTCGGTTGGACAGTTCCGCAACTTACGGTAAACTTTACACTTACAATGAGTTTCTTCTGCTTGGGCGGAATTTTGGGCAGTTTATTAAATAAGAAAATAGGTTTAAAAAGCACATTAATAATTTCTGCAATTCTTTCCGGAGCAGGTTTTATTTTTACATCGTTCCTTTCAGGCAGCAGTATATCTATGTTGTACCTTTTCTACGGAATAATATGCGGTCTCGGTATCGGTATTGCATATAACAACATAATTTCGACGGTAAATCAATGGTTCTTGGATAAAAAAGGATTTTCTTCCGGTGTACTTCTTATGGGTTACGGAGCATCTTCTTTAATTATCGGTTCCATTGCAGCAAAAACAATAGCAAATGCAAATTTCGGTTGGAGAAACACTTATTTATCTATCGGTATTTGCTTATTTATAGTTCTGTTTGCTTGTGCATTAATATTAAAAACAAGAATATTCGATAATGTTAAAACAGATTCAACATCCGCAGATTTACAGGTAAAAGATTATACATTGGCAGAAATGCTTAAAAGTATATCCTTCTGGAAAGCATTACTTGTTATAACTTTCTTGGCAGCTTGCGGAAATACAGTAATTTCCATTGCAAAAGATATTTCTCTTGCAAGCGGATTAACGGAAACTTTAGCTGTAACGATGGTGGGGATATTGTCCGTTTGTAACGGGTTAGGCAGAATTATTTGCGGTTTGATATTCGATAAGTTCGGTTGCAAAAAAACTATGGTATATGCCGATGTTTTAACGATAATCGCGGGAATAGTTATATTGGTTGCCGTAATAAATTCTTCAGTTATTTTGTGTATTGCGGGACTTTGTATAGTAGGATTATCTTTCGGTTGTTGCCCGACAATATCCGCGGCATTCATTGCAGATTTCTTCGGTAAGAAAAATTATAATTTGAATTATTCCGTATTTAATTTGAATTTGTTAATAGCTTCACTTATAGCATCGTTGGAAAGTTATCTTTTGGCTGTTTCCGGCGGATACACGGTTCCGTTCTTAGTTTTAATTTCATTGGCAGTAGTTGCACTCGGAATAACATTAAGCATCAAAAAATCGTAAACGATTTTTTGAAGCATAGATGCATGGATGCATGGAAACGACAATAAGCCGAGATTCCGCATCAAGTGCGGAATGACAATAATAATATAAATTTATAATAAAAAAACGATGGATAATTTTTATCCATCGTTTTTTACATATTTGCATCAAATCTTCCAATCTTCTAATCTTCTAAAATCTCACGTCTCTTTTTCCGTTTTCTATCTGTTTTAATCCGTCAATGATTTTGTTGTAATATTCGGTTCCTTCAAGTTGTTTCAAATATTTATCTATAACTTTGTTACCGATTTCCGCCGTTTCTTTTGAAGCATAATCTACAATATATTCTTTAAATGTAAGTATGGCATTAGGCATACAGAAATTATGTATAAACTGTGTTTTGGCATATTTCATAAATTCTTCACCGGTTCTGCCTGCTCTGTAACATGCAGTACAGAAAGAGGGGATTTCACCGATTTCACAAATAGATTTTAAGCAACTGTCCAACGATATTTCATCGTTAATAGTAAATTGTTCCGCGTCTTTTAATTGGTTAGCCGTTTTAGATTTAGCATAAGCGCCTACACCTATTCTTGTACCGGCATCCATTTGAGATACACCGAGCTTTATAACCTGATCTCTTATTGCTTTAGGTTCTCTTGCGGTACATATCATTCCCGTATAAGGAACGGACAATCTTATAATTGCTACCAATTTTTTAAAATCTTCGTCGCTGACTTTATATTTTAGTTGTTGGCTTAACGGAGTAGAATTTGCAAGTGTTACTCTCGGAAACGATATTGTATGAGGACCAACACCGTTAAATGTTTTTTCCAAGTGTATTGTGTGATACAAAAGCCCCATAACTTCAAATCTCCAATCGTACAAGCCGAACAATACACCTAATCCCATATCGTCGCAACCGGCTTGGTATGCTCTGTCCATACAATAAAGTCTCCATCTGTAATGACCTTTTATTGTATCTTGCGGATGCATGTATTTATATGTTTCGTGATGGTAAGTTTCCTGGAACACTTGTATTGTTCCGATACCTTCTTTTTTCAATTTCTTATATTCTTCCACAGATAACGGAGCGGCATTAATGTTTGCTCTTCTTATTGCACCTTTATCTGTTTTTGTTGAATAAGTTGTTCTTATTGTATCTACCATATAATCGACGGTGGTGTTAGCTGATTCACCGTAAACCAAAACGGTTCTTTTTTGACCTTCGTTTATCATAACTTTAACTTCTTCGGCAACTTCTTCCTGAGTTAAAGTTTTTCTTTTCATTACACCGTTATCGCATCTGAATCCGCAATATCTGCATTTGTTTTCACATTCGTCGCTGCAATATAACGGAGCAAACAAAACAAGTCTGTCTGCATAAACTTCGTGTTTAAGTTTGTATGCAAGTTGATACATTTCTTCTATAGTTTCAGGATCTTTGTTCTGTATTAAAATTGCGGTTTCTTCCGGTTCCAAACGAACACAGTTGTCTGCTTTCTGCAAAACTTTTCTTACCTGTTCTTTTGTCGGATTTTCCGCGGCATTTAACTGTTTCCAAATTAAATCGTCATCGATAAAATCCTTTTCCATTTTATCATATTGTTCTAATTCTTTTTTATATTTTTCTAAGAAACTCATATAAATCTCCTTTAACCTATATATTAAGCGAAACGGATTTATCTTTTAAATTCTAACTTCGTATTTTCCTTCTTCGAGTACCAGCCACTTCGTTTTTCCTTTTGTACACTTCAGTCGGCAAATACTTCGTTATAATTTAAAATCTGCAAATCCTTTGAATGCCAACAACGACATAACAGCACCGCAGTCGGCAAATGCTTTATTCTAAGCAAAAGCTTGAAAACTCTTTGTGTGCAACCAACAACTTTCCATACATCTATACATCCAGACTTCCATTCCTCTATTGTTGTCGTTTCTATACCTCTATACCTCTATTCTTCCATACCTCCGAAAAAAATCACTTCTGTGTTTTTTTCGTCAGCATTGAATTTACAGTAATACCTTCTACTCTTCCGAGTTTTCCGGTAAGAGCGGAAATCATATCGTTTGTACCTTGTGCAATAAGTGTAATAACCGATATCTTTTTCTCTTTAAACGGAATACCCATCCTGCCTACAAATAAGTCCGAATAATCGTGCAATATCGCATTTACGGTATTTGATTTAGATTTATCTTCAATAACTATTGCTATAATTGCTATTCTTATTTCGTCGTTTTTTACCATACTTTTACCCTAAAATAAAAAAACTCTTTTTGCACATTGCAAAAAGAGACATAAAAATAAAATCCTGTTTTACCGACTGTTAGGAAATACCGAACAGTTTGTTTTATTTTTTAGCCTCGGAATTTTCAAGAGTTACCAAGCCAATCCGTTGCAACGTGTTTTTATTATATAGCTAATTAACTAAAATGTCAATTAGCATTAGCGAAACGGATTTATCTTTTAAATTCTTTGAGAGCCAACAACGACAACACCGCAGTCGGCAAAAGCTTTCTTCTAAGCAAAAACTTGAAAACTCTTTGAATGTAATAACGACAACGACTAAAGATAAAAGACAAAAAAATTTTGAAAATTATTTGAACGCCAATCTTCTAATCTTCTGCCGTTTTTTGTATTATACTAACATTATGGAAAACAGATTAGCACAAAATTTTAAATTTTTCAGTTTAATAAAATTCGCACTGCCGACAATGATAATGGTATTTTTTGTATCGTTATATGTTATGGTTGACGGTGTATTTGTTTCCAGATTTGTTAACACAAGTGCATTTGCCGCAATAAATATAGTTTATCCGTTATTCAGTTTATTGTTTGCGATATCCAGTATGCTTGCTTCCGGCGGTAGTGCTTTAGTTGCAAAAAAGATGGGGGAACAAAAGAACAAAGTTGCTAAACAATATTTTACATTAGTAGTTGTTTCATCGGCAGCAATAGGTTTAATAATTGCTTTAATATGTTTAATATTCATAAAACCTATAATTTATCTTTTAGGTTCCGACGATTCCATTTATCAATATTGTTATGACTATATAGTTCCTATTTTGATCTTTTCGCCGTTCTGTATATTACAAATGATATTTCATTCGTTTTTCGTTGCTGCAGGCAAACCTAAAATGGGACTTATTGCCACTTTAACAGGCGGGACGACAAACATCATTTTCGATTATATTTTTATTGCTTTAATGGGTATGGGAATTTCAGGTGCCGCTTACGGAACCGTTTGTGGTTTTCTTGCACAAAATGCTATAGGAATAATTTATTTTACATTTAAAAGGAAGGGAACATTATATTTTGTTAAGCCATCGTATAACCTGTTAGCAGTTATTAAAAGTTGTTATAACGGTGTTGCCGAATTTATAGGGAATTTATCGATAGCCGCTACAACTTTCTTGTTCAATATAGAAATGATGAAATATATTGGTGTTGACGGCGTTGCGGCTATAACAATTATTCTTTACGCAGAATTTATTTTAACATCTATTTTCTACGGATACTCTTCCGGAGTTGCTCCGATATTCAGTTATAATTACGGCAGCAAAAACACATACCAACTGAAAAACATTTTTAAGATAAGTATGATATTTGTAATACTGTCTTCAATTTTAATATGTTTGTTGTCGATACCTGCCGCTCCTTACATAATAGATATTTTTGCAAAAGGAAATTCTAATGTTTTTTATATTGCATTAAAAGGTTTCTTTATTTTTGCTGTTTCATTTTTGTTTACAGGAACAGACATTTTTTCGGCGGCAATGTTTACGGCATTTTCCAACGGAAAAGTTGCCGGAATAATTATGTTCCTCAGAACATTTTTATTTTTAAGTTTAGCAATATTGTTGTTGCCGTTAGTGTTGAATGTTAACGGTATATGGCTAGCTGTACCTGTGGCGGAGTTTTTGTCTATACTGGTTTGTTTGTTCTATTTTCTTAAATATAGAAAAATATATAATTACTTATAATTTTTTTATATTTAATATAGCTAAACGGATTTATCTTTTAAATTATAACTTTGTATTTGTTTCAATCGAGTACCAACCGCTACGCTTTCTTTTACGTACACTTCATTCACCAAATACTTCGTTATAATTTAAAATCTTGAAATCCTTTGAGGGAAAACAACGACAAACAGCAAAAACTTTGAAACTCTTTGAAAGCCAAAACGACAAACTGCAAAAGCAAAGCTGCAAAAACTTTTCATATTTATAAAAGCAATTGAATTTGGTAAAATAGTTCCCAATGAAAACAATAAGAATTTTATTATTTTCCATAATGTTATTTTGCTGTTTTGTTAGTGTAAATATTTTTGCACAAGGAAAAGAACATAACGAAATTACAATAGCAATTCTAAAAGGGGATAACCTTTCCGAATATAAAGATTTGTTGTCAAAAACAATTAAAGAGAAACTAAACAAAACGGTAAAAATAAAAGTTTTGGATTATGACACATTCATAGTTGATATGGACAGGGGAAACAGTGACTTTTACAAAGGTTCTCCGCTTACTTATGTTCTTTCGTTATCGGATACCGTTATATTGAAATCCGCTTACAGAATTGACGGTGAAATTCAACAGTATTATACCCCTGTTATACTTGTAAGAACGGACAAGAATATAAATACCGTTAAAGATTTGGAAAACAAAAATTTCCATTTCACAAACCCTAATTCCGCATCGGGATATTTATACCCCAAATTATTTTTAATTGAAAAAGGTGTAATTACGGAAAAAGATTTTGCCGATGACCGTTCACCGAGTGCAAAAGATGTTTACAATTATGTCTTGGAAGGCAAATGGGATGCATGTTGTTCTTTTTACGGTCTTTTGGAAGATGATCCGTTTTTCGAAAAAAATCCTTTATTAAAAGTTTTTAAAATAAATCTGCAAATTCCCAACGATCCGTTATGGGCTAACGAGAAAATAAAAACAGAAAACCCGCAATTGGTAACGGATGTAAAAAATTTAATATCGGAATTGTTTGAAGAAAATGAAGAACTTTCTTTTATGCCGGCAAGAGATAAAGATTATGACTCAATAAGAAGAAAAGTAAGAATATTGAACATAATAGAAAACAAAGATTTTATATCGGTAGACAGAGTGCTGGGGTTTGTCACAAGAAGTCCTAAAACTTTAAACTTTATTTTAAAATACAATTTGCATATTGCTCTTTCTTATTTAGTGTTTACATCACTGATTATCATTTTTGTTTCCGTATTTTTCAAAAGAACCGTAATAAAGAAATATCATACGGAACATAGATTGTTGAACGATAAATATAAAGATTTGTTAAATAAGTTGGAAGAAGAAAACGATTTTAATTTAAAAATAACCAAACTTGAAGAAGAAATAAAAGTTGCATTTAAAGATTTTGATAAATTCGTGCAAGATTCGATTATGGTTAAATATGTTGCTACAGGCGAATTTTTGTTCAACAAATATAAAGATACAAATGCGATGGAACCGTCAGCAATAGCCAACTGTTATGTTAAAGCTTTCGAAAGAATAGTTATGATCAGCGCATACGGAGCCGAAACATTCGAAAAACAAGAGGACACAAAAGTTCCCGACGAACAACAAAATATACAGAACAAAATAGATCCGAAAAAAATATTGGATAACGGTATAAGAGATATAAGAGTAAAAGCGGAGCTAAGCAATAAAGAATATAAGAGCTTACAAAAATGCAGAAGTTTAAGAAACAAAGTTGCTCATTTAAAACCCGTTTCTACGGAAGAAGTTATTTCCATAAGGAAAACTCTTTTAGGGGAAACACCTTATACTAACGGAATATTGGCAAAGTTGGCACCATACCTTTAACGGCAAATGACAGGTTATTTTGGTTATAGGGTTATAAGGTTATTCCGTTTCGCTCAATATCACTATTGTAGGAGATAGATATGAATTATTTTAAAACTTATTTTACAGACATTATTTTTAAAAAGTTTTTTAAATTCGATGGAAAGGCAACCAGGAAAGAATTTTGGTTATTTACATTGAATGTATTTATTCTTGAACTACTTTTAATTTCTTTATATGGTTTAGCTTTTCTCCTTTTTACAAACAACAAAACAGCTTCTACCAATCCCGACACAACAATCTTTTTACTGGTTATAAGTATTATACCTATGCTACTTTTGCTGTTGGTAAATCTTATATTGATTTTTCCGTATGTAGGTTTGTGTATTAGAAGATTACGCGATGCGAATTTATCTCCTTGGTGGATATTGGTAAGTATTATTCCGAGAATAGGAAAATTGATATTACTTATCCTTATGTGTCTACCCGGAAAGCAGGAAAACAACGAAAACGACAGCCAAAATACGGAGCAAAGTAAAAGAAAAACTACAATAACAGCCATTATAATTTTATTAATATTATTTGCGGTAATCGTTACTCCGATTATGATTGCAAAACATTACATAAAAAAAATCAATTTGGGCGGGGAAGTTTTAATAAGTGAAATAGCAAAAGCAGAACTTAACTATTTTGAACAAAACAACGAATTTTTGCCGGTAGACAGAACTAACAACAACGAAACACTTAATATTAATATAAAAGATCGTATAGCTTACAATGAATTTCTTTGTGTTCCTTCAATTGATAATAATATTAAATGCGTTGAAATTAAAATTTTGCAACAACTCGGTAAAGATGATGATGCCAGATTTGTTTCTATGAATGCAATTCAATATGAGAACGGAGAACTGACAAAAGCAAAATTACATTATGAGGGAAAATTAGATACACTACACAATTAGTATGCCAAAATATATCGAAATAAATTGTAAAACGGCTTGTAACAGAATAAACAGTGATTTTTTGCCTTTTAATTGGGATTTAAATATTTACAGAGGATGTGAACATAAATGCCAATATTGTTTTGCCGTATATTCTCATAAATATATGGAATCAAACAATTTTTTCGACGAAATATATGTAAAGAAAAACATTGTGGAATGTTTTGAAAAACAAATATCTTCAAAAAGATGGAAAAGAACAACCGTTAATATCGGCGGAGTTACGGACAGTTATCAGCCTGCAGAAAAGCAATACAAAATAATGCCGGAAATTTTGAAGTTATGCATAAAATATAAAGTTCCCGTAAGTTTATCTACAAAATCCAATCTTATATTGAGAGATTTCGATTTATTTGAGGAACTTGCAACTCTTGTTCCGGTAGATATTGCCTGCACAATTACAACGGTAAACGAAAATATAAGAAAACTTTTAGAACCTAATGCTTCATCTATAAAAGACAGATTTAACAACTTAAAAGAATTTTCAAAAACAAACGTTAATACCGGCATATTTATTATGCCTATAATCCCCGAAATTAACGACTCTTACGAGAATTTAAGTACATTATTTAAAACAGCAAAAGAAAATAAAGTAAACTATGCAATTACTTCTATTTTGAATTTGAGGGGAGAAACCAAAACAAACTTTTTGAATTTTGTTAAAGATAAATTACCGCACTTATATAACAAGATAAAAGCTCATTATAAATATGCTTACGCAGATACCGCATATAAAAAGCATTTATACGGTATATTAAACAAAATAGAAAAAATGTATCCTTTAAAAGAAAAAGAAATCGTTTACCCTGCCTGCGAAGAAAACGATAATCAGTTATCTCTTTTTTAGATTTTTATTAATTGAAATTTTTTAACCACTCTAAAACTATCGGAACGTTATGTTCTTTAAAGAAAATATCGTGATGATTTATACCGTCTACAAAAACGATTTGTTTTTCTTCAACTGGTGCTAAATCGAAAAGTCTTTGAGAATGTGAATGATGTATCAACATATCTTTATTTCCATGTATAAGCAAAATAGGACACTTTATATTTTTAATATATTCATCCGAAGGATATTTATCTTTTAAAACCAAGAAAGCAAAAGGAACAGGATATTCTTTCACTTCCTGATAAAGAGATGAAAACGGTGCCGTTAAAATAATTCCGTCCGGATCTCTGTATTGTGTAAGACCCATTGCAAAGGCACAACCGAACGAATATCCGTAAAAAATAATTTTGTCGTTATCTGTTTTATCTTTATAATAATCGTAAAAAGCAACAGCATCCGAAAAAGATGTTTCCTGGGATATTTTACCTTTAGTATTTCCGAAACCTCTGTATTCAATCATAGCAACGGAATAACCTTCATTTGTGAGTTTTGTTATGGCGGGGGCAAACCTTGCCATTAAACCGGTATTGCCGTGAAAATACAATATTAAAGGTTTATCATCATCACCTTTGAAATACCAAGTCATTACTTGTGTACCGTCTTTAGCCGTTATAGGTTGTTCCACAAACATATCAAGACCGGCTTCTTGAGGAGTTTTATAATTTGTGTCCGGTCCAAATAAAAAATTAATTTGGAAAAAGTATAACACCCCAAAGTAAATAACAGCAAAAATAACAACACCTAATAATATCTTCTTTAATTTCTTCATATCCGTATATTTTAATAAAAAAAAGAACTCGGATACAATACCCGAGTTCTTTTTTATATTTGTAAGCTGAAAATTACAATGAATTTTTGCTTTCAAAATCTTTCATGAATGCAACCAATTTCTTTACACCTTCTATCGGCATTGCATTGTAAATAGAAGCTCTCATACCGCCAACGGTTCTGTGACCTTTAAGGCTGGTTAAACCTTCTGCTGTTGCTTCTTTTATGAATTTTGCTTCCATTTCTTCGTTACCGATAACGAAAGGTACGTTCATCAAAGATCTGTCTTCTTTAACAACTGTTCCTTTGAACAATTTGCTTGAATCCAAGAAATCGTACAAGATTTTTGCTTTTGCTTCGTTCATTTCTTTCATCTTTGCAAGTCCGCCGAGTTTCTTAATCCATTTAAATACCAATCCGCAAATATAAATACCGTATGTAGGAGGTGTGTTGTATAATGAACCGTTATCTGTTTGAATTTTCCAGTTCAACATTGTAGGTGTGTTGGCAATTGCAGGACCTTCACCGATTAAATCTTCTCTTATAATTAAAATTTGAACTCCGGAAGGACCAACGTTTTTCTGAACTCCGCCGTACATTACACCATACTTTGTAATATCTACAGGTTCTGATAAGAAACAAGAAGAAACATCGGAAACTAGCGGTTTACCTTTTGTGTTAGGAAGTTTTTTATATTTTGTTCCGTAAATTGTGTTGTTTTCACAAATATAAACATAGTCTGCATTTTCGCTTATAGGTAAATCAGAGCAATCCGGAATATACGAAAATGTTTTATCTTCAGATGTTGCGATTTTGTTTGCTTTTCCGTATTTTTGTGCTTCTTGGAAAGCTTTCTTTGCCCATTGACCTGTTACTATATAATCTGCAACTCCGTTTCTCATTAAGTTCATAGGAACGGATGCGAATTGTAATGAACAACCGCCCTGTGCAAATAATACTTTATAGGTTGAAGGAATATTTAATAACTCTCTTAAATCTGCTTCTGCCTCATCGATAATTGCCTGATATGTTTTTGAACGATGACTCATTTCCATAACAGACATTCCCGAACCTTTATAGTTCAACATTTCGTCAGCTGCTTGTTGCAAAACTTCTACCGGTAATACGGCAGGACCTGCAGAAAAATTGTAAACTCTTTCCATTTTGGTCTAAATCTCCTTATAAATAAATTTACTTATGTAAATTGTTAGGTAAATATTTTATAAAAAATAAAACAAATAATAAAGTGATTTTTTGTAAATTTATTCATTGATAAAATATTAAATTTATGTTAATATTTCCTTATAAATGAATTTTATAAAATTTTTCTTTAAACAACATTTGATAATTACATCTCTTTTGGTATCTTTCCTTCTATCGAGCATAATTTGGCTTTCGATAGGCTGGGTTTCTTATTTCAGCGGAAGAGAACAGGAAATCGCAATAGAAACAGATATTATCTTCGATATCGTAACCGATATTATAAAACACGATAAAAAATTACTAAAAGAAAACGTTTTATCGTTAAACGATACAGACAGTTCCGATTTTGATTTTAACAGTTTCATAAACAACATGAACAGACACAACATGTTGCTAAACAATCCTTTGGCTTTAAATAATTTTATAAATTTGTATTCTTATGATTATGCCAACAAAAGACTTAAATATTTTAACAACTTATATACAAAACATTGGCTTGAAGTAAGGGACAGTAAAAATAACATATTAATACAAACAAAATATAAATATAACGAAATTGTTCCGTGGGACGATAAGTATTACGAAGAAAAAAGAATAAAAAAGATGATGTTTATAGAAGACGGTTTCTATACTTATACTTATGTTTATAAATATAAACCTTTCTGGTATATAGCATTAATAAGAAGTATCTCTTTAAACACAATACCGGACCTCTTCGAAAATAAAGAATTTTCCTGGAACAAATGGGTTCAGGAAACTTTTTTCAATGTCGGTAAGTGGGAACAAATTTTTAATTTCTGGATAATATTTGCAATATTAATGTTGATTGTTCCTTTTGCATTGAAGAATCTTTACGAGTTATACAGTTCGTTAAGTTTTTTAAGATATAAGAACCTGAGATATACCGTAAAATTGAAAAGAATTACAAAACAATTTAACGAACAAATGGAAAAAATATCGCAACAGGAAAATTTGTCCGACGAAGATATAAAGAAAAAAGAAAAAGAGCTTGAAGAAAAATTCGAAAGGCAGATGTTAACATTAAAATTCGAGCATAACAGACAAATAACGAGTGTTAAATCGGGTTTCAGTAAATATTACGAACATACAGAAAAAGAAATGGAACGATACAAAAAGATAATAAAACAACAACTCGATGAAATAAAAGAATTGCAATACAGTTTACAAGAACACAATATAAAATATGATCCTTACAAATTTACCGATTTTAAGTTTAGAGAAAAAGCAGACATTTTAATATTGGGCGGGGAAGGTTCTATTTCTTTAAAAGAAGCTTACGGCATATTAAAAGAATTAGGACTTTCACATAATACCGACATAAAATGGATAGCATACAGAGATATGGACCATTTCGATATTACAGCTCTTCAAAACACAAGAAATTTTTCGGATATTATTGTGGGAAGTGTTCCTCACAGTATGTTAAATGTTCCGGAACAAAACCTTGTAGTACATCTGCAGAACAATGCTTCGTTGTATCCTAAATTCCAAATTTTAAGGAAAATGGATGACGGTGATTTGTTACAAATAACAAAAACCAACCTTAGAGAAGCGTTAAAAAAGAGTAACAAATATAAACAACTTATGGAAATGCAAAAATTAAATCTCTACAATAACCAATAAATTATTTACAAAATTCTTTTATTTCTTTTCCTAAAATTTCGTATACTTTTGCTAAAAGATACCCGTCGGAAGAAGCGTGATTTAATCTAACCGTTAACGGCATAACTCGCCTTCCGTTTTCTTCTCTGTATCTGCCCCAATTAACTATAGGCATAAAATATAAGTATCCGTCGGGAAGTTCTACATTTAAAGAGTCATAAGAAATCCAAGACATATAAGAAGCATCAAACCAGTTAGGATGATTTAACATATCAAGGCCGTAACCGTGAGTTTTTTTTGCCATTTCAATATCTTTGCTGGCATTTTGATAAAACTTCTTATAATCTTCATCGTAAACCGTATAAACCGGCGTACATGTTTCCGTATCTTCATGAAAAATATAATGTGTTGGATTTATTTTATCGTAGACTATCAATTGATTTGTTTGGTGTAACCATGCCAATTTATAATCTTCTCTCGAATTTAAAGTTTTGGATAACAAATATAGGAAATTTATATAAAACTTCGTATTTGTTTTCTTTGAGTAATCATACAAGTCTTGCACGTCAATTCTTGCAGTCATGGAAATTGAACACTTTGTTTGAGCAAAATGTCTGAAAACATCCTTCCTGTAATACTCGTTCATGTTAATTACTTTATAATTAACCATTTTGTTATCCTCTCTTTTTTATAAATTTATTTAATTATATTTATTATATAAAAGTTATTTTTTTTTACAAAATTATTTTGACAATGATTAAAAAAAATAATAATATATCTAAAATTAATTTTAATGAAGGGGGACTTAAAAGATATTTATTTTCTAATATTCTTTGAGTCCCTTTCTCTCTTATAAGGAGAAAATACAATTATGAAGTATATTTTTATGACGGGCGGAGTAGTAAGTTCTTTAGGTAAAGGTATAACCGGTGCAAGTATCGGAAGACTTTTACAGTTGCACGGATACAAAGTAAATATGATAAAAATGGATCCTTACATAAACGTAGATCCGGGAACGATGAATCCTTTTCAACACGGTGAAGTTTATGTTACTGCCGACGGTGCCGAAGCAGACTTGGATTTGGGAACGTACGAAAGATTTTTGGATATAGTAACAAAAAAAGCCAATACAAACACTTCCGGAGATATTTATCAGACCGTCATAAATAAAGAAAGAAAAGGCGAATATAACGGTGGAACTGTTCAGGTAATTCCTCATATAACAAACGAAATAAAGAAAAGATTTGTTGCTTTTGATAAGCAGGCTGATATAACAATAATAGAAATAGGCGGAACGATAGGAGATATAGAAGGTCTTCCGTTTGTTGAAGCAACAAGGCAATTCATGTTGGAACAAAAAAGAGAAGACATAATGAGTATACATTTAACTTTTGTTCCTTATATTGAAGGTGCAAAAGAACTTAAAACAAAGCCTACGCAACATTCCGTTAACAAATTAAGAGAAGTCGGTATCATTCCGGATATGATTATATGCAGAACGCAGTATCCTATAAACGAATCGATGAAAGGCAAAATTTCATTATTCTGTAATGTTCCCAAAGAAGCTGTAGTTGAAGCAAGAACATGTTCTTCAATCTATCATGTTCCTGAATCTTTACATGAACAAGGTGTTGATGCTTTCATTTTAAAAAGACTTAATTTAAAGAGTAAAATAAAATTCAGCAACAAATGGTTTAAATATGTTAAACAAGATACAAAGCACTATAAAACGGTAAAAATAGGGGTTATCGGCAAATATGCGGATTTAAAAGATGCTTACAAATCTATAGACGAATCTTTAAAGATATCAGCTATGGAAGCAAAAGTTAATGTAGATGTTCAATACGTTTCTTCCGAAGATAAAAACTTAATAAAAATATTAAAAACTTTAGACGGAATTCTTGTTCCGGGCGGATTCGGCATGAGAGGAATCGAAGGTAAAATTGCAGCAATAAAATTTGCAAGAGAAAACAAAGTTCCGTTCTTCGGTATATGTTTGGGTATGCAATGTTGCGTAATTGAAGCTGCAAGACATTTACTAAAATTCAAAAATGCAAATTCCACGGAAATAGATCCTAAAACGATATATCCCGTAATAGAAATGTTGGACGAACAAAAAGATGTAAAATATTTGGGCGGAACGATGAGATTAGGAAACTATGAATCCGATTTGGTAAAAGGTTCTTTGGCTCATCAACTGTATAAGACGGATAAAATTGTAGAAAGACACAGACACAGATATGAAATGAACCCCAAATATATTGATATGTTCAAAAAAGTAGGGTTTGATGTTTCCGGCTATCATAAAGGAGTATTACCTGAAATAGTCGAAATTAAAAATCATCCTTTTTATATAGCGGTTCAATTCCATCCGGAATTCGGTGCAAGACCGACAAAGCCGCATCCGATATTTCAAGGGTTTGTTTTAGCTGCAAAGAAAAAAGCACACAAATAGAAGAAGGTGCAAATGTCTTTATCTAACGAGCAACTTGAACGATATTCAAGAAACATCCTGTTAAAAGGTGTCGGGATAAAAGGGCAGGAAAAACTTTTATCGTCAAAAGTTCTTGTTATCGGTGCCGGTGGCTTGGGTTCTCCTGCGGCAATGTATTTGGCCGCCGCAGGTGTGGGAACTATAGGTATAGCAGATAAAGATAAAGTTGAACTTTCAAATCTTAACAGACAAATTCTTCATAAAACAAATAAAACAGGTACGGATAAAACAAAGTCCGCACAAGAAACAATAAACGATTTAAACCCGGACATCAAAGTAAATATTTATACAGAAATATCTTCCGATAATATTTCCAAAATTATTTCCGAATATGATTTTGTTATAGATGCAACAGACAACTTTGAAACAAAATTTTTAATAAACGATGCTTGTGTGAAAGACAAAAAACCGTTTTCTCATGCGGGAATTGTAGGTTTCGAAGGTCAACTTATGACTTATGTTCCAAACGAAGGTTGTTGTTACAGATGTGTATTTAAAGAACCTCCGAAAAAAGAATGTGTTTCTTCTTGTTCTACAGATGGTGTATTAGGTGCAGCGGTGGGAACAATAGGCACATTACAAGCTACCGAAGCAATAAAATATATATTAGGTACAGGGGAACTTCTTACCGGTCATTTACTTACATATAATGCTTTAACTTCGGAATTCAGAAAAATAAAGTTACCTCCGGCAGATGAAGAATGCCCCGCATGCGGGAAAGCAAAAGCATGAAGATTAGATGATTAGAAGATTTGAAGATTAGAAGTTAAGCTGTAAAATCGCTGTGCGATTTTTGATAATAAATAAATTTCTTGTAAAGCAAAAATTTCCGCTTGACTAAAATTTAATAAAAATGCATAATAAATAGATAAAATTTTACAATTAGAGGAGTATTAAAGAAAATGAAAGAAGGAATTCATCCAAAATATGTAGAATCAACAGTAACATGTGCTTGTGGTTATACATTTAAAACAAGATCAACAAAGCCGGTAATAAAATTGGAAATATGTTCAAATTGTCATCCTTTCTTTACAGGAAAACAAAAACTTATAGATACAGCCGGAAGAGTTGAAAAGTTCCAAAAGAGATTTGTTGCTACAGAAGGAAAGACAGTTGTAAGAAAGAAAAAAGAGAAAAAAGTATCTTCACCGAGAAAGACATCAAAACTTTTAACATCTACACCTAAGAGAGTAAAAAAAGATGTTAAAAAAGATGCAGCAAAGAAAGATGCTAAAAAAGAAAAATAGATAAAATTTTAAATATTGACAGGATTATCATTTTTATAAAATATGAAATCCTGTCATATTTTTTTGTAGGTACAAAATTATGTTTAAAGAAAAGTTAGAAGAAATAAATTCTAAATTTAAAGAAGTTGAACAAAAGCTCAGTGACAGCAATATAATTGCAGATCAGGAACAATACAGAGCTTTATCGAAAGAACATTCTTATTTATCTCCGATAGTTGAAAAATCGAAAGAATATTTTAAATTATTAAAAGATATCGATGATTTAAACGAATTAAAAGAATCCGAAGATAAAGAAATGAAAGAAATGGCTTTTGCTGAATATGACCAAGCTGTTGCAAATAAAGAACAAATGGAAACCGAAATCAGACTTATGTTGATTCCTCCGGATCCCCATGAAGATAAAGATATTATCGTTGAAATAAGAGCTGGAACAGGCGGGGAAGAAGCTGCTTTATTTGCAGGTGACTTATTCAGAGCATATACAAGATTTGCGGAAAGAAACGGTTGGAAACATGAAATAATAGATTCCAACCCCACAGGTCTCGGTGGATATAAAGAAGTCGTATTTTCAATATCAGGAAACAAAGTTTGGAAATATTTTAAATTTGAAAGAGGAACTCACAGAGTACAAAGAGTTCCGGAAACGGAAGCTTCCGGCAGAGTTCATACATCCGCAATAACGGTTGCAGTTCTTCCCGAAGCAGAAGAAGTTGATGTTGAAATAAAACCCGAAGATTTAAGAATTGATACATACAGAGCAAGCGGTGCGGGCGGACAGCACGTTAACAAAACCGATTCCGCAATAAGAATAACATATTTGCCGACGGGACTTGTTGTTGCTTGCCAAGATGAAAGAAGCCAAATAAAAAACAAAGCTAAAGCTATGAAAGTTTTAAGAGCAAAATTATATGAACAGAAAATGATAGAACAAGAACAAAAAATGTCCAGCGACAGAAAACAACAAGTAGGTTCGGGAGACAGATCTGAAAAAATAAGAACATATAATTTCCCTCAAAACAGAATTACGGATCACAGAATAGGTTTCAGCGTTTATAACATTACAGAAGTTATGGACGGAGATTTGAATGAACTTATAGAAAAACTTATATCTTGTGAAAACGAAGAAAAATTGAAAAGTGCAAATATTTAAAAATTTGCAAAGCAAATTTTGAGGCATGGATGCAGATGTACGGATGCATAGAAAAAAAACAAATAATGCACTTATAGTTTAAAGCTTACAGCTTAGAGTTTAAAACGACAAACGGCAGAAGATTGGAAGATTAGAAAACTTCAAAAAATGTATCAAACTGAAAAAAATATTTTCAATATTTTAAAACAAGCAACGGAATTTTTAACATCACACAATATAACGGAAGCTCAACTTGATGCCGAAGTTTTATTGTGTGGTGTTTTAAAAATAAAAAGAAACAAATTAGCAACTCTCCGACAAGAATCGATATCTCAAGAACAATATCAACAATATCAAGATTATTTAAATAAAAGAATAACGGGCGAACCGGTTGATTATATTTTGGGTAATTCCGAATTTATGGGATTACAATTTAAAGTTAATCCCAATGTTTTAATCCCGAGACCGGAAACAGAACTGATAGTTGAACAAGCCAATAAATTCATAAAAGAAAACAATTTCAAACAAGTTTTGGATTTATGTACCGGTTCGGGAGCAATTGCGGTATCTGTAGCCAAATATAACGACAATATATCCGTTATTGCAAGTGATATCAGCCAAAAAGCATTGCAAACAGCCAAAGAAAATGCCGCAACAAACAATGTATCAAATAAGATAGAATTTTTAGAAAGTAATATGTTTGATAATATTATTGGTAAAAAATTTGATATAATTATATCTAATCCACCTTATGTAACCGAAAAGGAATATAAGGAATTGGAAAAAGAAATTTTCTTTGAACCGAAAAATGCTTTTTTGGCAGGGGAAGACGGTTTAAAGTTTTATAAGATAATAGCAGATAATTCTGCTCGATATTTAAATCCTAAAGGGATATTGTTATTAGAACTTAATGCAAATATCTCTTTAGAGATTGCGGATTTATTTAGTAATTTTCTTTTTGTAAAAATATTAAAGGATTATTCCGGTTTAGACAGGATATTAGTAGCTCAAAATGGATAAGATAATAATTTACGGCGGTAAAAAATTAAAAGGGGAAGTAAAAATTTCCGGAGCAAAGAATTCGGCATTACCGATACTTTTTGCTACGTTGTTAACCGACGACAAATGTAAAATAAAGAATGTTCCTATACTTGCCGATATAAGAACAACTGTTGATTTTTTAAATTTTATCGGTAAGAAAACAGTAAGAAAAGGAAACATTGTTAATTGTGACAAGTCTTCAAAATTAAATCATATAGCTCCTTACGATTTAGTCAGAAAAATGAGAGCAAGTGTTTTGGTTATGGGTCCGTTACTTGCAAGACTCGGAAAAGTAGATGTTTCTTTACCGGGAGGTTGTTCTATAGGTGCAAGACCGATAGATATTCATTTGGATGCTTTCAAGAAAATGGGAGCAACAATTGAATTAAAAGAAGGTTATATAAAAATATTTACAAAAGGAAGACTTAACGGAACAGATATAGAATTCAGATTTGCAAGTGTAGGTGCGACGGAAAACGTTCTGCTTGCAAGTGTTTTGGCAAAAGGAACAACAAGAATAATAAATGCGGCAAAAGAACCTGAAATTCAAGATTTGGCAGATGTTTTAGTAAAGATGGGAGCAAAAATTTCAGGGGCCGGAACAAGAATAATAACGATAGAAGGTGTTGACAAGTTACATGGTTTTGAACACGATGTTATTCCCGACAGAATCGAAGCGGCAACATATATGATTGCGGCATTAATGACAAAAGGTGAAATAAAACTAACAAAAGTTAATCCTAAACACTTGGAACTTGTAATAGAAAAACTTATTGAAGCAGGTGCGGATATAAAAATAAAAGATGATACTTTAACGGTTAAATGGAAAAAAGAAATAAGACCTATTAACATAAAAACGGAAGTTTATCCCGGATTTCCGACTGATATTCAAGCACAATGGATGGCACTTATGGCTCTTGCAAAAGGAAATTCCATTATAGAAGAAACCGTTTTTGAAAACAGATTTTTGCATGTTTGCGAATTACAAAGATTAGGCGCAAACTTAAAAATAGACGGCAGACAAGTTTCTATTCACGGTGTAAAAGAACTTTCGGGTGCACCTGTGATGGTTTCGGATTTAAGAGCGGGTGCAGCTCTTGTTTTAGCAGGTCTTTGCGCTAAAGGCAAAACAGAAATTTCAAGAATTTATCACCTCGACAGAGGTTATGAATCTTTAGAGAAAAAGTTTAAAAAACTCGGTGCAAATATAAAAAGAATAAAATAGTTTATTATAGGAGGACATATCATGACGGAAAACGAAAGCAAAGAATGGGAAATAAAAGATCCAAATGCTCCGGATAATACTACACAAGAAAAACAACAGGAAGTAAAAAATGAACCGCCGAAAAGTGTGCAAGACAGTATTGCAAGTGCCGTTCAACAATTTTCTTCTTTTCAGGACCAAATAAACAATACATCTTTTAACAAGAAAAAAAGTAAAGAAAAACCGGTCAAAACAAAAAAAGGAGGAGGTTTTGCCGGATTTATAGTTTCTATTATTACGCTTGTTTTCCTTTTTGTCATTTTATGTATAGCGATTACTTATATGGTAAAACCGGAAGTAGATGCTGAAGCTGAAGATATAGTAAACAGAATCGACGAATTGGAAATGGCTTATTATTCTACTTTCAACAGTTTCCATTTTATTAAAGAAACGAGTTACGATAAAATCTTAGATGTTGATTTATCGGGTTCGAAATATTTTACTGCTTTTGAAGTTGTTCCTAAAAAAAGTGATGACGTAACAACAGAAAAATGCGAAATAAATTTATATGGTGCCAAAGGAATTTTTTCGATAGCATTTTGTTATATTAATGCTTCAATTGATAAGTTCCTTGGTGACGGCGAATCTGATGATAAATTGGAGTAATTTCAAATTTTTGATAAAATTAATAGGATAGGTTTTAATCGGAGGTTTTTTATATGAAAAAATATGTTGTCCTTTTGTTATTATTATTTTCTACAAGTTTTGCATACGCAATAGATATAGTTCCTAAAGTATCCATATGCTTACCGGGAACTTTCAGAAGCGATTATGAAGTTGATATTGCCGCTAATGTCGGTGTTGAGGGCAGGTATTCTTTCAGTAATCATTTTGCCGCAACTTTCGGTGTTGATTGGTTGATAAACAGAAACGTAAGTATGGGATTAAAAGCTTCTCGTGATGAGGAATTTAATAAAGGTAATTATAACAACACAAAATTTACGATGGTGCCTATATATGCAGGTATAATGTGGTTCCCTTTCGGAAATATAGGAGAATACAGACCTTATCTTAGAATTGAAGGCGGATATAACGTATATTGCGCTTTGTCTAACGGCAGCGGAGCGACACCCGGATACTATGTAGCCGGCGGTTTCGGTTTTGAGTTGTACGACAGGTTTATTTTTGAATTGGAAACATCAAGACAAGAATGTGAATATGATGACGACAATATAACATATAAAGATATTCTTTTTAGATTCGGATATAAATTTATAGTTTAATTTTAGTTAGGAGTTTTATAAAAATGCAAGAAAAGTTAACACAATCCAAAGAGTGGACAAATTTAAAAAATTACTATGAACAAGAAATGAAAAATGTTCATATGAGAGATCTTTTTAAAGATACAGACAGATTTAACAAATATAGTATCAGACTCGACAATATCGGAATATTGTTTGATTATTCGAAAAACATTATCGATGATAAAACAAAACAATTATTGTTGGATTTGGTTGTCGCGAGTGATTTAAAATCCTGGACGGAAAAAATATTTTCCGGAGTAAAAATCAATTGGACGGAAAAAAGAGCAGTACTTCATTCCGCATTAAGAAATATGTCGGACAAACCTGTTTATGTTGACGGAAAAGATGTTATGGTTGACATAAAAAAAGTTCTTAACAAAATGAAAGATTTTACCGAACAATTAAGAAGCGGCAAATGGAAAGGTGCAACAGGCAAAGAAATTAAAGCCGTTATAAATATCGGTATCGGCGGTTCTGATTTAGGTCCGAGAATGGTTTGTGAAGCATTAAAATATTATGCAGACGGACCGCAAGTATATTTTGTTTCAAATGTTGACGGCGCGGATATATATGAAGTATTAAAGAAATTGGATCCGGAAACATCTTTGTTCATAGTTGCTTCAAAAACATTTACAACCCAAGAAACGATGACAAACGCCAATACAGCAAGAAAATGGTTAGTTGAAAAGCTCGGAGAAAATGCAATTAAGAACCATTTCGTTGCTTTATCCACAAATAAAGAAAAAGTTGCCGAATTCGGTATAGACACAAACAATATGTTTGAATTTTGGAATTTTGTGGGCGGAAGATATTCTTTATGGTCAGCAATAGGTTTACCGATAGCATGTTCTGTAGGTTTTGATAAATTTAAAGAGTTGTTGGAAGGTGCTTATGAAATGGATCAACACTTTATAAATGCACCTGTTGAAAAAAATATTCCCGTAATAATGGCAATTCTTGGTATTTGGTATAACAATTTCTTTAACGCACAAAGTTATACTGTTTTACCTTACAGTCAATATTTGCACAGATTTACGGCTTTCTTGCAGCAATCAGATATGGAAAGTAACGGTAAAACAATAAACAGAAACGGTGAAAAAGTTGATTATCAAACAGGACAAGTTTTGTGGGGAGAACCGGGAACAAACGGTCAACATTCTTTCTACCAATTAATTCATCAAGGAACAAAATTAATTCCTTCGGATTTTATAGGAATCGTTAATCCTCCGGAAAGAATCGGGGACCATCATGAAAAATTGATGTCTAATTTCTTCGCACAACCTGAAGCATTGGCATTCGGTCTTACAAAAGAACAAGCAATTGATGCTTTAGAAAAAAGCGGAGCTTCAAAAGAAGATATAGAAATGTTAGCACCGCATAAAGTTTTTGAAGGAAATAAGCCGACCAACAGTATCTTGTTGGATGAGCTTACACCAAAAACTTTAGGTGCATTAATAGCAATGTATGAACATAAAATATTTGTTCAAGGTATAATTTGGCAGGTAAACAGTTACGATCAGTGGGGAGTTGAACTCGGTAAAAAG
The DNA here is from genome assembly GCA_017651625.1 of Candidatus Ruminimicrobiellum bubulum. Taxonomy (GTDB): domain Bacteria; phylum Elusimicrobiota; class Endomicrobiia; order Endomicrobiales; family Endomicrobiaceae; genus Ruminimicrobiellum; species Ruminimicrobiellum bubulum. The sequence goes on along the minus strand of JAGCCP010000055.1, from coordinate 264,043 downwards.
TTAGCAAATGTTATTTTGCCCGAACTTAAAGGTGAAAAAACAAACGAACATAACTGTTCTACGGCTTCATTGATAAAACATTACAATAAATTAAAAAAATAATTTTTTAATAGTACCTGCAAAAAGCATTGAAAAATCAGCTTTTATGGATTATACTTATTGTAAGGTATGTACAAGTTTAATTTATTTTTATCTTTTTTCAATAAAACCATTGCTTTATTGATAATATTTTCTTTGTTATCAATATCTTTTTCTTTTAATATTGATGAAAATATTAAACAGGAATTCGGTACGTTATGTAAATCTACCTCCATTTGTGAATACTACAATTCCATAGCAAACTTTTCTTATGGTGTAATAAATAAGATTTTAGAATCTACAAAGATTAATTTAGTAGCAACACCTACTCAAAAAGATAAAGATGAGAACAAAGATAAAAAAAGTAGTAGCCAAAAAGATTTATATTTCGTAAAAACGACAACAGAAAAAGAATTAAAAGTCTCTGAAAAAATTGGTGATTATAACTTTTCTTTGTTGAGCAAAGAGTCATATTCCGCACCATTATTAAACGAACTTATTTCTAAATTTCATATATTTAAGTTAAGTTGTATAACATTACTTTTTTGTTATTTCGCCAGAGATAGCATAGGGGATATAAATATTAATAATATAATAGGAAAAGTCCGTCTTGTATGACATTTATACAAGACGGATTTTTTTATTAGGGAGAAGAAAAATGAATATTTTAAAAGATGTAAAGAAAAAAATTAAAAACATTTCTTTTAAGAAAATTACAGCGGTATTTACTGCATTATGCTTCGTATTTTCTATAGTATCGGCTCAAACAGCTTATGCCGTAATGCCTATGCCGAATATGTCTGTACCGGCAACTTTACCTGCTAAAGCATTAATTCCCTTCAATTTGGGAAGAATAACAGATGCTTTTTATTCAAATGACGGCGATATAGTAATAAATATTCAAGATTTGCACTCCCATGAACAAACTCAAAGAAATATAAGCTCGATTTTATCCATATTAAATAACAAATTCGGTTTAAAAGATATTTATCTAGAAGGTGCAACGGGAACAGTAAATACTCAATGGTTATCGACTATAAAAGATAATTCCGTAAAACAAAAAGTGTTAAATAATCTTTTGGCAAGCGGAAGATTGACCGGCGGAGAATATTTTGCGGTTCAAGCAAACAAAAACGATATTATAAAAGGTTTGGAAGATAAAAACCTATACACGGAAAACTTCAAAATATTGAGTGATATGTACAACAAAGAAGCTGAAATAAAAAGTTATATTTCCGTTTTAACTAACCTTTTCGATAAAAAGAGTGAACAATATATTTCTTCCGAAAATAAAAAAGTAAACAGAATTATTGAAAATTATAAACAAGAAAAAATAAAGACAGATAAATACATTGAACTTTTGTTAAAGAAAGCGAAGGAAACAGATATAAATTTATCGAAATACGGAACTATAATAAAGTTTGCACAAATCATATCAAAACAAAAAGCTTTTGATGTAAAAAAATTAAATGATGAAATTGCTAACTTATTAAATGAATTAAAAGAAAGACTTAGTTTTCAAGAATATAAATCTCTAACCGAAAAAGCATCAAAAAAAGAATTCGAAGTTGAGTTTTATTTCGATTTATTAAAAAAAGCAAAAGATTTAGATCTTTTGTCCGATAAGAAATATAAAAACACAAATGCTTTCTTTGAATACTTGGTGCTCAATCAAAATATCAATACAATCAATTTAGCCAACGAAGAAAAATTGTTTGTTAAAGAATTGAGAGACAAACTTGCACAAACACAAGCAGAAAAAGACATATATTTCTTACAACAAAGTTTAGAAAAATTATCTCAATATTTAACAAATAAAATGACCGCAAAAGACTACGAAGAATTTTCCGAAAGTATAACAAAGTTTAAATTGTTATGGGAAAAATATATAGATATAGATAATTTAACAAGTTTAACTGAATATTTTGATTTAGCGGATACCTTTTATAAGAACAACGTTGAAAGAAACAGAGTATTTATAAAGAATGTATTCGGTAAAAAAGCAAACAAACCCGTTAATGGTTTAAGAATAAAAAATTCTTTAATAAATCACAAAGATAAAGTTTTGGAAGCAATTTCAAACGGAAGAAAAATACATGTAGTTATAACCGGAGGTTTCCACACATACGGATTCAACAAATTATTGGAAGATGAAAACATAAACTACATAGTAATAACACCTAACGTAACGGGAGAAACAACGAAAGCCGAATCGTTGTATAAAAATATTTTCAAAGAAGAATATGACATAACGAACACAACTTTCGCAAATATGCCTGTTTCTCAAATAATAGCATTATTAAACAAAGGTAAAATTGAAGACATCCAAACTGTTGGCAATAGTGTTCAAATAAAATTCGAAGGAATAGAAGAACCTTTTTCTTTAGACGATTTATCTGAAGAAACAACGGAAGAAGCATTAACTCCGGAACAAGCAGATATAGCGACAGAAACAATATTGGGATTACAAGATTTGTTAAAAAGCTTAAGAGAAGTTTCAAGATCAGGTGCAGATTTTGATATCTTCACAAAATTGAATGATTTAGAAGCATTAGCAGACCAAATAACCAATATTGAACTAAAAAATAAATTTATTGAACAAATAAATACTGTAAGAGAAAATTATTCCGATATGTTCGATCAGGCAGAAGGTAAAATGATATTACCTTCCACAAAAAGATTTTTAAACATATTTTTTGGATTCATAAAAAACGAAGGTGTTAAAAACAGAATAATGAGTGTAGGTGCCGCGGTATTGGAAAACACTTTTCTTTTCCCTATCATTTTGTTTTCACCGACTACATTTACATTGTTACATTTCAGAAAAAATTCAAGACAAAACATAAAAAAAGTTTTAAATGAGTTAGATGAACTTAATCAAATAAAGAACTTGTTATCGGAATTGGATACCTTATCAAAACAGGGGCAGGAACAAACTCAAGCATATAAAGAACAATTACAAAATTTATCAAGACAAATAGGAAGAATAAATAAAAATATAAAAAATGTGAACATTGATGAATTGAACAGAGAAATACAAAGAAGAGAAGCCTTCTTAAATAAAATCGGTTACACCCCGATATTAAACGGCACTATAAGAATGAAAAACAGAGGTTTCGGATTCATGATATTTGCCGGTGTAATGATGCTTATAGGTTTTATGGGAACCATAGAAACTTCAAGTACATTCGCAGAAGCCTTTTCTACAATAGGCAGTAATATTAAATTCGTTTTCTATACTCTTGCAGGAGCTTTCGGGTTCGGCTTTTATGAAGCACATATAGCACACAACTTAAAAATAGATTCCAAAGTATCAAAAGCAAGACAAGCACTGAAAGATTCGCTATACGATTTAGTAAATCAGTTGCCTAACGATGTAACTTATGCAACTTACGATAATTTGGAAGAAAGCGAACTTTATGTTATCTTTTCCGACATTTTAGAAGCTTTCGATTATGACTTTTTTGAGAAGGATTATATAAAAAGCACGGACGGGGAAGCAGAACCGTTAACGTTCTTGGAAATATTAAAAGGTATTACAGCAAGAGGAGAAGGAATAGATTCCGAGGAATATAATTATAATATTGAGACAATTATTGATTTCTTTGAAAATATGTCCGATGAACAAAAGAATACAATAATAGAAAACATCGATGCAACATTACAATATAATTCCCTTTCGAAAGAAGAAAAAGAGCTGTTAAAAAATTACAGAAACAATATATTAAACTTCAAAAAGAAATATTGGAAGCTCAACATTTTAGAATCAGATGACAAACAGGGGAAAGAAAAAAGGAACTATGAAGTCAATATTAACGGAAAAAAATATTTTGTTTATGCAGTAAGTTTCAAACAAGCTTTTAATAGTGTACTTGCCAGAATTACAGGCACAAACAGATTAGAAATCTATAAGTTACACGAAAGTTTAGGATATAATGCTTATCGCGACAATCTTGATAGAGAAATGGCAAGATTATCTTTTAAGACAAAAAAAGAAAGAAAAGAATATGAAGAAAGGGAATTAGAAAAATTCTATAAACGATTTATACGAGAAGTATTGCCGGAAAATACTACAAGAACCGTCCTTTCCAAACCGACAAGAAAACTTTATTCAAACAAACAAAGGTTTGAGGATGAAGAACTTTTTAGAGTAGAAATACCCGGAATAAATAACTCTGCGGAATTGGAAGCTCTCCAATATGTATATGCAAAATCACCAAAACAGGCAATAAGAACTATTATTCGTTTAATCAGCGATGCCGCGGAAAAAGGAACATTGGTAGGCGGAATGTATGAAGGACTTACTTTTTCCGAAAAAAACATATATGCAATAGAACAAGCTGTTGTGAAAAACAATCCGGATTTATCAAAATTGATAAAAAATAACGATCACCCGATTAATAAAGCTCCTCAAAGAAGAAATAATATTACACCAAAAGAAATACCTCATCAAATGACAATAGGGGAAAAAGAATACATTGTAGAGATTCCTGAATTCAACGATACTACGGGTTTGGAGCGTTATCAACATGTTTTTGCTACGGATGAAGACAGTGCGATAGAAAAAGCTGTTGATGCAATTATACAAGCCAAACAAAGAAAAGAATTGATAGGCGGATATTACAGTTATATTGTAATAAACGATAGAAAAAACAGTGAAGGAATAAAAAACAGAGATATCATTATAGAAGAAATAAAGAGATCCGGAACAGCAAAAATCACAGAAATAACAGAACAACAAGAAGAAAAACCGGCTGAAAAATATAAAGGTCTTACAGAAACTGAAGCATTCCAGGAAATAGCAGATTATGTAGGAACCGACTTGAAAACAATAAGAGAACTTTTTGCTCCGGATAAAGGAAAATCGGAATCGGAACAAAGAGGAGAAAAATTTGCAAGAGAAATAAAATTAGGAAACGGTCAAGCTTTCAGATTTGATTTTTCAAAAACAAATATAGATGAAGAACTTCTAAAACGTTTCGCTAAATTATTGGAAGAAGTAAAATTTGAAGAAAGAAGAGATGCAATGCTTTCCGGTGAAACTTACAATCTCACGGAACAAAGATCCGTTCTACATAGTGCTTTAAGAAATATTATAACAGACAAAAACGGTAACTTAAAAGCAAAATCTCCGATATATGTTAAAGGCAACGACGTTATGCCCGATATAATAAAAGTTTTGAACAAGATGAAAGAATTTTCGGATAAAATTATTACGGGCGAATGGAGAGGTATTAACGGAGATGAAATAGAAAATGTAGTAAGTATCGGTATCGGCGGTTCTGATTTAGGTCCGAGAATGGCAACGGAAGCTCTATCAACATTTAATCAAGGGCGTAATGTTCATTTCGTTTCAAATGTTGATCCCAATGATATCGACTCTGTATTAAACGGTTTAAACTTAGATCCTGCAAAAACTTTGTTTATTATAGAATCAAAAACCTTTACAACGGAAGAAACTCTTGCCAATGCCAATGCAGCAAAAAAATGGGTAACCGATCGTTTAGGAACAGATCCGGAAGTTATAAAGAAACACTTCGTTGCAGTATCTACAAACAAAGAAAAAGTTGCCGAATTCGGTATAGATACCGAAAACATGTTTGAATTTTGGGATTGGGTAGGCGGAAGATTTTCTGTTTGGTCTGCAGTAGGTCTTCCTTTAATGTGCTCTGTAGGCTTTAATAATTTTATAGAGTTCCTTGGCGGAGCAAACGATATAGATGAAAACTTTAAAAATAACGATATCACACAAAATATACCTGCTTTAATGGCAATACTTAATGTTTTAGAAAGAAACTTCTTAGACAGAAATGCCTATGCCATACTACCATATAACAGATACTTAAAAGCTTTTACTTCTCATATTCAACAAGTTTATATGGAAAGTTTAGGCAAATCCGTTGATATTTACGGAAATAGAATAACCGATCATTCTACAGGTTCGGAAATTTACGGAACGGCAGGAACGGATGCCCAACATTCTTACCTGCAGGAACATCATCAAGGAACGGATATTATTCCCGTAGATTTTATAGGTTTTGCACAAACAAGTGATAATATAACAGATGAAACTTTGCAAGAATCCCATACAAGGTTACTTGCTAACATGTTAGCTCAAGCAAGTGCTATGGCATTCGGAAGAACATATGAAGAAACCGTAGCGAAATTAATGGAAGAAGGGGCGGACGAACAAACTGCGAGAGAAGATGCAAAAGCTAAAATTTTTGATGGCAACAGACCTTCTACAATTATGATGTTCGATAAACTCACACCAAGAACATTGGGAGCTTCAATAGCATTATATGAAGATATGGTTGCAACATTAGGAATTATCTGGAATATAAACGCCTTTGATCAAATGGGAGTTCAGCTTGGAAAAGTAAATGCAAAAGAGACGTTTAAAGGTTTAAGCGGTAAAGAAATTGAAACAGATAGTTCAACAAAAGGGAATATGGCTTTCGTAGCAGCAGCAGAGGCCGGAAAAACCGCTTCTGTTGCATCCGGCACGGAAATACCTGCAAAAATAGCAACCAATATTGCTTCCTCCGTGGGAAAAGATAAAGCTGCATCCCAACAGGAACAAACGAACTTACAGAATTTAATTTCTCAATTAACGTATTCACAAAATGATAAGGAATTAAAAGATGCAATAGATAAAATGTTAAAAGCAGGTTTTAAAGAAAAATATGTAGAAAAATTACTTTCTCAATATTTTGATTTAAGAAACGGAAATATACCTAATGCAGTGTATTCAAAAACAGAGCAAATAAAATTCGGAACAGCCGGTGTAAGAGGTATCATGGGAGAAGAAGTTGATTTCTTGGATATGGTAATAATAACACAAGCAATATCAAATGTAATATCCGAAATTGCCGCTAAACAAAATATCGAGCCTAAAGATGTAAAAATTCTCGTAGGCGGCGATTCAAGATTTTTATCCAAACAATTTGCAGAAATAGTTTCAAAGATACTTGCGGCAAACGGTATAAATGTAGTAATAAGCAGCGATGATATTCCAAGTCCTACAATTTCTTATTACACAAAAGCAGATGGTTTTACTTTGTCAATAAATATTACGGCCAGTCATAATCCTAAAGAACATAACGGTTATAAAATAACTTTGGGAGACGGAGGACAGGCAGGAACAGATGTTACAACCATGATCGAAAATGAAATAAAAAGTATTCAAGATCAACTTGCTGTTAATGCAGATCCGGGAATAAAAATAGTAACGGATTCGGAACAAATAAGTTCTATAGATGTGAAAAACACATTCATAAAGGCTTTCGTAGAAATGATAACAGGTGTTTTTGGAATGAAAGACAATACAAGTCTTAACAAATTCAAACAAAAAGCAAAAGAATGGACGGTAGTTGTAGATCCTAAAAACGGAGCCACAAAAAGATATTATGCCGAGATATTAAAACTTTTCGGCTTTAATGTAGTAATGATAAACGATACTGTTGATCCAACTTTCGGAGGACAAAAACCCGAACCGTCTTTTGAGAACACAAAACAATTAAGAGAAAAAGTTAAATCTATTACGGAAGAAAATCTTTTAGGTATATCTACCGATGTTGACGGAGACAGATTTGCGGTAGTAGACAAAAACGGTAATTTCGTGACAGCAAATGAGATAGGAACAATATTATTAAATTTCAGATTACAAACTTTATTTGATGATTTAATTTCGGATCTTAATGCAGCACAAGGAAATAAAGCAAAACAGAATGAAATATTAAAAAAATTCTTGGAAAGAAAACTTATAGTTCCGAGAAACTGTGCAACAACACATGTTCTCGATGATTTAGCTGCAAATCTCACTTCCGAGTATTATGACAAGCTAAAAAATTTGGATTTAGACTCCGAACTTGTAGAACAATTCAAAAATTGTGTCGATGTAAAAGAAGTAAATGTAGGTTTTAAATATTTTGCACAAGCAAAACATGATGCCGAAGACAACGGAGATTTGTTCTTGTTAGGTGTAGAATCTTCCGGGGGTATATCAATAGCGGAATGGATATATGATAAGTGCGGATTCTTGGCAAACTTAATGTTATTATTTGTTCTCGTTGAAAACGGCAAACAACCTAGTGACGTTTTATCCGATGTTTATTCAAGAATCGAATATGCTCCGCAAGGAATAGAAACAACTATTAAATTCAGAGAAATTGTTGCGGAAGACAGCACATTTGATACACCGGAACAAATAAGTGCGGAAGCGAAAAAAAGACAAGAAAAATTAATGTCAACCATAACACAATTAAAGGAAAATGAAAATCTTGCCAGTATTCGAAATCTGTTTATAGGTATAGATAAAAATTTGGTTATAAAAGAAATCAGAAATAATGATGGTATAAAAATAGTTTTTGAAAACGGAGCCTGGTTATTAATAAGACCTTCCGGAACAGAGCCTATCGTAAGAATATTTGACGAGACTAAAGGAAATGAAAAACTTTCAAAAGATCTTGTTGAATTTGTTACCGGAAACGGAGGACAAGATCTTATTGATACTATAGAAAAAGTTCTTGAAACAAAAATGACACCATTCAAAGCAAACGTAACATTATTTGAAATGATTATTGAAAACTCCGTTAAAGCATTGCAAAGATTAACTTATTCTATTTTGTACAAGGATAATATGGAGTATACAATTGTTGCGGATGCAACCGATTTTGCGAGAATAACAAAGGCAAACGAACTTTCCAAACAAGGAGTAAAGGTTAATTTGGTATTACTCGGAGAAACGAATTTGATTCAAGAAGCAAGTTCGAGAATTTCAACTTCTGAAGGAGATTTAGCATTCTGCTTAACTTCCAAACCAAATGAAAATTTAACGGTTTACGGATACGACGATAATTCTTACGGACAAACGATAAATATACGTAATGTTACGAAACAAGATGCTTTGATGGCCTTGTTACAACATGTAAACGATAATTCAGACAAATCAGTCAAGATATTGGATTTACCGGAAAATTTAGGCAAAGATATAGTAGCAACTGATATCGGGAAACTTGCAGAAGAAAGTTTTTCTGTCGTAGGTATAGGAAAGACGGTGTTAAAGTTATTTACCGATGCATTAGGAAAGAAACTAAATCAAAAAGCCAGTGATGATATGTTGATAAAGCCGTCGGTTGTTGCAACGAATTTGTCGGCAGAACAAATTGATACTTTCGGACAAGAAGATATTGACAGACTTGAAAAACAGGGAGTAACAGCCATAATAATATCAGCCAATGATAAATTGTTGCAAGATAAGTCGCAAACTTTAAAAGATTTGTTACAAGCTGCACATGACAAAGGATTAAAGGTAATGTTCAGTTTTGATCTTCACAATATAACAACTAAAGAATTAGAAAGTTGGATATCAACCTTTAATGACAGATTCCAACAATTTAAAGAAAATGATGGAATAGATGGTTTACAGATTGATTTATCACAAAACGGAGTATCAGCAAAAACTAATGAAGTATTATCTCTTCTTTCTACTCTTTCTAAAGAAATAAAAGAACATAATACAGGAGCATATTTAGCGGTAAAAATGCCTTCAGATGTTTATCCGGAATTTTTAATAAATTTTAAGAATGATAATATAAAATTAGTTGTTGATTACGACTCTCCGTTACTATCTGTAGGTAAAGACAACGATAAGATAATAAATATTTCCGCAGATAAAAACGGCACAATATCTATGGAACAATTATCCGCTATGTTTCAAAACAACAATATTGTTTCTATGATGTCTTTGGATTTTTCCATTTTAGAAGCAATCGGTGATGAAGAAAATTTTAAATTTAATGATGGAAAAATGACTATCGTCAAATTTATAACATCAATTTTTGAGGCTACTCCCGAAGGGCAAAGAACAAAAGGTATAAATAACGGAAGAAATTTCGCTATAAGTAAAGATTCTGTTATAAATGAAGGTGTTATGAGAAGATTATATGAAATGTATACAACTGATAATTTTAATATTCCTGAAATAGCCGGAATGCTTGAAACAACTTTTAAAGAAAATATTTCCAAGTACGAATTGAAAGGCTTTGTTGAGGGATTGTTACAAGCAACGGAATTAAAAATGATACAGGCAACCGATATTTCTTTCGATAAGAAAGAATACACAAATATGTTAATGCAAGCTCTTGTAGAATATAGAATAACAAGCCAAACAGAAACTTTCAAAGAACTTCCTATTTCCGATGATGTAAATCAAATTTTAAACGTCGAAAATTTCAGAGACGAATTCAAGCAAGAAATAGAGAGAGTTCATTCTATATTAAATAATACCGGTACAGTTGAAGACAGGGAAGATCTAGTTATCCATCTTTTATCTTCATTAAAAGATAATCCCGAACTCAATTCTCAAGAAAGAGCTATGGTTCTTGAGGGATTATTGTCATTGTTACTCGGATATGCAACTCCAAATATCGATATGAGTGAATTAACGAACGAAGAAAGTATTGCAAACATCAAAGCTATACTTAGAGCAGCATAAACAACTTTATTACAATATCGAAAATGCACTCCTCGCAAGGGAGTGCATTTTTTTTTGTTTATAAAAGTCAATACCTATATCAAAACAAAATCGAAATGTCAAGAAATTTTTTCTTGACAAAATCAATATGTATGTTATATTATTACAGCAAAACACAACATATAGTATAAATTCAACATTATACTTTCATTACAAAAAATGAGGTTTAAGCTATGAAATGTCCTTTTTGCGGTAGTTTTGACGGTCAAGTATTGGACTCAAGACCCATAGAACATACTTCAGCTATTAGAAGAAGAAGACAATGCAACCAATGTAAAAAAAGATATACTACCTATGAAAAGCCGGAAGATATAACTCTTATGGTTATAAAATCGGACGGCAGAAGAGAACCTTTCGATAGGAAAAAACTTTGGGCAGCGGTATCCAGAGCTTGTGTAAAAAGGCCTGTTTCCACAGAAACAATAGAAAAAATAGTTTCTGAGGTAGAAAGTGAAATAAGTGATTATATTATGGAAGTACCGTCTTCGGTAATAGGACAAAAAACATTACAAAAATTATTGGATATCGATACCGTGGCATACATAAGATTTGCATCGGTATACAATAAATTTGCCGATATAAATGATTTTATGACGGAATTAAAAAAACTAAAGAAAGAACACGATAAAAATAAAACGAAGAAAAAATAAAATATAAATTTGGAGGAAAAATGCCTACACTAAAGGAAAAACTGTTAGAGAAAATTAAACCTGCTCTAAATGAAAATGCAATGAAGGTTTTATCAAAAAGGTATCTAAAAAAAGATAATGACGGAAATCCTATAGAAGAACCTAATGATTTATTTTTTAGAGTTGCCGAAAATATCGCACAAGCAGATAAAATTTATGATAAAAGTGCTAAACTTGATGATGTAATAGAAGAATTTTTTACAATGATGTCCGCTTTGGATTTTTTACCTAATTCTCCTACATTAATGAACGCAGGAAGGCCGTTACAACAACTTTCCGCATGTTTTGTTTTACCTGTAGAAGATTCAATGGAATCAATATTTGAAACATTAAAACATACAGCATTAATTCATAAATCCGGAGGCGGAACAGGTTTTTCTTTCTCAAGATTAAGACCATCTAACGACAGCGTAAAATCGACAAACGGTGTATCATCCGGTCCTGTATCCTTTATGCAGGTATTTAATGCCGCAACGGAAGCAATTAAGCAAGGGGGAACAAGAAGAGGAGCAAATATGGGTATGCTCAGAATCGATCACCCGGATATAATGCAATTTATTACATGTAAAGATATAACGACAAACCTTACCAACTTTAATATATCGGTTGCGTTAACGAAAGAATTTATGGATGCAGTTGAAGACGACGAAGATTACAATTTATATAGTCCGAGAACAAAAGAAGTTGTAGGAAAATTACATGCAAGAGAAGTATTCGATAAAATCGTAACTCAAGCATGGAAAAACGGAGAACCGGGAATAGTATTTATCGACAGAATGAATGAAACAAACCCTACTCCTGAAGTAGGTTTAATCGAATCAACAAATCCTTGCGGAGAACAACCGCTGCTTCCTTATGAAGCTTGTAACTTAGGTTCTATCAACTTATCTCATTTCGTTAAAAACGGTAAAGTTGATTGGAAGAGATTGGAACAAACAGTAAAGTCCGCTGTTCACTTTTTGGATAATGTTATCGATATGAACAACTATCCGATACCTAAAATAGGGGAAATTACAAGATCAAACAGAAAAATAGGTTTAGGTGTTATGGGTTGGGCAGATATGTTGTTCCAATTAAAAATGCCTTACAATTCTCCCGATGCTGTATTATTAGCGGAGAAAGTGATGTCTTTCATTGAGGAAAAATCTCATAAAGCTTCCGAAGAAATAGCATTAAAGAGAGGTGCTTTCCCGAATTTCAAACAAAGTGTATATAAAGACGGAAATCCTATAAGAAACGCAACAACTACAACAATTGCTCCTACGGGAACTATCGGACTTATCGCAAATGCTTCCGGCGGAGTAGAACCAATGTTTGCTTTGGTTTATAAGAGAGCAAATTGCTTGGATAAAGCCGAAATGTTTATTGTTAATCCTTACTTTGAAAAAGCAATAAAAGATGCAGGTATTTATTCGGAAGAATTAATGAACAAAATTGCACAAGAAGGAACAATACAGCATATCAAGGAAATTCCGGAAAAAATAAAAAGAGTTTTTGTTACGGCTCACGACATTTTACCGGAAGATCATATTAGAATGCAGGCTGCATTCCAAAAATTTGTAGATAACGCAGTATCAAAAACAGTTAACTTTACACACAATGCAACAAAAGAAGATGTGAAAAAAGCTTATGTATTATCTTATAAGTTAGGTTGCAAAGGTGTTACCGTTTATAGAGACGGTTCAAGAGAAGATCAAGTATTGATATCCGCAAATACAAATAAAGATAAAAAAGAAGAAAAAGCACCATCTGCGGCCGAAGCGGAAGTAAAAAGAGCAAGATTAAGACCTAAGAGAGTTATGGGTTCAACATTGTTAATGCATACGGGTTGCGGAAAGATGTATGTAACAATAAATGAAGATAAAGAAGGTGTATTTGAAGTATTTACTCAGCTCGGAAAATCCGGCGGTTGTACGGCGACACAATCCGAAGCTATTGCAAGACTTATTTCTCTTGCATTGAGATCAAGAGTTGATACAGCAAGAATAATAGAACAATTAAAAGGTATAAGATGTCCTTCTCCGACGCTTACGGAAGGCGGAGCAATTCTTTCCTGTCCTGATGCTATAGCAAAAGCTCTTGAATCGTATCTTTCCGAGAGAGAAATGCCAAACTTATTTAATAATGAACAGTCTGCAATTCCTACCGCACCAAAAACAGAAAAAAAGACTGAAGTAAAAGTATATCAGTCTAAAGGAACAGGAAACTCCGAGGGAACTTGTCCTCAGTGTCCGGAATGCGGAGAAATGTTGGAATTTGCCGAAGGTTGTGTAGTTTGTAAATCTTGCGGTTATTCAAAATGTTTCTAATATCTCGTTATAAATAAATCAAACATAGGTTACGGTTTATATTAAGCCGTAACCTATTTACTATGGATTAAAACTATGGATTTTTTTAAAATATTGTTTGAAAAAAAACCTTTTCAAGTTATAAGTCTTATATTTATTACAATATCTTTCTTGATAGTATTTTCCATTTTCTTTATATTAGATGTTAAAGAAGAACAACCTAATGTCGTTGACAAAGGGGAAAAAACTAATGTTATTGCCGATAATACTTATATAAATGCCAAAGATATGCTCTTCGATTTTTATAGTCAATATTTATCTTCTTCTCTAAGTGAAACGGAAAGACATGAACTGATAAAAAAATCCTGCACACAGAATATGTTGAAAACATTGGATATTTTATATTCTTTTGATGATGAAGAAGGTTTTATAATAGGTATAGATTATGATCCTTTTTTAAATGCTCAAGATATATTTCCGATAGAGAACATAAAAATAGAAAATATAGAGGGAAATAAATATAGTATCTTATGGAATGAAACAAATAGTAATATTGTAACTCTTAATGTTATACAAGATAACAATAATTGGAAAATAGATTCTATTGATATGGATAATTTAGAGCAAATAAAAAAAGATGTTATCGATTATTGGAATAAAAAGGGAAAAGAGAATCCAAAAAGATTTAGTGAATAATTACAAAAAATGAAACTAAAAATTATTATCAATTATGTAATATTTTTATTACTTATTGTTACAGTTGCTTTTTCTTTATCGAAATTAGTTTATGTCAATAAAAACTATTATGAGTCATATCTTTTAAAAACAATTTATAATATGAAACCTAATAGTATTGATGTTTTGGTTATAGGACCATCAACATCGGAATCAGGATGGAATCCGTTAGTTGCTTGGAAAGAGTATGGTATAACATCGCTAAATTATTCTTTTTCAAATTTACCTATTTCAATTATTAAGAATGTGATAACCGACGTTTTAAAAAAGCAAAGCCCCAAAACTATATTGATAGATGTTAATTCTTTAATATCGTACAATTATAATAAAGGGTTTGCCAAGATATATTTTTTTTATTATATTTTTCAACAAATTCCGATATCCGTTAACAAAATTAAAATTTTAAGTATTTTGACAAAATATTATGAATTAGACTTAGAAACTTTTATTTATTCTATTTTACCGGTAACAGCTACACATGAAAATGCGTTTTTTGAAGATATAAAACCAACAGGTTTCTGTTTGGCATATATTAGAAAATCTTATTTCCAGAGAAAAGATCTTTCGTTTAATATAAGTTATCCAAAAATCTCTTCGTATCAAGAAAACGATATTCCGTTAAAATACATAGAAGATCTTTTTGATTTTTGTGATAATCTTGATATTCCTACGATATTTATAAGTGTGCCTGCTCCTTTGTTTTTTGCAAAACCGTTTAACATGATACCAATGAGAGAAAAATATGATTCGTTTTTTTCTTTTTTAAAAGAAAAAAACAAAGATTATATAAACACAAATGAGTATCATACAATAAGAGATTTAAATCTTTCATACTTGGATATAGACGATAACGATCATTTAAATTTTTGGGGCAGTAAAAAATACACAAAATATGTCTCCGAAATAATTAAAGAAAAATATAATTTGGAAGATAAGAGAAACAATCCTGATTATTCCTTTTGGAATGATGTGGCAGAGCAGTATATAATGGATGTAAAAAATAACTTTGGTGTAGAGATTTCTTTTTAGTAATAAAAATTAATTTTATATTTTATGGAGGACAAAATGGCAAAATCGGATAAGTGGATTAAAAAAATGGCTATCGAAAAAAAAATGATAGAGCCGTTTGAACCGGAACAAGTAAGAAAAGGAATTTCTTACGGAACATCATCTTACGGATATGATTTTCGTATTTCCAACGAATTTAAAATAATGCAAAAAAATACCGACGGAACATTTATTGATCCTAAAAAAATAGATCCTAATTTATTTAAAGATGTAAAAGTTGATGATTTTATTATATTGCAGCCGCAGACCGTAGTACTTGCAAAAACAGTAGAATATTTCAGAATACCTAGAGACATTATAACAATAGCTTTCGGAAAATCTACTTATGCAAGATGCGGTATTATGGTTAACATAACTCCTTTTGAACCTGAATGGGAAGGTTATGCAACAATTGCAATATCAAACATAAGTTCTATGCCTGTAAAAATTTATGCAAATGAAGGTATAGGCCAACTTTTATTTTTAGGTGCTGATGAAATATGTGAAACTTCTTATGCAGACAAGAAGGGAAAATATCAGGCACAGAAAGCAATAACAACAGCCAAAATTTGAAGATTGGAAGATTAGAGGATTAGAAGCAATAGCCGAAAGCTGAAAGCTAAAAATTTATTATAAAAATTCATTTTGTGAATTTTTTGTGTTTGTTTTCACTGAAAACGACAAACTACAAACCATGAACAATAAACTGTTTTAGGTTGAAAAAAGATACATAAAATAATAGAATAGATGTAATATGCATAGAACTAAATTTTATATCGTATTCCTTGCTATCTTTTGTGTTCTATTTTCGTGTTCTACCCAACAGGGGAAGAACATAAATGCCGGCATGCAAATAAAGGGTTCCGATACCATAGTAAATTTGGTTCAAGTTTGGGCAGAAAAATTCAGCCAAATTAACGACGGAACAAATGTAGGTGTTACAGGTGGCGGAACAGGAACCGGTTTTGCAGCTTTGCTAAATAACACTTGCGACATAGCAATGGCTTCCAGACAAGTTGAAGAAAATGAAATCAATTTAGCTAAAAAACAAAATGTATCTTATAAAGAATTTATTGTCGGCCTTGACGGTTTAGCGGTTTTAGTTAACAAAGATAATCCTATAAATGATATTTCAATCGATCAACTTCGTGATATTTTTATGGCAAAGATTACTAACTGGAAAGAGATAGGCGGGGAAGACAGACCTATAGTTTTATTATCGAGAGAAAGTAATTCCGGAACTCATATGTTTTTTAAAGAAACCGTTATAAGATTAAATGATATTAACAGTAAAGATGAATTTTCACCGAAGGCATTGCTTATGCCTTCTTCTCAAGCAATAGTTGATGAAATTTATCAAAATCCTAATGCTATAGGGTATGCGGGAATAGGTTTTATGAATGGTCAAACAAAAGCCCTTTCCGTATCGGCACAAAATTCAATAGAATATTTTTATCCTACGATAGAAAATGTTATGTATGGAAGATATCCTATTTCAAGACCGTTATATTTATATACTAACGGAGAACCGAAAGGGATAGTAAAAGATTTTATAGATTATGCACTATCTGAAGAAGGACAGAAAGTTGTAGTCGAAACAGCTTTCGTACCTATAAAAAAATGAATAGTAAAATAACCGATTACATTATAGAAAAAATAATTTTTTTGTGCGGTATCATCGCAATAGTTTTTGTTGTATTGATATTCGGATTTCTTTTAAAAGAAGGTTTTGCTTTCTTTAAGGAATACGGAATATTTAATTTTATATTCGGTAAATATTGGTACCCGTCATCAAATCCTGCCTCTTATGGAGTATTCTCTTTAATAATAGGTTCGTTACTTGTTACTTTAGGTGCTGCAATAATTGCTGTACCTTTCGGTATTATGACGGCATTATTTATTGCGGAACTTGCTCCTAAAGGTATTAGAGATATTTTAAAGTCTATAGTTGAACTTATGGCCGCGATTCCGAGTGTTGTGCTTGGTTTTGTGGGAATGGTAACACTTGTTCCGTTGGTTCGTTCAATTTTAGATATTCCTACAGGATTAACGGCTTTTTCAGGATCGATAGTTCTGGGCTTTATGGCAATGCCTACAATTGTTTCAATATCGGAAGATGCAATAAGATCCGTTCCGTGGCAATATAAAGAAGGTGCTTACGCTCTCGGTGCAACAAAATGGCAAACAATAAGAAGAGTAGTTTTAAAAGCAGCTATGCCCGGAATAATAGCAGCCGTAATGCTTGGAATAGGCAGAGTTATAGGTGAAACTATGGCTGTGCTTATGGTAACGGGAAATGCCGCAGCAATTCCGTCTTCAATATTTGATCCTGTTAGAACATTAACGGCAACAATTGCAGCGGAAATGGGAGAAACCGTTAGAGGCGGACTTCATTACAGAGCATTGTTCGGTATAGGTTTAGTACTGTTTACAATAACATTTATAATAAATTTTATAGCGGATTTATTTTTGAATAAAAAGAGATGAACTTTAAATTAAGTCCTAAATTATCACAGAAAATAGCTTATACTTTGTTAGTAATATCTACTATCATTGTAATAGTTCCCGTTCTTACCGTTATTGTTATTATTATAAAGAACGGTTGGTCTGCTTTGTCTTGGGAATTTTTAACTACCATGCCTAAAGACGGTATGAGAGCAGGGGGAATTCTTCCCGCAATATTGGGAACTCTTGCAATCGTATCATGCGCGATATGTATTACTTTACCTGTAGGAGTTTGTGCCGCAATATATCTTAACGAATATGCAAAAGATAATCTTTTAACGAGAATAATTAAACTTGCAATAGTTAACTTGGCCGGAGTTCCGTCGGTAGTTTACGGTTTATTCGGACTTGGAATTTTTGTTATGTTACTCGGTTTCGGTGTATCAATTCTTGCAGGTGCATTAACATTGTCGATAATGGAATTACCTGTAATAATAACAACCGCCCGAGGAGCTTTAAGCAGTGTTCCTTATTCTTTCAGAGAAGCAAGTTGGTCACTTGGTGTAAGCAAGTGGCAAACAATAAGAAGAGTAGTTTTACCTAATGCTTTGCCGGGAATTATGACCGGAGCGATTTTAAGTATATCCAGAATTTCCGGAGAAACAGCGCCTATATTGTTTACTGCGGCAGCATTTTATGTTCCTCATTTACCGAAATCAATGTTCGATCAGGTTATGGCTTTACCGTATCATTTGTATATTATATCGACACAAATACCTAATATGCCTAAAAATATAATTTTCGGAACGGCTTTAGTGTTGTTGTTAATGGTATTATCTATGAGTTTGATAGCAATAGTTGCAAGACTTTATTTTAGGAAAATCAGAAAATGGTAGATAAAATAAGAGTTGAAAATCTTAATTGTTTTTATAGCGGAAAGCAAGTATTAAAAAATCTTAACTTAACCGTTAAGAAAAATGAAATACTTTCTATTATAGGTCCTTCTAACAGCGGAAAAACTTCTTTTTTAAGAACATTAAACAGAATGAACGATATGAATGTGTCTTTTTCAAGAAAAGGCGATATTTTTCTTGACGATGACAATATTTTTGAAATGAATCCGGAAAAATTAAGAACAAGAATCGGTATGCTCTTTGCAATGCCTATACCGTTACCGATGTCGATTTATGACAATATTGCCTATGCTCCAAAAGTGTTAGGCTTAAAAAACAGAAAGAATATGGATGAAGTTGTAGAACAATCTTTAAGAGATGCATCGTTATGGGATGAAGTAAAAGACAGATTGGATTCTTCGGCAATAAAAATGTCCGGCGGACAACAGCAAAGATTATGTATCGCAAGAATTTTGGCAATAGAACCGGAAGTGATTTTATTTGATGAACCTTGTTCGGGACTTGATCCGATATCGACAGCAAAAGTTGAAGAAGCAATGTTGAAATTAAAAGAAAAATATACGATAGTTTTAGTTACGAACAATGTTAAACAAGCATCAAGAGTGGGAACAAGAACGGCTTTCTTTTTAATGGGTGAATTAATAGAAATAGATAAGACTCAGAATATGTTCTTAACTCCTAAAAATAAATTGACGGAAGATTATATTACCGGAAGATTCGGATAATTTGGAAGAATTGAAGATTAGAAGATTGGAAGATTGGCAACGACAAAAACAAAACTGCAAGGATTTGTAATGGTAAAGAAAAAGGGCGAAGTAAAAATTCAAATTAAAGATTTAAATTTATATTATTCGGATTTTCATGCATTGAAGAATATAAACATGGATATCAGAGCAAACAGGATAACTGCTTTAATAGGTCCTTCCGGTTGCGGGAAATCCACTTTGCTTAGAACACTAAACAGAATAAACGATACAATTGACGGTGTAAGAATTACAGGCGAAATACTTATTAACGGCAAAAATATTTACGGCGAAGATATGCAGGTTGACAGGGTAAGAAAAGAAGTAGGAATGGTTTTTCAAAGACCTAATCCTTTTCCTTTATCAATTTATAATAATATAGCTTTCGGACTTGAAATAAACAGGATGGTAAAAACAAGAAAAGAAACAGACAAAATTGTTCAGGAAAGTTTGGAAGATGTTTTATTATGGGATGATTTAAAAAACAATTTAAAAATGTCTGCATTGAATTTATCCCTCGAACAACAACAAAGGCTTTGTGTTGCAAGAGTTATAGCAATAAAGCCGCAAATAATATTATTAGATGAACCATGTTCGGCATTAGATCCGAAATCGACAACAAACTTAGAAGAATTGATGCAGGAAATGAAACAAAAATATACACTGGTTATAGTAACACATAATATGCAACAGGCTGCAAGACTCTCGGATGATACCGCATATATGTTTATGGGTAACTTAATAGAATTCGATGAAACATCTACAATATTTACTAATCCGTCGAAAAAAGAGACGGATGATTATGTTTCGGGAAGATTCGGATAATTTGGAAGATTTGAAGAATAGAAGAATGGAAGATTTGAAGCAAAGCGGAAAGATTTAAATAAAAAAATCACAAAGTGATTTTTACGATTGCAACTTTTCTTCCAATCCTCTAATCATCCAAACTTCTAATCTTCAAAAAAATACAGAGTATTTTTAGGGGGGTATATGAGACACTTTGATTTGGAAATGAACGATTTAAAGAAAAGACTTGTTGATATGGCCGAAATAGTTCAGCAGATGATAAAGTTTTCTGTAGACATGATAGTCAAAAGAGATATTTCCATGTCCAAAGAAGTTTTTAACAGAGAAAGAGAAGCAAACCTTACAGAAATAGTTGTTGATGATACATGTTTAAAACTTATCGCATTAAATCAGCCTGTAGGAACTGATTTAAGATTCATAACTTCCGCCATGAGAATTAACAGTGATTTGGAAAGAATGGGTGATGAAGCTGTAAATATTTGTGAAATAGGGGAAGAACTTTTAAAATATCCGGATTTAAAACCGTTAATCGATATTCCTAAAATGGCCACCGCTGTAATAGCTATGGTTAGAGACAGTATTAAAGCATTTAATTTAAATGATCCTGATCTTGCAGACACAGTATTATCAAAAGATGATGAAGTTGATGAATTAAAAAGAATAATAATAAAAGATTTATTAGCTTTTATGACGAATACTTCCGATCAAACAACTCTGATAAGAGCAATAGATTTAATGTTTATAGCAAAAAGTCTTGAAAGATTGGGAGACCATGCAACAAATATTGCGGAAGATGTAATATTTATGGTTCATGGTAAAGACATAAGACATTTGAGGAGCATTTAAAACAGCAATTTATAATTTACAATTTACAATGTATAATTAATAAAAAAAACGGGAAGAATTTTCTTCCCGTTTTTTTATTGCCGTATAATCGAATTATAATTTATAGAATTTTTTAAATAGTTTTACCATTATGTAAGATATTATTATTCCTTCGAGTGCACCGCAGCATACATCCAACGGGAAATGGCATCCGGCATAAATTCTTTCAAAGCCCGTCGCAAATGCAAGCAGCAAATAAATATACCAATATTTGGGGATAAGAAGAAGCATTGTCGTCATAACCGTAAAAGCAAATTGTGTGTGCCCCGAAGGAAACGAGTTTCCGTGTAATATTTCATAAAAAACATTAATATTGTCTTCGCCGAAAACAGCTAAAGGTCTTGCTCTGTCAATAAAACTTTTTACAAAAGTATTTAATATACTTGCAACAAGTACCGTGCATACAATTAATGCAAACAAAATCCAAAACTTGTTTTTTTCTTCTTTTCTTAGAATTATTAACGTGACAACAACTATAACTATTAAACTCGGATTTAAATTTTTACTATCGAAAAACGAAACGTTAGATATTATAAAATTAAAAAATTTATTATTTAGTTCTATATTTATAAATTTAAATAATTTATGATCGGTGTCTATCAGACCTTGTTGTAATGTCTTTTTATCTCCGATAATATTTGCTGTATACTCTTCAGACAATAAGTCGGGATTAAACTTTTTACATTTCGTTATCCAAAACTTTTTAACAAGTTTATTATTTCTATAAACAGGAATTTCTATGGGTTTCTCGAATTCCGTAAAAGGATAAACTTTTTCATAATCGTTAAAATCAAACATATTACTTGTAATAAACAGACCATCTTTATTTTTTAATACAGAAATATCCCTTTGCCACAAATCATAAGCATCTATCTTACCGCTAAAGCAATAAACTCTTTTATCCGGAGTATAAAAATATATTTGACTTGCCAAATAACTCTTATGTGTAAATAAAAAAGGTTTCTTATCTTCAGGATAAGAATCATATACTTTATTTATTTCCGAAGACAATTCTTTCCATCCGTATAAATCGTTTGATATATCAACTATTTCAGCTTTAGGAATTCCAAATTCTACTTTCTGAGCCTCTTTTTGAGGTAAGAAAGGTTCTATAGGTATAAACTTATATATGCAATGAATAGGAACTATTAAGTCCAAGAACAAGGCAAAACCGCAGGAAAAATATATTATCTTTCTGAATTTACTATTGTCCCAAAATTTATTAATGATATACGAAGCATATATTGTTAACATCAAATAGCCCATCGCAGGCCAATGCGGTAATATTTCGTTAAATGTTGCAATTGCATTAAAGAAAATGAGAACCGGTAAAGAAAAGGAAGCAACAAATAAAGCATCTTTTTGCTTTTTAAAAAAAGCATCTTTTATAAGGACATATGCTACATAACAGAAGAATATAAAAAGGAACGGGGAAACATAACCCGCTTGTGCACCGATAGATCGTCCGAATAAAGTGAAAGAAAGACTCGGTAAAGATTTCCCGAAACCGTGCTGTAATTGAAAACCGAAACTTGCCCAATTATTTTGTATATTCCAAATAACAACAGGCAAAAATATTATAAAAGATATTATCATTGCAAAATACGGTTCTTTTTTTAAAAACCAGAATCTGTTTTCTTTAGAACATATCAAAAATAAAATAATGGAAGGATATATCATTACGGCAGTATATTTAGATAAGAATGCCAAACCTACGGTAACACCTAACATATACCAATATTTTTTTTCTTTTGTTTCTACAATATTTATAAAGAGGTAAAACGATAAAACCCAAAATAAAGACAATGGAGAATCCGGAATCGTAACAACCGCTCCCAAGAAAGAAAATACCGGTAATACATTTATTAACACTATACCGATAAAAGCAATTCTTTCATTAAATAATTTTTTGATACATAAGAAAAAAATCCAAGACGTTATAACAAAAACAATAACGGACGGAAGTCTGACCGCAAATTCGTTTATTCCGAAAATATCGGTAAACAATTTTATTATATAACCTATCATAGGAGGATGATCATAATAAGATAAATCTAAAAATTTGGAATATACCCAGTAATGGGCTTCATCTACGGTTAGGCCCAATTTACCTATAACGGAAAGTCTTAAGAATGTAGTTATCGTCGTTAAAATCCAAAATAATTTGTAATAATAAGACATTTTTTCTCCAATTGTTTATACTGAATTTTAAGTAAATATTTTAACAAAATTAAACAAAAAAAGATATAAAAAACTTTTACATTCTTTTTTCAATAAAAAATGCAAAAAAAGCATTGAAAAATAAACAAGTATATATTAGAATTATTATATATATAATATATATATACATTCGAGGTCAACTTGAAAAAGAGATTTATCTCTGTTTTACTTTTATTTTTTGTCTTGTCATCAAACATATCTTTCGGTTTGATGAGTCTTTTTTCTTTTGTGATAAATAAAGACGTTTATAATTTTTCAAATACAGTGAGTATTCAAGAACAATACAGTTCGATGTTTAACATCCCTAAAAATTTTATTAATATGTGTATAAAAGTACAAGAAGACTTTAAGATATTAAAAGTAAATCATGATAAAGTTTTATTTATTGATAAAAACATTGAGTTTTTTGATAATAATTTACTTGCAACAATATCAAGTCCTCTGAAATTAAAAACTTATTACATGTATTATAAGTGTCGTATACTTGATAATATTTCGAATTATTCAACAGGAATATTGGCTCTGTTTTCGGTAATTTTTATTTTTTATATTTTGAGGTATGTGGGGCTACTGAAATTATTTAGCTCTCATGATTATTTTATTACAAAAATATACGGGGATTCTATTGCTCTGTCTAAATAAATTTTAGACAGAGTTTTTATTTTGGAAAAATGATTACTATTAATAACTTATCAAAATCTTACGGAGCAAGAGTATTATTCGATAACCTGTCTTTCAGTGTTGGTAAAGGGGAAAAGATAGGTTTAGTCGGCAGAAACGGTTACGGTAAAACAACCCTTCTTAAGATGATTACCGGGGAAGCTGAATACGACTCAGGAGAAATACAGATTCCCAAGAATTATAAAATAGGGTATTTAAAACAGCATTTGGATTTTAAATACAAAACTATTATCGAAGAAGTTGCATCCGTATTACCGAAAGAAGAAACCGATAATACATGGAAAGCGGAAAAAGTTTTGTTCGGTTTAGGTTTTACAAAAGAAGATTTACAAAAAGAACCATCCGTTTTTTCAGGTGGATATAAAATAAGACTAAACTTGGCAAAGATATTGCTATCCGACGTAGATATGCTTTTATTGGATGAGCCGAACAATTATTTGGATATTGTTGCAATAAGATGGTTAATAAAATTTCTTAAAACATTAAAGAACGAACTTATACTTATAACACATGACAGATCTTTTATGGATCAGGTCGTTACACATACGGTTGCAATTCACCGAAACAAAGCAAGAAAAGTAGAAGGAACTACGGAAAAGTTATACGAGCAAATAGCAAAAGAAGAAGAAATTTACGAAAAAACAAGAATCAACATAGAAAAAAGAAGAAAAAGAACCGAACTGTTCATAAGAAGATTCAGAGCAAAAGCAAGGCTTGCCGGCATGGTTCAATCCAGAATAAAAACTCTTGAAAAGCAAGAAGATTTACAGCAATTAACAGAATTGGAAACTTTGGATTTTTCTTTCAGTGATTTGGATTTTCCGGCAAACAAAATGCTTAGCACATACTCTCTAAAATTCGGATATACCGATAATGATATTTTAATTGATAATTTAAATTTGGATGTTTTGAAAAAAGAAAGGATTTGTGTTATAGGAAAGAACGGTAAAGGAAAATCAACCTTATTAAAATTATTAGCCGGAAGATTGAATCCGATATCGGGAAATATAAAAAAACATCCCGAACTTGAAATAGGATATTTTGTTCAATCCGATGTTGCTCAATTAAATGATGAAGACACTATTTACGATTCTATTTTATCCGCAAATACTAAGTTACCTCAAAATGCAAGAAATATATGCGGAGCTATGATGTTCGGCGGAAACGATATGATGAAGAGGATAAAAGTTCTTTCCGGCGGGGAAAAGAGCAGAGTTTTATTGGGGAAAATTTTGGCTAAACCCGCACATTTATTACTTCTTGATGAGCCGACAAATCATTTGGACTTGGAATCTACGGAATCTTTAATAGATGCAATAAATGAATTTTCAGGTTCAATTATAATAGTAACTCACAATGAAGAACTTTTACATGCCGTAGCACAAAAACTTATAATTTTCGACAGAAACAAAGTATCTTTCTTCGACGGAACATATGCTGACTTTTTGGAAAGATGCGGCTGGGAAGACGAAAGTTCCGAAATAAAAGCAACATCTAAAATTTCCGAGAAGAAAGTATACACAAAAGAAGAAGTAAAAAAAATCAGAGCAAAATTAATACAAGAAAAATCTAAAGCACTAAAACCTTTAGAACTGAAGATTAAAGAACTGGAAAAAGAAATACAGGAAAAAGAGCTTGAAATAGAAAATATAACAAAACTGCTTGTAAAAGCTTGTGAAGAAAACAATTTAAGTTATCTTGCGGAAGGTCCTAAACAAAGCAAATTATTAAAAGAAGATTTGGAAGTATTATATACCGAATTGATGGAAAACACTGAAATTTTTGAAGAGAAAGAAAAATATTATGAAAATGAGTTTAATAACATCACTAATTAGGAGGTATGGTATGAAACAAAGAATTATAAAAGTATTTGTATCATTCTTATCCGTAATTTTGATTCTACCTCAGTTAATACAAGCTGATTTCATATATACCAATATTCCGTCAACAATTAATCCGCTGTTTGCAAAGGTTTCGCAATCTTATTTGAATGATGGAAAAGATATATTTGTTTTAATTCAGGATTTACATTCAAATCCGGAAGTTCAAAAAAACATATATAAAACAATTGATTTCTTTGATAAAAATTACGGAGTAAACAAACTTCTCATTGAAGGTGCACCATCTGCAAAAATAGATACGAGTTTCATTAAATCATTGAACAATTACGATCCAAAAGTTTCGGATTACTTATTAAACAAGGGGATGCTTACAGGAGCAGAATACTTTTTAATAAAAAACAATTCGGCAGTTCCCGTATATGGTTTGGAAGATTGGGAAACATATATAGGTAATATTCGTCTTCTTGCAAATATAAATACAAATTTGAAAGCTTCTCAAAAAATATTTAATGAATTTTATAATACTGTTATCGAAAGAACTAAATCGAAAAAATTAATGAAGTATGTAGATTTTGACATAAACAATCCTAAACTGCTTAACCAAGTAAATCAACCGATATTACAATATGAAACATTAAACAACTTCTTATTTTTATCCGATACAAAAAGCGATTTGAATAAAAAAAATATTAATAAAGAACATTCGAAATTTTTAGGAGAATTGAAAACTTCATTAGATTACGATAAATACAAAGATATCATAGATAAAACAAAAAACGACGATTTAGCCGAATATTGGCAACAGTTGTATAAACAAATTTCTCAAAATCAATCTTATCAAAATCAATATAAAAATTTATTCTCATATTTAAATTACGTTTTAAAAATAAACAGTTTGAATATAGTCTCTTTACTTCGTCAAGAAAATGAATATTTTAACGATTTTTTAAACGATTTACGTAATAAAGATAAAAATACGGAAGAAAAAATATTCATATTAAAAATGACAAGTTTATTTGAAAAAATTATAAACTTATCAATAAGTGAATATGAATATGATTTCTTTACAAATAATTTTGAAAGATATAAAGAATTGTTAAGTTTTTATCTCACCAACGAAGATTTAATTAAATTCGATGCTATTCTTGAAGTTAATAAATTTTTAGAATACTATGATGTGAATAAAAAAAGAAACAATATATTCATAAATAACATTTTATCTTCTCAAACCGTAAAAGGAAACAACTCAAGCAATAACAAAAACATTAACATCATTATTACCGGGGGATTCCACTCCTCAATATTAAATGATTTAAAGAAAAACAATTTACAATATCTATTGATAACTCCGTATTCAAAAAACAGTACTGTTACCGATGCTTTTTCAAAGATAATATCCAGCGCTTACGAGCAACAAACGATTATTCAAATACAAATGTTATTAGCCACAAGTCCTTTAATTCCGGAACATACAAAAGATTTATTCTTGGCAGAGCTTACGGCTGCATTTGCGGAAGTGTATGATCAAGATCCGAAAATTGTGGAAGAACATATTAGAAAATTGGTAAGAGGGAAATGGTCTGAACCTTTAAACATACATATAAAAGACGATAATTTTAATATTTTTATAGGAAATCAAGTTATTTCTTTCAAAATAAAAGATAATAAAATTGATTTTGCCGATTACAAAATAGGACCGATAGAAGAAGATACAATTTTTATAAGAGATTATACCAAGAAAAAAACCGTTGAATATTTAGCTACCGTAGGCAGTGAAACTTTCGCATTTGAAATAGATGAAGATATTGCAGCCAATTTAACACAAGAAGATATTACGGAAATCATTGAAGAAATAATAGTCAGAACACCGCAAGAAGAAGATATTGTTTCTTTTTCGAAAAAAGATGCGGAAGATAAAAAAAGTTATCCTATAAGAATTGCAATAAAAACTTTTGAAAAATCAAATTCAACAGATTTGTTTATAAACAATATTGATGAAACTAAAACTTTCTTCATTAACAAATCTCTGTTAAAAGCAGAATCTTCCGCAAGAAGTTTATTTTTAAAAATTTCTCTTATTCATGCAATATTATTTTCTTTTTTTAATACTGAAGCATTCGATAAAGATTTATTAACAACAGATGACATTAATTTTATTTTTATTAATGTTAGCAAAGACGAATTCGGACTTCCGGATATACAATCATTAAAAGAAAGTTTGGAAAAAGCTACCGAAACGGAATTTTCCGATAAAGAGATTCGTGTTTTTTCTCAATTAAAAAAATATTCCGGAAATTTGGAACTTCTTATACAAGAAGTGTTGCAAAAAGATTATATAAGCGAGTACAGACTTCCTCATTGGAAACATATTATAAGTCAATATTTTGCGCCCAACAAAGGTGAATCAAAGAAAGCCACAAGAAGAAGAAAACATCTTGAAAAAGAATTCTTTTCCAAAATGATAGTTGATAATTCTCAAGAAGAATCTTTTCAAGAATTTTTAGACAGAAGAGTTTCAAAAGAAAGACAAAACAAAATAAATGCTAATATAGAGTACCTGGCACAATATTTAATTGATTCTGTTTCGGAACAAGAAAAGCAATATGCTCAACAAATATCGGCGGATTTGGAACAAAACATTCAAGATTGTTTAAAACTTATGTATTTAAAACTACCGAAACACGCTTTTGAAAAATTTCTTAATGAAAAAGGTGTTGTTGCCGATCACAACTTTAATCATTCAATGAACCTGATAAAAAATGCCATAGATATAATAAAAACGGAAGGGAAACCTTTTGCCGAAATAGATTTTACAATAGTTGCATATGCAGCTTTAATGCATGATGTAGCTTGCACTTTTTTCAGAGATAACCACGAGAAAAATTCCGCGATATTGGCCACGGAAATGTTAAGAAGCAGCTCTTTACCTACAAGGACAAGAAAAAGAATAGTTGCCGCCTGTATCGGACATGAAAAAGTAGGAGACAGGGGAGAAAGAGTAGAACATCAAATATATGAAGCAAGGTTAATACACGACGCCGACGGATTATCTGCCGTTATGGACTTAGCCAGAATCATAAATATCTGGATGAAAAACAAAGAGCAATTCTTTTTTAAAGAAAGAACCGTTTCCGAAAGGCTTGACTTAATAGAAAGAGACAGATTTTTGTATACCGAAGGCGGAGATATGATTAATGATTTATTAAGACAGTTTGTAAGGATGAAACCTTCGAGATACTTAACAAAAGGTGCTCAAACAATATTACAAAAAGCAATGAAAAACGGACAGAATTATTTAACGGATTTATTGAATAAAAACAAGCAAAGAATAATTGAAACTTACAACTTAACCGAAGAAGATTTTCAACAGGCAATAGAAACTATATCTATAATGTTTAGAAATAAAGGCTATCAAGAAATATTACAAAGAACACCTACAAAAAAAGAATTGAAGAATGAAGTTCATGATGAAATTTTTGATACTAAAAAAGATATAAATACGGATAACACTTTATTGATAGATATCGTAGATACAAAAGATGAATTGTACAGACTTGAAAAAGCTGAAAGAGCCGGTGTTAACACTTTGGCTATTTCTTTCGCAGGTAATGAGATATTATCAAATATTCCGTTAACAAATGTCATTACATTAGAAAAAGAAACATTAACAATCGACGGCAAAAGTTATGATGTAAGTATAAATTTAAATCTTATAAAATTAAAACCCGCTTATTACTCCGAGTATATGAAAGTTTTAACGATTGATGCTCCGGAAGTACCTGAAGAATTAAGGCCGGAAATAATAAAACATATTCGAAAACAACTTCTTAAGAATAAAATATATTTAGAATATATAAATCCGTTAGAAAATATGGCTATTATAAACTTTGAATCCGCTAACGGAAATTATGATAAACTAATGGCTTCAAAGGCATTAAACTTTAATTTTGCTTCGATATTAGTCGAAGCATGGGGAGATGTTCCCGTATTATATGATTTTAGAACAGAAAAGAGTCTTATAACAGACTCTAAAGAAATTATAAATCCTAGAACAATTAATGCAATGTTATCTGCATCGTAAGGAGAAACAGTATGAATATAAAACAAAAAATTTATTCAAAGAAAATTTTTGCACTGATTATTTCTTTTTTCGTATTAAATTCTTTCGTATTAAGTGATTATGCTTTTGCATTTGTACAACAACCGGTAATGCCCACAATTGCAAACTCTTTACAGCAAAAATTTTTAAATATAGACTCTACGAATGCAAAAATAACAGATGGATTTATAAATGAATCCTCAACTGATAATAATCTTGTCGTTTTCATACAGGACTTACACGGAAATCCTTCGGTTCAAAAAAACATTTCCGAAATTATTAAAGATTTAGATACAAAGTACGGAGTAGATACAATATTACTTGAAGGTATACCTGAAGGAAAAGCTGATATTTCCGTATTACAAGAACTAAAAAAACATAATGTTGCCGATGCACTATTAAAAAGCAACGTTTTAAGCGGTCCGGAATATTATTTAATCAAAAATGACACCTATGCAAAAATTTGCGGTCTTGAAAATTGGTCGTTGTATATTAACAACATAAAAAGAAATGCTCAAATTTTAAAAGACAAAGAATATCTCACAGAAACATTTATTGATTTTGAAAAAAACTTACTTTCAAAAATAGATAATCTAAAGAAGATGCAAGAATACATAAATTTGGATTTATCCGATAACAATTTACTTGGAGTAATAAATCAACCTATTATTAACTATGATGATTTACATAAATATATATCTATTTCCAACAACATAAAAACAATAAATAAAAAGAAATTAAATGCGGAATATTCTTCTTTCATAGAAGATTTAAAAAACACCTTGGATATTAAAGATTATAATGCGCTACTCAATGATTCGAAAAAAGAAAATTTAACGGACTATTATAACAGTTTGTACAATAAGCTAACCTCACAGGAAAAATATATAAACAAATATAAAGAACTCCATTTGTTTTTAAAATATACCACAGAAAAATCAAAATTAAATTTAGTTTCATTAATTTCTCAACAAAACAATTTCTTCAATGATTATTTATCATCAATTTCTAACGATAAAACTCAACAAAATCTTTTTATTTTAAAAATGACTCAACTGTTTAAAGACTTTATATTACTATCTATATCCGATGAAGATTATAATTTTTTCATAGATAATTATGAAAGATACATAAATTTATTACCAAATTACCTTGCACAAGACTATTATGATTATGAAGATTTATTGTTTGATGATACTCTTTTTGAATATCATAAAACTAACATAGACAGAAATAAGATATTTATCGATAATATAACCAAATCTTTGAAAAACAAAGAAGATAAAAGCAAACTTACTGTAGTTGTAGCCGGCGGTTTTCATAACTCAATTTCACAAGATTTAAAAAACAAAAATATTTCATATCTGTTTATTACTCCTAATATATACGGACAAACAACAAACACTTTTTATAACGAAATAGTATCTTCTGCCGACAAATCTGCATTGGCACCAATAAAAATAATGTTGGCAAACACAGGTCTTTTACCGGATGAAACTATTTCGGTATTTTTTGAATATTTAGTAGATGCATTGGCATCGGTAAATAATTATTCTCCCGAAATTATAGAAAAAGAACTTTTGTCTATAATAGAAAAAAGCACAAAGGATATAAGTCCTTTATTCGGCAATGTACCTATATCCGTAAAAAAGACAAATTCTCTTTTCACAATAGATATAGACGGACAAGAACTTATTTTTAAAGTGGAAAACGGACAAATCATATGGGAAAAAGGTTCGGTAAAATATAATAATTACACTCAAAAACAAGAAAAAAAGCAATTAATAGAAAAATTTGTAAGTTTGCTTAGAAAGCATTTTGGTATATTCCAAGCAACATCAATGAGATTAAACCCAAGTTTAAAGTATTCATCGAGATTCTTTTCAAAGAGATTAGGAAAAAATAAAAGTTTCTTCTTTACTTTATCAATGTTCTGCAGTGCAATAAAACAATACACTAAAGCTTATAAATTGATGATGGATTATGCCTCGTCATACACAAACAGGGACAATGTAGTAAGCTACAAAATAAATTTTGATGATGATTTTTTTGCAGAGGTAAAGAATACTCAACAATTTTTTCCTTTTATCGGTAAAGATTTAACAATATTGGTAGAAAAAGGGTTGGAAGAATACTTAACCGAAGAAAATATAAAAGAGTTATTAAAAGAATCAATAAAAAGAGTAGATGACCCTATACAAGATTTTAAAGATACCTTATTTATAGGCTTTTTAGATAAGTCGACAAATTTATTTGAAGATCATCTAAACAACGGTTTCATAGGAGTAAACAGAGCTATTTTTGAATTAGAAGATGATACGGTAAAACAAGCTCTGTTAAGAACAGGTATCATTCATGAAGTATCTCACGAATTAAAAGGAAGTTTATCTTCAGAAAAGTACCATGAGTTTGAAGGAAAAATGATGTATGACGATATAAAATACCTTATTGATTTTGTGGCAAAAACAGATTACGGCAAAAAGAAAGAACAAATTTTGGACCCGGATGAAGTATTAAAAATAAAAGAACAAATAATTAATGCTTTTTATAAAACAATAAACGGAGAACGTTTATGTTTGTTTACAGACAAAAATCGTTTTATGAAAAAAATATTAAATTATAAATATAGTGTTAATGATTTGGTAGCAATGGTCGTTAGAAAAAATGTTTCAGAAAAAGGTAGGAGAGATGTAGAACTAAAGCATTTGGAAGAGTGTTTAAGCCCGGAAGACCCGAATGATCCGGAATCGGTAAATTCGGCAAGAGAAAGACAAAAAGAATTTTTTTATAATTTGCGTGATCCGCTTCCCAAAGTACTCACTTTGAATGAATTTATAAAAAAACATATTTCAAAAGACAGAGTAGAAGAACTTCAAATGAAAAAGCTGAAACTCTATCGCAAATATGCAGCTATTTTAAATCTTAAATATTATCAGGAATTAGAAGATAGGGTTCCGGTATCAAGAAAAGAATTAGCTCGTATAAGAAGTATGTCCGCAGCAGAATTAAAAAACTTGGAACAAATATTAAGTATCGGTGAAAAAACAAAAGATGAATTATCAAATACGGAAATAAGAAAGATATTATTGTTACGGGAATTCATAGCAGACTTTGATAATTGTATTGAAGCAATGTATAAAGTTATGCCTACATGGATGTTCGAAGCTTTTTATAACGATACCGGCGTTGTAGCAGACCATGCCTTAAATCATTCTATTGAAGTCCTTGAAAAAATATTAGAAATAATTGATCGTGACTTCAAGCGTAAAGTTGATATAAAAACATTAATTTATGCTACATTACTACATGATATAAGTTGCACTATTTTCAGACAGAATCATGAAGCAAATTCAGCCGCATGGGCAAGAAGAATTTTACAAGACGGAACAAATTTAACACAGGATGAAATCGATAAAATTTGTATAGTAGGGGAAAATCATAAAAAATATAAAAAGCCGTTGAAGGAAGTAAAACTAGCAAAAAAAGAAGCCAGAAAGGACGGAAAGAAGGAAGAAACACTGAGGGCCGCTCACAATATTGATGATAAAAATAATTATTGCTACGAAGCATGTATGCTTCATGATGCAGACGGACTTGCCGCAACACTGGATTTCGGAAGAGTATTAGGTGTTTGGTTGGCGCAGGGAGATCCGTTTATAAACAGAAACCTTAAAATAACTTCCGATAAAACAAGCGACGGAAAAAATAGAATTTCTTTAATAAAAGCGGGGAAATATTTAAAAGTTGACGGCGGAGATGCCATAAATGATTTAATGAGACAATTTTACAGAAGAAATCCTGATTTTTATTTTACCAGAGGTGCAAGAGAAATAGCGAACGATTCTTTTCAAGATCAATACGCACTTATGAAATTTTTAGATAGCAGCGAAATAAGAGAAGCTTTAAGTTCTTCTTCGGAAGGTACTATCTCAAATGATGAAATCAACGAAGCAATAAAAATTATAAACGAAACTTTTTTAACGGGAGAATTGATACCTGACTATGAAAGTATCACTTTGGAAGAACTTAGGGAAACGTTAAGAGTAAAAACAGATGAAAAAGCAGATAGTTCCGTAAAAAGAGAATCTGTTTTCACAATATTTTCCAAAATATCAACAATATATAAAATGTTATTTAATTTGCCGTCACGTTCAAATATTATTTTATCCGATATGCACGGAGGATATAACAGACTTTCCGAAATTCTTATCAAATTATTAGACTCAACTTACGATATAGACGGAATAATGAGAATTTTCAATAACGGTGATTTAAACAAAGATTCATTAACTGAAGAGGAAATAGATGAAATAGAAGAAACTCGAGAAAAATTAAATAAAGATATTATATCCAGAATAAAAACAATCAAAAAGAATATTTATATTTTAGGTGATATGCTTGACAGAGGAGACAAACAGGTTGAAACTTTTGAATTAATGAATCAAATATCGAAGACAGGTAAATTAAAATATATCATGGGAAATCATGATATATATGCTTTTATGAATTTATTGGGATTACACCTTCCGTTTTATGATAACTACAAAGGCATTTCAAAGGATTATACCATTAAACTTTTTAACGGAACAAAAGAAATAAACATTTTGCAACTTCTTGAAAACAAAAGAAAACACGGAACAGGAATCGATGGAGAATCCGAAGATAAAGCAGAATTGTATAAAGCAAATCAAAAAAAGCATTGGGCAAAAAAACTTTATGAATATATGCAACATGCAGATGCTGTTCAGGAAAAATGGAAAAAAGATAAAAAAGAACAAGAATTACAACAGTTGTTCAGTACAACTTTTGGATTTGAATTAGAAGGAAAAGGAAAAGATGTTTTAAATAATCCTGAAGGAATTTTTGCACAAGATGAAGAACTTCTTTCTTTCCATAAGAAATTTTTCGGAAGAAATGTGGGCGTTGTTGTTTATACCGGTATAAGAGCGGTAAACAAAATGTCGATAAATTGGTGGAAAGATAGAAATGCAGAACTTGCAATTTTAAAAGATAGATATTCGAAAGAAAAATATCCGCAATATGCAGACTATTGGGATAGACTACAAAAAGAAATAGATGCAATAATAGAAGACCAACAACGAACACTGGAAGAAAAATATTTAGCCGGTGAATGGGAATGGCTTGTAATTGATTCTATAATGTACAGAAATTATGAAAGTACCGAATGGAATGCATTGGATTGGGTATTTCATAATAATTGGGGTGGAGGGAAAGACGGATTCTTAAATCAATTAAATAGAAAAATAGCAAGAAGATTGGCAAAAGAAAAAGAAGCTAAAATTAAATTAATTAAAGAACATCCTATGTATACGGAACAAAGAAAAGCCAAAGAGATAGAAAAAATAGATGCGGATTATGATAAGAAATTAAAAGATGAACTTGTTACTCCGGAAACATATTTTGATAATCCTTTAATACAGGATTTATTGGAATTCTATCATACCAACTTTTATTTATATAGAAGAGATCATTTCGGAAATTGTTATATGCATTCTATCCTTCCGGTGGATGACAATGGAGAAGTTTCAATAGGACATATAGATAAAGATGGTGTTTTTCAAGAAAGAGATAAAAGAGGATTAAGAGAAAAAGGGTTCGTTTATAAGAAAAGAAGATATCAAAATAAAACCATATTAAAAGGATTGGGACAAATTGCTAAAGACATAAGAGCTTACGATACAAAATCAGCAAAGTTATCGAAAGTAATGGAAGGTTTTACATTGCTGACGGCAATTTATGCCGATAATACAACAAGAATAAAGCCTGCAAATTTAAAACAAATGAAAGAACAATTCGGAGGATTCTTCTCTATATTAAATAAAATGGGAATATCTACATTAGTCGTCGGACATAATCCTATATCTAAAATAGGAAGAAGATTTGAATTGGAAAAGCTCAGATTTTTTAACAGAGAATTAGACAGGCAAAAATTAACAATTTTAAATACCGACGGAGAAATGTCTTCAGGATACCAAAAACCTTTTGGAGCCGGATTAGGTATAGAAGTTTCATTACTTGGTGTAAGATATAGAGGATTTTTAACAGGAGATTCTGAAACTTTTTCGAGAGATTACACTCCCGATGTTTCCGAACAAGATATTAAATTTACAATAATTTTAAATATTTTCCCGGGATTAAAAAAGATATTACTGTTATCGGAAAAACTCTACAAAACAATTTCTTCTCTTAGTAAAATCAAAGAAAATTTCAGTGATAAAATTGCAACCATGAAGAATACTACATTAGTAATGCTAACTACCGAAAAGAAAATGAAAGAAGAAATCGAAAAAGCTTACTTGAACGGAATTTCTACTGTTGCTATTGTTCCTAACAGACTTACAATTTTTTCTCAAGAGGATCAAATAGAAGAAGCTTCTGTTACAATAAGAGATGTTAAAGTACCTTTTAATGTATACGTAAATAAAATATTGGCAGGTAATGGTAAATACATAAACTGTTTATCTTACGAATATCAAAAATCATCCGAAATATCAAATGAAGAAATAGAATTTGAAATAAACAAGTATATTTTAGAACAAATAAAAAATAAAAAATATAGAAAACATGGAATCAGATCTTCCAAAAATATGTTTACAACTATAAATGTCGACGGAACTTTTGAACTTAACAAAAAAACGGTATCAAGTGATTTTGAAAAGACAATAGTAAAATCATTCGGTATATTACCTTTATTATATGATTTAAATCTACAGAATACGACGGATATGGATAATCTTACTACAAACATTAATATTGATAAAATAAAAGATATTTTAGCAGCTGCATAAAATTAAAAAAAAATGATATAATAAAAAAAGTAAATTAAATAAAATAAAAAAGAAAGGTAAAAAATGAAAAAAATAATACTTGTATTGTTAGTGTTTGGTTGTTTTTTATTTGCTTTTGAGTATATTGATCCGTTGGATATGGGTTTAAAGTTTTTGGAAGATGATTATTTGTACACGACACAAGAAATTGTTGTAGATAAAACAAAGAAAAATCTCGCAGCAGCAGGACTTACGGCAAGAGATTATTTTGTAATGGGTCAAAAATGTATGCAGAAAGGTAGTATGAAATTGGCAATAGAGTATTTTACCAAAGCAATCAAGTTAGATCCTGTTTTTTATGATGCCTACAAAGAAAGAGCTTTGGCAAAAGATAAAATACAAGATTATACCGGTGCAAAAAAAGATTATGAAACATATATGAAATTGCGCGACAGATTAAATATAGCTCAAATTGAAAAAGAAAAAAGAATGTTAAGGAACCATTTAATATTGGCTAACAGAAAAGTGGCCGATAAAAAATATGACGAAGCAGTAGTAGATTTTACAAATATTATTAATTCTTATCCCAAATTTCCCGACGGTTATATCGCAAGAGCAGACACATACGTTCTTTTAAATAAAAATGCTGAGGCTCTTAAAGATTATAATAAAGCCCTCGCCATAACGAATGTTCCAAATATCACTCTCTATTTAAAAACGGCAGAAACAGCATATAAATTGAAAAAATATTCGGAAGCGGTGAACAACTATATTCAAATCATAAGACTCAGTCCAAACTACGAATATGCACATTACAAGATGATCGGAGCTTATATTTTTATGGAGAAATTCGATAAGGCATTGGATAGCTTAAACAAGTATATTAATTACTCAAGAGAAAAAAATATTCAGACCAGCGATTACAATGAGTGGGAAAAGATTTTGAATAAATATGACAACGACACTAACATAAGAGACTTAAAGAGCAAATTGAAAACTTTAAAAGTTGTTCAAACTAAAAAATCTTAAACTAGTATTCAATCAACTCATACTCGGTAGAACCTATACCGAGTTCTTGTGCGTATTTTAGTTGAACCATATAATCTATATCGGGATAGAGATGTTTTATAAAATCTTTACCGTATATTTTGTTTACGATATCTATACTTGCTTTGTCTACCGCAACAGGATCTGCTCCGGCAACAATTCCGATATTATCTAACAACACTTTGTCTTTTCTCGTATTGCAATCACAGTATTTAGTTATATGATTTAAAAAACTTATACTGAAACTTTTTTTATTCTTTAATACACCGTAGCAAACTTCCACTATTTTTTCCTGCACATTTTTTAAACTGTCGTCCCAGGAAAGCTCAAATACGCCTTTAGGACAACTTATTGTACATTCTCCGCAACCTATACATTTTTCTTTATTAAATGTAATTTTTTTATTTTTAAGTTCCAATGCTTTTGGTGGACACCATTTTACACAACTACCGCAACCTATACAATTTGTCGTATCAACTTCCGGATTTGTATTATGATGCATTGCATATTTACCGGCTTTACTTCCACAACCCATACCTATATTTTTTATTGCACCA
The DNA here is from genome assembly GCA_017651625.1 of Candidatus Ruminimicrobiellum bubulum. GTDB lineage: Bacteria > Elusimicrobiota > Endomicrobiia > Endomicrobiales > Endomicrobiaceae > Ruminimicrobiellum > Ruminimicrobiellum bubulum. The sequence continues at coordinate 225,642 of JAGCCP010000055.1, read as the reverse complement.
CCGAATCCCGCAATTTCGTGTCCTTTAAAATGATTTAAGAATATGAAAGAATCCGTATAATAAATATCTCTTGCAATCGAAACAGTTTTAAAATGTTTTTTGTTTATTTCAACTTCGGCTGCAGCATTTCCTCTTAGTCCGTCGGAAATTATCACCGGACATCCGCAATTTTCTATATTAAAGCCATGTTTATTTGCCAATAATAAATGATGATAAGCATCGGATCTTTTACCTACATAAATAGTACTTGCATCAGTAAGAAAAGGGAAAGCTGTTTTTTCTTTGGCAATATCCGATATAATTTTTGTATATTCAGGTTTAACATATCCTTCATTACCATCTTCACCGAAATGCATTTTTATTGCGACAAACTGTCTTGCTTTCACATGGTCAAAGGCTCTTGCAAATTTTAAAAATTTATAAAACTCGTCTTTTTTATCCCACGCTAAAAAATATACTTTCCCGGACATATTTTAACCTCTTTTATTATATTTTCTTAATTGTTTTAAAGTAAGTTGAATGTCATTTGGTGTTTCTGCAACGAAGATATTTTTTTCTTTGCTCTTAGGTAGCAAAATTTCAATTTGATATAAATGCATAGGAAGTCTCTTTAATAACGGTTTTTCTTTTGTAATTCCTTTATATCTTCTTTTTAAATTTGAAAGTAATATCGGTTCCTCGCTTCCATAAATTTTATCTATTGCAAGTGTATTTCCTATTGACCAAAAATGAGCTCTTATTTGATTTCTTCTCGTGGTTAGGGGATAAACTTCAACAAATGCAAAATTTTTAAATTGTTCAATAACTTTATATTTTGTAACTGATTTTATACCTTTATCGTTCACCGAGGTAGTTTGTTCGTTAACCAAAAGATTTTTATCTATTTCACCTTCTACGTTATCCATAACACCGTTAACCAATACATAATATGTTTTTTTTACTTTTTCTTTTTTAAACTGTTCCGAGATAAAATCATAAGATTTTTGATTTTTTGCAAATACAACTATTCCGCTTGCTTCATAATCAAGAGAAGTTACGGGAAAAACGTCTTGTTTTAAATATTCTTTTAATATATCCGTTATTGTTTTGCTTTTTATCTCTTCATTATTTAAAACATAAATTCCCGGTTCCTTGTTTACAACCATAACATCATCATTTTCAAATATAATATTAAATTTTTTATTTTCCATTTGTTAAATCCTTCCTTTTACTTCGCATATTTTATCACTTTTTTTTATTCTATTAAAGATTAATTCACAAAAATTTTACATCCTTTTACTACTGCCATATATTATAATATATATAATATATATTACTTACGTATGCCCGTATGCCGTTGTACTGTACGTATTTATTGTTGGAGCGAAAAAAATGAACAAAAAAAATTTTAGAAAATTATTTGCTATCATAATTTCATTTTTACTCACAAATACATTAACTGCTTTTGCCGAAATAAGATCTACAAACGGTACAGTAGTATTACCGGAATATCAACAAACAGATTCGTCTTTTTCCATAAACGATAGTCTCAGTGAAGAAGAAAAAGAGAATTTATTAAAGAAATATTTCGCAGTTAATTTTAAACAAGCAAAAGCATTACTTGAAAAAGACGGTTATAGTGTTGTACAAGATCCATATCAGTCAAATACCTGGGTAGTGGGAAAAACTTACGATGATGGTTTTTGGGCAGGGATGACTTTATCCGGTGATAATAACAAAATTAATGTATCTGCCATAGAAAGTTTATTTGATACTTATAATGAACTCAGGACCAACGGATATCAAGTACAATGTTCTAATTTAACAGAGTCATATTTGTATTTCTCTCACGGAAAAAGTCCTTACGGTGCAACCCAAATAACCGATGACACTTGGACAATTTCAAAAGATAACACAACCATAAAAATGCAAGCTCTTGATGCCACGGGAAAACCAAATATATCTTTATCTGCGGTTAACACAACAATTAAATTTGAGAAGGCAAAAGCGCAGTTCGAAAAAGACGGTTATACCGTTGTAAAAGACCCGTATCAATCAAACACTTGGGTAGTGGGAAAAACTTATAGCGATAGGTTTTGGGTAGGGATGACTTTATCCGGTGAAAAAGATATTAATGTATTCAATATTGAAAGTCTATTTGACACTTATAACAAACTTAGGAAAAACGGATATCAGGTACAATGCTCTAATTTAACAGAGTCATATTTATATTTCTCTCACGGAAAAAGTCCTTACGGTGCTGCTCAAATAACTGACGCTACTTGGACTATTTCAAAAAACGGTCAGTCTTTAAAATTAACTCCTGTCAAAAATAACGCAGTATCAATAAATATTGAAAATGTAAACAGAGCGTTCTCCATTGTAAAAAGTTTGAATGGAGAAAAATTATCCGGATATAAATATTCTGCTAAATTTAGTGGTAATAATCTTGTAATTTCAAGGACAAAAAATTCAACAACACAAACATTTAAGCTCAATCTTAATAATTATTTCGGTAATCAAGCTCTATCAAAATTTAATTCCGCAAGTAAAATAAACAGCAATTTTACGACACTTAAAACCGCAGTAACAACCTATAATAAGGTACTGGATATAATTAAGAGCTTGCGATCAAAAATCGACCTTAATATTTCCAAACTTAAGGCAAACAAAATCACAAGTTCTTTATTAAACACAATCAAAAAAACCGAAAAAGCTATCACGAACTTAATATCAAGCCTTTCTACCAAAATAACTTCTTTGAAAAAAGTTTTAAATACTGACACTTACAATTCTATATCTTCTGCAATAAAAACAGTTTCAAAAAAAGCAAAGTCATTAAATAGTGAAGTAAATTCTCTAACGACAAAAAATGTAAATTCAAAAAAAGCAAATATATTAAGCATGCTAAGTTCTTTAAAGACTTCAATTAATACTATAAACAAATCTAAACAAGAGAGGGAAATATCAAGGTTTGAAAAAGCAAAAATGCAACTTAATGAAGATGGTTATACACTTATACAAAACACTAAAAACTCCTGGCGTGTAGAGAAACAAATTAACGGAACAACTACTTACCTTACTATTTATCCTTTTAATGAAAAAGGCGAATGCACAGTAAATGTCAATAGTATCAAAGGATTATTTAATGCTTATGAAAAATTAAAAAATGCAGGTTATACAATAACTTGCGAAGGCAAGACAAATCAAATCAGCGGAAATGTATGGAACATATCCAAAGGTAATATAACTATCTCGGTACAAGCTTTTGATGATAACGGAAAAATAAATGTTTCCATAAATAATATTAATAAATTCTTTAAGGAAAAAGAAGAACAGGCAAAATTTGAAACTGCAATTTCAAAATTAAGCAAAGACGGTTATAGAGTTATACATGATGCTTACAATAATGATGCTTGGGTTATAGAGAAAAAAATTAACGGAACAACTACTTGTCTTACCGTTTATCCTTTTAATGAAAAAGGCGAATGCACAATTGATACAAATGCGATTGAAGGTTTATTCACTGCTTATGAAAAATTAAAAAATGCAAGCTATTCGGTAAACTGTTCAGGGAAAACAGATTTGTATTATTATTTTTCTCTGGGAAAAGGACAATATTTTGAACAAATAACATCAAACGATTGGACAATAACAAAAGATAACTTTAGTATGACATTAAATCCGTTCGGAGATACCGGTAAAGTTGATATTTATGAAAGGATTAAATCCTTTTTCGTTCAAAACACGGAACAACAAATTTCACAATTAAAAGAAAAAGGCTATGGTGTTGAACAAGATAAATACAATAAAGATTCTTTTATAGTACGAAAGGGTTTTTATCGTTATTCTATGATGTATTTGCAAGTGCATAAGACCGAACAAAACAGTTTGAATATGGATGTTGAAACTGTAATCGGGCTGTTTAATGCATATCAAAACATAACAAATGCAGGTTATCAAATATATTTTTTATCTTCCGAAAATTTATCTAAAAATGCTAGTCCTACCGATAACGGAGTATCTTCTGTATTATTAACACAAGGCAATTGGTTGATAATGAAAGATGATTCTGTCGTATCAGTTAATCCCATAAAAGAAGACGGTACCGTAATTACAGTCGAAGATATTGAAAAAAACGGAACTGTTGGAAAATTTGAAAAAACCGTTAAAACATTAACATCAAACGGTTTTGATGTACAGCAAGATCCTTTTGATAAAAAAGTATGGATAGTTAGTAAAAAAATAGGCTCTAAGCAAATATGTTTAACCGTTTATTTTAATGAAGAAGAAAATGCTTTCAATTTAAGTAATGAAAATATCGAAAATTTATTCAGCCTTTATCAAAAGGCAACAAGTAAAGATTATGAATTAATTTTTACCAACGGTTCATCCTTATATAGCGACTCGCTGAAATTTTATTCTAATTTAAGAAAGAGTTACGTCGATTTTCAGCAGATAAATACCGGGAACTGGACGTTTTTCAATAAAAATGTGCCTCCTGATTCACAAGAGGCTTATAAGATATACAAAGTATTAAAAGATGATGGTTCCGTAATTTCTCCTGAAGAACTTGAAAAACCGGAAATAACCGAATCTTTCCAGCAAAAAATGGATAAATTAAAATCCGAAGGATACGAACTACATCAGGAATCTTATACTTACTCAAAAAATTCATGGGTCATAAGCAGAGAACTATTCGGAGAAAAAGTTTGTATGTCGGTTTATCATTATGACGGTCAAGACGATTTTGATACAAAGACAGAAGATATTGAAAAGGTATTCAATTCTTACGAAGATATTGTTAAATCCGGATATGCAGTAAAATCTTCCGATTATACACTTAATTCTTATTATTATGAAATGCAGGAAAGAGGAGAAGATTTTATTAAAATATCAAACGATATATGGTTTATTTATGACGATCAAGAATATGCTTTTATTAATCCTGCAGAATATACTAATTCTAACGATATTAATTTTAGCAAAGACAGTTTAAGAGAAAATATAAAACAATTATATGAAGACGGATATAAAGTTGAACATAATAAAAACGACGAGAGATTCTGGACAATCAGTAAACAAATAAATACAAAAATGCTCTATTTTAATGTTGCCTGCAATCCCCAAAAAGGGTTTGATGTACCCATTGAAAACATAGAGGGATTATTTGATGCTTATGAAAAAATTATAGCGGCCGGAGGAGAAATCTTTTTCAAAAGCAGCAATCAGAATGATTTTGTATCGAATGATAATGATATGAAAGAAACCATTCAACTAAACTCCGATAATTGGGAAATATCAAAAGACGGTTATACCATATTATTAAATTCTTCAAAAAGTATTCAAAAGTTTGGAGAATTATTTTCTGCCTTAAAAAAACAAAAAATAGATGCTTTAGATATTGAAAATGATGAATTAACATTAAAAATTCTTTTTTCAAACGAGTTTGCCGAATTTTGTGAACAAAATAAAAATTTCAATGATATTTTAAAGCAATACAATTTATCGATAAGTGTCGGCAGGAAAATTTATGAAGTTGTCGGCAAAAAACTTAAAGATATACAAGAAGAACAATTTGGAAATGTATTAACAGAAACGCTAAATTATTACAAAGAAATTTTTGAAATTGCATCATCAATTGATATGTTAAGTAATGATATTGCAATTTACAGCCTGCATAATAGTGAAACTTGGTCTCTTGGCGGCCAAAGATTTTCACCTAAAGGTTTAAATGATATATTGAACGTTTTAAACATAGCACCAATTGAATTTGAATCTACCGAACTTTATAAAATTTCTCCAAATCTATATGAGCAAAATGTGGAAGATTTTTTAAATAAAATAGTAAATTTCAATGAATCCGGTTATGAGAAAGCATTATTTGTTTTTGACGGGCATGGTGCAAAAAATGGATTTTATTACGATGATTCTAAGCATATCGGCGTAAACGAAATATCACAAGCATTAATACAAGCATACAATAATGGCATAAATTTAGAAAATTTAATTATTTATTTTTCAAGTTGCGAATCATATTATTTTGTAAATAATATTATAGACAACTTAAAATCTGCAGGAATAGAAAAATTTCCTCAATTTATTGCAGAAGCAGGAAAAGAAACAGAATTGGGATATACGGCCAGAAAAGGGGTTTCTAATTTAGAATTTGCCATTATTTCCGATTTAAAAAAGAAAAGCTCCAAGGAATTGGAAAATATGTCCGGACACCTAACAATGGAACAAGTTGCAAATTGTCCGATGTATTTGTCCAACCATACGGTTCTAATAACCAATTCTCAAATAGAACAATTAAATGAAGAATATGTACAAAAAATCGGCACTATTGTGGGAGATGCAAATATAAATTCTTCTCATAATCCTTATGTAGAATTACAAACCGAGAAAACAGTTGAGATATTAGAAAATATTGCTGAAACTTTAAATTTGGAAAATCCTAAAGAGTTCAAGTATACTACGCTCGGTGTGGCATTAGGTGTAATAATAGAAACTTTTGACTTTATGAAATCTTCCGATACAGTTGACAGCCCGAGTTTTGAAAACCAACACAAAAATTTAACGTCGGAACAAAAATCGGTAATACAAAAGATTAGAGAATTAACTAATGAAGCTGCAATTGCTGTAATAGAAAGTCCAATAAGCAATTCATTGGCAGTACCTGCAGCAATATTAACAGAATGGATAACACATTTTATATATAATAAACTTGTAATAAATGAACAGGAGCTTTTAAGCAGTAATAAAAATAAAGATATAGTTTCCGTTTTATTGGAGAAATTTAATACTGAATTTAAAACAATTATTGAACCGATAAGCAATTTATTAACAATACCGACAACAACATTAACAGAGTTTTTGAAACATTTTGCATATAATGAATTTGATATATTCGAAAACGGACAAGATAAATCAAATTTATCTTTAAGCATAAATAATATGACTTCTAATTTATTGAAGGACGTTAATACTGAATTGAAAAAAATTATAGAACCGATAATTGGAAAGTTTTTTAAATTTCTTCAAGATATAAATATTCTATGAAGGAACTCTATATATCAAAATTACCTTCGGTAAGTTTTTTAAATTCATTCTCGTTAATTATCTTTATACCAAGTTTAACTGCCTTATCGTATTTGCTTCCGGGGTTTTCACCGACAACAACATAATCCGTTTTTTTACTGACGGAAGAAGTTGTTTTTCCGCCGAGGGATAATATAATGTTCTCCGCATCTTTTCTCGTGAGAGAAGAAAGTTCTCCGGTTAAAACAAAAGTTTTATTTGCAAGAGGGGAGAAAGAAGTATCTTTTTCAGGTTCAGTTGTATTTACTCCCAATGTTTTTAATTCTTCTATCATTTTCAGTGTTTGTTCATTTGCAAAAAAATCTAAAATAGATTGAACCAAAATCGGTCCTATTTCATTTACAGATAAAAGCTCTTCTTCTTTTGCAGAAATAAAATCGTCTATATTTTTAAATTTATCTGCCAATATTTTTGCGGACTTATCTCCGATATGTCTTATACCTAATGCAAATATAAGTTTGCTCAACGGTTGTTTTTTACTGTCTATTATTGCCTGTATTAAATTATTGGCCTTCTTTTCTTTAAATAAATCCAATAACATTAAATCATCAAATGTAAGTTTATATATATCGGCAAAAGTATGTAACTTATTCAATTTTAATAATTGATCGACTACAACTTCACCGAAACCGTCAATATTCATTGCATCTCTTGATACAAAATGAATTAAACTTCTTCTGAATTGTGCAGGGCAAGAAGGGTTTACACAAACATAATAAACATCTTCTTCTTCCTTTACGATATGGCTGTTACACGACGGACATCTAAGCGGGGGAAGAAAATATCCGTCACTGTTCTTTTTAGCAACTTTTATAATTTTAGGAATAACTTCACCGGCTCTTTCAATAATAATATCATCGCCTATATTTACATTTAGTCTTTCTATTTCATCGAAATTATGTAAAGTTGCATTTGAAATTGTAACACCGGATAACTGAACCGGAGATAAAGTTGCTTTAGGTGTTATAACTCCTGTTCTTCCCACCTGTAATTCTATCGACAACAATTTCGTCGTGGCTTGTCTTGCAGGAAATTTATAAGCAATAGCCCATTTGGGACTTTTATTTGTATAACCTATAATTTTTTGTAAATTATAATCGTTTACTTTTACAACAGCACCGTCTATTTCGTATGGTAAATTATCTCTGTTTTCCTGTAAATACATTAAGAAATCGGTAACTTCTTTAATATTTTTACATACTTTTATATCTTTTTGTATCGGGAAACCTATTTGTGAACAAAAATCTAAAAATTCGGAATGTTTATTTAATTTAATACCTTGAACCTGGCCGAAAGAATGCACATAAAAACTAAGCTTTCTTTCAGCTGTTATTTTAGGATTTTTTTGTCTTAAAGAACCTGCTGCGGCATTTCTGGGATTGGCAAATTTCGCAACACCACCGTCAAGCAAATTGTCATTAAGTTGTTGAAAATCTTTTTTATTTATATAAACTTCACCTCTTATTTCACATAAAATACTTTCGTTTTTAAGCAATTTAAGGGGGATATTCTTTATTGTTTTTAGATTTTCGGTAATATCTTCTCCGTATTCACCGTCACCGCGGGTTGCTCCGGATACAAAAGAACCGTTTATATATGTAAGACTCGCACTCAAACCGTCTATTTTAGGTTCTACAATAAATTCAATATCACTATCCAAATTTTTCTTGATTCTTTCATTCCAGGCAAAAACATCTTCAATAGAATAAGAATTATCCAAAGATAACATTGGAGTATTATGCTTTACTGATTTAAATGTTGAAGATACAACAGAACCTGAAACTCTTTGTGTAGGGGAGTCGGGGGTAATAAATAAGGGATTTTCGTTTTCCAGCTTCTGTAACTGTTTGAATAGTTTATCATACTCAAAATCGGATATTTCCGGATTGTCTAAACAATAATATAAGTAATCGTGATGCCTTATCTGATTTCTTAGATCTTCTATTTGTTTTTCAATTGGATATTCTTGTTCCATATGATTTATTTGGCTTTTCTTTCGTTTTTCAATTTGTCTAATATGCCGTTAACAAACTTACTTGAATCTTTATTGGAGTATGCTTTTGAAATTTCAACGGCTTCATCTATTATTACACTAATGGGGGTTTTTGGCATGTAAAGAATTTCGTAGGCAGCAAGTCTCATTATATTTCTATCGATAACCGTCATTCTTGATATTTCCCAATTATCGGCATACTTTTCTATAAGAGAGTCTATTTCTTTTTGATTGTTGCAAACACCCCTAAAAATAGTAACCGCAAATTCTCTATATGGAATTTCAACCGGTAAAAGAGTATCAAAACATTCAAAAATAGACTTTTCATCCATAGAACAATTATCAAAAGCATATAACATCTGTAAAGTACATTCTCTGGATTGCCTTCTTGTGCCCATAAAAAGATCCTTGTTTTCAAAATTATACTAAAAATAACCTAAATCTTATGGAAAATTCTATAAAAAATAGTTTTAACTGTCAATATATAACAAATTAGTATAAAAATATGTAAAAAAAATAAAAATGGGGTAAAAACTTATTTAAAACCTTAATGTATCATTAAATATACACTAAACATACATACAAATTATATTTAATTAATAAAATACATTGAAAATTAAATAAAAAATATAAAAAGTAAGCAAAATCTGCAAAAAAATCACCACAAAATTGGCCTAATTTTAGCCTAATTTAAGATACCAAATACCAAACTAACCAAATACCTCAAATTCATATTTATGATAAATAATTTTACTTAATACATAATCTTATAACATAGCCTGTGAATGCTATTGTATAAACATTAAAGAAAAATACCATTTAACACAAAATTAACACTTATAAATATAGATAATTTTATCTAATCTAACATTTTACTTTAATGTTAACACTGCTGTTTTTTATATATTCAACTTAACATAATATATCTTATCGGAACCAATAAAATATATAAAATTTGGCAATTTTTAGCAAATTTTTACAAATTTTGGCAAAAAAATTTTTTTCTAAAAAAAAGCCTTTAAAGAAAATTTTTTTATTTTTTTAAAATTAACCCTTGAAAAGTTTTTGACTACCGACTAAAATAATTATATAATTTTTGAAACAGATCTTGGGCAAAAGGAGCCATAATGAATATTTTAAACAAAATATTTTTCTTTTTTTTGATTCTAATGCTTAATTTAGTAGTAATTAATGATATAAAAGCGGATGATGATATATTTTCGGCCGCAAAAGAAGGCAATATTTACCTGATAGAAGAAGCCATAGCCGGAAAAGCCAATATTAACCAACAAGATTATTCTGGAAATACCCCTCTTATATATGCTTGTTCAAAAAATAAGCTCGAAGTAGTTCAATTATTATTAAAGAAAAAAGCCAATGTAAAAACAGTCAATAATAACGGTATTTCGCCATTAATGGCCGCATGTTATGCCGGAAATACTGAAATAATAAAACTATTATTAAAGGAAAAACTGGATATAAATTTAAAGGATAAAACGGGTTCAACGGCTTTGATGTATGCTTGTATGAACGGAAATGTTGAGAATTTAGAGCTCCTTATAGAGAAAAATGCTAATCCCAACATAGCAAACAATATCGGAGCTACCCCCCTTATGCTTGCCGTAAAAAACAAAAATGTAGGTGCGGTTAAATTCTTACTTTCAAACGGCGCAAGCGTTAATGTCGAGGACAAAAACAAAATTTCCGCCTTCTTTATCGCAGCAAGGAACGGTGATAAAAACATTATGAATTATTTGGTAATTGCAAAAGCAAATACCAACGATGCAAATGTTAACGGTGTTACCCCCTTCATAGCTTGTGCGGCATGCGGAAATTTAGAAGCAGTACAATATATGCTTGAAACATTAAAAATAGACATTAATTCAAAGGACAAACAAGGAAACAATGCTCTTATGGCAACCGTTGCTTTTATGCATTCCTCTATTATCCAAGACGTTCTTACCGACTTAAAAGAGTTAAATACATTATCTGAATCTGAATATTGTGATTATGTTCAGAATACGAAAACTCATAGCAGAGAAATAATGGAATATTTGGTTGATAACGGTATATATATAGACAATGTAAACAATGCAGGTATTAATGCTTTTATGTTAGCAATCGAAGAAAACGATATAGAAACGGCAAATTATTTAGCCGGGAAAGGCATAAATATAGATCAAATCGATGCCGACGGAAACAATGCTCTTGTATTAGCCGCTCAGTCTTCGAACCTTAATGCGGTTGCTTTCCTTTTGGAATTGGGAATAAATGTAAACTCATCAAATAACGAAGGTAAAAATGCTTTAATGTATGCGATAGAAACCGGTAATTTCGATATGATTAATTTATTGTTAAGCAGCAGACGCATAAATGTACAAACATCGGATAAAGAAGGTAAAAGTTCATTAATGTATGCTTGTGAAGCCGGATATATAAAAGTTATAACGGATTTAATAACAAAATACTCGGCAGATATAAATGGTATTGACACTAAAGGAAATACACCTTTGATTTATGCGGTAACAGCAGGAAGTATCCCTGTCGTTAACATTTTACTTTCATTAGGTGCCGACAAAGGAATGACAAATAAAAAAGGTCTTACCGCATTGGATATAGCAAGAACTTTTAAAGATGAAGACCATAAGGAAATCGTAAAAATATTAGACGGCACAAGAGCTGCGGAAGCTGCCGCCGCATTGGAAGCTGAAAAAGCGGCAAAAGCAGCAGAATTTGCGGCAAAGAAAAAAGCTGCGGCCGAAGCTGCAGCAAAGAAAAAAAGTAGTGCACCAAAGAAAAAACCGCAAAAAACAAGAAAAACAATAAAAGATCAATAGTATTTAAGTTATATTATTTTGTTTATGATATCGACGAGTTTCATATTGTCGTCGATATTTATGATATTTATATCCGGTTGTTTTGTAAACCATGTAATTTGTCTTTTTGCATATTGTCTTGTATCTTGTGCGAACTTTTCGATCAATTCGTATTTTGATATTTCTTTATTAAAAAACTTTATTATCTGTTTATATCCGACTCCGGTAAGGCCGTAACAGTTTTGTTTATATCCCATATCCAAAACTTTTTTTGTTTCCTCCAACATACCGGAATTAATCATTTTCTCACATCGTTCATTTATTTTTTTGTATAAAGTTTCCCTATCTTTTAGCAATACAAAATGTTTAAAATTCTTTTTCTTTTCCTCTTTTTTACTGTTTCGTAACAGTATTGTCATCGGTTTACCGGTAATTTTATATATTTCGTAAGCTCTGATTATCCTTTGAGTATTCCCTTTATTCTTTTTGGCACTTACGGGATCTGCTTTTAGCAAAAGTTCATAAACATAATCCAATCCCTTTTCTGAAACCATATTTTCAATTTCTTTCCTTATTTCTTCATTTGCATCGGGTAAATCGTCTAAGCCATATAAAAAGGCTTTTAAATATAATCCTGTTCCCCCGACAATTACGGGAACCTTATTTTCTTTTAAAATAATATTTTCATATTTTTGCGCATCATTTTCAAACATTTTAGCGCTATATTTTTTATCCGGGGTAATAATATCGGTAAGATATTGATTTACCCCCTCAATTTGCCTTATATCGCCTTTAAAAGCACCTTCTTTGTTGGTTCCTATATCAAGATATTTATATACCTGTCTTGAATCTGCGGAAATAATAGAACCGTTCAGTTTTTTGCACAATTCTACGGCAACTGCCGTTTTACCGACAGCCGTAGGTCCTGAAATAATTATTGTTTGATTTTTATTCATTTTATGATATTTTAGAAAAACTACATTTTAAAGTTATCGCCGAGATAAACTTTTCTTGCTTCTTCACTGTTTATTAAATCGTTTGCACTTCCTTCGATAAGAATTTGTCCTTTACAAACTATATATGCTCTATCGATAATTTCAAGTGTTTCCCTAACATTATGGTCGGTTATAAGTATACCCAATCCTCTTTCTTTAAGTCTATAAATAATTTTTTGAATATCTGCTACCGTTATCGGATCGATACCCACAAAAGGTTCATCCAACAACAAGAATTTAGGTTCGTTAACAAGTGCTCTTGCTATTTCGCATCTTCTTTTTTCTCCGCCGGAAAGAGTCGTACTCAACTGTTTTCTTAATCTTGTTAATCCGAAATCTTCCAACAAAGAATCAACTTTTTCTTTTCTTTGTTTTTTAGATATCGGCAACATTTGTGCTATTGCCATTAAATTCTCTTCTACGGTTAAACCTCTGAATATTGAAGATTCCTGAGGTAAATATCCGATACCGGCTCTCGCTCTTTCATACATCGGAGCCTTTGTAATATCTTTTTTGTCCAAATAAACATTCCCGTCATAAGGTTCTATTAGTCCCACTGTCATATAAAAAGTTGTGGTTTTTCCTGCACCGTTAGGTCCCAAAAGGCCGACAATTTCACCTTGGGCAACTTTTATACTTATGGAATTTACAACCATTCTGTGTTTATATTTTTTATATAAAGACTCTGCAGAAAGAATCATTGTTCTACCTCTAAATTATCTATTCGTTCAAAAGTAATTTTGCCTTCAACATTTTTATTCATTTTAACAGTTTTTTCATCATATAGTAAAGATATTTCATCCGCTTTAAATTCGGCTTTTTTGTCTTCTTGCCAAACATTTACTTGAGGTTTATTTTTATCTTTTTCCATGTACAACGAATTATCGGATTTTTTTAACAATGCGTTGTCTGCCGTTATCGTTCCGGAGGAAGATATTATCTTTACATTATCTATTGCTTTCACCGATTCAAAATTATCATTTAAATACAAAGTATCCATATAAAGATAAATCGTATCGGTGGAATTTTTAAGTTCGTATTCTACAACCGGATTATTCCCCCACATTTTTCCGTTTAACAACTTTGTGTTATATTTTGCATTTTCCGCTTTTGCTTTTATAACACTTCCATCTTCGTTTGTTACCGAAAATTTCACGTTTCCTTTGGCATCAACATCATCTGTTGTTCTGTAGTATATCATCTCGTTTGATGTTATGTTATAATTACCTCTTTTAACATTTGCATGTCCCTTAAAATAAGCGACCTTACCTTTGTCTTTTATTATCATTTTATCGCCGACAATTTCCGTTTTTTGTTTTTGCTCTGCAGCATAAACAAAAGAAAGAACAAACAAAACCGTCGTAATGAAAAATATTTTTTTAATCAATTATAATCCTTTGTTTTTTTATAACAATATTCTTTAAATCCGTGTCGGACTCAAAACCTTTACCGTACATAACATCTTTATCTTTTGTTATTTTTATATCACTGTCGGAATATATTAATTGTTTTTTTGCATCATAAGAAACATCTCTTGTCTGCAAATATTCGTTATTTACCGTTTCAACGGTACATTTACCGAAGGCTTTTACATCGTTGGTATCCATATTTATTTCCCCTTCTTCGGCAATAAGAATAGATTGAAATTTTCCGTTTTCATAAAATTTAACTTTCGGCAATTTTAATCTTGCAACCTTATTATCTTCGTCTATTATTGCGGATTCGGCTTCAAGAATTGTTTTTATTTGTCCGTCTTTCGTTTCGGTAATAACAAATTTTTCTATTGTTTGTTCCGTAGTAGGCGGAGTTTCTTCTATCGTGTTATCTTCCTCGACACAAGAACAAAGCATAAATGAAAATATTAAGCATAATGATAAAAACAAAATTTTACTTTTGTTTTGTTTTCCATCTTTCATGAAACCATACCCATTGTTCAGGATTTTCTCTTATAAAATCTTCAAGACATTTTGTAAGTTTTGCCGTAAAATTTTTAACGTCCGTATCAAAATCTCCCGTAGTTTCCGGCGGAACAATTTCATCACTTATTACAAATTTATGTTTCCCGTCCGGCAATCTTTTATCTACAGCCAAAATTACCGGAGTACCTACTTTTAGTGCTATTGATGCAAGTCCTAAAGGAGTTGATGCCGGCCTGCCAAAGAAATCGACGAATACACTTTGCACGGAAGTATCTTGATCTATCAACATTGCAATTATTTCATTATTTCTTAAAGCTTTAAGCATCTTCCTTGCCGAAGAAAGTTCGGATCTTAAAATAACTTTAACATTCTTTATATTTCTGTATTTCACGAGCATATCGTTCAATTCATCAATATAAATTTTCCTTGCTATAACATTTAAGGGATAATGTTTTGCTACACCTGCGGCAAGCATTTCCCAATTTCCTATATGACCGCTTAAAGCTAAAATTCCTTTTTTCCTTTCAAGAAGTCTGTTGAAAATATCTTTTTGTTCCTGTTCCATCATTGCAACGGAATCAAAAAATTTATCACTCATTTTAGGGAAATTTAACAATTCAAAAAAATTCTTTGCTTCGTATTTAAAAATCGTCTTAATTATTTTTGTTATCTCTTCTTGTGATTTTTCCGGAAAGCACATTGTTAAGTGTCTTCTTGCTTTATTTCTTGCATCGGCAACAACATAATATGCAAATCCACCCAAAAAGTTTGCTAAAAAGCCTACCGTAAATTTATAAGGCAAAATTAAAACTATTTTAGAAAACAACCAAGCTGCATAAAAATAACATTTTCTTATATATTTTTTCATGACTATTTATTTATTATATCGTCCCATTTTTTATTTGCTTTCAACAATATTTCACAAACTTCTCTAAATACTCCTTTACCGCCGTCGTATTGAGAAATATATTTTGAAACTTTTTTTGCTTCTATTACGGCATCTTTGGGACATACGGACAATCCCGCTTTTTTCAAAGCACATAAGTCTATAATATCGTCACCTATGTAAAGGATTTCCGACATTCCTATAGACAGTTTATTTGCTATATTTATAAGAGATTTTATTTTATCTTTGCATTCCTGTACCAAGAAATCAACTTTTTGTTCTTTTGCTCTTATTTCAACTTGCTTTGATTTTCTTCCGGTAATCCAAGCAACTTTAACATCAGGCAAATATTCTTTTAACAAATGTATTCCCAATCTGTCTTTAACATTCCAAATTTTTATTTCTTCGCCGTTTTCAAGTAAAATAATTTCTCCCGCCGTCATAACACCATCTATGTCGGTAGCAACCAATTTTATTTTTGAAGCTGCATTTAATAATTGTTTTGTATATTTTTTCATTTTAACAACCCGTATTTATATTTACAAAATAATTTACTTATCCGTATTGTCCGCTTTTTGCAACCATGGAGTAATTTCCATCGGGATATCTCTCATATATGGTTTTAATAAAAAATTTAAAGAAAAGAAAAGCACAACAAGAATAACAATTATTATTAAAAAACTTTTACATAACCATTTTAACGATGGCATCCATGTTTCTTGTTCTTTTACTTGTTTATCTGCCATTTTAAAATCCTTTAACCAACTTATCTATTTTTATTGTTTGATTTATCATAGACTTGAACATTTTTAAATCCACGGAATTAGCACCGTCGGAAAGGGCCTTAGCCGGATTTTGATGAGTTTCTATAAATAAAGCAGAAACACCAACGGCACAAGCGGCTTTTGCAAGAGGTAAAACAAATTGTCTGTCTCCTCCGCTTGCTGTACCCAGTCCGCCCGGTTTTTGAACACTGTGTGTAGCGTCAAAAATTACAGGATATCCGAACTGTTTCATTATTTCTATAGATCTGTAATCTACAACAAGATTTCTATAACCGAAACTTGCCCCTCTTTCCGTAAGAGAAATTTTGTTATTGAATTTTGCAATTTTATTTACTACCTGGAACATATCTTCAGGTGCAAGAAACTGTCCTTTTTTCACATTTACCGGCAGTCCTGTTTTTGCACATTCAACAACCAAATCGGTTTGTCTGCACAAAAATGCGGGAATTTGTATAATATCGGCAACCTGCGCAACTTTTTCAACATCATGTGTACAATGAACATCCGTAAGAACAGGAAGATTAAATTCTTTTTTTATTTCAGCCAATATTTTTAAACCTTCATCTATTCCTGGACCTCTAAAAGAATTAAGAGAAGATCTGTTCGCTTTATCGTAAGATGCTTTAAACACAAAATTTATTTTTTCTTTTGAACAAATATCTTTTAATTTTTTAGCCAAATCAAAAACTTGTTTTCTGCTCTCGATAACACACGGTCCTGCAATAACGGACAGCGGTAAATCGTTTGCAAAATTTATTTTTTTCGTAATGTTTATTTTCTTAAATTTATTCATTTTTATATTATACCAATTATATAGTAAATTTATCAATTAAAAAAACTTATTCCCCGATAATTTTTATCAACACTCTTTTCCTTCTTTGTCCGTCAAATTCACCGTAGAAAATTTGTTCCCACGGACCGAAATCGAGTTCTCCGTTTGTAATCGCGACAACCGTTTCTCTGCCCATGACTTGTCTTTTTAAATGAGAATCCGCATTGTCTTCACCCGTATCGTTGTGTCTGTAAGAGTTTATCGGTTCGTGCGGAGCAAGTTTTTCAAGCCACTTTCTGAAATCATTGTGCAAGCCGTATTCGTTATCGTTAATAAAAACACTTGCGGTAATATGCATTGCATTAACCAAGCAAATACCTTCTTTTATACCGCTTTCATCTATTGCCTGCTGAACGTCATCGGTGATATTAATAAAATCTATTCTGTTTTTCGTATTAAAAAAAAGTTCTTTTCTAAAAGTTTTCATTTTCCCCCCTTTTATAATTCTATCGTCATTTCTTTAATTGATTTTCTTTGAAAGTGCCAATCACTCGGCTTTGACTTTTCCGACGGATATCCTAAAGCCAAAAACATACCAGGAACAATATTATCCGAAAGTTCAAAAACTTCCGATGCTATTTTTGAATTAAAACCTCTTATCCAAAGAGAATGTATTCCCAAACTTTCCGCTTCATACATCATCGTTGTTGCCGCAATAGCAATATCTTGTTCACCGGAATTGTA
The DNA here is from genome assembly GCA_017651625.1 of Candidatus Ruminimicrobiellum bubulum. GTDB lineage: Bacteria > Elusimicrobiota > Endomicrobiia > Endomicrobiales > Endomicrobiaceae > Ruminimicrobiellum > Ruminimicrobiellum bubulum. The sequence continues at coordinate 207,652 of JAGCCP010000055.1, read as the reverse complement.
CCCTTCTTCTCTTTTATTTTTCCAAACTTCGTTTTTATCGTAACAAACCAGAATCAATACCGGAGCATTATAGGTAAACGGGGTAACCTTGGCAGCAAGTTCTAACGCTTTTTTACTTTTTAAAATATAAAATTTTTGAGGCTGATAATTGCATGCCGTAGGTACAAGTCTTCCCGCTTCAAGTATTTTATCCAGTTTCTCTTGTTCTATCGTAGTACCGGCAAAATTTCTTTCCGAATATCTCTTATTTACTAACTCTAAAAAATCCATTCATTTCTCCTTAAAACTTTTATTTTCTTTCCAAAATTTCAACATCAGTAACATAAATTATTTCACAACCTACAAGTTCTCCCCATCCCGGCCCATCGCTTCTCGAAAGAGAAGATGTCCAAGGAAGCATACCGGGCTTTTCCGCTGAAACAAGCATTCCTTTAAGAGTTACAACATCATATTGTTTTATCTTAAATAATTTTTTCTTAACATTTTTATTTGCCGGAATACAATGGTTATTTGATAAAGAAGTTCTTATATCTTTTTCCAATATCGGCCAATAATCTTTCTTTGGAGCATACAATAAACATCTTCTTCTGTGTTTAAATTTCATTTCATTTAGAACATCCGCCATGGACATTTTTTTCCATGCAAGAGCAACATCTATAGGAGAAATTGAAGATACCGAATCAAAAAAATATCGTTTTGTACTTATAACTACTCCGGTTATGGAATAGTCCGCCAACGGTGTAATAAAGAATTTTTTATATTTGAACGGAATTTTGTTTTTTGTTACTTTTTGTATCGGTTCTTGTTTTACGATTATACCTCTCCAATCGGCTTTTTTTTCGTATACAAAACCAAAATAAAACACAACTGCCATTAGCAAAAAAATCAAAAATAATTGTATATTGGTTCTATTCATTATCCGTCCGGTAAAAATAATATCGAATAATATTATTATATATTTTTAATACATATTAAAAAAGAAAAACATAAACTATAAAATAATTAAAAATAAATTTTAAATTTTGTAAAATAATTATATATGAAATTCATAAAAAATTTTATTTTTATAGTAACGTCATTAACTTTTTTAGTTTCATACACACATGGAGAACTTTCCATAAACGATGATTATGTTTTCTTTGTTGACGGTGAAGATTTCGAAGAATCTTACGAAGATTCTTCTCCTGCAGAAGAACGAGAAATAGTATCAAATACAAACTTCATTCCGAATGGTCCGTTAATAATAACCGATGTTACAAGAAACATGAAAACTGCCGGGTACTGGATATCGAAAATAAAAAATCCGGACAAAGAAATATTAACGGCAAAACAAATACAAGAAAAGAAAAAAGAATTGTTTAGAGATTTAATCTATTTAAACGATATCGAAAACTTTTCGGAAATAAATACTTCTGCATTAAAAAAGCAACAAAAACAAATATTCAAAATGTTTTATTATAGAAAATATATAGACAACAAGTTTAACATAATAAACAAAGAATATGTAAACAAAATTTATAACAATATAAACATACCCGGTACAAAAAAAATTAAAGCCAAATATGCAATAACAACATCTTACAGTGATATAAGATTGTTACCTACAGACAAAAATTTTCTATACGACAAAGCAACATTCGATATCGACAGAATGCAGGTTGCAAGCGTTGATATAGGTACACCGTTAATTGCTTTAATATCAACAAAAGATAAACAATGGACTTTTGTTATATCTTACGAATCCGAAGGATGGATAAAAACAAAAGATCTTGCTTTCACAACAAATCAGTCTTTCCTGAACTGGATAAACGAAAATAATTTTATAATTGTAACCGATACAAAAACAGATCTTTTCTTAGATGAAAAGATGACAAAATATCATGATTATATTCGTATGTCTACAAAATTACCGGTAATAAAAAAAGTTAATAACGAGATTGTTTGTGTAAAGATACCGAAATCCACCAACAAAGGAAATTTAATTTTTGAAAAAGCTTATTTGTATGCTCGTGATATAAATACCGGATACTTAAAATATACACAAAGAAACGTATTGCAACAGGCTTTTAAGCATATGAATTCACCGTACTCTTGGGGTGGTTACGACGGAGAACAGGATTGTTCTACGTTTATCAGACAAGTTTTCGGTTGTTTCGGTTTAATACTTCCGAGAAATTCTTTGGCACAAATAAAATCCGGTAACAAACAAATTAACATAAGCAGTAAATTGTCCGCCGCTGAAAAGAGTAAAGAAATTATTTCAAAAACCACACCTGCAATATCTTTATTATATTTACCCGGACATATAATGCTTTATGTAGGTGAAGAAAACAATACCCCATATGCAATTCATGCAATATGGGGCACTGAAAATTTTATAAGTAAAAAAGAAAAAGTTGTAAGTTTTATAAACAAAGTCGTAGTTTCAAATCTTAGTATAGGTGAAAAAACATCAAAAAAATCTCTCTTGCACAGAATAAAAAAAGTTAATACTTTAACTTTAAGAAAATAAATTACCAATGTAATTTAGGTTTTCTTGCCGCTTCAACTTCATTTAATCTTCTTACGGAAGTATTTACCGGAGCATTATGAACAACTTCCGGATTAGTTTTAGACTCTTCTATTATGTTCAACAACGTATCTATAAACTCATCTAACGTTTGTTTTGATTCCGTTTCCGTAGGTTCTATCATCATAGCTTCTTCTACTATCAACGGGAAATATATTGTCGGTGCATAATAACCGTTATCCAAAAGTCTTTTTGCAACATCCAACGTTTTTATATCGTTACCCAAAGCACCTTTTAAAGACATCGCAAATTCATGCATACAAGAATTTCCGGCAGGAACTTTGACTTTGCTCTTTAGTTTAGACAATATATAATTTGCATTAATAACAGCTTGTTTGGATGCCTGTGTTAAACCTTCCCCTCCCAACGATTTTATATAAGCACAAGCTTTCAATATAACAGGGAAATTACCGTAAAAAGCCTTCATAGCACCTATGGATTTTTGTTTATCGTTAAAAGAAAGTTTAAAAGTATCTCCATCTTTTACAACAAAAGGAGAAGGCAAACATTCTTTTAAAAATGCTTTTACTCCAACCGGACCTGATCCGGGTCCTCCTCCGCCGTGAGGTGTAGAAAATGTTTTATGTAAATTTATATGCATAACATCAAAACCGATATCTGCAGGACGAATAATTCCCATGACGGCATTAAGGTTTGCGCCATCATAATAAAGCAATGAACCGTTATCGTGAATTAATTTAGAGATTTCTTCAATATTTTTTTCAAACACACCTAAAGTATTAGGGTTTGTCATCATCATAGCTGCAACATCACCATTTAATACTTCTTTTAATTTTTCCGGAGAAACAATACCGTTTTCATCCGATTTCAAAGAAATAATTTCAAATCCCGATAAAGCTGCCGACGCAGGATTTGTTCCGTGAGCCGAATCGGGAACAATTATTTTTGTCCTTTTTTCATTTTTATTTTTAAAATATTGAGCTATTATTAAAAGGCCTGTATATTCTCCGTGAGCGCCTGCTGCAGGTTGCAATGTAAAATAATCCATACCGGAAATTTCACATAAATCTTTTTGTAATTCATACATTACTTCCAAACTTCCCTGCATACTTTCTTCGTTTTGATAAGGATGTATTGTTGCAAACTCGTCGAATTTTGCTATTTTCTCGTTAACCAACGGATTATGTTTCATTGTACAAGAACCTAACGGATACATAGTTGTACTTAAAGCATAATTTTTTCTCGATAAGTTTGTGTAATGTCTTAACAATGTTGATTCCGAAATATTGGGAATATTAGGAACTGTTGTTCTTTTATATTTATCGTCAACATTTGCATTTAATTCAACATCGCTTTCAACTATTACGGTACTTCTGTTTGACTCTATTTCATTTAAAGTTTTATTATTATTCATCATATTTTACACTCTGCTTAAAATTTCTGCTAATTTATCTATTTCTTGTTTTGTTCTTTTTTCAGTTACTGCAAACATTATGCAATTTTTATATTTTGAGTCTATTTTGCCTAAATCGATCGGGCCCAAAATATTTTCTTTCAATAACTCTTCATTTATTTTATCGATATTCTTATCCGTCTTGAAAACGAATTCGTTAAAGAATACCGCATTATCAAATAAAGGAACAAAACCTTTTATATTTTTTATCTTATCAAAAGCATATCTTGCTTTAGAAATATTTGTTTGAGCCAATTCTTTTATTCCCTGGCTTCCGAGATAGGCTGCATAAACGCAAGCAGCAAAAGAATTTAATGCCGCATTTGTACAAATATTTGATGTAGCTTTTTCTCTTCTTATATGCTGTTCTCTCGATTGTAATGTAAGAACGAAACCTCTTTTGCCGTCTTTATCTACGGTTTGCCCTACAATTCTTCCCGGCATCTTCCATTCCAACGCTTTTGTTACAGCCATAAAACCGAACGTCGAACCGCCGAGATACATTTGATTACCGAAAACTTGTCCTTCGCCTACGGCAATGTCGGCTCCATATTCACCCGGAGCTTTCAATAAACCTAAAGATACAGGATTAACAACGGCAACAAACAAAGCTTTTTTATCTTTAGAAATTTTTGATAATTCCTGCATATCTTCAATCGTTCCGAAAAAATTCGGAGACTGAACGACAACTGCCGCAACAGATTCGTCTAAAAATTTATTTAAAGTATCTTTATTTAAAGCACCTGTTTTTGAATCAATATCAATTTTTACAATTTCGATATTTAAATTTTTGGTATAAGTTTCTATAACGGAAATATATTCCGGATTTAATGCACCGGATATAATAACTTTATTTTTCCTTGATGCTCTGATAGCAAGTAATATTGCTTCTGCAACGGCTGTTGCACCGTCGTACATTGAAGCATTGGAACATTCCATTCCCGTAAGTTCGCACATAACACTTTGATACTCGAATATTGCTTGTAATGTTCCCTGACTTGCTTCCGCCTGGTAAGGCGTGTATGCCGTCCAAAACTCCGATCTTCCTATAATTTCATCGACTATCGACGGAACAAAGTGATCATAAATTCCCGCACCTCTAAAACATGCAAGATTTGATTTGTTTTTTTGTGCATACTTTTTAAATAAAGATATCAACTGTTGTTCCGACATACCTTTATCTAAATTTAATTTTTTTACTCTCAATGTTTCGGGTATCTGTAAAGACAACAACTCTTGTGTATCTTTTACACCGATACTTTCAAACATTTCTTTTTTATCTTTATCACTTACTGGTATATAATTCATTTATTTTAACCTTCAATTGATTTTGTATATTGTTCTGCATTCATCAAAGATTTAAAATCTTCTTCATTTGCTAATTCCAATACGAAGAAATATCCTTTTTCGTAAGGAGATTGATTTATAAGTTCAGGAGCAGAAAGTAATTCTTCATTAACTTCTACTATTGTTCCGGATACCGGACAATAAATATCAAACGCCGATTTTACCGATTCAACAACAGCACATGGCTGTTCTTTATCGAATTTTTTTCCTACTTCCGGCAATTCAACATGAACTATATCCGTTATTTCGTGTTGTGCATGGTCGGTAATTCCAACATAAACTTTGTTACCTTCTTTTCTTGCCCATTCATGAGTTTTTGCATAAAACAAATTGTTTGGTGTATTCATTCCTGTCTCCTCAATTAATATTTTAAAAGTTATTTTTTATGTCTTTATAGGATACCAAATTAAGAATAAAAAAGGAAGAATATTGAGCAATCATTAAAAATAATATACAATACGTTAGTATAAAAAAGACGAAAACGGAAAAGATAAAATGTCAAAAACAGCAATAATAATACCATGTTATAATGAAGCGGTTTCAATAAAAGGTGTAATAGAGGACTGTAAAAAATATTTACCTCAGGCCGAAATATATGTTTGCGATAATAATTCTACCGATAATACCGCTGAAATTGCAAAAAGTCTTAATGCTATAGTAAAACATGAATATAGACAGGGAAAAGGTAACGTAATAAGAAAAATGTTTAGAGAAATCGATGCTGATTGTTATGTTCTTATAGATGGAGATGGCACATATCCTTTAGATTGTGCACAGAAAATGTGTGATATGATACTTAAAGAGGATGTTGATATGGTAGTCGGAGACAGACTTTCAACTACATATTTTCAAAAGAACAAAAGACCTTTTCATAATTTCGGCAACAGATTGGTGAGATTTGTAATAAACAGAATCTTCCGTAGTCGTATAAGAGATGTAATGTCGGGATACAGAGTAATGAGCAAGTTTTTTGTAAAGTCTTTCCCCGTTCTGTCTCAAGGTTTTGAAATAGAGACGGAAATGACGTTACATGCTTTGGATAAAAAATTTAACATAAAAGAAATTCCCGTTAATTATACCGACAGGCAAGAAGGAAGCTTTTCAAAATTAAACACTTTCTCCGACGGTATTTTGGTTTTAAAAACAATTTTTATGCTGTTTAAAGATTATAAGCCTTTTAAATTCTTTTCAATAATAGCATTTATATTATTGGCTTTTTCAATGTTTTTATTCATTCCTATATTTATAGAATTTTTACAGACAGGTAAAGTTCCGAGATACCCGACACTATTTGTTTCCGGAGTAATTTCGACAATAGCACTGCTTATGTGGGTTTGCGGGATTATACTTCAGACAATTGTCAGAAAACATAATGAAGTTTATGAAATTATGCTTAACCGAATAAAAAACCAATAATTTTCAAGTAGTTGTCTGCACTTGAACCGTAATAATAAAGCGAAAACTTTTCGCAAAACAAACAAGACATATTCATAAATACCGAATAGATAAACAATAGTATGAAATATACATTTAACACTGTTTTTAATAATTTATCTTCCGCATTACTGTACAAATAATAAAATAAAATCAGCGACATAGGAACAATAAGAGACATATATTCAAAGAAGTATCTGCTAACCATACCTATGAAACTTGTAATAAACAAGTTTATACCCGCAACGAACAACATTAAAATTATAATACCGAAAATCTCTTTATTTCTTTTAATAATATTCAATAAGAATTTAGGAAAGAATATAAAAGAAAGTATTAACGGAAATGCCCAAAATACACCTATAACAACTTCATTGGCAAATAAATGTCCTTCCGTTTGAGCCAATGAAAAAATTGTATCTTCAACTATATCCGGAATTTGAAACAAATTATATTTTATTGCCAACAAAGCATCAGTTATCGACGGTGTTTGTTCATAATGATTCTCGGAATTCAATGTATATTTAAAACCAAATTCAAAAATCGAATCAAATCTTAAATAATTGTATAGAGCTAATATTATTCCGTAAAACATACACGGAGCAAGAAAAGCAAACGATACCTTTAATATTTTTCTGATATCCTTATTTTGATTATATTCGAAAAGCAATATTAAACAATAAAACAAAGGTATATGCAGAACATAAAAAGGTCTTGCACCTGCGGCTAAAGCAAGGCAAAAGGATATTAATATAAGAAGAATATATCGTTTGGTTGTTTCTTTTGTTTGTAAGAAAAAATACAGCAGTAAAAATGAAAGCAGAAGCAAGACATTTGCCGTTAATATCGCAACCTCAAATATGCAACTTCTTATAACTAAAAAAGGAATATAATTGCACAAACCTACAAGGAAGATACTCAATATAATTATAGAACTTTGAACATTGAACTTTAAACTTGTTGTGATTTTTTTTAATAACAATAGCGACAAAATAAAACTTAAACATGCTAAAAGAAAAACAACCATTTTATCCGTTAAATACAAACTCGTAATTATATTAAACGGCAAGTAAAATAATAAAACCGGTGTTATACCGAAATAGATATAAATCTTTCCTTTATAATAACTTGAATCAAACAAATTTGTATATTTAGGGTCTTCAAAAACGGTATCAAAATTTTTATATACATTATCCACATTCAATTTTGGATATTCTTCCAATGTGCCGATATACAATTTTTTGTCTTTTAATGCATCCGCTACTAAATTATAGAAATTATTACACAAATAATATGTCTTAATTTCGGATGTCGGATAAAAAGACTCTATATGGAAAAAATTTTTGGCGAGAAAGAAATAGAAAGACAAAACAAAAGCTACGGATATTATTAAAAATATTTTTTTATTCTTAAAAAATTTAGATATTAGTGCAAACACAACAATAGCCAATATTATCAGTAATAACGTCATACCTTTTATCCTGTTACAGATGTTCTTATACTAAATCTATTTTGTAAACATTTTAACACAACAAAATCCGCCGATAAGAAGAATAACGAATATTATTGTAAGAAGGTTAAAATATTTTTCTATAAAGTATTGAATTTTTTCTCCGAAAATTCTTATAAGGATTGCAACTATAAAAAACCTTGCGGATCTTCCGATTGCGGATGCAACAATTAAAACTATAAGCGGAATTTTAACAAGGCCTGCAACTATCGTAAAAACTTTAAACGGTATAGGTGTAAATGCTGCGGTAAAAATCGCAAGAAAAGCATGTTCATGATATTTTGCGCTTACAATATCTACAGCACCCTGTAAATTGTACAAATCCACGATTTTTCGGCCTATAAGTTCATAGAACTGATATCCTATAAAATACCCCAACAAAGCTCCTAAAATCGAACCTACGGAACAAATAAGAGCTATTTGAAGCCATTTCTTTCTTTCGGCAATTGCCATAGGTATAAGTAAAACATCCGGCGGTACCGGGAAGAAAGAACTTTCGGCAAATGCTATAAAAAAAAGTGCCCAACTTGCATACTTCGTTTTAGACCAGTTTATTGTCCAGTCGTAACATTTTCTTATAAAGTTCATAGGATATTCAAATATTTTTTTCATTATTAACCTTTAAAATAATAAAAACCTAAAAGAAGTGCACCGAATAAAATTCTGTACCAACCAAACAACTTGAAATTGTTTACGGAAATATATTTTATAAACCACTTTATTACGATTACTGCCGATATAAAAGCGGAAATAAAACCGATAGCTATTACTATACAAGAATCCATATTGAGGACCGAAGAACTTTTATATAAATCGTAAAAAGAAGCTGCAAACATTATCGGTATGGCTAAAAAAAACGAAAACTCCGCTGCGGCTTTTCTTGAAAGTCCCGAACAAACACCCCCCATTATGGTTGCTCCCGCTCTTGATACTCCCGGTATAAGAGATAATATTTGCGCAAGGCCTACAATAAGGGCTGATTTTTTTGTTATATCAAATGCTTCCTGTGTTTTAACCTGCAATTTTTTATTTTCTATATAAATTATTGCATAACCGCCCAGTATAAGTGCAAAAGATACGGTTATCGGATTAAACAAATAATGTTTTATTATTCCGTGGAAGAAAAAGCCGACCAATGATGCAGGAACAAATGCTATGAGAAGGTTTACTATAAAATCGAAAGATTTTTTATCTTTAAAAGCAGTTTTTATTAAATTTAAAATTTTCTCTCTGTAAAGCCAAACAACTGCAAGTATTGCTCCGAGCTGAATTACTATTTCAAATAAAGACGCAACTTCGTTATCGAATTTTATAATATCGGCACAAACGATTAAATGTCCCGTGGAAGATATCGGTAAAAATTCCGTAAGACCTTCTACTATACCTAAAAAAATAGTTTTAAGTATCAGTATTAAGTCTAACATTAGAACGTATCCTTTCTTGTATTACCGGAAATAATTATTCCGACAAAATCGTCTTGTTCGTCTTTTACCGGAGTGATATTTATTTTATATGCTGAAATGTCAACATTGATAACTTCATCTGGATTTTCCAAAAGTTGTGAAACTGCTTTTAATATTTCCGCATTTCTTGTAAGTTTTACAATATGTTCCCCGACATTTTTATCATCTAAAACAACATTATTATCATCGGAACAATAAATAAGTCTTGCATTGCTGTCTAAAATAACAAAAATTTCATCGCTGTAACTTAAATAAGATTTGCAGAGTGTATTCATAAAATTCTTTAATTTAAGAACAGCATTTTCATCGTTTGCATCTGCATTACCGCTATAAGATAAAGCCATCTTAACGATATCATAATAAATAGTTTTCTTTTTCGTATTATTTAATGATAAATATTTTTTTGCTTTATTAAACGGACGTAAAAAGAAAAATATTGATAAATAATAAATTACAAATACCAATAAAATACAAACTATAAAGCCGTAAACATAAAGTTTTATTTTCCACAATTTTAAATCATTATAAATTGATTCCTGTGAAAATTTCACACATAAAAAAGAATTATCATTTAACGGCAAAGAATAAACTATCGTGTATTGGTCTATATTTCTAACCGCCATTTCTTTTATTTTTACAAGTTCTCTGTAAAAATCCTGATCGTATTTTTTATTCCATTTTTCCGAATTGTTATGAATTAAAATGTTTAAATCGGAATCTATAATAAAGCATTCTTGTACGGATTTTACTTTCGATAATTTTTCTACACCGTAAAGTAACGATATATCATCGGATTTTGATAATGACGCTTTTATTTCCGGTGCGGTTAATTCTATATTTGCAACTATATTTTCCTGTGATAAATTTGTTTGTACTGAAATTCTTTCTTTATAAAGAATTTCAACAAACAAATACATCAACGCCGCAGAAAACAAAAAGGATAATATTGATAAGATTATTATATTTCTTTTCATAAAAATAATTACAACAATTTCAATAATTCTTCGGCAAATTCCGTTGCTGCCTGCGGACCGTTACCTGTAACGATTTTACCGTCAACTTCAACCGAATTACCGGTATAAATTGCTCCGTTTTGCAACAAAGCATCTGCTCCGTCCGGAAATACCGTTGCTTTTTTATTTTCCAATAAACCTGCATTCGCAAGTATTACAGGTGCTATACATATAGCGCTTACGATTTTGCCTTTATTATAAAATTGTCTTGCTATATCATGAACAACTTCATCTTCAAAATAAACGGCAGCTCCGCCGCCGCCTACAAAAAATATTCCGTCGAAATCATCAACTTTTATATCTTTTGCAAGCATTTGACTTTGAGCTTTTATTTTTATTTTTCCGTATATTTCACCTACAACAGTACTTGCCGTCGTAACTTCAATACCGGCATTTTCCAATATTGTTTTAGGTTCAATATATTCTTCGTCTCTGAAAACTTCCGGTGCAACTACAAATACCATTTTTTTCATAATTATTTCTCTTCTATTGTTATTTTATTTATATATACCGGCTCTATAGGATCGTTGGAGAAACCGCAATCAACTCTTGCAATTTTCTTAACTACTTCCAAGTCTTCTTTGCTCAAAACTTGACCGAATATTGTGTGATGACCGTTCAACCAAGGAGTTGTAACTTCGGTAATAAAGAATTGAGAACCGTTTGTGTCAGGCCCTGCATTTGCCATAGCAAGAAGTCCCGGTTGACTAAATTTCAAACCGTTATTGGTTTCATCTTCAAATGTATATCCCGGACCGCCTGTTCCTGTTCCCAAAGGACATCCGCCTTGTATCATAAATTCGGGAATAACTCTGTGAAAAGTTAAACCGTCATAAAATTTTCTTTTTGTTTTTTTACCTGTTTTCGGATCTGTAAATTCTTTTTTACCTTCGGCAAGACCTACAAAATTTGCTACCGTTATAGGTGCTTTATCCGCAAACAATTCAACTTCAATTGTTCCCATAGATGTTTCAATAATTGCTTTCATCTTTTTATTCTCCATTTTTTTTATTTCTTTAGCGACATCATACTCATCCTTCACTTGTTCATTTTTTGTAACTACGGTTTTATCGGACGAACAAGAAAAAATAAAAAACAAACTTAATAATATAAAATATATCTTTTTCATAATAAGAAAATTCTACTACAAAACTTTGTTTGGTGTCAATAAAAAAATGCTAAGCATTTTTTAGGCTTAAAGCTTATGGCTTATAAGCTTAAAGTTTATTGTAAAAATTCACTTTGTGAATTTTTGTTATCCATTAGAAAAATTTGTTCCACAAAAACTATAAGCTAAAAAATCCGAAGGATTTTTTTAATAGGCTGTAAGCTATTTTCTGTTTTTCTTAGAAACTATTTTATTCTTAACATGCTGTTCGAATGTTGAAGAAAAATAATGTGTTCCGTTACCTTTGGAAACAAAATATAAACTATCGGTCGCTTCCGGATATAAAACGGCATCTATGGCTTCCGCACCGGGATTACAAATAGGTCCGGGCGGAAGACCTTTATATCTGTATGTATTATACGGAGAATCAAATTTTAAATCTTCGAGAGATAATCTTTCTTTGTTTATCCCCATAGCATATAACACGGTAGAACAGGATTCCAATCTCATACCTTTAGCTAATCTGTTCAAAAATACTCCCGCTATTATCGGCCTTTCGTTATCGGCAACAGCCTCTTTTTCCACTATCGAAGCAAGAATAATAATATCTCTTTTGGGCTTATTTATTTGTCTTAATCTCTCTTCTCTTTCCTTTGTCCAAAATTTATTAAATTCATCGTTCATAACTTTTATTATTTCCTGTTCATCCATTTGAGGCAAAAGGAAATATGTGTTAGGAAATAAAAAGCCTTCCATATTTTGTTCCGTAGCTAAATTAATAAATTTTTCTCTGTCGCAAACTTTGTTTTCGGCTAAAACTGTTGCTATCTGTTTCACGTTAAAGCCCTCGGGAACAGTTATTTTTATATTTTTACTGTCACCGTCTTTTATTCTTCTTATGATTGTATTAAGAGGTTCTCTCTTATTAAAGCTGTATAAACCCGCCTGCAATTTCGTTGAATATCCGTAAAATTTTATTAAAGCAACAAACAAATTCTCCGATGAAATTACTTCCGAATCTTTTAAAATTTTTGCTATTGTAGCGGGAGAAGATCCTTTAGGAATAAGAACATCTACAAGTTCATCTTTTTTTGTTGTTTGAAAGATTGTCAAAAAAACAAAAGCAAAAAATACTACAAAAATTATTACTGTTATTATTTTTTTTATTTTAGCCATAAATCACTCAACTCTGCCGTTATATCAAACTCCGTATCGGCACTCCTTTTTTGTTTTTTATTTTCCTTTTTAGATTGTTTTTCTTCCTTCAACCATAAATCACTGAGTTCTCTGCTTATTTCGGAAAAATCATCTTTCTGTTTCATTATTATAACATTATTCGGCTTCGTTTGTTCTTTCGCTCTGTTATATATAAACTCAGCAACAGTCATTTTTTTTGCACCTTTACCGCCGATTCTTCTAAAAATACCTTTATCATTGGTAACCACGGTTATATTGTAAGGCTTTTGCGATTTTTCAACATATTCAACAATAACATCATCGGCGGATTTTTGACCTTCACTGAAAATTGTTTTTATTCCTTTTATCGTTGTCGTCGTATAACCGTCCGCTTCATAAGGATTGGAACTTTTGCAATCAAAAACGATTGTAACTTTATTGTTACCTTGCGGATTATATTTTAATATAAAATCAATAAGCTTATCTCTCTGCAATTCAAGCGTTCTTGCAGAAAACATTTCACTAAACTTAATTACATTGTATCCGTCTATCAAAAACTCCATTTAGTATAATCTCTGTTATTTAATTACGATTTCACCGCGTTTGGAAACTTTAAAATTTATTTCCTTTGTTACTTCTTTACCCAATGCTCTTATTTTAAATACGGCAACATATTTGCCTTTTTTCAAATCGGTTTTCGGTAATAATCTTTCATTAAAATCTCTTTTTTGTTCACAATATGTGGGAACTGTTTCCTGTATAGGAAGAGTTTTTAATAATTTCTTTTTCTTCTTACTGTATATTTCAACATTACCGGAATGTCTTATATGAACATTACCCTTGTTTTCTAATTTTAATTTATAAGATACAGTATCTCCTGCAGTATATAAATCTAAAGAATCTATACAGAAATCTATATTCTCGGTTCCTTGGACAGTAACGTATATCGGAACAGATATCGATATACTTATCATCTGCCCTTCTTCTTGATCTACGGAAAAATTTATTCTGGCGGAAATTGAACCTTTAAAATTTTCATCTATCTTAATATTATAAGGAACTTCAACTTTTTCTCCTGCAGGAATAAAATATTTATATTTTTCAAAAACCAACCAACTGTTAACATCTGCATCTTTATTTGCCGAAAAAGTATTTCCTTTGGTAACCTCAACAGTAATATTTATATCTCTTTCATAAGTATTTTTTACGGTATATTTTCCCTCGTAAGTCGATCCGGGCTCACCGAAAACATTAGTTACAGACGGATCAACAGACAACCCTGCATAAGCAAGATTAAAGCAGAACAAAATACCTATAATTGCTAAAAGTTTTTTCATAATATCTTCTCCCTCTTAATATACTTGTACTATCCGTATATTTTACAAAAAATTTATAAAGATGTTGAATGAATATCCAAATATGTTTGAAGAATAAATGTTGCTGCCAATTTATCTCTTAATCCTTTTCTTTTTTCTCTTGAAACATTAGCTTCTTCAACCAACACTCTTTCAGCTTGTGTAGTGGTTAATCTTTCGTCTATCATTTCAACTTTTATATCGGTAACTTTTCTTAACTCTTCAACAAATTCCGTGGCAAGTTGTGCCATTTCTCCTTCGGTAGCATTCATGTTAACCGGCTTTCCCACAACTATACAAGACACTTCTTTTTCTTTAGCTATTTTTAAAATATTTTCAATATTATTTTTAAGACCTTTAAATTCTATAACATCAAAAGGCTGTGCCATCATTCCCATAATATCGGACAATGCAAGACCTATCCTTTTTTTACCGTAATCTATTCCTAAATATCTACCCATAAAAAGTCTCCGATTTTTTTAGTTGAATAGTTGAATGGTTTAATGGTTGAATAGTTTTCGGCAAAATTTGCAAAACAATTTTTGTTAAATATTCAGTTGTTTTCTTCCGAAAACATTTCAACTCTTCAACTTTTCAACCTTTCAACTGCCTTTGTGATTTTTTTATTTCTTGTTTTTAAAATAACCCTTCTTATACTATCAAGAGCAACATTTGTTGCTCTTTCTCTGATATCTTGTCTTGTTCCTAAAAATTGACACTTATTTACTTCATTATTACCGTTAAAAGATACTCCTATATAAACAAGACCTACCGGTTTTTCGGCACTTCCCCCGCCGGGCCCCGCAATTCCGGTAATACTTATTGCATATTCCGATTTAGATAAAGACAAAATTCCGTTAAGCATTTCGTTTGCCGTTTGTTCACTTACGGCACCAAACTGTTCCAATGTTTCTTTTTTCACATTTAACATTTGCATCTTTGCTTCATTGGAATAAGTAACAACAGATTGCCTAAAGCACATTGAACTCCCTGCCGTATTTGTAAGTTTTGCAGCTACCATTCCGCCTGTACAAGATTCGGCAACGGATATTGTTCTTTTTGTTTCTATTAACATTTTTTGAATAACGGATTCCAAAGTATCGTCATTATACCCGTAAATATTATCACCCAACACATTTATAAATTCGTTATTTATATTCTTCAATGTGTCGTCTATTATAAGTTCATTTTCTCCGCTGACGGAAACTTTAACATCTATTAAAAAGTTATGTGCCAATATTGCAAACTCAATATCTTCATTATTCGACAAATAATCAATGGTCGGTTTTATTTTTTCATCAACTAAAGATTCTGCCATACCGCAAATATGAAGTATTAAAGTTTTTTTCATCTTTACTTGATAACTTCTCATAAAAGGCAAAATATTTTCTTCAAACATCGGATGCATTTCTCTCGGAGGACCGGGAAGTAAAAATATTGTTTTTCTAACTTTTTTATTTCCATCGGTAGAATAATTGAAATGTAACATTTGTCCCGGAGCTGTTCCGAATCTGTTTTCCAAAACTTTTGCTCCTTCCAAAATATACGATTGTCTTTCATTATTTTGTGCCGGTTTTTTTATTCCTCTCTTTTCAAAATACTGACAAATTGCCTGCTGAACCGACTCGTCTTTATATGTTTTTACATTTAAAATTTCCGATACCGTTTCCACTGTTATATCGTCGAAAGTAGGTCCTAGTCCGCCGGTAACAATAATTACCGAACTTCTTTTTACCGCTTCCTGTAAAACAGCTTTAAATTCATTCTTTCTGTCGGCAACGGTTGTTATCAACGATAACGATAAACCTATTTCGTTAAGTTTTGAACCGATAAAACTTGCATGTGTATTTAATTTTCCGGTAAGCAGTTCACTGCCGCTGCAAATTAATTCTATATTCAATTTAATCACCTAATTATAAAATTTTGATTGTTCCTGCATACTTGTTTCACTGTTTTTTATTTGACCGAATCTCATTTCATATTTTGCTATATTATCTTGTAATGCTTGTAAAATTCTTTTCGCATGCAACGGAGACGTTATTATTCTGTTCTTAACTTTAGCCTTACCGTTTTGCGGTTGAACAAAAATAAAATCTATTATAAATTCTGTTTGTGAATGAGTTATTAAAGCTAAATTCGAATAACTTCCGTTGGCGGTCTGTTCATCTATTTCTACTTTAATTTCCTGTTTTTTTATCTCTTCGGCCATAGTTTCCTCCAATACAAGTATGTTTTTATATTATATTAAATTATAAAAAACAAAAAAACGGCAATGCCTTCACATTGCCGTTTAACTATAAGCATTAAACTATAAGCTTTATAAACCAATAGCTTTTATGATTTCTTTCATATCTGCTTTAACTTGTGTAGGTTTTGTTGAACTTTTAACTGCATTGTCCGGATCTTTTAATCCGTGTCCCGTCAATATACAAACAGCTTTCAAATCTTTTTGACCGTTAAAATAACCTTTTCTTGTATATTTTAAAAGTCCGGCAAACGATGATGCAGAAGCCGGTTCGGCAAATACACCTTCGTATCTTGCTATCATTTTGTATGCTTCTATAATATCGTCATCTGAAACCATATCTATAACACCTTTAGACTCATCTCTTGCTTCTTCAGCTGTTTTCCAAGATGCAGGGTTACCTATTCTTATTGCAGTAGCCAATGTTTCAGGCTTTTCTATAGGATAACCTCTAACTATAGGTGCTGCACCTTCTGCTTGAAAACCCATTATTTTAGGTAATTTATATTTTTCAGGGAACAATTGATTAAATTCCTTATAACCTTTCCAATATGCGGTAATGTTACCGGCATTTCCTACAGGCATAAACTGATAGTCCGGAGCTTGTTCCAAATATTCGCAAATTTCAAATGCTCCCGTTTTTTGTCCTTGTATTCTGTAAGGGTTAATTGAATTTACCAAAGTTAACGGATAATTTTTGCTTAAATCTTTTACCAATTCAAGTGCTTTATCAAAATTTCCGTCTATTTCAAGTACTAATGCACCGTGCATAACTGCTTGTGAAAGTTTACCTAAAGCAATTTTTCCTTCAGGAATTAAAACTACACATTTTATTCCCGCTCTTGCTGCATAAGCTGCTGCAGATGCCGATGTGTTACCTGTTGAAGCACAAATAACAGCCTTACTGCCTTCTTCAACGGCTTTTGATACAGCCATTGTCATTCCTCTGTCTTTAAAGGAACCGGTAGGGTTTAAACCTTCATACTTAAAATATATTGTTCCCGGAAAACCTATTTTTTCCGCAAGATTTCTTGCGGGAATTAAAGGAGTATCTCCTTCATGCAAAGTTATTACGGGAGTTTTATCACTTACGGGAAGGTACTTTCTGTATTTTTCAATCAAACCTTTATATGCCATTTTTTACCTCTTTTTTTGAAGATTAGAAGATTGGAAGATTAGAAGATTGGAAGCTAAATCGTAAAATTTGCTTTGCAAATTTTGTTAATATTCAGATCTTCTTCCAAGAACCATTCAACTCTTCAACTTTTCAACCTTTAAACTATTTTTTATTTTTTACATCTTCTTTTATAAGTTCAATAAACTTTTCTACAGGCATTGAACCTAAATCTTTATTTCCTCTTGCTCTGACCGCAACAGCACCGCTTTCAACTTCTTTACCGCCTACAACTAAAAGATAAGGAATTTTTTGCATTGCATTTTCTCTTATCTTATGACCGATTTTTTCGTTTCTGTCATCGAAGTTTACTCTGATTCCGGCTTCTTTCAATTTCTTTACTACATCTTTACAATATTGTTCTTGTTCCGGAGCAATATTTAAAACTGCAGCTTGAACAGGAGACAACCATACAGGTAATGCTCCTGCATAATGTTCGAGCAACACACCGATAAATCTTTCGAAAGATCCCATCAATGCTCTGTGAACCATGTACGGTCTGACTTTTTTACCTTCTTTATCTATGTAGTAAATATCGAATCTTTCAGGTAAATTGAAATCAAATTGTATTGTAGAACATTGCCACAATCTTCCGATAGCATCTTTTATCTTAATATCTATCTTAGGACCGTAAAATGCACCGCCGCCTGCATCGATTTCATAATCGTAACCGGTTTTTTTCAATGCATTTTCAAGAGATTTTTCTGCATCGTTCCATTTATCTATATCACCAACATACTTTTTCTCAGGTCTTGTTGCCAAATAGATTTTATATTCGTTAAAACCGAACATTTTTAAACAATCTATTGCCATTTTGAATACTGTCAAAATTTCATCTTCCAAAAGTTCAGGCTGAACGATAACGTGTCCGTCGTCTTGTGTAAATCCTCTTACTCTCATAAGACCGTGCAATACACCTGACTTTTCATATCTGTAAACTGTTCCCAATTCTCCGTACCTTATAGGAAGTTCTCTGTAAGAATGAAGTCTTGTTTTATAAATCATTAAATGCATCGGGCAGTTCATAGGTTTTACTCTGTATGGTTTGCCCTCAATTTCCATAGATGCATACATATTTTCCGAATATGTTTGTAAATGTCCGCTTATTGCAAAAAGTTCTTCACTTGCAATGTGCGGTGTACACAACAAATCGTATCCGTTATTCAAATGGAACTGTTTCCATTCCGTTTCGATTATATTTCTAAGTAAAGCACCTTTCGGATGCCATAATATAAGACCGCCGCCAACCGCATCGTTGATAGAGAACAAATCAAGTTCTTTACCTAATTTTCTGTGATCTCTTTTTGCTGCTTCTTCAAGTTTCTTTAAATATTCATCTAATTCTTTTTTTGTATAAAATGCAGTTCCGTAAATTCTTTGTAACTGTTCCCTGTTTGAATCTCCTCTCCAATAAGCACCCGCAACGGACAAAAGTTTAAAATGTTTTATTTCGCCTGTAGATTTTATATGAGGACCTCTGCAAAGATCGGTAAATTCACCGGATTGATAAAATGTTACGGTATCGTCGGCAATTGCTTCTGCCAACTCTTTTTTATATTTCTCACCTTTTTCTTCAAAGAGTTTTATAGCATCCGCTTTATTAACCGTCGTGCAAATAAAAGGATCATCTTTTTTTGCAAGTTCGTGCATTTTATCTTCTATTTTTGCTAAATCATCAACAGTAAAAGGTTCTTTTCTGTCGAAATCATAATAAAAGCCTTCTTCTATTGAAGGACCTATCGCAACTTTTGTTCCCGGAAATAATTCCAAAACGGCTGCTGCCATAAGATGTGATGTTGAATGTCTTAACGTCTGTAAATCTTTTTCCATTTTTTTCTCTCCACTTGTAAAATAAATTAGTTACTTAATACTACCGCTACAATCAGTACTACTTTTATTTACAAGTTCGTGTTCGTGTACGTGAATCAAACGAATACTTAATTATAAAATATGATATTGAATATCTTAATACGTGTAAACCTTTTTCCATTTCTTCCTTCTTTTTTTTAAAGCTCATATTTCAAACTATATACTTCTCTCCCCGGGATAAAACAATAAAAATAAAACTAAAATAATATTAATTCCCGGAACAATAATTAAAAAAAACAAAAACACACTGGTATTAATATCTCTTAATCTGCGAACAATCAACGAAATGTGTGCAATCAAAGAGACAATAATCCAAACAATCGCAAAAAGGGCAAACAATATATTTACTATTGATATCCCTTTTACCATATCAAACACTATCGGAAGGATAGCATTAAATATGAAAGTATTCACAAGAAATAAAAAGTATGTAAGTCTGCCTTCACATCCGCTGAAATTAAACAAATCGGTTGTCAACAATCTAAAAAAATAATTATACATGTAACTTATCATTTTTTGTTTTCCTACATTACAAAAATCTTTTAAGACCTTAAGATTTTCGGTTAGAATGAAGCAACTAACGAATGAAGTGTACTCGGATCCCGTAAGGGTGTACTCGATTGAGTTAGTTGCAAAATTATAACCAAAATATTAAGGCCGCTATATTAAGCAAATTTTTTCTTTAAATCATCAAGTTGTTTTCTCAAAGCTTTCGGCAATCTGTCACCGAACTTAGCATAAAATTCCTCTATTAAAGGAATTTCTTTTTGCCATTCTTCTTTAGAAACTTTAAACAATTTTTCTAAAGTTTCTTTAGATATATCAAGACCGGACAAATCCATATCTTCTACTTTAGGGAACAATCCGATTTCTTTTTCCTGAGCATCAACTTTACCTTCGATTCTATCGATCATCCATTTCAATACTCTGGAATTATCTCTGAATCCGGGCCACATATAGTTACCGTTTTCATCTTTCCTGAACCAGTTAACCATAAATATTTTAGGCAATACTTTTGCTCTTTTTGCAAAACTTAACCAATGACCGAAATAGTCACCCATATTGTAACCGCAGAACGGTAACATGGACATAGGATCTCTTCTAACGGTTCCGAGTTTACCTGCTGCTGCAGCGGTAGTTTCAGAACCTATAATAGATGCATCAAACACACCGTTTTCCCAACTTGTACTTTCATATACCAAAGGAATTGTAGATTTTCTTCTTCCGCCGAAGATAATACCTGAAATAGGTACTCCTTGAGGATCATCAAATTCCTTTGCAAGTGTCGGACAATTATATGTTGAAACTGTAAATCTTGAATTCTTGTGTGCAGCAACTTCTCCTGAATTCTTATCGTATTTTTTTCCGTGCCAATCAATTAAATTTTCAGGAGTTTCGGAAAAGCCTTCCCACCATGGTGTATTGTCGTCTGCATTAACTGCAGTGTTCGTATACAATGTAGGGAAGAATTTGTTATTCTTCAATGTTTCTACCATTATAGGATTCGTGTTCTTACCTGTTCCCGGTGCTACACCGAAGAATCCCATTTCAGGGTTCATAGCATAAAGTCTTCCGTCCGGACCTACATTAATCCAAGCAATATCATCACCCAATGTCCAAACTTTATAACCTTTCAAAACAGGGTTTAACAATGCCAAATTTGTTTTTCCGCATGCCGAAGGGAATGAACCTAAGAAATAAGTTTTTTTACCTTTAGGATCTTCTACCCCGATTATTATCATGTGTTCCGCAAGCCAACCTTCCTTATAACCTAAATAAGAACCGATTCTTAAAGAACAACATTTTTTACCAAGCAAAGCATTTCCGCCGTAACCGGAACCGAAACTCATAACTAAATTTTCTTGAGGGAAATGCATAATATATCTTCTTTCGGGATTAACATCACCGATAGAGTGCATACCTTTAAAGAAGTCTGTTGAGTTACCGATTTTATCTATTGCTACTTTTCCGGTTCTTGTCATAATTCTCATACTTATTGCAACGTAAACGGAATCCGTAACTTCAACACAACATTTTGAATAAGGAGATTTTGGGTTACCCATAAGGAAAGGAATTACATACATTGTTCTTCCTTTCATACAACCTTTAAAAAGAGAATTTAATTTTGTTTTTGCTTCCGTAGGATCCATCCAATTGTTGTTCGGACCTGCATCTTCTTTGTTCGGCAAACAAATAAATGTTAATTGTTCTGTTCTTGCAACGTCGTTAGGATTAGATCTGTGCCAATACGCACCGTAAAATTCTTTTTGATTTAATTTTTCTAAAACAGGATGACCGTCAATCTGTTCTTTTTCTCCGATATCTGCTAATCTTTTACCTTCTTCTTCGGAACCGTCCAACCAATATACTTTGTCCGGTTGCATTAATGCAATCTGTTCGTCAACCCAATTCTGTAAAGGTGTTTTCATTTCTCTTTTCTCCTAGTTATCTCTATGCGACCTTAATGTTTTGGTCTGCAACTTTGTAATTTCAAAACTTATGTACTCTAAATGAAGATTGGAAGATTTGAAGATTAGAAGATTGGAAGCTAAATTGTAAAATTTGCTTTGCAAATTTTGTTAATATTTAATATTCCTTTTTTCTTCTATTCTTCCATTCCTCCAAACCTCTATTCTTCTGTCATTATGCCCAAACTTCTTTTTCTTCGGTTACGGTTTCTTTCTTTGTCGGATAAACTTCTTCTGTTAACTCACTCGGACTAAACCAAAGTTGTATTTCTCTTTTTGCATCTGTGGTGTCGGAAGAACAATGAACCACATTTTCCATAGTTCCGTTCTTCGCTATTCTCCCGTAAGAACCTCTTATCGTTGTGGGATCTGCATTTTCAGGATTTGTTGCACCAACAATTGCTCTTAATTTAGATATTGCATCTTCCCCTTTATAAACAAATGCAAATACTCTGTCGTAAGGTGCTCCGCCAAACGTTTTTCCCTGAATAAAATCCAAAACATCTTCAAAGAAAGGTTTATCTTTAAGATGTTGATAATGTTGGCTGGCCAACTCTCTTGAAACTTTTACAACTTTAGAACCGATAATATGAAAACCCGTTTGAGAAAGTTTCGATAAAACATTTCCCGTTAAAGATTTCTTTACTCCGTCGGGTTTTATTAAAATCAAAGCGTATTCCATTGCCATTTTTAATCTCCAAAAATAGATATAAAATAAAAGAATTGCAGCAACGATTGCTACAATTCTAAAAAAACACAATAATAACAATCAATATATTATAAGAAAAAGAAACTTTTTTTTCAATAATATAATGTTGTAATATTAAATATTATCTAAAAGCTTTTCCGCTTGAGTTTCAGGCAAAGTTTCCACATCTCTCAACTTTCTTTCTATCGCTCTTGTTCTGACACCGGCATTATCTATTTCTTTGCTTGCACTTTCCAACTTTTTCTTGGTTGCATCCAAAACGTCACCGAACTTTACAAATTCCGTTCTTACCGCTCTTAAAATATTCCAAACATTATCCGTTTGTTCCTGTATGGCAAGTGTTCTGAAACCCATTTGTAAACTGTTCAAGAATGCTCCCAATGTTGTAGGTCCCGAAATCGTTATTGAAAAGTCGTTCTGGATTTGTTGTATAAGCCCGGGAATTCTTAATATTTCCAAATAAAGCCCTTCAAAAGGTAAAAACATTACCGCAAAATCTGTTGTGTAAGGAACGGAAATATATTTATCTTTTATATCTTTGGCAAAATTTTTAATATCTGTTACTAACTTTTTCTTATCAGACTCAATGGCATTTTTATCTGCCAGCTCATAATCCTGTAATAATTTTTCGTATGCCGTTGTAGGAAATTTTGAATCTATCGGCAAATAAATAAATTCTTCTTCATTTTCTTTAGACGGAAGCTTTACGGCAAATTCCACTACTCCGGTAGGATTTGACGGATTGGGATGAGCATTTTTTTCATATTGAGAAGAAGTTAAAATTTGAGATAATAATGCTTCCAACTGAACTTCCCCCATAGTTCCTGCAACCTTTACGGAAGTTAACGCTCTTTTTAGTCCACCTACATCGTTTGCAATAGACTGCATTTCACCTAACCCTTTTTGAACTGATTCCAATTGTTTACTTACAAGCTCAAAAGAAGAGTTTAATCTTTTTTCCAATGTAGACTGCAATTTTTCGTCAACGGTAAGTCGCATCTGTTCCAATTTCTTCTCATTGCTGTCTTGAATATTTTTCAAACTTGTTTGAACGGTTTCTTTTTGTTTGTCTAAAGATTCTTGTGTATTTTTCGAAAGAGTGTCGAATTTTGCATTTATTGAATTTTGAAAATTCATTAAAGTGTCTTGATTTTCTTTTCTTGCAGCTCTTTCACTTTCGGAAGATTCTCTTCTGCTTCTTTCAAATTCATCTTTAAAACCTTTTTCATAAGAATCCAATTTTTTTTCGTAATCGTCAAATTTTTTATTTATAATATCTTGACCGGAATTTTTATTTTTCAAGAAAAATATTAACATTAAAATCAGGTTTAACGAAACTAAAATAATCAATGCTATTAACATTTTTTACTCCTTGTAAATATCTTTTTATATTATAAAATTTTTATATTTTATATTCAAAAAAATCTCTTTTAAACTTAATTAAATTTTTTATCATATTCATACTGCCGTTACTACCGTTATGTATAACAATACCGATATCGCAATATTTTGCCATTTCATAATTTCTTATGACACCTGCCGATTTACCGTATTTATTCCAATCCGGTTTAAATATCGTTATAGGAACATTGTTCTTCTTCGCATAAATTTCAGCCAATGTATCAACACCTCTTGCTCCGCCGGAAACGATTTCATCTTGAGATGTTATTTTATATCCGGAAAGATTTATTACTTTCAATAAAATATTTGTATCGGTGATAGTCCTGCTGCCTGCAATTAATATTTTCATGATTATATTTTACAACCTTATAACGACAACAGTATGTCGCGATTTCTTTAGAAATTTATAAAATTTGACATAAAAAAAAGCGGGCAACGGGAATCGAACCCGCATCACGAGCTTGGGAAGCTCGGGTTTTACCACTAGACTATGCCCGCTTTATATTAAAATTTTGTGAAACAAAATTTTAGTTTACAGTTTATAGCTTATAGCTTACGGCTTATTGTAAAAATTCACAATGTGAATTTTTGATTAATTATTAGATTTTCTACAAAACAAAAAAATATATTAAACTATCAACTATAAACCACAAACTATATTTACTATATGATTTTATGTTTTTTCTTCAGTACTGTCAATTGAGACTTAGCATACTTTAATGCTTGTTTTTTATCTTTTATTCTGCCTTCTTCATAAGCATTATTTATATACTTTAACAACTCACCTATAATTTTGCCCGGCTTAAGATGAAACTCTTTCATCAAAACATTACCGTCCACAATTTTATCTTTAGGTTTATTGTTAATAAAATCAAAATAACTAAATATTAGTTTTGCAACGGATTTTTCTTGTTGCTGTAATACTTTTTTCGGATATATTTTTTTCTTTAATGTTTTATATGAATGCCAATCCGACATTGCCATTATTAAAAGATCCGGAGTATTTTCTTTTATATCTCTGAATAATCTCATCTGCGCTCTTGTTGTTATAACTTCTGATTTTGCCAAATTCGAAGGTCTCATATGCTCGGATATTATTGCTTTTGCAAAATCTATTTCTTTATTGCTCATTCTGAGTTCTTTCATTATTTGTGCTGTTTTTTTGGCACCTAAAGCTTCATGTCCCAAAAACCTCATTTTATTGTCCATTCTTTTAGCACATTCCGGTTTTGCGCAATCATGAAAAATAGCAATAAACTTTAACAAATTTTTCTTATTTACATTTTCGGAAAAGGGTTCACTTAAATGTTTTTCCAAAATATCTTTTGAATTCGGGAAATATTTATCCAACTTAACTAAAATATTTTCTAATGCTTCATAAGTTTGAAAACAATGTTGAAAAAGTCCTTTCGGATGATAATAAAAATTCTTTGCGGATTTTTTCATTTTCGTTACTACCGGAAACATTTTTTCAAAAAGTCCGCACTCGTCAATTGCGGCAATATATTGAGAAGATTTTTTGTCATTCAATATTCTAAACAACTCATTTTTTATTCTTTCGCCTGCAACGGTTGTTATTTTCAAAGAACATTTTTTTATTAAAGATAATGTTCCCTTTGAAATTTTAAATTTGTATTCGCTTGCAAACCTGAATGCTCTTAACATTCTTAACGGATCATCATTAAAAACATTTTTTGAAACTGCATTTATTTCTTTCTTTTTTAAATCTTTTAATCCGTTAAAATAATCTATTATATTTTTTTTGATATTATCGAAATCTTCTATTTTTAAAGCTAATGCATTTATTGTAAAATCTCTTCTCGATAAATCATCTTTGATATTTTTCCCCTGCATAAGTGAAATATCTATATATTCCAATTCGGGATTATCAAATACGGCAACTCTGTAAGTTTGCAAATCATCGTGTAACTTAAAACATTTACCGTTTATTTTTTTTGCTAACTTTTTTGCAAAACTTTCAACTTTATCGGATACAGCCAAATCTATATCCAAAGACTTTTTCTTTAACAAAAAATCTCTTAAATACCCGCCGACAACATAAACGTCGGTTTTAGTTTCCTGTGCAAGTTTTATAACTTCATTTATTTCTTTAAGCACTTTAATTTACTCCATTAAATATGTCGCATTTATAAGTTCTTTAATATATTCATTATTATCTTGTTTTATATCTGCAATGTTTCCATATTTTACCATATTTCCGTTTTGCAGTATCAAAATTTTATCCGATATTTTAAATGCGGCGGAAATATCGTGTGTAATAAATATAATATTTGTTTTTTGTTCTTCTTTTATTTTATAGAAAATATCCATTATTAAAGACTGATTTATAACATCAAGAGAAGCAAAAGGTTCATCGGCAATTAATATTTTAGGATTTTTCAATAATGCTCTTGCTATTGCTATTCTTTGTCTTTGTCCGCCTGAAAATTGGTGCGGATATTTATCAAATATATCATCTTCTTTCATATCTACAAGTGCAAGTTTTTCATTTATAAATTCTTTTTTATTTTTTATATTTTCATCGACAGCTTCATACAAAGAATAACCTATCGTAAGTTTCGGATTAAACGAAGCATACGGATTTTGAAATATCATTTGAATTGTATTTGAAAGTTCTTGCTTTGTATAATCTGAAATATCTTTATTGCTTATTCTTACATTACCGTCATCAAACGGCAACAATGCACAAATTATTTTAGCAAGGGTCGTTTTTCCCGAACCGCTTTCACCGATAATAGAAAGAACCTTATTTTCTTCCAATTCAAAAGACACATTATTCAATGCCTTAAAATCTTCTTCCTTTTTAAAAAAAGAAGATTCTTTCTTGTAAATTTTAGTTATATTTTCTACTTTTAACATTTTATATTTAAACCGCACTAAAATGCATATTTTACACCAAGGTTAAGTCCGGCACCCTGTCTTGATCCAACTTTTCCGTTTACTTCTGCATAGAAGCTCCATGGAGTTGATGAAAAATCCTTTCCTATACCTATTCCACATTCATAGTAAGGATCAATTGTCAATGCTTTTACTGATTTACCATTTACTTCCGTTGCAGCTTCTCCGGTATTAAAACATGCACTTATTAAACCGTATGGTGTCCAACCGTTGTTCAATTCCAAACTTGCTTTCACTCCGGGTTCTATATGCACATTATTTATATCTTCCGCACTTACTTTGTTTCCCTGAGCATTTGTAAATTCTTTCGTATTTATTCCTATATATGCAACCATCAAGTTAGGTTCTATTATCCAATCACTTCCTACTTCAAAATTGTATCCCGCTTTTACGGCTGCTGCATAGCTTGTCATATCCGTATTGTCACTTCCGAAATCGGTATCCGTAGTTGCTTTTGCCAATTCCGCATTTATCGTTGCACCGATATAATAACTATCTTTTATCAACATTCCGGTTGCTCCGATACAATAACCTGTATTATTAACTTTGATAGTATCCAGTTTTTGATTTGAACCGTTATATCCGAAATATACGGCCATCATCTTATCTTCATCTACCGGCAAATCTATTCCTGCTATCGTTCCGTATATTGTTGTATCTATATCTTTATCAAGCCCCGCTAATTTCATTGTTTCATTTGCGGCATATGGTCTTACCCATGCACCTCTTTGTATTTTGTTATCACTTTCAAAAACCTGGTTTGTTGTCGATGCATACAAATTTTTATTATTTCTTGCTTGTTTTATACTTTTTACTTTTGTATCCATTCCTACAAAAGCTTGATTTATTGTTGCCATCTTCGAGAAAGAGCCGCCTACTAAACCTAAAATATCTGCTGCATGCGCCAACGGATTTCCTATTGATGTTTTTGTGAATGTTATATTTCCTGTAGATTCATCGTACTTAATATTGTACTTATACAGATCCGAAGATGCAGAACCTATCGTTTCTACTTCGTTTTTTATTTCATGTGTTTTAATGAACTCCAAGTCTACTTTATCCTTTTCTGTATCGGATATTATATTTATTGCATTTACTTTTATTCTTTTTTGATTATCGTCATAATAGCCGTCAGTAGATATTGTATCCATTTTTTCATTTTCTAAATCTGCATCTACGGAAATATTCATCATTCCGTTTATTTGCAAATTTTTAAAAGCCATTTCTTCTACAACATTGTTTGCAATATTCATTGTTAAATTGTCTATTGTTGTTGAACCGGAAAACCATTTTCCGTTTTCTCCTATAATGATTGTTCCTGCATAAATATTTACATCACCGGAAAAACCGGACATATCTTCATTTAATATTATCGTACCTGATGCATCCGACAATGTTCCTGACTTATTGATATTCAATTCGGAAGTCGCAAAAACAGATCTTATTTTGTCATTAAATGTTATCTTAGCATCCTTACTTGCAAACAAATTTATTTTCCCTGCCCCGATTCCGTCATCGTCCGCACAAATTGCACAAGAGCCGTCATCATCCGTATTTCCGTCAAAAAGAATATCGTTTGTGTTTGCTATCAAATTAACTGTTCCTTTAGTATATATTGCTCCGCCGCTCCTTGCCGAATTATTTTTAAATAGTGCTCCATCTTTTATTGTTAAGGTAGAATCGCTTCCGTTTGATATCGCCCCGCCATAAGCATTACTTACATTACCTTCGAATATAACATTTGCTCCTATCTCAATATTACCTTTTATCTCATGATCAAAGGCATCTCTTCTATTACTTATCGCCCCGCCATAATAATTGTCATCATTGGATACAATTTTGTTATATGTAAATTTTGCATTATCTCCTATCTTTAAAGTCCCGTAATTACATATTGCACCGCCGTCATTTTTTGCTGTATTAGAAGAGAACTCAACATTGTTACCTATTTCAATCGTAAGTTCAGAATCAGCCGCATCGGAATATATAGCACCACCGGCAGAACCGGATGTATTTGATATAAAACTTACGTTATCCCCAATAACTATTTTACCTTCTTCGTTGAATACTGCTCCGCCTATTCCGGTAGCTGAATTGTTTTCAAATTTTGTCTCATTTATTGTGAGTGTCCCCGAAGACGAAACTGCAAACACTCCGCCGTAACCGGATTGATTGAAATTGGAATAAACTTGTCCAACTACGGTACTGCTTCCGTTTATTTCATAATGATCTGTTGCAAAAGCATAACCGTAACTTAAAAAAACTAATGCTGAAACATAAAAAAAAGATTTTAATTTAAACATATAATCTCCCTGCATTTTTTGAACATTCATTATATCAAATATTATCCAACAACTTTTTTGTGTATTCGTGTACGGGGTTTTCAAAAATTTCTTTCTTATTTTTTTGTTCCACGATTTCCCCTTTATACATAACGGCAACATAGTCACAATATTTTTTTGCTATCAAAATATTGTGAGTAATCATTATCATCGTTAAATTTAATTCTTTTTTTAATTCTGCAAACAATTCCAAAATTTGTTTTTGAACCGTTAAATCAAGTCCTGATGTAGGTTCATCGGCAATAAGAAGTTTAGGATTGTTTATTATTGCCATAGCAATTAAAATTCTTTGTTTTTGTCCGCCGGATAACTGGTGCGGATAAGAATTATAAATTCTTTCAAAATCGTCGAGTTTTACTTTTTTAAAAACGTCTTTTACTCTCTTTATTTTTTCTTCTTTACTTAAATTTTTATTATAAACTTCCAATGCTTCCGAAACTTGTTTTCCTACCGTTATTACGGGATTTAAATAAGAATGCGGATCCTGCAAAACTATCGAGATATCTTTACCTCTTATTTTGTTTATATTGGAAATTAAATCGTTCCCGCAAAATGTTATATCTCCTTTTTCTATTTTACCGTTATCAATTGAAATAAGACCCATTAAACCGAGTGCAAGAGTACTTTTACCCGAACCGGATTGACCGACGACAGCATAAATTTTTCCTTCTTCAACATCAAGGTTTATATTTTTCAAAACTTCCTGATATTTTGAATTCACATAATAACCTGCATATAGATTTTTAACAGATAATATATTATTTAACATTTTCTTCCTTAGGATCAAAAATATCTCTTATTGCTTCACCTACCAAATTAAAAGCCAACACCGTTACAAGTATTGCTATACCGGGAAAAAGAGAAAGCCACCAAGCCATATAAATATAATCTTTACCGGATGTAAGAATTTGTCCCCACGACGGCATAGGTGGTTGAACTCCCAGTCCTAAAAACGAAAGGGCCGATTCCGTAAGTATTGCACCGCCTATTGCAAGTGAAGAATAAACCATCAACGGTGAAATAATGTTCGGCAATATATGAACAAAAAATATTTTAATATTGCTTATTGCCATCATTTTTGAAACCAAGATAAATTCTCTTTCTTTTAAGGATAACACTTCCGCACGGACAAGTCTTGCAAGTCCCGGCCAAGACGTAACACCTATAACTATCATAACATTGTAAATGTTAGGTTCTATAAACGCTATAACAAGTATAATAAGGAAAAAAGTCGGAAAGCATAAAACTATATCGGTAAATCTCATTATTATATAATCTATTTTACCGCCGTAATATCCGGAAATTATTCCTAAAAAAGTTCCTATAACAAGAATAATAAATACGGAAATAAAACCTACCGCAAGAGAAATTCTTGCACCGAAAACCATTCTTGTAAAAACATCTCTGCCCAAATCGTCAGTTCCGAAAAAATGCGATAATGAAGGAGCCTGTAATCTTTCGAAAACATTTTGTTCCGACGGTGTATACGGAGAAATAACGGGAGCGAACAAAGCAACAACTATTAATAGTGTTATTACTATTAATCCCGTTAAAGCAAACTTATTCTTTAATAATTTAATTAAAACATTTTTCATAATTTTAATAGTTGAAAGGTTGAATGCTTTAAAGTTCAACCATTCAACTGTTGTTGCCAATCTTCCAATCTTCTAATCTTCCAATCTTCTACTTATACTTAATCCTCGGGTCCGCATAAGTGTACAAGATATCCGCAATAATATTTCCGAGCAAAGTAAGTATTGCCGTTAATGTCGCTATACCCATAACTATCGGGTAATCTCTTGCCATTACGGCTTCATATCCCAACCTTCCTATACCGGGATAAGAAAATATAGTTTCAAAAATAAAACTTCCGCCGATAAGTCCGGGAATAGAAAGACCTATTATCGTTATCATCGGTAAAAGTGTATTTTTTAGTGCATGTTTAAATATTACCTGTTTTTCCGTTAAACCTTTAGCATAAGCGGTTTTAATATAATCTTGTTTTAATACTTCGAGCATACCCGAACGAGTATATCTTGAAAGTGTTGCAAGAGAAACTATTACCGAAACCGCTACAGGCAATATTAAATGTTTGGAGATATCAAAAACTTTTTCAAAAATGTTCATCGTATCAAAATCAAAAGATACCAGTCCCGATATCGGCAGCCACCCTAATTGTACACCGAACAAAATCATAAACATTAAAGCTAACCAAAACGACGGAACGGAATAAGATATGAACAACAGAATAGTTATCGATTTATCCGCAAAAGAATCCTTTTTTACGGCACAATATATTCCCAGAGGTATTGATATAAGACAAATAAAAAACAGCGATAAAACATTGAGTAAAATCGTTGCAGGCAATCTTTCGAATATTTTGTCCCTGGCAGGTCTTGAATCTTTAAAAGAGTTACCGAAATCAAAAACTACCAATCTTTTAAGCCAATCTGCATACTGAACATAAAAAGGTTTGTCTAACCCGTACAATTGCTGTAACCTTTCTTTAGCTTCGGCAGTAACCTTCATATTCATATCGGTTATCGAATCGGTAGGTTTACCGGGAGTAATATGCATAATAAAGAAAGTTATTATTGTTATTCCTATAAGTATCGGAATTGATGATATTATTCTTTTAATAAAATAGTACATAAATGTTTAGCAAGCTTTAAAATTTATACTTAATACCAAAATTTCCTGCAAAACCGTTTCTTCCCCCGTTTCTTCCGGTTAATTGTGCATATATCGTCCATGGAGAATTTATAAATTCTTTATTTACTCCGGCTCCGTATTCCAAATATCCGTCTATCTTATCAAGTTCGAATTCTTCCCCTTCGGCAACTACTTTTACATTATCATTCATATTTGCTGCATATCCGATTAACAAATACGGTTGCCATCCGTTATCCAGTTCCCATTTCGCTTTTATGTTCGGTTCTATTACTATATTATTACTGTTTTGACTATCTATATTCTCGTTATTTATTGTTTTATAACCTTCCGCATTTACCATTCCATACAACATTGTTATATTCGGTTCTAATATCCAATTCTTTCCAATATCAAAATTATATCCTGCTTTTGCGGCTATCGTATACATATTCATATCGAAACTATCCGTACCGTTATCCTTTTCGCTTTCCGCTTTATTAAATATCGCATTTGCCGTTACGCCCAAATAAAAGTTCTCTTTTACCAATAGCCCCGTAGCTCCTATAACATATCCCGTCTGACTTATCTTTATATCTTTCTCTGATTCATCTCCATATTTTTGGTTACTGCCTACATACCCTATATAAACAGATACTTGTTTTTCCTGCCCGACAGGCAAATCTATTCCGGCTAATGTTCCGACTAAATTATTATCAACTTCTACTTCATTTATTTTAACTGTTTCTTGTAATGCGACCGGTCTTAACCATAACCCTTTTTCAATTTTGTTATTTTCTTCAAACACTTGATTTCCTGCTGAAGCATATAAATTGGAAGTTTGTGCGGAAGATGATTTTTTATTTAATATTTGATTATCAACACCTGCAAAAGCCTGTCCGGCTACCATATTTTGTGTCATATATCCGCCTACGGAAGCTGCTACAGCCTGTTCAATTATTGCCGGATTATCTACATTTATAAATTCAAAAAAACCGTCTTTATAAAGAACATCATATTTATATAATTTTGAATTTACGGTTTTTATATCTATAGTTACGTTGTCTTTTAAAACAGTTGAACTTGTAAACAATATTTTTGTTGTTTCAAGTGAATCGCTTAATAAATTTATGGATTTTACTTTTATTGCCCCTTCTATTTCCGAATCC
Source organism: Candidatus Ruminimicrobiellum bubulum (assembly GCA_017651625.1). Classification (GTDB taxonomy): domain Bacteria; phylum Elusimicrobiota; class Endomicrobiia; order Endomicrobiales; family Endomicrobiaceae; genus Ruminimicrobiellum; species Ruminimicrobiellum bubulum. The sequence goes on along the minus strand of JAGCCP010000055.1, from coordinate 174,318 downwards.
TCAGTTGCAAAAATAGTATCCATTGTTTTATTTTCCAAATCGACATCTAAAATTAAATTTAAATTATTATTAACGGTTAACTTATTAAAATTATGTTCTTGAATATTTTCATTTACCATATTTATCGTCGCATTATCTATAAACATATTCCCGCCAAACAAAGTTCCTTTTTCTCCGAGTTCAATTGTTCCTTTATACAAATTAACTTGCCCGGTATAACCTGTCATATCTTCGTTTAAGATAATTTTTCCGTTTGCTGATGCTGAACTATTAATATTCAGAACACTTGTATTATTTTCACTTGTTATTCTATCGTTAAAAATTATATCCGCTTTTTTGGTACTCAACAAATTTATTGTCCCGCTATTATCGTGTATTGCATTTGAAATACCGTTTACAGTATTGGAACTAAAATTAATATCAACTATATTCGCCGTTAAATTTATTGTTCCGCCGTTGTTATATAAAAATCCGCCACCATTTTCAGAGGCAAATCCAATTACTTCTTTTAGTCCCTCAATATTTAATATTTGATTTTCACTAACAGTTATTCCCGCTACGGAACTTGCAATAATATCGTATCCGTTACCATAAACAGATAATTCTGTTCCGCCTAATGCTTCCAAACCTTCCGTCACGATTTCATCATTTTCAAAAGAATAATTTCTTACTTCAGGTTCTATATCATTTACAACTTCTTTAAATGTTTTAATTCCGGTTAACTCATAGTCAATTACTCCGGCAATTGTTTCGTTATTTGTAAAAGTATATACTTTGTTGCCGTAACTTACAGTTGCAGATATAACATTTAAAATCGGAGAATTTTCGTTATTAAACAATGTTATACTTCCGGTTGTTTCGCCTACACCTAAAATATTTATTTTAGTTAAATTTAACTCGCTGGTACCGGATACAGTATTTGTTACAGTCCAATTATCACTTGTATTATTACTTAAATCCACATCAAATTTTAGATTTGTGTTTGCCGTTGTTGTTAAATTGTTTACCGCTATATTATCTATGGCATTATTTGAAAAATCCACCGTTCCGCTCGACAGATTTATATTACCGCTGAAAAATTTAATATTATTGATATTAGAGTCCTCATCGGTAAGAGCTCCGATTTTCATTTCTCCGCCGTAGAAATTTACGGTTCCTTTATAGCCTCTCGTTCCAGTATTAAATTCTATCGTTCCCGCGGAAGATAAATTTTGATTAATATTTAATATACTCGAATTATTCTGAGAACCTAACGAATCGTTAAAAATTATATTTGAATTTTTTGCATATAAATTTATTGTTCCCGCATTATCATTTATTGCTGTCATATTGTCGGAAAATATTATCGGAGTCGTATCGGCGGTTAAGTTTAATATCCCGCTATTGTTATATATTGCAGTGTTTCTGTTATGGATAAAGGTCGCACCGTCTGTTATTGTTAGTGTCCCTTTGTTATTGTATATTGCTCCTCCGTACGATGAAGCGGAGTTATAAGAAAAAGTTGCATTTTTCCCTATAGTTAATTCTGCTTTTAACTTGTTTGCCTGATTGTATATTGCCCCGCCGAGAATTGCGGAATTAGAAGAAAAAACAACATTATCTCCTATTGATGCCGTTACTTTATCTTCCGTATAATTATATATCGCTCCACCGTTAGAGTTTGCACTATTTCCTATAAACTCAACATTGTTTCCTATACTTAATGATCCGTCATCTTCGCAGAATTTACTAAAAATCGCACCTCCGACAGTCGCGGTGTTTGATACAAATCTTACTCCGTCTCCTATTGCAGCATTACCCCAATTATTAAATATTGCTCCGCCGTTACTTGAATAATTTTCACTGAAGACAATATTGTCCCCGTTTATTTTTAATATTCCGGCATTATTGTTTATTGCTCCGCCGTTGGTTATTGTTCCGTTATTATTAAAACTTGTTTCCGATGATATTGTCAGAGAACCGAAAATTCTATCCAAAGCTATAGCTCCGCCGCCGAATGTTGCCGTATTGGATGAAAAAGTTATACCTTCAACGGTGACTTTACCGCCATTAACATAAATGGCACCTCCGGTGGTTCCGTTTTGTTCACTATAAGTTGTTTCGGGATAAGTATCGTTGGGTAAAGAAGCTGTATCTGTTATTACTATTGTTTCCGCAAACAAACTAACACTTAACAGCAGTATCAATACCGAACTTAACAATATTTTTGCTTTTTTTATATTTATTCTTTCCATTTTTTATATTCTTTTAAACACATCTGTTTTAAGAGATGAAACTTTATCTAAGAAAATGAAACCGTCCAAATGATCTATTTCGTGTTGAATTGTTATAGATTCAAATCCGTGAGTTTTTAATAACTGCTTTTTACCTTCTATATCGAGATATTCAACTTCTATTTTATTTTTTCTTACAACATTTCCGGTAAAATCGGGAACACTTAAACATCCTTCTCTCGATTTAAGTTTTCCCGAACTGTAAGTTATTTTAGGATTTATCATTATCAGAAAACCGTTATTGTGGTGCGGTTTAGGGTTTAAAGAAATATCTACCAATACTATTCTTAATAATACACCTACTTGAACCGCAGCAATACCGACACAATGACTGGAAGAAAGCATAGTTTCTCTCATATTACCTATGAGAGTTTTTATTTTATAATCTATTTTATCTACCGGTAAACTAACTTGTTTTAGTATCGGATTTGGAATTGTTACTATATCTAATATCGGCACTGTTTTTTCCTTAACTACTGAAGACTTGAAGATTGGATGATTGGAAGATTGGAAGCAAATCTGTAAAAATTGCTTCGCAATTTTTGTTATTATTTAAAATTCCTTTTTTCCTCTAATCTTCTAATCCTCTAATCTTCCATTCTTCTATATTTTCTGGGAATCCGCTTGATTTACAAATATTTCAACATTAAGTTCTTGTGCCAAATGTTTTAAATTGTGTTTAAAATTATCCATATTAACGGTTTTAGGAACATTTACTTCCAACAACATTATGTACACTTTATCTTTTTTGCCTGAAATTTTTGTTTGAACATCGGTTATATTTATCTTTTTATCGGCCAAGAATTTGCTTACGTTATAAACGATACCTACTCTATCCGTACCGTAAACGGCAATAATATAGTCGCCGAAATTCTTTTTATTCGTTTTAGGTTTATCCACTTCGGTTATAGAATAAGATAATCCCAACTTTTTCATAGAAGAATTTAAACTTCTCTTTATTTTGGAAACATCCGAGTTTTTAGGACAAGCGAGCAGCAATATAACCGCAAACTGCCCCGATAATAATGTCATTGTAGAATCTTCAATGTTGCAACCTAACTTAAAAAGAATTTCCGATATTGAACTTACAATACCTGTTCTGTCTTTTCCTATTGCCGATAAAGATAACATTTTCATTATTTTATTATTTCCCCTATATTTTCTATAACAGACTTTAAATTGTCTGTTTTTTTACCGCCGCCTTGTGCAAAATCAGGTTTTCCGCCGCCGGAACCTTCGATTTTCGAAGCAAATTGTTTTGCAATTTTTCCTGCAGCATAACCTTTTTTAACTATATCTTGGCTTACAGAAATAACGAAAGATATTTTATCTTGAAGTTTCGATGCTATAACTATAATCGCTGAAGTTTGTTTTTCTTTTATTTTATCTACCATCTCTCTTAAAGTTTTTACATCCACGCCTTCAACAACAAAAGCTATAACGTTAATACCGTCTATAACTTTTGCGGATTTTATATATTCGTCGATTTCGCCTGCAATTAGTTTACTCTTTAAAGAAGAAATTTCCGTTTCAAGATTTTTTGCATCCTGCAACATTTTTTCAATTGCCGGAACAACCATAACTTTTGAAGTTTTTAATTGTGCCGCAATTTCTTCTATTTTATCTTCCAAACTTTCAATATATTTTTCGCATGCACTGCCGCAAACAGCTTCTATTCTTCTTATTCCGCTGCCTACGGAACTTTCGGAAATGATTTTAAACATTCCGATATCACCTGTTTTTTGAACATGTGTTCCGCCGCAAAGTTCCATAGAATAATATTTGTCGTCGGTTTCTATAACTTTAACGGTTCTGACAACATCACCGTACTTTTCACCGAAGAGTGCCATTGCACCTTCTTTTCTTGCCTGTTCTATAGGCATTTCGGTAATAGATACCGGATAATTTTGTCTTATGGCTTTATTTACATCTTTTTCTATCTTCTTAAGTTCTTCTTTTGTTACTGCTTTAAAGTGGTTAAAATCGAATCTTAAATTGTCAGGACAAACCAAAGAACCGGCCTGAGCAACATGATTACCGAGCACAGATCTCAAAACTTTCTGTAACAAATGCGTTGCGGTATGATGTCTTGCGGTTTGATTTCTTTTTTCCGTATTTATTGAAGCAGTTAAAATGTCACCTGCTTTTACCTGTCCTTTTTCAACTGTAATTTTATGAACAAAAAGTTTTCCGATAGGTTTTGTAACATCGGTAACTTCGATATCGGTAGATTCGTTAAACATTGTTCCGGTATCTGCAACCTGTCCTCCGGATTCGGCATAAAAAGGACTGTTGGTCAAAATCATTTCACCGTTTTCACCTTTCGACAAAGATTCAACTTTTTTACCGTCTTTTATAAGTGCAACAACTTTTACGGAAGAACTGTTTTGCGTGTATCCTTCAAAAGTTGTATCTCCGCATTCTTTATGTAATACCGAATAGAAAGTTATATCTTGTTCACCTGAACCGCTCCAGGCACCTCTGGATTTTTCCTGAGCGATTTTTTTCTCTTCTTCAAAACCTTTTTCGTCGATGGTTAAACCTTGCTCTATTGCGATTTCTTTCGTAAGTTCGTGAGGAAATCCGTAAGTATCATAAAGTTTAAATACGTCCGAACCTTTTAACACCGAAACATTTTTTGCTTTATATTGTGATATAAGATTGTTTAACAAATCCGTTCCGGTATTTAATGTTTCGAGGAACTTTTCTTCTTCAACTTTTGCCATCGATTTTATGTTATCGAGTCTTGCAGTAAGTTCCGGATATGCCGGCTTCATAACATCATGAACAACATCCACGAGTTTATATAAGAAAGGCTCGTTCATACCGAACACTTTTCCTTGTCTTACCGCTCTTCTTAAAATTCTTCTTAAAACGTATCCTCTGCCTTCATTTGAAGGATGGATACCGTCGGAAATCAAGAACGTTATTGCTCTTGCATGATCTGCAATCATTCTTAATTTCGGTATATTATCGTTAAACGAAACTTTCAACAATTCCGATGCTGCATTCATCATCGGCAAAAACAAATCCGTATCGAAAACATTGTTTTTACCGTTAGCTGCGGCAACTATTCTTTCAAGTCCCATACCGGTATCTATATTTTTTCTTCCTAACGGTTTTAAAGAACCGTCTTCTTGTCTGTCGAATTGTGTGAAAACAAGATTCCATATCTCGAGATATCTGTTACAATCGCACCACGGACCGCATGTAGGTTTATGGCATCCCATATCTTCGCCTAAATCTATCAAAATTTCGGAACATGGTCCGCAAGGGCCTGTAGGTCCCATAGTCCAAAAGTTTGTTTCGTCACCCATTTTTATTATTCTTGATTCGGGAACAAACTTTTTCCACATTTGTCCTGCTTCGTCATCGTCTTTATAAATTGTTGCATATAATTTTTCTTTCGGTAATTGCATATAGTTGGTAAGAAAATCCCAAGCCCATGCAATAGCTTCTTCTTTAAAATAATCACCAAAAGAAAAGTTACCTAACATTTCGAAAAATGTTAAGTGTCTGTTTGTTACTCCTACTTGATCTATATCTGAAGTTCTAAAACATTTTTGTGAGGATGTTGCTCTTGTAAAAGTATCCTTACTTTGACCTAAAAAATGTTTCTTAAATTGAACCATTCCCGCGGAAGTAAACAACAATGTTTTATCTCCCGAAGGTACTAATGAATCCGACGGTACTACTTTGCAACCTTTTTCACTAAAAAAGTCCAAAAAAGTTTTCCTGATATATGCTGATTGTTTATTCATAATAGATAATTTTAGCAAAACAGATATATTTTGGCAACAACAATGACCGGCTTACAGCTTATAGCTTAAAGCTTAGAGTTTACCGACAAAACAACAAACCATAAACCACAAACTACAAACCATAAACTGTTGTTACTGTCATTCTGCCGTTACTAGTATTTCATTAATTGGATAAGGTAATAAAATATCGGTGCACAGAAAAGATAAGAATCAAATCTGTCGAGCATTCCGCCGTGTCCGGGAAGAATATTTCCGGAATCTTTTATATTACAATCTCTTTTGAACAAAGATTCGGCAAGATCCGAAAATTGACCTACAAAAGAGATAACGAGAGCAAATATTATTGCTTCACCGTTTGTTATTATATTCTGCATAAAAAGGTGTCTATATACTAAAGAAACTATCACTGCCGTAACTACACCTGCAATTGCCCCTTCTATTGTTTTTTTAGGACTTATAAGCGATGCAAGTTTATGTTTACCGAATTTTTTACCGATAAAATATGCTCCGGTATCCAACATCCAAATATTAACAAACAAGAATATAATGTAATGCATACCGTATTTAGGAATATCTCTTATTAAAACCATATGGAATAGTGCCCAAGTAATAAAAAAAGTTCCTAAACATGTAACCGCTAAAGAAGCGGAAGTATTTTCTATTGATTTTCTGAACATTGCAAAAAAGAATATTAAAAATATTGAAACTATTACTGTTTCCTGAACATAAGTTCCCGTGCACAAAGCAAGATAAAAAACTATTGCTGCCAATGTTCCGAAAATGCTCAAAGGTTTATACTTTTTGCAAATGGAATAAAATTCCATAACCGAAAAAAGTATAACGGCAAAAAACATAATATAGAATGCAAGTCCGCCGTAATATATACATGCAATAACTATCGGTATTCCTACTAATGCAGTCAATATTCTTGGTATTAACATTTTTTTATCCTTTAAATTTAGCTTAAAGCTGTTAATTATAAATTACAAATTGTCTTTCCGTCTGTCATTCTGAACTTGATTCAGAATCTATAAAAAATTAAAATTCCTGTTTTCTTCCAATCATCCAATCATCCAATCTTCTGCCGTTTTGTCTTTCTAAACTTTTCCGAATCTTCTGTCCCTTTTTTGATAGTCGATAATTGCTTTACAAAATTCGTCTTCATTAAAATCCGGCCACAATATATCTGTTACATAAATTTCGGTATAAGCTATTTGCCACAACAAAAAATTCGAAATTCTCATTTCTCCGGATGTTCTTATCAACAAATCGGGATCCGGTAAACCTTTCGTATACAAACTATCTGAAAGATCTTGCTCCGTCGGATTTTTTATTCCTTTATCTATTAAATTTTTGCAAGCCATCAATATTTCTTGTCTTGAACCGTAATTTAAAGCAATATTCAAAACAAGACCTTTCATATCTTTTGTTTTATCGATTGCCGTTTTTAATTCAGCTTGAATTTCTTCGGACATTCTTGAAATATCGCCGACAACTCTAAACGAAATTTGGTTTTCTATCATATTATCCAATTCGCTTTTTAAGTATGTTTTCAATAATGTCATTATACCGGCAACTTCATCTTTAGGTCTTTGCCAATTCTCGGTAGAAAAAGCATATAGGGTCAAAACCTGTATATTGAGTTTTCTTGCAAACTCAACAATCTTCTTAACAGTCTTGACCCCATTAGTATGACCGATTATTCTGGGCAACAATCTTTTTTTTGCCCATCTTCCGTTACCGTCCATAATTATTGCAATATGTTTCGGTAACTTGGTTAAATCTATTTGTTCTTTCAAAGACACTTTTTTACTACTTTATAAAAAAATTACTTTTGAGCTATTGCGTTTACAGGGCAATTTGCTGCACATGCACCACATTCAACACATGCATCACCGATTACATATTTTCCGTCATCACCTGCTTTTATTGCTTCTACAGGGCAATTTGCTGCGCAAGAACCGCAACCTACACATGTTTCCTTATCTATTGAATAAGCCATTTTACAACCTCCCCTTTTTTATTGGTTATATTTTCATTAATTCTTCTTCCTTTTGTTTTACCAACTCTTCTATTTTGCCTACATAAGTATCTGTCAATTTTTGAACATCAACTTCATATTTTTTTCTATCGTCTTCGGTAATTGCTTTTTCTTTTTCCAATTTCTTTATTTCGTCAACGATATGTCTTCTTTCGTTTCTTATTGCAACTTTATAATCTTCCGACATTTTGTTAACTACTTTAACAATTTCTTTTCTTCTTTCTTCCGTCAATGCCGGTATTGAAATTCTTACGATTTTACCGTCATTTACAGGTGTAAGACCTAAATCGGATTTTAATATAGCTTTTTCTATTGCACCGAGCTGAGTTAAATCCCAAGGTCTTATTTCCAATGTTCTTCCGTCGGGAACACTTACTCCGGCAACTTGATTCAAAGCCAATAATGAACCGTAACTTTCAACTTTTATTCCGTCTAAAAGAGCTGCATTTGCTCTGCCTGTTCTAACTGTAGAAAAATCATGTTTTGTTTTTTCTATGGTTTTTTTCATAGCATCTTCGCCGGATGCCAAAAGTTCTTTAGGTAACATTATTCCTCCGTTATTTGGATACTATAGTTCCGATTTTTTGTTTATTCAACACTTTTTTCAAGTTGCCTTTTTTATGGAAATCGAAAACATAAATATCAATATCGTTTTCCATGCACAACAAAAAAGCGGAAATGTCCATTATTTTTAAATTTTTATTTATTGCTTCACTGTAGGTTATTCTGTCATATTTTTTTGCTTTGGGATCTTTCTTTGGATCTGCGGAATAAACACCGTCAACTTGTGTAGCTTTTAACAAGATATCGGCTTTTATTTCGCAAGCTCTTAAAGCTGCCGTCGTATCGGTTGTAAAGAAAGGACTTCCCGTTCCTCCGCCGAATACAACAACATAGCCTTCTTTCAAATATTTATCTGCTTTGGCTTGAGAAAATGTTTCGCAAAAATTCGAAACACCGCAGGCGGAAAGTGCAACAGCTTTTATACCGTTGGATTTTAATCCTTCGGATATTGCTATGGCATTCATTACCGTGGCAAGCATCCCCATTTTATCTGCGGATACTCTGTCTATTTCTTTTCCCGCGCCTCTCCAAATATTTCCCGCGCCTACAACAATAGAGAGTTCTACCTTTTTCGATAAAACAGATTTTATTTCATCTACTACTTTCTGAAGACTTTTGGAACTGATGGAATTACCATCACCCGCTAAAGTTTCTCCCGAAAGTTTAAGTAAAACTCTCTTATTTGTTTTCATTTAATTATTCACCTATTTTAAATCTTGCAAAATTTTTAACAACTATGTCTTTGCTTACTTTTGCTATAACATTTTTAATAGATTCTTTTTCTTCTCTCATATAAGGTTGTTCCATTAAACATATTTGAGAATAGAATTTGTTCAATTTTCCTAAAACAATTTTATCTATTATGTTAGCAGGTTTTCCTTCTTCCTGAAGTTGTTTAACATAAATTTCTTTTTCTTTTGCAATTTCATCAGCCGTAACTTGATCTCTTGTTATGTAAAGAGGACTTACTGCAGCAATTTGCATTGCAATTTCTTTTTCAAGATTTTTGAAATCGTCACTTGCAATAACATCTGCAGGAGCTTCGAAATTTACCAAAACTCCCAATGAATTGTTCATATGGATATATGAAGAAATTTCACCGGTTGTTGTGTATTTTGCTGTTCTTTTCAAAACAATGTTTTCACCGATTGTTCCGATAGCTTCTTTTATAACATCTTGAACTGTTCTTGTATCGTCGAATTTTTGTTCCAAGATATTATCTTGTGAAGAAGTTTTCATAACGAAAGAAGCCAAGCTGTTTGCAAGATCTTTAAATTTGTCTGTTCTTGCAACGAAATCTGTTTCGCAGTTTAATTCAACAAGTACACCTTGTTTTTTGTCGTCGCTGAGTTGAGCAACAACAACACCTTGTTTTGCAGATCTGTCTGCTCTTTTAACTGCTGAAGCTATACCTTTTTCTCTTAAGATTTTTACAGCTTCTTCTATATTGTTATTTGCTTCTTTAAGAGCATTGTTACAATCTTTTATTCCTGCTCCGGTCATTTCTCTTAATTTTGTTATAAGTTCAATTGCTGACATGATTACTCTCCTTTAACTTCTTCTGCTTTTTCTGCTTCTGCTTCGGCTGCGGCAACTTCTTCTTCTTTTACTTCTGCTTGAGCTTCTGTTGTTCCGTCAGCTTGTTTATTTTCTATACCTTTACCTTCGAGAATTGCATCTGCTATAACGGAGCAGAACAATTTTACTGCTCTGATAGCATCATCATTTCCCGGTATAGGATGATCTATTAAATCAGGATCACAGTTTGTATCGCAAACTGCAACTACGGGAATATTCAATTTTTTTGCTTCTGCTAAAGCTGTAGCTTCTTCAACAGGATCTATGATGAACATAACTTCAGGAAGTTTGTTCATTTGTTTTAAACCTTCAAGAGATTTTTCAAGTTTAACTCTTTCTTTTTCTTTTTGAGATTGTTCTTTTTTTGAGAGAACTTGAAATATTCCGTTTTCTTTCATAGCTTCAAGTTCTTTTAATCTTGCGATAGATTTTTTCAATGTTTCGAAATTTGTAAGAGTTCCGCCCAACCATCTTTCACAAACGAAATAAGAACCGCATCTTAAAGCTTCTTCTTTGATAGGTCCTTGAGCTTGTTTTTTTGTTCCTACGAAAAGAACATCTTTTCCTTCTGCGGCATAATCTCTTACAACTTTGTAAACTTTTTTAAGTTCTTTTAAAGTTTTTTGAAGATCAATGATGTGAATTTTGTTTCTGCTTCCAAAAATGAATTTTCCCATTTTTGGGTTCCATCTTCTTGTCTGATGTCCGAAATGAACACCGGATTCCAACAACGACTTCATTGTTACGTTTGCCATTTTACTTCTCTCCTTTAGTTTTTTTCATCTTTTAAGATGACCTCCACAAGTTTCAGAACTCAAACCCTTTTTACAGGGACTTTTGATTAATCCGCTTGTGTGTGTATTTTAGCCTTCTGACTAAATTTTAGAAATTGTACCAAAATTATTATATTTTTTCAATACATTTTATATATGTATCTTTTTGTAAAGCATTATTTAAAGTTTTTATTGTTTTGTGTTGTGTCGGATGAACGAAATTCGAAGCAATTTCTTTCATCGGTACAAGAACAAAAGCTCTGTTTATTATTTCTTTGTGAGGTATTGTTAATTTAGGTGACTTTATTACTTGTTTACCGTAAAATAATATATCTATATCTATAACTCTCGGCCCCCACCGGTAAGTTTTTGTTCTTCCTAAGTTTTGTTCTATTTGTTTTAAAACTTTCAATAAATCTTGCGGGTTTAAGTTTGTTTTAAATTTTCCGGCAATATTGTAAAAGTTTCTTTGTTTCGGCCCGACAGGTTCCGTTTCATATAAGGAAGACACTTTTATCTTACTTATATTATTGTTACTTAATTCGGTTAAAGCTTTTTCTAAGTTCTTTTCCCTGTTACCGATATTTGAACCTAAAGATAAATATATTGTTGTCATGGTTTATATTATACATTTTATTTAATATAAAAATCCGCGTATAAAAAGATTTTGAAAATAAACGATAAAAAATATATAATTTATAAAAATTTATTTAAGGAGAGAGTAAATGAAAAAGTATGTTGCAGAATTTACAGGAACATTTTTCTTAGTGTTCATCGCTTGCGGAGTTGCAGCAGTATCAGGTTGCAGATTCCCGGAAGCAGGTTACATTGCTACAGCTTTGGCTTTCGGTTTAACAATCGTTGCTATGGCTTATTCAATCGGTAATGTTTCAGGTTGTCACGTAAACCCTGCCGTTTCTATCGGAGTATGTGTTGCAGGTAAAATGAGTGTTGCGGAATGTGTAAAGTACATTATTTCACAATTCTTAGGTGCTATTTGCGGTGCAATAGTATTAGGTGTTTGCTTGGGAAGTTTTTCCGCTTTAGGTGCTAACGGCTTCGGCGGTGTATTACCTAACGGTGCAGTAGTTTCAGCTACCATGGCTATAGTAATTGAAATAATCTTAACATTCGCTTTTGTTTTGGCTATTCTCGGTGTTACGGATAAAGCAGCAAATGCATCTGTTGCAGGTTTGGTTATCGGTTTAACACTTGTTCTTATACATTTAATCGGTATTCCTTTCACGGGAACATCAGTAAACCCTGCAAGATCTTTCGGTCCTGCATTGTTCCAAGGCGGAAATGCTTTGGCTCAAGTTTGGGTATTTATAATTGCTCCTGCAATCGGCGGAGCATTGGCCGGTGTATTCTATAATTTGGTTTTGAAAGAAAAAAATTAATTTCTTATAACAAAAAAGACACCTGATGATTTTTCATCAGGTGTTTTTTTGTTTTGAGCGAAACGGATTTTTCTTTTAAATCCGTTTCGCTCAAAGGTTTTATTAAATGTTATTTTATAAAATCTTTTGCTCTCAGTTGTTTGTGAAAGGTAATCGCAAACCTATGCGCCTCATCCCTTATGGCCTGTAACAATCTCAACCCTAACGAATTTCTCGGCAAGATTATTGATTTTTGTTTTCCTACCATAAAAATTTCTTCTTCCTGTTTGGCAAGAGAAATCATCGGTATATAAATTCCTATTTCGTCGAGTGCGGATTGTGCATAGGCAAGTTGAATTTTTCCTCCGTCGATAACAATCAAGTCGGGAAATTGTTCGTTTCTTCTTATGATACCGGAATATCTTCTGAATACAGCTTCTTTTATCATAGCAAAATCGTTTATTTGATTAACCGTTTTTATTTTAAATTTTCTGTAACCGGACTTGTTCGGCTTGGCATTTACAAACTGAACCATGGATGCAACAGGATTTGTTCCCGACGTGTTTGAAATATCGAAACATTCCATAACGGCAGGAAGTTTATGAAGTTTTAAAACTTGTTTCAGTTCCTGCAAAGAATCCGTTTTTGAAACATATTGATTAATATCTTCTATACTTATTTCTCTTATTGCTACTCTTTGGCTTATTGATTGTATTGCAAAAAGTCTGTCTCTTATTTCTTTTGCTTTTTCGTATTCCTGTTTATTGCTTAATTCCAACATTTCTTTTTGCCAGGTATCAGCCAACTTTTTCAATTTACCGTTAAAAAACGTTTCCACTTCTTTTAAATTATCTTTATAATCTGCCGACGATATTTTTCCCATACAAGGTCCGAGACATAATCCCGTATGATAATATAAGCAAGATTTTACTTTATCCAATTTCGGTAACTCTTTTTCGGAAAAATTTATTTTACACGGCCTTATTTTAAAAATTTTGTTTAACCAAAGTATCAACTTTTTTATGTATGTTAATTGCGGATACGGACCGAAATACAAAGCTCCGTCTTTTATTACCTTTCTTGTCATTACAAGTCTCGGGAAATCTTCACCGACGGTTAACTTTATGTACGGATAAGTTTTATCATCTTTCCACATCGCATTAAAGTATGGTTGTATCTTTTTTATTAACTGTCTTTCAACAAGAAATGCTTCTCTTTCGGATGCGCACAGAATATAGTTAATCGTTTTCATTGCACTTATTATCGAAAAGGCTTTACTGTCCGTATCGGAATGAAAATAAGATGATATTCTGTTTTTTAAATCTTTAGCTTTTCCAACGTATATAATGTTTGCCGCTGAATCTCTCATTATATACACGCCGGGAAGATGCGGAATATTTACAGTGTAATCGTTAACTGTTTTTGGCATTTTTCTTTTTATTTATTCCTAATAATATTTGGTCCATCTCTTGAGATTTTAATATTTTTAAGAAAATAATAAAAGAGATTATCGAACAAATTATAGAAATCATTAACGCAACTATCATAGGCAACACTTTTATTTGCATTATTTCGTATGCGACTATACCCATAAGTGTAGATGCTATTAATGCTTTTATAGACGATATAAGTATTTTCTTTGCACCTATTCTGCCTATTCTTTGTTTAAGTTTATAAAACAACATAAACACATTCATATATGCACAAGCCGAAGTTGCAAGGGCAAGTCCGCCAACACCTAACGGTTTCATTAAAGCAACACACAATATCACATGAACGAACATAACTATAAATGCTATCTTAACGGGTGTTTTTGTATCTTGAAACGAAAAGAATGTGTTTGCAAAAATTTTTGTTATTGCAAAAGCAGGTAAGCCCAACACATAATAAAAAAGAGCTTTATTTGTAAGTAACGATGCAAACGTATCAAACTTTCCTCTTTCAAACAAAACTTGTATTATCGGAAGACCTATAGCCATAAGTCCTATTGTTGCGGGAAGTAAAGCAATTATGGAAATTCTTATGGAAAAGTTTAATGTTTCTTTCAGTTCTTCTATATTTTTTGTAGCAACCGATTTCGACATCATCGGTAATGAAACCGTAGCCATCGCAAGCCCGAATATCGCAAGAGGTAACTGCATTAATCTGTTTGAATAATACAAAGCGGTTATCGCACCGTTTCCCAAAAACGAAGCACATATAGTATCAACAAAAGTGTTTATCTGGTCTACCGAAATACCGATAATGGAAGGTATCATTAAAAATATTATTTTCTTTATACCGGGATGATTAAAATGAAAATCGAAATTTAATTTCCAACCCAAACTTCTTAAAGCAGGATACTGCATAAGGAAGTGTCCCAACCCGCCGAAAATAACACTTATCGCAAGACCTTTAATTTGGTTTCCCGGTGATAATAAAGGTGCTAAGGCTAATATATAAATAATTTCGGCAAAACTTAAATTTGCAGGTGCTATTGCCGGAATAAAAAAAGAATTTAAGGTGTTTAACAATGCTAAAAGCATTGCGGCTAAACAAATAAATAAAAGGAACGGAAACATCAATCTTGTAAGTTCTATGGTAAGAGCCAACTTTTCAGGATCGGAAGTAAAACCGTAAGCGATTATTTTTACAAGTAACGGTGAAAAAAACATTCCAAGTATGGTTATAACCAACAATACCAAGAACAATAATGTAAAAACCACATTTATTAACTTTTGTGTTTCCGATTTTGTTTTTGTGTGAAGATATTCCGAAAATACAGGTATAAATGCCGCCGAAAACGAACCTTCACCCAACATTCTTCTTATAAGGTTGGGAATTCTGAATGCCGCATAAAAAGCATCGGCAAACATTCCGGCACCGAACATATAAGCTACAAGCATATCTCTTATGTAGCCGAATATTCTCGATACTGTTGTTCCGGCACTTACACTGCCCGCATACTTGATGATTTTTTTTATCTCAATCATTTTTATCTGTAAATAAAAAAAGCCGATACTTTTTAAATATCGGCTTTGAAATTCATTTTAGAATTACTTCTTAAGTGATGCAACTTTCTTAGACAATCTTGCTTTTTGGTTAGCTGCTGCATTTTTATGAATAACATTTTTCTTCTTTGCTTTATCCCATTCCGAGAAAGCTACTTTAAGAGCTGCTACTGCTGCATCAAAATCTTTAGCTTTTACTGCAGCTTCAACTTTCTTTGATAATGTTCTTATTTTACTTTTCATTGCTGCATTTCTTGCTGTTCTTTTTTCTGCTTTTCTTGCTTCTTTAAGAGCAGATGTGTGTCTTCCTGTTTTTAACTTTGCCATTATATTTCCTCCAAAAATCATTACAAAATTATAATTAAGTTGATACATTTTACATTTTTATTTTAGTATCGTCAAGCACAGTTGGAAGATTGGAAGATTAGAAGATTGGAAACGACGGTTGAACAGTTGAATGGTTTGTAGTTTGTTGTTTGTGGTTGGTGTTTTATCGTTAATTATACATTGTACATTGTAAATTATACATTGTCGTTAAGTCTGTCATCCCGCACTTGATGCGGGATCCCGTCGTTGTCGCAAGCTTTAAGCTAAAAATTCTTTTCTACCAATTTATAAATCTTGCCTGCCAAATTAAAATTTATGCAAGCAACTAAGAAAAAACATTTCTTACTTATTTTATCCGATATTGTAAGATATCTAAACCAATTGGATTTTAATTCTTTCAATACAATATTAGCACTTTCCCTGTCAGGTTTTTCCTGTAAAGATATAAAACCCAACCACTGTGCTAAAAGGCATAATCTAAAGTTATATATTTTTTCTTTTAATTTAAATAATTTATGTTTTTCGGCATAAATCATTTCAAGATTTTGAACTTTTAGGAAAGGCAAAAAATTTTTCTTAAACTTTTTTGTGTGCAGCCTTGAAGTAGGATTGATTCTGTAATAACATTTATATTCCTGCAAACATACAACTTTTTCTATTCTTGTAAACGTAGTAAACGTATACAAAACATCTTGAGCATAAGTTTCCACAAAACGAAGATTTTTCACTACATCTTTTCTAAACAATTTGTTCCAAACATACATACTGCTATAAAATATTTCAAATGCTTCATTGGATGTTACGATTTCTTTTTTCGGATAAACCGTATTTTTTACCCAATTGTTTTCCGTTCCTTCAAACCAATTACAAACAACCAAACCGGCATCTGTTTTTATCATTGCATTATACAGTGTTTCGTACATATCCGGCTCAATATAATCATCGGAATCTACGTAGCCGATATATTTACCGGTAGCAATATCAAGACCTGCATTTCTTGCTACTGCCGGACCGCCGTTTTTTATATGTAAAACTTTTACTCTGTTATCTTTTGTTGCATACTCGTCGCAGATTTTTCCGCAATTGTCCGGAGAGCCGTCATCAACCAATATTATTTCCAAATTTTTGTATGTTTGGTTAATTATACTATCTACACATTGCCTTATATATGGTTCTACATTATAAACAGGTACTATTACAGAAATTTTGTCCATATAAACCCTTAAGTTATATTTTGTGTTGGATTTATTATACTAAATTAAATATGGTTTGTGGGTGGTGGTTGGTGGTTGTTTGTCATTGTGAGCGAAGTGCGGCAATCCATCGCCGTTTGCCGTTTGTCGTTGGCCGTTCCCAATCTTCTAATCTTCCAATCCTCCAATCTTCCAAAATCGCCTTGCGATTTTCATTGACATACTTACATTTGTTTTATATAATACATTTATATTAAAAAAATAATAAGGTTATTTATGAGTACCGATAATATAGAGAACGTTTTTGGAAAAACAATAATCCCTTTTGGAGCACATCCGGAAGATCATGAAATAGAAATTGCCAAAATTTTAAATAAATATGGCAAAAATGTTGAATTTTTAATTCCGTTAGATATTAAAAACACAAGAACACCGGATATAAAAATGGATGGTTTGTTTTGGGAAATAAAATCTCCTAAAGGTAGCAGTAGCAGGACGATTGAAAATAATTTAAGATGTGCTTTAAGACAATCTAAAAATATTATTATTGACTTGAGAAGAATAAAGATAGATGAAACAAGAGCTATTTCTCAAATAAAAGAAAAATTTGTAAAAATTAAAAAGATAAAAAATATCATAATAATAAAGAAAAATTCTACTATTTTTATTGACTTTTCAAGGTAGATTAATTATAATAACAAGTGCAGGACACGGGAGATTGACCACTGCTGAATAGCGGAGGTCACCTCCCGTTTAATTTTTGACATAGAAGGATAAAGTGTATTATAATAAATACAGATATTGGGGATTGACCACTGCTGGATAGCGGAGGTCAGCCCCAGTGTCTTTTTTTATTCCCGCCGTTTCCGTTCCCATGTTTCCATACCTAAGTCGTTTGTAGTTGGTAGTTGGTAGTTGCCAATCTTCCAATCTTCTAATCTTCCGTCTTTCCGTCATTCCGTGCTACGACACAGAATCCGGTCTTTTCTGTTTGTCATCCCGAACTTGATTCAGAATCCAGTCGTTTGTAGTTGGTAGTTCTGTCGTTAAACCATAAGCTGTAAGCTATTAGCTCTAAGCTGTCGTTGCCGTTATAAACCATAAACAAAAAATCCGCAGGATTTTTTAATAAGCTATAAGCTAAAATTTGCTTTACAAATTTTTAATAAACTTGCTGTTCTTAATTTTTATCCGGTAAGCAATATTGGGATTATTTGCAGAGAAAAGAATTGAAATATCTCAATAAATTTCCATTTTATAAAAAACTATTCCATCAATAATTTTGACAAATATTTCTAATTGTTAAAATCAATCTTAATGGGTTGGTACAAATTTCATAATATGTATATGAAAGAATAATATTCATATCATTATCACTAATTCTGCAATTGCTATTACAAAATATAATAATAGGTAATTTTAATAACATTGCTCTGTTTACTGCTTTTTCTAATTTAGCAGAATTATTATTAGAATAACCAACAATCAATATTGAATGTTTTTTCTTAAAATCATCAAGACTTGTTAAGTCTTTACTTCTATTAGATATTTTAAATTTTCTATCTTTCAAAACTTCTTCTACCCTTTTTAAATTATCTGAGTCAAACTCAAATAAAAACAATGGTTTCTTTAAATTAAGTTGAAATTTTATCCAGCCACAAAAAATTCCAATAGAAATCATAAAAAGAGAAACAACAGCAGACAAAAGAATATCAATAAAGTGATTCTCGAATGCAGTAAGCATAAATTTTATAAAATCCATAATACTATATTCACTCATATAATAGACCCTATCAAATAAAAATCTTTTAACTTATATGCGAAAGTTATATAATATATAAAAATTATAGTCAAGGTAAACATTATTTATCATAGGAGAATTCTATGGAAGTTAAAAGTTATTTTGAAGATTTTTTAGAAGAGATTAGATTAACTGACTCACAAGTTGAAGAATTAAAGAAAGCACATATAGATGTAAGAGAAAAGTTAAAAAATTTTGAAGGTTTAAAAGATATAATAGTAAATACTTTTTTACAGGGTAGTTATAGAAGATATACTGCAGTAAAACCTGAAGAAAATTCAAAAGCTGATGTCGATGTTGTCATTGTCACAAACTTAAATAAAGATATAAATTCACCTGAAAATGTTTTTAATAAATTTATTCCTTTCTTAGATACTTACTATGAGAACAGATATAAAAAACAAGGAAGATCAATCTGTATAGAGTTCAATAAAATAAAATTAGACTTAGTACCTACATCTGCTCCGAATGAGCAACAAATTAATCTACTACGAAATTTTTCTACAATTGATTTTAATTATATAGCTACCGATAGCAAAGATAATATATTTTTTAACGAGGAGTTTAGTAAACGATGGAAAAATGAACCTCTATATATACCGGACAGGGAAGCAAAGATATGGGATAAAACTCATCCTCTTAAGCAAATAGAATGGACTTCTAAAAAAAATTCTGATACAAACAAATTATATGTAAATGTTGTAAAAGCATTAAAATGGTGGAAGAGAGAGAAATGTGCACATATAAAATATCCTAAAAGTTATCCTTTAGAACATTTTATTGGGTTTTGTTGTCCTAACAACATTACAAGTATAGCAGAAGGTGTAAAGGTTGTGTTGGAAAATATCGTTTCTAACCATAAGGCAAAACCTTTTTTACCGGATCATGGTGTTCCAGAACATGATGTCTTTGCTAGAATAACAACGAAAGAATATGAACAATTTTATAAAAAAGTACAAGAAGCCGCAAATATAGCAAAAGAAGCTTTTGAATCTAATGATATTATTTATAGTGTAACTAAATGGAGAGAACTCTTTGGGAATAAATTCCCCAAAGCAGAAGATAAAAACAATAATTCCAATAGTTTTTCAGAACGAAAAGAAAAATCAATCAACATTCCAAAGAGTCGTTTTGCATGATAGAGAAACGTATAATACCAGAAAATTTAAGAAGAGCTCGTAGAACACTAGACGAAATAAACAGTGTAAAAACAGTGAATAATTGGGAATATGATAAAGGAAGAGATAATTGGTATCTTAAAATACAAATTTCTTTAAATTTAAATAGCGATATTATCCCAAACATTTCTAATTGGTACATAGTCACAGGAGAAGAGTATCCACTATCAAACATAGAAATTTATCCATCCATAACTAATAGTTTAACATTTACTTTGCAACATCAATCTTGTAATTTTTATACATATAATAATCTATGGAGATGTGGCAAGTTGTGTCTTGATATATCTGGAATAAAAGAAAAAAGCAGTGAAGAAAAATATTATAAAAACCCTAATTACAAGTTATATTGGTATGTAAAAAGAGCAATAGAATGGATTATCCAAGCATCTAAAAATTCCTTAGTTCAAAAAAATGATTTTTTTGAACTACCTGATTTTTTTGAAAAATATAATACTGATATTTTCGTTTTTAATGAAGACAATCTTTCTTTTATGAAATGGAATACTATCACACAAAACAGAGGATATGCCTATTTAAGTATTTATGATAAAAACAAAAAAAATACACAGAACATTTATGTTTTACGAAAATTTACAGATTTGAAAAATAATGAACTCTTTGTTTGTAATTGGGGAGAACTTTTTAATAATTTAGAAATATCTACAATATGTGGTTTATGGATAAAACTAAAAAAAACTCCTGTGGTAAATATATGGCAAGCTCCTATGACCATATCAGAACTTCAAAAAATATTTAATGAAGAAAATATTGATTTATTTGATTTTTTGCAACAAGTAGATGAAACAAAAATAAGAAATAGGCAACAAAATTTATTACTGGTTGGCTTTCCTATACCTAAAAAAATTAGTAGTAAAAATGAAAAAATTTTCTGGCAAGCAATTAAACTACCTATTTTAAGTACGAGAAAAAGTGCAAGAGGATTTAGACATAATAAACTTATATATTATGACAAACAAAATATATTGACTCCTAATAGAAATTTATGTTGGATAAAATCTCAAAATTTAAATCCAAATGAAATCTCAGTTAGAGGCAAATTGGATATAAATATAATAAACAAAAAATTTTTATTAATAGGAGCAGGTTGTATAGGATCAACCTTTTCCGAATTATTGATTAGAGCTGGAGCACAAGATATCACTATAATAGATAACGATACATTAACGTTTGGCAATCTTTCAAGACACACTTTAAATATAGATGATATTAGTTCTTCAAAAGCAGATAATTTGGCTTTAAGATTAAATAAATTATCCCCTCATGCAAAAGTAAAATCTTTAAATAAACTAATTTCAAGTGGTTTTAATTTTAACGATTTTGATGTTATACTAGAATGTAGTGGTTCTAACGAAGTCCTTCAAGTTATAGAAAATTCAACATTGATGAAAGAAACTTCTCTTTTATCAATTTCTATTGGTATTGATGCAGAATATTTATTTCTATCTTTTCACAATAAAAATAAATTTAATTTCTACAATTTTAAAAATCTAATAAAAAATTATATAAAATCGGATGAAGAGCTCCAAAAATATAACAATTTACGAGAAGGTTTTGGTTGTTGGCATCCAATATTTCCAGCAAGAATTGACGATATTTGGCTTACCTCATGTACGGCATTCAATTTCTTTGAGCAATGTATATTAGGTAATAAAAGTGAATTGTCTATTGTGTATCAAAAAAACAAAGATGGATTTACATATCACTATAAAGAGGTAAATAAAATTTAATATGAATTATGTTTATAAAAGTGAATTTGATATAGTAATAGAAATCCATAGTAGTATAATTAAGAATATTCAAGCAGAATGTACTAAATCAAAAAACTATGAAACCGGTGGAATTTTAATAGGTAAATATTTAAGCAATGGAAAAATTGCTATTATATCTGACTATATAAAAGCACCTAAAGATTCTAAAAGAGAAATGTATACTTTCTATAGAGGAATATTGGGATTAGAAACAGTGATAGATAAATTTTGGAAAAGTAAAAAATATTATTTAGGTGAATGGCATTATCACCCTAACTCTTCTCCGGAACCAAGCTTTATAGATATAAAACAAATGAAAGAAATATCTAAAAACAAAGATGTTCATTGTCCAGAACCAATATTGTTAATTATTGGAGGGAATAACGATACGGGTTGGCAATATAGTTTAAATGTAGTTAAAGATTCACAAATTATAAAATTTATGAAAACAAAAAATCACATATAAAACTTTTCTTCTTCGATATCAAAAAATTTTATATAATATCATTGAGTTAAATTTTACTAATATAAATTCATAGGGGGAAACAATGAAACCTTTAATATTTGAGTTTCTTGAAAAAAGGAATGAAGAAAACTATGATTTTTCTATGATAGGATATGATAACGATTTAAATTTGAGTATAGATAAAAAAACAGGAAAGCCCGCTATTAATAGTTTAATGCTTTCAACAAGAACAGTTACTAATGTATGTAAAGAAGATTCTGATTCAGATAAAAACAATGAAAATATTAATTTTTTAATGGCCACTCAAACAAGAACAGTTACAGATGTTTGTAAAGAAGATTCGGATTCGGATAAAAATGATGAGAATATCGTTTTTCTAATGGGAACTATGACAAAAACGGCAACATCTGAAAATTCAGATATAGATTAAGAGTAAAGATGATTCTAATTATTACACACAAAACAGATTTCACTGTAGATTTTGTTATTAATAAATTAAACAAACAAAAAATTAAATATAAACGATTTAATTGCGAAGACATATTAAAAAACGATTGTTCTTTAAATTTTAATAATGCCTATTCCTACTCAATATTAGGGGAAACGAAATATCAATCCGTTTGGTTTAGGCGAACAAAATTACCTGAAATATCAAATTTAAGAAAAGAAGAAAAAATTTACGTTTTAAATGAAACAGATTACTTGATAAAGAATATGATATCCTCGTTACCGGTAAAAAAATGGTTGAGCCATCCAAATTATGTTTATCGAGCTGAAAACAAACTTTTACAATTACAAGAAGCATTGAAGATAGGTTTCAAAATTCCTGCAACTTTGGTAACGAACTCTCATGAAGAACTAAAAAAATTTATTAAAACTTACAACAATAATATAATAGTAAAACCTTTCTCTTATTCAAAGATAGATTATTGTGAAGGTACTAAGTTCCTTTTTACCAACAAAGTACCTTTTAATATTATATCTAATATAGATTCATATGATCTAACACCTTGTATTTATCAACAAAACATTACAAAAAAATACGAAATTAGAGTGACGGTAGTAAATAATAAAGTTTTTGCAGCAGCAATATATTCCCAAAAAGATAAAGATACAAAAAATGATTGGCGAAGAAAAAACTTACAATTTTATAAAATAGATTTACCTAAAACTATAGAATTTAAATGTATCAGCCTAGTAAAGAAACTTAATTTAAAATTTGGAGCAATAGATTTAATAAAAACAAAAAAAGGAGAATACATATTCTTGGAAATTAATCCCAATGGACAATGGGCTTGGATAGAAGCACAAACAGGATTACAAATTTCTGATGCAATAATAAAATACTTAATATGAAAAAACTAATCTCTTTTATCAAAAACTTAATAATTTGTAGTACTTTAAAGGAAGAAACTTTTAATATTCAGCATAAATATGAAAAAAGCTATGGAAACAAAAAAGTTGAGGACTTAAAATATCGAGTATCTTTTTTAAGAAATCTTTTTGATTACGAAGAAAAAAGGAAAAATTCTATTGATGAACGTTCTTCAGTTATGATGTCTCATTTAGGAATAATACTTTCTATTTCCTGCTTAATCCTAACATTTTTGATAGAGTTTTTTTCAGAAAACACAAACAAACTGGTTATAATCACTTTTACTATATTAACTATTGTTCTAATATTTCTTTATATTATGTCCATATATTTTATTTATAAAAATTATGATGCTACAAAATTTAATTATAGTTATCCCTCACCTGAAAACACTAAACAATTTAGCAGTATTGAGAGTTTTTTAGAAGAAGAAATAGAAAACCTAATATATGGCATATATGCAAATGAAAAAACTAATAACAGAAAACTAAACAATTTAAATATAGCTCGAAACTATATGCGTTGGGCTTTTTATTTGATTGCAGTTTTAATTTCACTATCTATAGTTACATTTTTTTTACATCCTACAAAAGACAAAGTTGTTAATGTAAAAAATGCTATTGCAATTGAAAATATTGATGAAAATTTTTCAAAGATACAAGATGCTATTATTTATAACAACGAAGATATAAACAATAAACTTTCAAACATTGAACTAAAATTGAATAACATAAATAACAAAATGACAAAAGTAGAAAAATAATATTAATTAGTCGTTTTGATACGCAATATAATCAAATTTTACCCAAAATTTTCTTAACTATCTTTTTGAATACTTTAACAACTAAAGGTTTTTCGTTGAGGAGGGTTGGGATTAGTTTATTTACTTATAACAGAATTCATTACTTCTAAATATTTTGCTGCTTGATTATCTCTGTTATATTTTAATGCAATATTATTGAAAGCGTTTTCACCAAGTTCTTTAATTAATTTTTTGTCATTATAAAATTTAACAATAGCATTAACTAATCCATCAACATTTTCAGGTTCAAAATAAATCCCTGCATTTGCTGTTTCAACAAATTGTCTTGCAAAGCCGTCAACACCGATAAGAATAGGAATTTTACAAGCTGCACTCTCAAATATTTTTGATGGCATAACAGTTTTAAACAAATCCGTCTTTTTTAAATGAACTAAACTTACATCACTTAAATTTATCCAATCAACTATTTCTTTTTTAGGTCTAAGTCCTGTAAAAATAATATTATCAAGTTTTGTATTTTTTACTTCTTGTTCTAATTCATCTTTTATAGCACCATCACCAACTAACATAAAACTTATATCATCTAGTTTTTTTTCTTTTAAAATTTTGGCAGCATTTATTACAACTTTAAGTCCACAAGCCATACCGATAGTTCCAATATAGCTTATAACAAACTTATTTTTAATACTAAATTCTTCTAATAAACTATTATTTTTTTCTTTAGGATAAAAATTTGTACTATCAACACCATTCATTATTACAGAAATTTTATTTTCGGCAACATTTTTTTCAATTAACCTACTTTTATAACCATCACCTACGGTTACAATATGTTTTGCCGATTTATACATAATTTTTTCCATTATTTCTAACACAAATATTATAGGTTTTGGTATCTTTGCTCCTACAGCTTGTATAGATTCAGGCCAAATGTCACGAATTTCCAATATAAAAGGAAATCTTCTTATCCAATGCAATAATACTCCTGCCCAACCACAAAAGAAATGTGGGCTTGTTGCTATCATAACATCCGGTTTTTTCATAAATAAGCAGTTCCAAACTGCACTAACCATATAGGAAATATAATTTAATATTCTTTTAACTGTTCCCTTATTTGCAGCGATATAAGTTTTAATTCTTACAACTTCTACACCATCAATATTTTCTTTTGTATATTTATTTTTATAACCTTCATAAATCTTTCCTTTTGGTGCATTTGGCACACAAGTAACAATTGTTACTTTATGTCCTTGTTTTACCCATCTTGTTGCAAGAGCAGAAACTCTTGAAGCAGCAGCATTTCCTTCAGGCAAATAATAATGTGTTAAAAATAATATATTCACTATAAAACACCTATTTTTGTTTTTAAATTAAAAGGTAAATCAACTTTCTTTTTAAAATAAATAATTTTATTTTGTTCTTCTTTTCCAAACTCAAAAGAAACTGTTCCATCAACAACAAAAACTTCCATATCTTTATCTATTGTTATACCAAAAATATTTTTATCATTAAAGATTTTTACAACACCATCTTTTATATCAACATTGTAATTTAGATGAATATGAAAAAAACTTTCAATAGTATGTATTCCTTTTCCAATAACAACATCTTCTATACAAACTTCATTTTTTTCGAAATACCATTTTCTTTTATGTAATATTGTTTTATATCCGTTATGCGTTGCAGAAAAACTATTATTATCAAATTTTCTTTCTACTATTTTTGCCCTTTTAGCTACTCTGTGTGCACTCCAAATTTCAGATGAATTTTTCCCATCAACAACTATTGTATTATGTGCAGAAGTTCCCCTTTGATATTTGCGAATATCTGAATAAAAATATTGTTTTGTTCCTGTATCACAAATTATTCTTTCGTTCTTATACCACAATTCAAAAGTTAAAGAATCTGCATGGGAATGCCCTAATTGATAATCCGGTCCAAGTGCTGCTCCGTCACAAATTAAAGTCCAATCTTTATTTTGTAATCTTGCATATCCTGTATCAACTAAATCATAAGAATTTTCATGCTTATTTAATTTAAAACCCAGTTGTTCGGCATATTTAAATATTTCTTTTGGTTCTAATGCTATTCCAAAAGCAGCATCGTTAAACAATGAAATTTTTTCATCAGTTCCTATCATAACAGAAAGACAATTAATCATTTTTTGAATATAACTATCTAATTCTAATGGTGCAGAAATATTTTTTAAATCTAACAAATCTTCTAAAATAATACTGTGATACATTGCAGATCTTTCAAAATGTCCACCATCGTTAAGTATTTGTTCGGATAATTGCTTTTTATAAATTTCAATTCCTTTATTTAGCCATTGTTTTGCTTTAGTACCTTTAAAGAAACAACCGGCAAAAACAAGTGCTTTTGCATTAGCAAGCAAATGGTTTGCCAACAAATGATACTCTAATTTTTTACTTAAATATTCTGTTTGAATAGATAGAGATTTTATTATTTTTTCTGAAAGTTTATTACCTGCCAAATAAAATTTTATCCAATTCACAATTCTTAAAGATAAAGTATAAGGTTCCCAACCATTTCCATAACCTATTTTATTTTCATCGATCCATTTTTCAATCCAAAACAAGCTTTGTTCATTGGTTATATTTTCTTGTCTTAAATAATCAAAATAGTGCAAGTTGTACAACCATAATTTATTAATATTGTTATCATTCCAATTATCCGTTATAGTATGTTCTTCATTTAAAAATTTAAAAATGTTTTTTTCAAACAAAACATTTTTAAATTTTGGAAACTCCACTTTATTTGCAAAATTCTCATTAATTAAAGGAATGCTTTCCAAATTTACTTTAGGGTTAGTAAATTTAAAAATAAATCTATTATAAAATTGACTAAATTTTAAATATTTTAAAGTATTAAAATATTTTGATATTAAATTCATTTAATCTCTATCCACTTGTTTTGCTTTAAACTTTCAATAGCAGCAAAAGATGCCAATGTCGTATTTTTTATACTTTCAAAAGGAATTAGCGGCTTACCACCATTTTTAATTCTTTCATTAAGTAATGCAAATTGTCTTTTGTGCCCTTTATCAAGTCTTGAAGATGCACTTGAAAAACCTTTTATTCCATATCCTGTTAATTTTCTCCAATTATCCAACACTAAAACTGAATTTTGTGCAAAAACTTCAATTCTTTCTTTTGCATAACTTTTTGAACCGTTAGCAAAATAATTTATTACTGCATTTGAACCGTTTTCATATTTCAATAAAATACTTGCATTATCTGTATTTTCTTGCGGATTTACACCCAAAGCGTTCATACAAACGGCAACAACTTTACTATCTGCCAAATAAGAACACAAATCTATAAAATGGCAAGCTTCACCTATTATTCTTCCCCCACCTACTTCTAAATCTTGTACCCAAACTTCAGGCGGAATATATCCTGCATTCATTGTTGCAACAATATTTTTTGCACCTGTTCCAGATAACTGTTTCATTTTTTCAGCAAGCGGAGCAAATCTTCTGTTAAAGCCAACAGTTAACGAAACTTCATCGTCACAAGCAGAATATATTTGTTCTATTTCGTCTAATTCTTGTTTATTCAAACATAAAGGTTTTTCAACAAACACACTTTTGTTTGCAGATAACACTTCTTTAACAAAACTTGCATGCAAATTGTGTCTTGTACACACAATAACTAAATCAACTTCACTATCTTTTAAAATTTCACTTGTATCACTTGTTGCAAATTGTGCATTTGCTTTTTTAGCAAGTATTTTTGCCGTTAATCCATGTGCGGAAGAAACATATTTTATATCGGCATTTGTCGCATTTAAACAAGGTACAATTGTAGAAGAAGCAAAATTTCCTGCACCTATAATTCCTATTTTACCTTTACCTGCAACAAAATGTTTATTACTTTCAACTGCTACCGTTTTGTTATAATTTGAATTTTCAGAGAATTTAATTAAAGAAGCTATTGAACCTTTTTTTCTCATATCTCCGTATATTTGCAAATAATCTTTTAATTCTACTTGTTCTGAAATTAAACTTTTAACATCTAACTTTCCATCGGAAATTAATTGTAATATAGTTTCAAAATTTCTTTTTTCCGTCCAGCGAACATAAGCTAAAGGATAATCTTGCCCTTTATTTTCATAGTTTTCGTCGTATCTTCCTGCTCCGTAAGAACAGGATACTTGGAAAGTTAATTCTTTTTTATAAAAATCATCTCTCCTCATATTTAAACCAATAACACCAACTAAAACTATTTTTCCTTTTTTCCTGCACATTTGGCAACACTGATGTATTACTTCATCACCTTTTGCCGAAGCTGTTATTAAAACGCCATCTGCACCGATATCATTTGTTAAGTTTTGAACAAAGGCAACAACATCTCCGTCTGTTGCAGGGTTAAAAGCAATAACACCGAATTTCTTTGCCAAATCAACTTTTGCTTGATCGAAATCTGTTCCTACAACTTTACAACCGTTAGCTTTTAATAATTGAGCAGCAATTAAACCAATTAACCCTAAACCCACAACAACAATAGTTTCACCTATTTGCGGTTTTAAATTTCTTAAACCTTGCAATGCTATTGAACTTATAACAGTAAAACAAGCTTCATCATCAGTTACATTATCCGGAATTTTTGCTACCAAATTTTTAGGAACACAAACAAATTCTGCATGGTTCCCGTTGGAAGCTACCTTGTCACCAACTTTAAATTCAGTAACACCTTTTCCAACTTCAATAACTTCACCTACATTACAATAACCTAACGGTAAAGGTTGGTTTAATTTATTAAAAACAGCTTCCAATGTAGGCATTAAACCATCCGTTTTTATTTTATCCAATACTTGTTTAACTTTATCTGGTTGTTGACGAGCTTTATCAATTAAGTTTGCTTTACCAAATTCAACTAGCATTCTTTCAGTTCCCAAAGAAACTAAAGTTTCGGTTGTTTTAATTAAAACACAACCTGCTTTAACTTGTGGAACAGGAACTTCTTCCAAAATAGTTTTTCCGTTTTTTAAATCTTGTATTATCTGTTTCATTGTTTTGCCTCTTATATTCTTTCTCTTATTAATTTTGCCGGACATCCGCCAACTATAGTAAAAGGAGCAACATCTTTTGTTACAACAGAACCTGCAGCTATAACCGCCCCTTCTCCAATAGTTACACCCGGTAATATAATACAACCGGCACCAATCCAAACATCTTTTTCTATAATAACATCTTTAGATGTGTGTCCTGCTGTAAAAATTTGTTCTTTATTATTTGGAATATTGTGATTACTTGATAAAATTTGAGTACGATAACCTATTAATGTTCTTGCACCAACGTGTACTTTTGATGAAACAGTGATTAATACACCTAAAGCTAAATCAACATCATCTTCAATTATTAATTTTCCTTTTTTAGATATAGAAATCCAAACTGTCGGATAAAAAACAACTCTTTTGCCTATTTTTGCTCCACGAAGTTTCAAAAACAATGCTTTTATACCATTACAAAAATGAAATCTTGGTAAAAGAAAAATTAAAGCCATTATATATTCGTAAGATATTACAAGTATTTTATGAAACATTATTTCTCCTTTTCTGAATTTTTTATAATTTTTTCAATAAAATCAAATATTTCTTGCACAAATATATCTATATTTGGATATTTATTAAGTTCTTCTTTCCCTTTTAGAACAATATTGTCATAATAAGATTTATCTTTTTTCAATTTTAAAACAGTCTCAAAAATATCATTAATATCGTCTCTATTCACAAAACAAGCAGCGGGATTTTTTATTATAGAACGACTCCATTCCATATCACTAATAATTAATGGTTTTTGAAATTTCCAAGCTTCAATTATATTATTACTAAAACTTTCAAGTTTGCTTAATAATAAAACAGCATCTATTTTTTCATAAATATTCGGCAATTTTTCCGGAGATATGCTCCCAATATATTCAATATAATTTTCAACCTTTCTATTTTGTATTTCTTTATAAAATTGTTGTGCTATATTATTTGTTTCATTAGATTTAACAGAAAACAAAACTTTTATATTTTCTCCTTTCTGCTTAATATATTCAAGTAATTTTGGAATAATCATAATATTTTTATTTAATTGCCAAGAACATAATAATAGTAATTTAAAGTTAGAATCTAATCTTTCATTTATTATGTTTTCATTTATACTTTTATCTATTGCTGGTTTTATAAAACAAGTTTTTTCTTCCGGAATTTTAAAAACAGTATGACTTCTTCTAAACATAGCTTCATTTTCAAAAATTATTCCATCAGCTTGTTTTAATGCTCTAATTCTAATAGAATCAATAAACTTTTTTTTAGCAAGAGAAAAACCTTTATAGTCTTCCCAAAAATTAATTTCCGGAAAGAAAATATTTGAAGCAGCTTCACCTATAACATTGCAATATTTTTTAGGACATAACGGATACCCAAAAATACTATATACAACTGCTGGCTTAATTTTTTTTAACAAGTTTGGAATTTTAAAAAAATAATTTATCATATAATTAAATTTATTTGAAGAATTCAATGCAACAATATTTTCCTCTCTATTTGCAATCAGTAAATCATATAACTTTGAATTCTTTGCACACAAAAAATAAAAATCAAAAGCCGGATATTTATTTTTGTTAGCCAACAAATAACTAACAATATTATATCCCACTTTTTGCCCACCACCGGCTCTTAAAGAAAGTGTGTTTATTAAAACTTTCATTTTTTGTTTATATTCTTTTCTATTATCTTATTTATTTCTAAACCAGTTTTTTGTGCCCATAAAATAATATTATTATTTTTTTCTATTCTATTTTGTTTTATATTTGGCAAATTCTTCCAAATGGTATCAAATAATTTACATAAATCATCACTTTTAGGATAATCCAACAAAAATACATAATCTTTTGCATCCAACATTTCTTCTACTATGCCATGAATTCTTGAATCCCAATTAGAACCTATAGCTAAAAAAGGAGTATTAACTTTCACGCTTCCTATTAAAGAATGTATTCTTTCTGCTATAAGTAATTTTGATTTTTTTATAAAAGTTTTTAAAACTCTAGGACTAATTTCTGCATCTAAAATTCGTATTCTATCAGTATTTTCTACAAGTTTCATAACATGTCTTGCTATCAAACGATCATCTAAATATTTTTCCGGTCCAATGGAATGAGGTAAAAATAAAATTTTTGCATCTGTATTTTTTGTAATATGATTTATCAATGAAGCCAACAATTGTCTGTGTAAAGTTTGCTTCTTTATAAAATCTTTTGTTTCTAAAAAACTATAACGAGATATTGGTGCCGGTTCACAAACGGTCATTACAATAGTATTATTATCAAAAAAACTATCCAATTTGTTTTCTTTTAACACTTCATTCATTTCTTTTTCATCAGTTTCTTGCATACAAAAAGCCGGATCAGGTGCCAAAATAGCTTTTACTTTATTTAAATATTTGTTTGCCCATTGTAAAGCAATGTTATTTCTTACATAAACAAAATCTGCTTTAGAAAGAATATTATCAAATATTTCAATTAGTGCTCCTTTCTTTACACGAGGTTTCAAAGAAGAGCCATAAACTCCAAAATGAAAGTCATATTTATAAAACAAATCTAATATATGGCAAACTTCAACATTTAATCCACCATTATGACCAGCTAATATATAATCACATTGAAATAAATCATATAAATATTGTTCTTTATAATTTTTGGGAATAATTTTGTTTTTATATTTTTGTAAAATTTTGTTTATATACTTTAAATTATTTTGTGGTTTTTTTATCCAATTAGGAAACAAGATATAAAGTACTTTTCTAAAGACGGAACAAATAGAAGCAATAATATTTTCTAAAGAAAAACCTAATTTAAATTCTTTATATCTCCATGAAGGCAAAAACCATTGTGCAGGATAAACTACTACATTATCAATACTATAAACTTTTTTACAATTCATATCTAAAATGTGAACTTTAACTTCTTCATTCGGAAAAATAGAATCTATCATTCCAAGTACTATCGCCAATTCTCCTTTATTTGCAACCGGAACATATTCAGGAACAAAAATATTAAATACTTTTTGTTGCATTTTATTTTTTCTCCTCAAAAATAATTTCAGCATTATCCCTTTTTATTAATTTAGCTATAAAAGTATATAAACCTAACACTTGTAAACAATAAAAAATACTATGTGATAATAAAACTTTTAGTTCTGTCAATAATCTTGTGTTTTTTGAACTAAAAGATGTTTCCTTAAAGTCCGGTAATTTTTTACATAAAATACTAAATATTTTTCTTCTTGCTTTTTGTCTTATTTTTTTAGAATAAATATTTGTTTTTTGTGCTTCAATTACATCATCTATAGACATCTTATCTCTTGTAATATATTTTTGCTTTTCCATTAATTCTAAAATATTAGAAGCATTTTTATTTCTTGTGATAATAATAGATTTACATTCTTTTTTATTTAAAAATTTTTTAAGCCAAGCATCTCCACAAGAAAAATCAGCAAGTTCTGCTGTAGCATCAACACATAGTCTACATCTTCTAATAGTTGAAAATCCTGTCATTTTGTTATATTTAGGATATGCAATTTTATAAATTCCCTCTCTAGTTTTTATTGTTAAAAAGCCAGGTTGTCCACCACCTCTATACGAAAAATTTTCTACATCTTCAGCTGAAATTTTTAATCTATTAAAAATAGTATATATTTCTCTTAAATCTCTAAATCCTCCACAAAAATTACCTATTGTATATTTAATTATTTGTTTATACTTTGGATTTTTTTCTTGCATTAAATGTAACCCTGCTATTTGGCAAGGTGTACCAATTAATGCAAATGTTTCTTCACTTTTTGATAATGTTTTAATAAAAGATAATAATGGAACCGGCATATATTTTGAACCTTGTGCAAGCAACAAATCTTCTTTATTTCTAGCAATATATGGCATAGGCAGAATTTTGCCATTTTCAACATTAATTTTTGTAACAATAATGCCATCCACAAAATTCTCTTTTAATAAGAATTCTGCTATTGCTGTCATTATTCCACCAGAAGATGCTTTTTCTAAAATAGTTTTATCTAAACTTGTAGCAGAAAATATTTTGTCATATACTCCAAGTTCCATTTTATAACAATATTCTTTTGTAGCAAAAGGCAAACTATATCCTAATCCGGGACATACATCTATATCTTTAAATTTTGATGGAATAAGATATCCTTTTTGCAATTCAATTGTGGAATTTTCATCAAAACATGCTCCACAGCCCATACATAATTTATTTTCAATTGTATATTTATAATTTTTCAGCATTTTACTGTTGAAATTACCTCCATTATCGTTTTTGTTATATCTATACTTTCATATAATAACTTACTATCTCTTGAATATAATTCACTATTATTATCTAGTTCATATAATATTTTCTTAAAATCATCTTTTGTCGTTTTATTAAAATTCAAACATACTCCAAATTTAAATTTATAAGAAAATTCTTTTAATCCAAAAACATCATTTGCAATTATTGGTAATCCAAAACCAGCATACTCCCATATTTTATTTGGTGCACAAAATTCATTGTTTAAAGATATATGACTATAAGAAACTAAACCTATATCCACATTTGAAGTTATTTCTAGATGTTTAGGTGCTTTGACATACGGAATATAATAAAACTTATAATTCTTAAAAAAATCTTCATAATAAGCATTTTTAGTAATAGGACACTGCACAGCTAAACACCATGGTGTTCCCATTTCTTCAATAGCTTTTGCTATAGTTTTCAAATCTCTCTTTTCACTCAACCCACCTTGATAAAAAACAATTTTTGATCCCTTTGGAATTTTTTCAAAAGCTTCTTTTGCAGTTTTATCTGTTATTTCTAAATTCCTTTTTCTTGGATGATAATATGGCTTATTTGGCAAAACTATAGGTGTTTCTTTAAGCTGGTACCAAGCTCTAAATATATGTGCACGTATTTCTTCAGGGACTAAAATTTTTAAAGCTTTTTGCATATAAATTTTTAAATTTCTACGATAATATGGAACTGTGTCATATAATTCATGTACATGGAAAACATACTTAAAATTTAAAAGTTTTTTACCAATAGCTAAAGCAGTATCAGCTGAACCTATCCAGAAAAAATCAAACTTATTTTTACTAATGTATTCTCTAACTTGTTTTCTAAAATTTAACCATGTACATATTTTGCTAATCAATTTTATTTTCGTAGACATTTTAGTTTCTTTATAGTAAACAATACTTATATTTTTTTCTCTAAAAATATTTTCTATATAATCACTTGAACTTTGTGTAAAAACTGTAACACTATGATTTAACTCTGATAATGACAAACAAGTAGTTATAATTGGAGGTAATTTACTTAAAGACCCTTTTAAAATTACTAATATTTTCATGCTTTTACCTCTTGTTTAGTATTTATATTTTTAGTTATATAATAAAAATATATTGATTGAAATATTGTATGTAAAATATAAGAAGACAAAACTGCTAATGCCAAAGATTGTGAGCCTGTAAAGAAATTTAAAAATAAAATAGTAAATAATATTATCATTATTCCCCATAATAAATTAAATAAAAAGCCTATCCATGTTTTTGCCCTACTTATTATAGCTTGCCCTACAACATTTCCAATTGATGCAAATATAGTTGATGCTCCAAGTATTAACATCGGATATATTGCTATCTTTTCTAATCCATATAGCTTTAATAAAAAAGAAGAAAATAGCAATAACCCAATAAAAGATATAATTGTAGTAGACATATTTAAAATTATATTGTATTTCAAAGCTTTTAAATAAGATATCATATTGTTATCTGAATAAAGATTAGATAAAATTGGCAATACTATACGAGATAATGCACTTGGAACAAAAAGCAATACCATTCTCCATTGATCGGCTACAGAGTAAATAGCAATTTCCGAAAAATTAGTAGAACGAGCTACTATAGATTGAGCAAACCACATTACAGGTGCAACCAATAAACTTGAAAACATTAAAGGAATACTAAAAAAAATCAATTTTTTTAGTAGTTTTAAATGAACAGTATTAAAAGAAAATTTAACATCTAATGATTTTAAATTTTTTCTTACAGAAATATGGTTTAATAAAGATAAAACTATAAAACCAATTCCATAACCTAATAATGCACCATATAAAGAGAAAAAGTAAGCACCTAAAATAATACATATAAATTCTGCTATTGAACCTATTATTGTATTTAAAGCAATTTGTTTAAATTGTTCTAAACCCGAAAGAATTCCATTTTGAACTGAATTTATAATTGTAAAAAATAATAATAACCCACCTATTCTAATAGAAGATGTTAAAGAATAATCTTTCAAATAAACAGCAATTTTAGGAGCTAATAACAAAACAAATAGTAACGAAATTAATCCTGTACAAAAACTTATTATATTTACAATAGAATATATACTTTTAAGATTATTTAAATCTTTACTACGAAATTCAGCAATAAATTTTGTAGCTGTAGAGCCCATACCTACAGCGCCTAAAACTATAAAAATTTGTATTGTAGATCTTATAATTCCCAATTTACCAAAAGTTTCTTTACCAAGTATATGAATACATACTATACCTATTAATAACATTAAAGCATTTTGACAAATTGCACCTATAAAAGACCATTTTGCTGCATTAGAAATTCTTTTTACTAATGCAGATTTTATTGTTTGTTTTAAATAACTTATTTTTGTTTTAAACATAGTATTGTAAAATATTTTTAATTTTTAAATTTAGTCTTTATTATCTTACTATTACAAAAAGAATATAATAAAACTAATAAAAATATAATAATTATAGGATAAATAACAGTAGAATATGCATATTGAACAGAGCCTCTTATAAATATTATAAGGAATACTAACTCAAATGCAATTAACATTGATACTATTTTGTATTTTCTGAAAAAATATTTAATATATTCTATGAAAGATATAAACAATGCAAAATAGATTGCTGTTAAAATTCCGTACCATTGTAAATCTATAAAAAGCCAACCATATGCTGTTGGATGTATTGACCCCCAACCAATAAAAAATCTTTCATCTGCAAGTTGTTTTGTAATATCATAATAATTCATTGATTCTGAAATATATGGAAGACCTGTTTGTATGAGACGAATTATACCATTAGCAAATTGATGATAAAATGTACCTGCAAAAGCAAAATAACCATCACCAACACAAACATCTCTCCAAAACGGATAACTTAAAGATAAAGAACCCTTTCTAAAAGAGTTAAATAATGGTATCAAAATTAATATTAGTCCAACAATATATATTGCTCTTAATAAAACATGTTTGTTTTTTTCAAAATCATCCAATAAAGAATAGAAAAAAATTAAAAAAAATGATACAAACAATGCTCTACTTCCAGTTGTCAGTGCAAAAAATAAGGTTGGTAAAAATAAAATTATAAATTGAAAATAACATTTTTTTCTCAAAATTGGAACAATTCCTATTACATATCCTATAGAAAAAAAATTAAATAAAATTATAGTTATAGAATTAAATACATCTATATTTTTATGAATAAAAAATAGTATTACAGAAAATAGACCTAACAAGATATAAACAAAAGATGAATAGAAAGATTGTTTTTTTATACTATATTTACAACCATCTAACTTATATGTAAATAGTTTATATGATAAAAAAAGCAATAAATTAAATCCAAATACGAACAATGTGAATTTAAGATTGATTTCTGAATCTAAAAAATTTATATTGTACATTTCAGAATTATTATTTAATATTATTTGTATATAATTTTGTCCTAAAAAGTTTATTCCAATAGAATCCACAAAAATAGGGATTATTACAAAAAAGAGAGAGAGTAAAAAGAAATAAATTATGATATTATTCTCTTTTTTTAAATAATGGTAAACAACCCATATAGAAAAAGCAATTGATATTAAATTTATAAAAATCGCTACCATATAATTACCTTAAAATCCATAAAAAACAATTATTACTCATAATTCTTATTCAAAACTGTTTTTACAAATTTTTCTTCTATTTTGTTATCTTTTCCTAATGCATATAAACTTGATATTTCTAACCAAGCTTGTTAATAAATTTTTATTCTTAATAAATTTTGTAAACTTAATACTTCTCTAACAAATCTTTTTTTATTTCTACTCTATACCCAAATTTATTTTTATCACTTGTATTTATATTTGATATAAATTCATTTATTTCTCTTTCTAATTTCTCTTTTTCATCTTTACTTTCAACAATATAATAAAAATAAATAATTTCATTATTACTTAATTTAACAAGTAAGTCTTTTATACGAGAACTTTCGATATTTCTATTAGCTACTCTAATTTCAACAAAAAATCTTTTATCTTTATATTTATAAGAATAATCAAATTTAAAATTATTAAAAAATTTTTCAGTATCAAATTCATATATATCTATATTTCTTATTAAATCATAAAAACCTATCTTATGAAACATTTTTATTTCGTGCTCTTTAACCTTATTTGCAATTTTTTTATCTTTCAATACCATTTTATACAATACAATTAAATTATTAATTCTATCATAATAGTTTTTCCCGTTATCATTATCTAGAAAATTAGTTAACATATCTAAAATATTATTTTTTCCCCATATATCAATAAAAAAAATAAAATTGCTAAAAGAAATATTATTTAAACCTATAAAATTATTATCTCTATAACTTTTAATTGCATGTTCTAAATCTTTACCGATAAATGCCATAAAATATTCAACTTCATCTTTAATAAAAGGTAATATGCTTTTTACTTTATTCCTTGTTAATATATAATCTTCCGGTCTTGAATCAACAATATCAACAATATCTACTTTTTTAGTAACATAATATTTTTGTAACCAAAAATATAAGAATCTTGTACATTGCTCATATTTAAAACTTTCTAAAGATTTTTTTATATTACTTGAAATTTTATCATCTAAAATATTATTTATATTAGTATTATTTAACAATCCATCATAGTTATAGTTCAACTTTTCATAAAGTTCTATAGAAAAAGAGACTGATGAAGAATCTTTTATTATTTCTATCAAAAAATCATTGACACTTGTAGCTTGATATTTTGTAAATATTGATATTATTTTAGAAATATATTCTATAATATCAGAGAAATCTTTCAATAAATCAAAAGAGTTTTTTGCAAAAATTAATATTATCTGTTGAATTAAATTCAAATATTCTTCTTTATAATAAATATTGAGATAATTAAATAAATCTACAAGTTTAGAATTATATTTTTTCATAAAACTCAATATATTTTGTTCTCTTATTTCATCATTTTTTTCATTCAAAAAATCTTGCAAGTTTTCATCTAAAACTTTATCTGGTATTCTGCTTTTTGAAAAATCATGTGTAAAATAATATTGTAAATATCTTTCATCTAAAAAATAACTTTTATCTCCTTTATTGGATTGTTTTAGATAGTTTTTATTTTCTTCTGCTGGAATTTGTTGATACACAGGACTGATTACTTCTATTAACTCATATATATTTTTAATATCTTCATCTTTGTATTTATCTATAATATTTTGAAAATACTGTCTTATTGAACTTACCTGTTTATTATCATGAACATTTATTTTTGATTTAAACCACTGATTTTGATCAATCCATGCTTCATTATAAATTTCTGAATAAAAGACAAATAATATAGTTATATTAATATAATTAAAAACATTAACTTCATTTTTCACTTCTGCATAAGATATCAAGAATGTGTTACAAAATCTTTTAATATCTCTAATGGTTTTAAACCTTGATGTTGAAATATAAAAATCAAAATCAATTCTTTTTATTGTTGGCATTTCTTCTTCTACTAAAATATTATTTATTTCTTTAAATAACATATTTTCCATGTGAATTTTTTCTATTTTAGGAAGTGGTGTTGTAACCGATGCTATTTTTTCAATATAATTTCTGTAACATGAACTTTTATAAATTGCTTTATCAGTATAACAAGAATCAGAACTTTCACATAAAATTTCTTCTAATTTTACAGGATCATAACTCAATATAAAAATTATATTAGTATATTCTTTAAACATCTGAACTACTTGTAATATGTACAATATATGATTTTTTTCTAATCTATCAATATCATCAATAGTAATTATTATTCTTCTCGAATATTTATTTAATTGTTCTCCGACTTCTTTTATTTTATTTTGTATATTTTTATCTTCTGTAAATTTATCTAATTCAAGTTCTATATTACCTAATTTTACACTTGAAAGTTTTACTATTTCATCAAACTGATTTTCTAAAGAAATATGAGGAAAATTTAGTTTTGCAAAATGATTCAATTCACCAAAAAGAGCATTTAATAATTTTTCTTTAGTATCATTGAACCATGGATTTATATCAATAAATTCAAAAGAATTCGTTCCTTTTGCTTCCGAACTTTCACTTACAGCTTCTCTTAACAAATTAAGACAACTTGTTTTTCCTTCTCCCCAACTTGCAGATAAAATTAAAACAAATCCATTTTTTTTATTAGATATTTGATTTTTCAATAATATATTCCTAATAGCTTTAATAAAATTATCTCTTCCTAAAGAATCCTGTTCTTTTGTTTTTATTGGTTCATCCAAATATATTAAAGTTTGTATATTATCTAGTTTTTCATTTTCTTTTTTTTGAGAAAAGCAACATCTGATAAAAGGAAAAACAAAGATAACCATTACAAAAGATATAGTTACAAATAAATATTCTTTTTCAAAAAAGATAAAAGCCCAAAATATATAAATAGAATAAATAATATTTTCTTTTGAGATTTTTTCAATATATTTTTTATATTTTGTTCTTGTATACGGAACGATAATTAATAACAACAACATAATCAAACATGCAGCTAAAAAATAAGGATTATTATCTTTTAAACAAATACCAAAATTTCTAATATCCTCATTTAAATGTGCCAATAAGCATATAATTATTAAGTATACGAGATATTTAAATAAAGAATCTTTTATTATTTGGTAAAAATTATTTATTTTGTTTTTCATTATTATAATTTACTTTTGTAATTGACTAACCTCTTTATATAAATCTACTAAACTTTCATAACCGGTATCCAAAATAGGTTCATACATAAAAGAATTTAAATGTATATTTTCTGGTGTTATTAATTGAA
The DNA here is from genome assembly GCA_017651625.1 of Candidatus Ruminimicrobiellum bubulum. Lineage (GTDB taxonomy): Bacteria > Elusimicrobiota > Endomicrobiia > Endomicrobiales > Endomicrobiaceae > Ruminimicrobiellum > Ruminimicrobiellum bubulum. The sequence goes on along the minus strand of JAGCCP010000055.1, from coordinate 133,886 downwards.
CTTCGGTGAATAATTTTTTATACTTATCGCCAAAATATTTGATATGATTTTGTATTAAATTAAATGTTTGATATTTTTCTAAATCTAAAATTTTATTGTTTCCAATTTCACTTAGAATAAATTCCTCAACTTTTAATCTTATAGCAATGGAAAGGACTATCTTATTTTCTAAAAGATATAAATTTTTACCTTCTTTTATTAATGTATCTGCTGTGGAATAAATAATATCTTTTACTATATCTGTAGCTTGTAAATTATTTGTTTTTTTACAAAGGACAAAATTTGCATCTTTGCTCTTTAAAACAAATTTTACAATAGCTTCCAAATCTGCTATTGTAATTTTATTCGTATTTGGATAACACTGTGGATTAATATGTAATAAAGCTGTTAATTTATTTTCTATATTTTTCAGTCCACAATATCCAGCAATATTTCGTATAAAAGGTATGGAAGCAATTAGTTTGTTTTTATCTTCGCCTAATTCATTATTCCAAACTTTAAATAAATCTTGTAGATACGGCATTTTTTTAAAAGATATTTCATTTTTTGATATCTCAGGAGATAATGCATAATCTCTTTTAATTCCTAATCTTGAAACAACTGTTCTAAAAAAATCAAAATTGTGTGTAAGTATAATTTGATAAGAGTTTTTATTTTCTTTATTTAGTTCATATAAATATTGAATTATTGCATATTTGTTTTTATAATCAAAACTATCTGCAATATCGTCAAATATAAATAATGTTTTTGCTTTTAGTTCTTTTCTTGCTTCAATTTCAAAAATTATATCAAGTATGTAAAGTGCTCTTTGTTCACCTGTACTTAAATTTGTATATAAATCATCTTTTTTAATAGGAAGTTTTTCACCTGTAAATCTGTCAATATATTTAAAACTTAATGCGGGTGCGACTTCTTCCCCTGATAACATTACATCAATTTTATTATCTACTTTAATATCAAATGGAACATAAAATCTATCTTTAAAAATTTGAACGGCATTATCCCATTTAGAAGTTTCTTTTTTTGCCTGTTCTTGTATTGCTTTAAGTTTTGGTTGAGCATCATCATTGCTTTGTACAAGGTCATTGTAAAATACTTCTATTTCTTTAAAAAAACTTGCCCAAATATCTCTTTTAAAATTTTGCCAGTCTCTAAGATTTTCTATTATGTTAGGATTTTGTTCAAGATATGTTGCTAAAGCTCTTGTTTCTGCATTCCTTTGTAAAATTTTTGAAAAGTTTTCAAAAGATTTTTTTAATTCGGAACTATTTAATATATATGATTTTTCTTCTTCTATCGCTTTTTTTAAATCTTCATCTGTAGATATTTCTTTAATACCATTTTTAGTATTTATAGAAACTTTATGACTTGCTTTAAAAAAACCATTTTCTATAAGTTGTTTAGTTATAATATCAGCATTTGTATGATTAAATACTCCTCTTTTAAAAAATACAGAAGATGAGATAAGTTTGTCATAAGTTTCCATGTATTTTTCAAGTTCATTAATGAATTTTGAGTCCGTAAAAAGTTTTTCAGTATTGCTGTTAAATAAAATACTATAAGTCACATTTATAAATTGTTTTTCAGATATAGAAACTCTATGTCTTAAATCATTTAATGCTGTTAAAAATAAGTTTTTCTTTTCTGAACCAACAATATCTTTTATGAATATTATTTCTAATTTCCCTTTAGTGTTTTTTATACCAGAAACTTTTTCAAGTTCTTTTAATAATATTTCTTTTTTCTCTTCTATATCTTTTGTTATTTTTAAATGTTTATCACGGAGTTCTTTATTTACAAGTAATGTTGACATCTTTTCTGTTTGAAAATTACTTACTTCTGACTTTATAACAAAAATTTCATTAGGTTCAATAGCTTTATTATCTTCTTTTATTTCAATAACAGGAATTATATTAGGAAAGGGTAAAATATTAGGTTGTTGATTTTTACTATAATCTAATAATGTCTTGGCAAAAGAGGTTTTCATTGTTCCGTTTGGTGCATAGATTGCATAAGATTTTGTAGCATCAAAATCAAAAGTATAGTCTAACTTATTTATTCCATAACAATTTGTTAGAGAGATATCAATTTTACTCACAATATTCTCCTATTTTTATAAAAATTTTTCATCTGTTTTCTTCTAATCCTCTATACCTCTATTCCTCAAGGTTTCCACAATTCTCTCACAAGCTTTACCGTCACCATAAGGGTTAATAGCTTTGCTCATTGAATTGTAATATTGTTCATTTTCCAAAAGTTTTGAAGTTTCTTGCACTATTTTATCGTAATCCGTTCCGACAAGTCGGACTGTTCCGGCATCTACTGCTTCAGGTCGTTCTGTTGTATTTCTCATTACGAGTACCGGTTTACCAAGCCCCGGAGCTTCTTCCTGTATTCCACCACTATCGGTAAGAATTAAATAAGATTTTTCCATTAAATATACGAATGGTAAATAGTCCAATGGTTCTATAAAAAACATATTCTTTGGCGTATCTGTTCCAAAAACTTGTTTTATAGGTTTTCTTACTTGTGGATTTAAATGCATTGGATAAATAAAATCCACATCGTTATATTTTTGATTTAATGTTTTAATTGCTTTACATATTGAAATAAAACCGTCACCGAAATTTTCCCTTCTATGCCCTGTAATTAAAACAAGTTTTTTATTATTGTTTAGTCGTGCAACATCATAACCAAAACTTAATATTTGGTTAGAAAGTTCTTGTTGTAAGCTTTCGTTATTTTTAATTTTGTCTACTACCCAATACAAAGCATCTATAACCGTATTACCTGTAACAAAAATATTTTTATCATTAACATTTTCTTTAAGTAAATTTTGTTTGCTTAACGGTGTAGGTGCAAAATGGTAAGTTGATATTCTACCTGTTATTTGTCTGTTTATTTCTTCCGGATATGGACTATAAATATTGTTTGTTCTTAAACCTGCTTCTACGTGTCCTACCGGTATTTGTTGATAAAATGCTGCAAGAGATGCTGCCATTGTTGTAGTGGTATCACCATGAACTAAAACAACATCCGGCTTTTCTGAAATTAAAACTTGTTTTATACCGGTTAATACTCTTGATGTAATATCATACAAATCTTGACCTTGTTGCATAATGTCTAAATCGTAATCAGGTTTAATTTCAAACAAGTTAAGAACTTGGTCTAACATTTGCCTATGTTGTGCTGTTACACACACGATAGTTTTAAAATTTGTAGTATCTTTTTGGAACTGCTTTACCAATGGTGCCATTTTTATAGCTTCAGGACGAGTTCCAAATACTAACATTATTTTTTTCATTTATTTTATCTTCCTTAATGCACCACAAAAATCTAATATTTTTTTATTTTTTGTATCCGAAAATTCTTTGAATTGATTATGTGCAACCAAAATTGCAACTATATCTGCTTTGTCAAAAGCTTCTTTATAGTCTGTAAGTTTAAATATTTTATGTTCACCAACATAAGGTTCAACTATGAATATTTCACATTCGTTACAAGTTTCTAATACTCTACTAACTATATGTTGTGCAGGAGATTCTCTTAAATCGTCGATGTTCGGTTTAAATGCAAGCCCCATCAATGCAATTTTCGGTTTTCTGTTATTTTGTAATTCAAATTTTAAAGCTTCAGTTTGTATTCTTTCCGCACACCAAAAAGCTTTATAGTTATTTATTTCTCTTGCTTTTGCTATAAGTTGAGATTCTATAGGGAAATCTGCTGTTATAAAGTATGGATCAACGGCAATACAATGCCCCCCTACTCCGCAACCCGGATTTAAAATATTTACTCTGGGATGTTTGTTTGCCAATGATATTAACTCCCAAACATTTATACCTGCTTTATCGCAAATAATTGAAAGTTCGTTTGCAAATGCTATTTGAACATCTCTGCTGGAATTTTCTGTAAGTTTACACATTTCAGCGGTTTTAGCATTTGTTTTGTGTAAGTTTCCTTTTACAAATTTAGAATAAAAAGATATTGCTTTTTCTGTAGATTGAGCATTTATCCCGCCGATAACTCTATCGTTATGTTCAAGTTCGTAAATAACATTTCCCGGCAACACCCTTTCAGGGCAATATGCTATATAAATTTTATCTTTTAGTTCCGGTCTTTTTGAAAAAATAAGTTTTGTCATAAGTTCTGTTGTTCCAACAGGTGAAGTTGATTCTATAATGAACAAATCATTTTCTTTAAGTAAAGGAATTACCATTTCCGTTGCAGACTGAACATAAGATATATCCGGTTCGTGATTCCCTTTAAACGGTGTAGGAACGACTATTAAATAAATATCTGATGTTTCAGGTTTTGTTACGGCTTTTAAACTTTTGTTATTTACTACTTCTTGAAGATATTTTTCTAAATTTGGTTCTACTATGTGCAAAATACCTTTGTTTGTCATATTAACAACTTTTTGGTTTATATCACAACCGATAACTTCAACACCATTTTTAGCAGCAATAATTGCCGTTGGTAAACCTATATAACCAAGCCCCATAAAACAAGCTTTCATAAAAAAATCCTCCGGATTTTTGTTGAAAAGTTGAATAGTTGAACGGTTTAATGGTTTAACTACCAACAACTTAACAAAACAAAAACTAAAATTTATATATTTTTTGATTATATCAAATTATCACTATAGTTTGTAGTTTGATAAAAGCTATTTGTTTATTATTTTTTAATTGCTATAATACAAAGTCCAAAATACAGGAAAAAGTTTTATGAGATTTTTATTTTTCTTATTAGATTTTATAGTTTTTATTGTAACAGCATCAATTGTGTTAACCCTTCGTTCCCCAAGCGGTTCTTGGGATTTTTCGTTTTTCTTAAGTAACTGTAAAGTATTGCTTCCCGTATTTATAGTGAATGTGATATTACTTGTGATTTTTTCTTTTTATGATTTAAGAAGATCTTATGAAAGACATTCAAATCGTTTTGCAGGACTTCTAACTGCATTTATAGTTTCTTTTGTTGTATCCGCAGCGGGTATATATTTCGGAGCAACACTATTTCATGTCCCCACACCGAAAACAAACTTACTGTTAATTTTGTTAGTTTTTTATTGTTATGTATTTATATCGAGAAACATTTACAGACTTCTTCATTTTTCGCAAATAAAAGTTGTTTGTTTGGGAACAAGCAGAACTTTAAACAGGCTTAGAGAAGTTTGGAAAAAAGCTCCGAAATTCAAAGTTGTTTATGATTTTAAAAGCATTGAAGAAATTCCGCAAAGTTTGGATGTATTCGATATTGATTTCTTGGTAGTATCCAACGACATTTTAGAAAAAGATAACAATACGGCAAGAATTATTTTTCACAATTTTATTTCTAAAGGCATTATCTGTTTAACGGATTTGGCTTTATTCGAATATATATTTTCGAGGTTAGCTAAAGAAACTTTAAAAAATCCAAATTGGCTTATAAAAGATGTTGCTAACAAAAGAAAAAAAACAACATATCCTGTTATTAAAAGAATTTTTGATGTTTTGTTTGCCATTTGTTTGTTACCTGTATTTTTGCCTTTGGGTATAATAATTTATTTTTTAATTCTTTTTATTGATAAACAAAACCCGATATTCTTTCAGGAGAGAGTCGGTGTCGGCGGTAAAACTATACAGATATGCAAATTCAGAACAATGATTATCGGAACGGAAACACCTACGAAAATAGGTAAGATATTAAGAAAGTTCAGGTTGGACGAAATTCCGCAACTTATAAATATCTTAGACGGAAATATTTCTATTGTAGGTCCAAGACCTTTACAACTTGAAGATTATGAATTATTAAAAAAGTATATACCTCCCCATTCATTAAGAACAATTGTAAAACCGGGACTAACCGGATGGGCTCAACTCAATTTTAAAGCACCCCGTAATTATTATGCAGCGGCAATTCCAACCTTTGAAAATGATTTTCAAAAACATGTGTATTTCAGAGATGCTTTCGTTAGACTTGCATACGATGTGTGGTATGTAAAGAATGCTTCGTTTATGCTTGATTTGGAAATTATGTTGAAGACGGCGAAGAGAGCTTTCATTCGCGATAAAAAGTTGAGCGAATAGAAGTGCTTTAGCACTTCAATTTATAACGGCCTTAACATTTTTGTTATAATCTTACAACTAACTCAATCGAGTACACCCTTTCGGGATCCAAGTACACTTCATTCGTTAGTTGCTTCATTCTAACTAAAAATTTTAAGGTCTTTAACGGCAACGACGACACCGCAATCACTAAATGCTTTGTTATAATTCAAAATTTTAAGGTCTTTAACTGCGAACGACGGAACGGCAAACGATGAATTATTTTCCCATTTCGAACAAATAAGCTTGGGCATCGAGACTGGCATTTACAGCTGCTTTTTTCAAAAGTTCGTAGTCGTACCTTAAATTGTATTCTTTTCCCCCATACTTCGGAGTTCTTATTTCAGACAATTCATACAGTGCTTTTTCATTTCCTTGTTCTGCAGCTTTTTGTAACCATTTTGTTCCTTCATTGTAAGCTAATTCAAGATCGGAAACAGGAAGATAAAATTTTTTATTCTCATAAACGTGTGTACTGTTTAAAATTACGGTTTGTCGATAAAAAGAGCCTAACTCATATTGAGCTTCGGCTTTTCCCTGCTCCGCTGCTTTTTGTAACCATTCAAAAGCTTTTTTGTAGTCTAATGCTTTTTTATAAACCCAACCGATAAGATACTGTGCATCAACATTTCCCTGATCTGCAGCTTTTAATAACAATTTAAAACCTCTTTGATAATCCTGCTGTATTTTCATACCATAATAAAGAGAAAGTCCCAAAACATATTGAGCTTCGGAACTTCCGTGTTCCGCAGCTTTGTTATATAATTCAAATGCTTTGTTATAATTTTGTTCTGCACCTATACCCGAATAGTACATAGCAGCAAGGAGATATTCCGCTGCACCGTTTTCTTGTTCCGCTGCTTTTTTATACAATTCAATTGCTTTGTTATAATCTTGTTTAACATAGTATATAGAACCAAGCTGATACTGAGCTTCGGCATTACCGTGTTCCGATGCTTTTTTATACAATTCAATTGCTTTGTTATAATTTTGTTCTACACCTATACCCGAATGGTACATAGCAGCAAGAAAATATTCCGATTCGTAATCTCCTCTCTTCGCAGATTTTTGTAACCATTCAATACTTTTTTGAATGTTTTTTTCCGTGCCTATACCATAAAAATACATTATGGCCAGATTATATTCTCCTTCGGTGTAGCCGTGATCCGCTGCTTTTTTAAAGCATTCAAATGCTTTTTGGTAATCTTGTTTCATGCTGTCATCAATGCCAAAATAATAAATAATACCGAGTTTATATTCCGCTTCGGCTTTTCCCTGCTTTGCAAGATTTACGATTTCTTTTATTTTTGTCGAATTGATTTTATTATTTTTAGTATCGATAAGTTGTGATAAAGAATCTATAAAATGTTTATTCTTTTCATTTTGTTTACCTTCAAATTTAAAAAGTTCTATTGCTTTATTTAAATCTTGTTTTACGGCTTTTCCGCTGCAATAATGAAATCCCAATACTTTTTTTGCCTGATAACAATTCTTTTCCACAGCTTCAACGGCCAATTCAAACGATTTTTTATAATCTATACTTGTTCCCAAACCAAAATAATACATGGTACTTAACATATATTTTGCATACGTTGAACCCTTTTTGGCTGCTTTATTATAAAGTTCAAAAGATTTTTTATAGTTTTGTTTTACTTCCCCCATACCTGCATAATAAATTTCCGCAACATTTCTTATTGTATTTATATCAGCATATTCTCCCATAGAATAAAACTGTTCCAAACTTTTTACAAAATCTTTTTTTACACTTAAATAATATGATATTAATTTAGACTTTGCCTCCATATTCCCGTAATCGGCAGCTTCTTTGTACAACTCAATCACTTTTTTAGTATCCTTTTCTACACCTCTTCCCAAAAAATAAAAATTTTCGGCTAAATTTATTTTAGATTTTATGTTTCCTTTTTCGGAACAATAATTGAATAATTCAAATGCTTTTTTATAGTCTTGCTTTATATCCGAATTACCGGCAAAATATATTAAGCCCATATAAAATTTGGCAACAAGTATGTCTTTATCGGCAAATTTTTGAAATAAATTAAGTGCTTTTTTATAATCTCCGGATTCATAATAAATTTTAGCTATAAGAAGTTTGGATGCATCATTGGGGTTAGTAATTTTGTTATAAAAATTTACGGCATCTCTGTATTTCATTGATTCGTAATACATTTTTAAAACAGCATATTGTTGTTGCGGATTATTTCCTTTTTCAACAGAAGAAACAAACTCATCAAATGATACAGTAGAAATATTTTCCTGTTTTTTTGTTCCTTGTTTTGTGTCGACGGCAAAAACGAATACACATGATGCTGCAAGTATAAGAGAGGTGATAACCAAAAAGATTTTTTTATTTATTTTCATTGGTTCCTCCTGAAAGTTTGTTATTAGTTTATTGATTAAATTATAGCAAAAATGGAAACGACGGTTGAAGGGTTTAACGACAACGGCAAACGGAGAGATCCCGCATCAAGTGCGGGATGACAGACGAGAACGGCGGAAAGGCAGAAGATTAGAAGATTGGAAGATTGGCTACGGGAACAGAGAACTACGAACGACAATGACTAGCTTATAGCTTAAAGCTTATAGTTTAGAACGACAACGACGGGAACGGCGGAGATACATTGGGAGTATAGTTAATAATAAGAATATTCCGAAGAGGACGCCGGAAGAGTCTATCATAACATCGTATATACTTGAATATCTATCCGTAACAAACATTTGATGAATTTCATCACTAAACGCATATAAAGCACCTATAATAAAACTAATACATACACGAATAAATAATTTAATATTAAAAGATTTAATATATGGTTTGTATGATAAAAGATGTAACATTAAAAAGAAACCGAGTGTTGCAAATTCGGTAAAGTGTGCTAACTTTCTAACAACTAAAGTTACTTTATCTTTTATTTGTTGTTGCTGTTCTTCCGGTAAATTGTTGTAATGCGGGTACATAACTTTTATAACAACATCTACAATTTCCCCGCTCAGTTTACTTGAATCTTGTGCAGACTGAGCAGAGAAAAGAAATATTGTTACCATGATAATAATTACAAATAGTAAGGAAATTAGTTTGAACATGTTAAAAAATGCTCCGCAATTTTTGGTTTATAGTTTATGGTTTATGGTTTATAGTTTGTAACGACAACGATGAGATCCCGTATCAAGTACGGGATGACATCGTTTGAAAAACTATATCTGTTCGTATAAGCTTACCATTTCTATTGCTGTTAATGCTGCATCGGAACCTTTATTTCCTGCTTTTGTTCCTGCTCTTTCGATTGCCTGTTCTATAGAATCTGTTGTTAATACGCCAAAACTTACAGGAACTTTGCTCGACATACCAACCATAGCAACACCTTTAGATACTTCTGCAGATACATAATCAAAGTGTGGCGTTGCTCCTCTTATAACACAACCCAAGCAAATGATTGCATCGTATTTTCCAGAATCTGCAAGTTTTTTTGCTACTGCAGAAATTTCAAATGCGCCCGGAACCCAAACCATAGTAATATCGTCATCTTTTGTTCCGTGTCTTTTTAATGTGTCTTCCGCACCGGAAATAAGTTTGTTTGTTATAAATTCGTTAAATCTCGATACAACGATAGCAAACTTTTTACCTTCCGAATTTAATTGACCGTTTATTGTTTTCATACCTTTCTCCTTAAAAATCGCTTTGCGATTTTTGATGTATGGATGCATAGATGCTTGGATGCATGGACTAAACTCGCTTTGCGAGTTTGATGCACTGATGCATGGATAAAAAATTCCTACGGAATTTTTGAAGACTAGATGCATGGATGCATTGAAACGACAACAAAATATTTCATCCAGCTTACTATTTTTCTATTCTTCCTTGCGTCTAATCTTCTATGCCTCAACAAAATGCTTTGCATTTTGTTTCTATGCCTCTATGCGTCTATTCTTCTATGCCTCGCTAAAACTTATATAAGTTTTAATTTATGTCCCATTTTTTCTTTTTTTGTTTTCAAATATCTTTTATTTACCGCATTCGGTTTCATTTCTATAGGAACTCTTTTTGTTATTTTTAATCCGTAACCGTCGAGACCGATAATTTTTTTAGGATTATTAGTCATAAGTTTTATGCTCGATATCCCGAGCTCACACAAAATTTGTGCACCTATACCGTAATCTCTTAAATCGGGAGCAAAACCTAAAGCAACATTTGCTTCAACGGTATCAAGACCTTGTTCCTGTAACTTGTATGCTTTTAATTTGTTTGCAAGTCCTATCCCCCTGCCTTCCTGATGCATATATAAAACTACTCCCGTTCCTTCTTTTTCTATCATCTGTAATGCTGTTTCCAATTGTTCTCCGCAATCACATTTTAAAGAGTGAAAAATATCTCCGGTTTCACAAGAGGAATGTACTCTTACCAACACATTTTTTTTGCCTTTAACATCACCTTTAATTATTGCAAGATGTGTTTCTTTTGTGATTGTATCTTCAAACAAAGAAAGTTTAAATACACCGAACTTTGTAGGAAAGTTTACGGTAACAACTTCTTTTATTAGTTTTTCGGTTTCTCTTCTATACTTAATTAAATCTTGAACGGTAATAATTTTAAGTTTAAATTTTTTTGCAAAAGATAAGAGATCTTTCATTCTTGCCATTGTACCGTCGTCTTTCATAATTTCACATATTACAGCACTTCCGTCGAGACCTGCAAGTAACGATAAATCTACGGAAGCTTCGGTATGACCTGCTCTAACCAAAACTCCGCCTTCTTTATATCTTAAAGGGAAAACATGTCCCGGTCTTACAAAATCGGAAGCAACTGTTTTTTTATCCGACAATGCTTTAATTGTTTTTGCTCTGTCGTAAGCGGAAATGCCTGTTGTTGTTCCTTTTTTATAGTCTACAGATTCCGTAAACGAACAGGAATATTTGTTGCTTACAACATTTTTTCTTTCCATAACATTTATTTCAAGTCTGTCCAACGTTTTACCGTTAACAGGCGCACATATTAAACCACGTGCATTTTTTGCCATAAAGTTTATTATTTGCGGTGTAACTTTTTGTGCGGCACAAACCAAATCACCTTCATTTTCTCTTGAAGGATCATCGACAACAATTACCATTTTCCCCGCTCTTATATCTTTTACTGCCGCTTCAACTGATGCAAAATTTTTATTCCCTTTCATTTTTATTACACTCCCAAAATATTCTAAATAAAGCCGTTTTCTTTAAGTAAGTCCATTGTTATTTCTTTCTTCTCGTCGGATTTACCAAACAATTTTTCTACATATTTTGCAAAAACATCTATTTCTATATTTACAATATCCCCCGTTTTTCTTGTATGAAATATTGTTTTGTTAAATGTTTCCGGTATCATCGTAACAGAAAAAACAGTTTCGTTATTTTCCGCTACGGTTAAACTGATACCGTCTATAGCAATGAACCCTTTATTTACTACATACTTTTTTATTTTTTCGTTAACCGAAAAAGAAATAAAATAAAAGTTACCGCTTTTTTTTATATCGACAATTTTCGTCGATGTATCTATGTGTCCGGAAACAATGTGACCGCCAAGTCTTGTTTGTAATGTTAATGCTCTTTCCAAATTAACAACGGAACTTTTTTTAAGCAACGAAATATTTGTAATATCACTTGTTGTAGGGCTGTAATCAAAAGAAAGAACTTTACCGTTAATTTCAGTTACGGTTAAACATGCTCCGTTAACGGCAACACTGTCGCCTGTTTTAATATCGTCTAAACAAGTTTCTATTTCTATTTTTGAATCTGTAATATTTATAACTTTACCAATATCTTCTATTATTCCGGTGAACACGTTTTACTCCTAGTTTAGTTATTTTCGTTTTGCGACAATAACGACATCCGAACCAAGCTTTTTAACTTCAGAAACTTTAAATTTCAAGGAATCTTTTATATATTTTACTCCGTCGCCTTCAACGAAAGTTTTTGCGGTTCTTCCTCCTACTATTACAGGAGCAACAAACAACAATACTTCGTCTACTTTACCCGTTTTTAAAACGGAAGCATTTATTTCACCGCCGCCTTCAACCATAATTCTTTTTAAAGCCATCTTGTTTAATTTTTCTATTACTACATTAAAATCTTTTTTTGATTTCTTAAAATTTATGGCAACCAATTTTATGCAATCTTTATTAAAATGTTTCGGTACTTTTTTTATATTTTCATCGTGCAAAATAATTGTTGGTATTGTTCCGTCAACAACATTATAGTTTGAAGGAATTTTTAATTTTTCATCTAAAACTACTCTTATAGGATTTTTGCCGTAACCTCTTGCCGACAACATCGGATTATCTTTTAAAACGGTATTAGTACCTACAAGAATGGCATCGAATTGTGTTCTTATTTTATGCGAAAATTTTCTTGATTGTTCGTTGGATATCCATTTAGAATCTCCTGTAAAAGACGCAATTTTTCCGTCCAATGAAACTGCTGATTTTACAAGGATATAAGGTTTGGCTTTTCTTATACGATTAATATACTCTTTGTTTAGTTGTTCGGCTTGTTTTTCCAATATACCGTTAATCACGGTTATTCCTGCCGTTTTTAATTTTTTAAAACTTTTCCCGCCTGTTAACGGATTGGGATCTTTCATTGCGCAAACAACCGTTTTTATTTTAGATTTTATTATTAAATCTACACAAGGCGGACATTTTCCCCAATTGTTGCACGGTTCCAAGTTAACATATAAAGTAGAACCTTCAACTTTTGTTTTTGAAGAGTTTATTGCATCTGCCTCTGCATGAGCAGCACCGAAATATTTGTGGTAACCTTTTGAAATTATTTTACCGTCTTTTACCAACAATGCACCTACCATCGGATTAGGGAAAACATAACCGTTTCCTTTTTTTGCCAAATCCAATACTAACTGCATATATTTTTTATGTTCTTGTTTTTTTATCATAAAATAAAAAACCCCGAAAAATATAAAATAATTTTCGGGAAAAATACAAATACTTCATATTGTTTCTTCTCTCATCCGGACTGTACCGTCGGCATCCGATTCTCACGGATTCATTTCACCTGTTATGGTGAAGTCGTAGGCTTAGCTCTTTTGGAGCATCACTACCGGTAAGGATTTTCACCTTCCCCGAAGAATTATTTAGTTTTATTCATTCTACTACTTTTAATTAAAAATTGCAAAGGCAATTTTTGATGCATAGATGCATAGATGCATGGATGCATGGAAACGACAAACGGCAACGACAGCTGTAAGCTCTAAGCTGCAGTTATTATTTCTTTTGAGTTATTGTAAGATCCGGTATCGGCATAGAAACAAATTCTATTCCGGCTTCTTTAAACAAATTCTTAAATGTTTCATCCGGATATTCTATACTCATAACAACTCTTTTTATTTTTGCATTTGCTATCATCTTTGCACATAAAATACACGGAGAATGGGTACAATACAAAGTTCCGCCGTTTATATTTATACCGTGTGTTCCTGCTTGAATTATTGCATTCTGCTCGGCATGAATAGCTCTGCAAATTTCGTGTCTTGTTCCGGACGGAATATTTAATTCATTTCTTAAACAACCGAGTTCCAAACAATCTTTTGTTCCTGCCGCCGCGCCGTTATAACCTGTAGTTAAAATTCTTTTATCTCTAACTATAACAGCACCTACATGGTGTCTTACACATGTTGACCTTTCGGCAACAAGCCATGCAAGTTTCATAAAATATTCGTCCCAAGACGGTCTTGTTATTTTCTCTATTTTTTCCATAGCTAAGATTAAACTAAAATTTTAATATTATTGTCAAACTCTATGTAAAATTTCATAGACAAAATCTTCATATTTAGGTAGAATATTAGGGATATTTATTTGTTAATATATGTATTTTATTTGCGGAGATAAAAATGAAAAACTTATGGTCTTACGACAAACAAGGTCAGTGTGTTGTAAAAGATGCAAGAAGTTTAAAACAACCTTTAATTCACATGATAGCAAATTGTCCTAAATATTTTTCTATATGTGATAACTTTTTAAGAGGTTTTTCGGGATTTGATTATACAAGAATGTTCGGCGAGTTCGACGGTCCGAACTTCCCTAAAGGACAAGCAAGATTTATTTGGATAAGAGAAGGAAAACAAACATGGCTTGTTAACAATTATGATTTAACGGATAAACAAACTTCCAACCCGAAATACGAAATGGGTTTAGGCTATGTAAACTTTTACGGCTCTTCAAAGAAATTAAATTTGGATGTTAAAACAACAATATTTGTTCCGTTGGAAGAAATGGCGGAATTGTGGCTTGTAGACATTACAAACAATTCCAAAAAAGATAAAGTTATAGATTTTATCCCAACAGTGCCTATTTACGGCGGAAGCAGAGCTTATGTTGAATATCACAGAGATGTTGTAAGACTTTATAATAAAAGCGAAGTAAAAAACAGCATAAAAATTCTCCCCGGACTTGAATGGATAGAAGGCTCAACCGATTCAAGTGATATATGTTACTTTATGAGTGCAGAAACACAATCGGGTAAAAAAGGTAACAGATTTTATTCGGACAGAGAAACTTTCCTCGGACCTAACAATATGTGGTTAAAACCGGATTCAATATTAAATGATATTGCTCCGCAAAAACAATGTTACGGAAAAGAAGCTGTAGGTGCAATAGAATTTAAAAAGATAAAGATTCCTGCAGGAAAAACAGTAAGTTTTGTAGTAATAAACGGTATAACATTTACAGGCAGTAAAGATGCCGATAAATTAATAAAAAAATATACATATAAAAATGCTCTTAAAGCTTTTGATGATTTAAATAAATATTGGCAGGAAAGAGCATCGAGAGTTCAAATAACAACAGCAAACAAAGAATTCGATAATTTGTGGAACAATTGGTGGTGCTACCAATTATCTATGAGATATTGGTTCGGAAATACCGCTCATCCTCAAACAGATTACGGTTCAGACTTTGCAGGTTGGAGAGATTTCTGGCAAGATATGATGGCTGCAACGGTTATCGATCCGAAAGGTCTTGAAGAAAGAACAATGAAAACTCTTGAAGGTATAAGACTCGACGGAACAAATGCAACAAGATTTTTTGCAAGAACAAAAGAGTTCGGCAGTGACGAAGTTAACGGTTTGTGGTGCGATCATCCTTACTGGACAGCACAAACGGTTATGATACTTGCAAACTTTTTAGGTGATAAAAAATTCTTGTTCAGAGACGGAATAGGATATTTTAAAGATTGTTACCAAAACAGAGGCGAATCTAAAAACGATAAATGGAAAAAAGGTTATATCGAAAATCAAAAAACTACATCAGGTAAAAAATATACCGGAACGGTAATCGAACATATGCTTGTTCAAATAGAAACAATGTTTTATGACGTAGGAAACAACAACCTTTTAAAACAAAAAAGAGCAGACTGGAACGATGCTGTTGACCAAGTTAAAGGTGAAAACGTAACGTTCTCTTTCGCGCTTGCACAAAACTGCAACGAAATTGCAGACTTGTTGGAAAAAACAGCCAACGATTTGAATATTAAAGAAATTGAAGTTTTTGCAGAGTTGGCAGGCCTTATACAAAATTTCGACGACAAAGCAAAAGATATTCCCGCAAAACAAAGACAAGCTGTTTTGGCAAAATATTTAAGTAAAGTAAACGATGCAATTTCCGGTAAAAAAGTTAAAGTTAAAATTTCAAAAATATTGAAAGATTTGAGAACAAAAGCTCAGTTTGTTATAGATAATGCAAACAAAAAAGCTTTTAACGGACATTATTACAGCGGATACATTTTTGCAGACGGAAAACCTGTAGATACAATTTGGAACAAATCGGCATTAAATAAAAAGAATCCTACATCAAACGATTTTGAGATGATGTTAATGCCTCAAACTTGGTCACTCGTTTCCGGCGGAGCAAAGAAAATCGGTGCGGAACAAACAGTTATAGATTCCGTATTTAAATATTTGTTCGATAAAACTACCGGCGCATTAAAATTAAATTATCCTGCATATACAAAATTTAATAAAACTATCGGAAGAATAACAGGGTTTGCTCCGGGAACAAAAGAAAATAACGCATTATTTTCTCATGCAAACTTGTTCTTCGTTTGGGCATTAATAAAACAAGGTATGCCTGATTTAGCATATAAAGTATTTTCGGGAATAAATCCTTTAAATCATGAACATGAAATTATAAGAACAGGTCCGTGGATACCTGAATATTATATTTCCAACGATAACCCTAACATTGCAGGAAGAGGCGAATATCCTGTTCTTACAGGTTCTTGTGCTTGGACAAGATACGCTTTCCAAAACTTTTTCTTCGGTGTAAAAGGTGTGTTTGAAGGTTTATCTATAGATCCTCATTTACCTGCAAACAAAGATTTTCAAAAATGTAAATTATTTATAAAATTCAGAAATGCAAATTATGATATAACTTTTGAAAATCCGAAATTAAAGAAAAATTCAGCAGCAAAAGAAATAATTGTTGACGGTAAAAAAATCGAAGGTAATATTATAAAACCGTTTAAATCGGGAACTCATAAAGTTACCGTAGTATTGGGATAAAATATGAAAAAATTATTAGTTTTATTTACTTTATTATTTTGTTTTTCCGGAATAATATATTCCGATTCAGTAAATGTAAGAGTAATTGTTAACTCTATAGATATTGTTTCCTCTGACGGAGATACGAAAACTTATACAAATCCGGAAGATGTTCCCGACATAGAATATTCGTCAAAGATCATTGCAAACGGAATGTTGATTTTAAATTTCCATTCCGTGGGTATAGTTTTAAAAAATAAACAGGGCCTTTTTATGTCAAAACATCCCATCAGTGATGTGTTGATTTTTTCGAAAGTAGAAAATTCAAGATCAGGTCCTATTCTTATCTATTTTAATTCAACAACAATAGCACAAATGAGTGCGGACACAGTATTTTCTTTAAAGTATGATGAGAAAGATAATTCCGTAACAATGGGAATTATAGACGGAAATGCAATATTAAAAATAGACGAAGAAGAAATAGAGTTTGTAACGGATGAAACATTTAAATATAAAATAAAGGGTGAAACAGCTGATGCCATTTAAATTTCATAATTTATCAATAAAAGATGTCGTGCTAATAGAAACAGTAAAATTCAAGGATGATAGAGGTTTTTTTGAAGAAGTATTTAAAGTTCCCGATTTTAAAAATTTGGGAATAGATTTAAATATAAAGCAAATAAATTTTTCACACTCAACTAAAGGTGTTTTAAGAGGTTTACATTATCAGTTAGCACCTTTTGCTCAGGCAAAGTTAGTGAGAGTGATACACGGAAAAATTTTCGATGTTGCCGTAGATTTAAGAGTAGGTTCAACAACTTTTGGAAAATGGGTTGGAGAAATACTTTCTCCCGAAGGTAACAATATGTTATTCATTCCGGAAGGGTTTGCTCACGGATTTGAAGTATTGTCCGATGAAGTTGATTTTGAGTATTATTGTTCTAATATTTATTCCCCCGAGCATGAAAGAGGCATTTTGTATAATGATCCGTTTTTAAAAATTGATTGGCATACAATAAACCCGAAACTTTCAAAAAAAGATTTGGTTTATCCTACTTTCGAGTTTGCGGAACATAATTTTGAGTACAAGATATAAAAATCGCAAAGCGATTTTTAATTTATAGTTTATAACGGCAACGGAGAGATCCCGCATCAAGTTCGGATGCTTGGCTCTTACAAGGTGAGCCAACATTCCGCGCAACGTCTGCGGGATGACAGACGGGGACGGCGGAAGATTGGAAGATTAGAAGATTTTTTATGGAGAAAAACAATGGATACTTTAGCAGTTGTTTGTACTTATAATGAAGCAACAAATATAAAAACAGTTGTAAATGATATATTGAATTGCGGTGTTGAAGACATAGAAGTTCTTGTCGCAGACGATGTATCTCCCGACGGAACATACAAAATTGTAGAAGAAATGGAGAAAGAAAATCCTAAAGTTCATTTATTGTTAAGAAAAGAAAAAAGAGGCAGAGGTTATGCCGGTATAGATGCTTTTAAATGGGGTATACAAAAAGGATACAAATATATTGTTGAATTAGACGGTGACGGTTCACACAATCCTAAATATATTAAAGATTTCAGAGAACTTATAAACAGTTGTGATGTCGTTATCGGTTCAAGATATGTTAAAGGCGGTTCCGATACACAAAGAGGTTTCTTAAGACAAATAGTAAGTCATCTTTCAAGAAGATATTTACAGTTTTGTATAGGAGTAAAAGTTGCAGATGCTACATCCGGTTACAGAATGTTCAAGAAAGAAATTGTAGAACAATATATAGATAAATTAAAAGCTTCAGATCCGTTTATTGTAACGGAAATGCTCTATTATACAAAGAAAACAAAAGCAAATATTAAGGAATATCCTATAGCATTTTTGGAAAGAGCTTCGGGAGAATCAAAACTAAAACCGTTCACTTTAATAAAATATCTTTTCAAAGTAATAAAATTAAGAATTTTAGCTTAGAAAAATCGCAAGGCGATTTTGGAAGATTAGAAGATTGGAAGATTGGCAACGACTAACGGCAAACGACGGGATTCCGCATCAGGTGCGGGATGACAACAACAAACTGCCAACTACAAGCTGAAAAAATTGCTTTCCAGCAATTTTTTTAAAGAAATGTTCCATTCGGGAATTGTTATATTTAATTCTTTTGATATTTTTTCGTTCGACATTGCCGTAAATAACGGCCTTTGAACTTTGGAATTGAAACTTGCCATAGGAACAGGCACTATTTCATTGTCGAAATTATTGAGTTTTACAAATTCTTTAGCTAATTCATATCTTGAACATTTTCCGGAATTTGTAAGATGAAATAAACCGGACAAATTGTTGTCTAATGCTTTCATTGTTGTATCTGCTATATCAAAACTGAAACACGGAACGGAAACTTCGTCACTTGAAACTTTTACCGTTTTATTATTTTTTAACCATCCGGATAATTTAAACAAGAAATTTTGTTGTCCTTCACCTATAACCCAACTTAATCTGCAAACTAAACTGTTACTGTATTTGAGCGCTTCCTGTTCACCGGCAAGTTTACTTTTTCCGTATTCGTTTAAAGGATTAGTCTTGTCTGCTTCTATATATAAATCGTTTTTTGTTCCGTCGAAAATATAATCTGTTCCTAAATGAACAAATTTTGCATTATATTTTTTCGTTTCATCAACCAAATTAGTTACGGCAGTTTTGTTTATTAAAAAAGCTTTTGTGTTGTCTTGTTGAGCGGCTTCCACATTATTATATGCGGCACAATTTATAACCACATCGGGATTATATCGGGAAAAAATATCGGATATTTTTTCTTTGTTTGTTATATCAAGGTCTTGTTCGCTCGGTGCAATAAAATCAATATTTGATTCGGTAAATTTTTTAATGAATGCTTTTGCCAGTTGCCCGGAACTTCCGGTAATTATATATTTCATATTAAAGCCTTGTTTATAGTTTGTTGTTGATAGTTTACCAATCTTCTAAAATATGTAAGTTTGTATAGCATCTAAAACATTTTCTACGGAAACTTTATCCATGCATTTAACTTTTTTGTTGCAATCCGGTCTGTAACAGCAATTACATTCCATTGATACAATTTTTATTCCCCTGCCATACATTTCAATTTCGTTGTATGATGTAGGTCCGAAAATAGCAACAACATTTTTTTTGAGTCCTAATGCCGCATGCATTGCCATTGTATCACCGCAAACAACCAAATCGCATAAATCCACCATCGCAAAAAATTCCTGAACGGAATTATCCGTTCCGGTAGAATGTACATTTTTAATTTTCTGTTTAAGTATTAATTTTATTTCTTCTTCATCATCTTTTCCGCCAAGCAACAAAATATTGTAACCCTTGGATGATAAAGTTTTTATAAGTTTTATATATTTTTCTATTCTCCATTTTTTCATAACCCATCTTTTTCCCGCACTCGGGTTAATGCCTATAACTTTATTTTTGTTCAACTTTAATGAAGAAAGAAGTTTTTTTGATTTTTGTTCTGCTTCTTTTGATACAGGAACAACAATTTCATAATTATCTTTTTTAAGTTCACAAATGTTTGCCATCCAATATTGGTAAGTATGCTCGTTTTCTTTCTTTAAATCATCATAAGCACTTGCAGGCAACCATTTTCTTGCATATTCATTAGAACCGACTATTTTTCTTGATTTATCGAGATAGTATCCGATTATTTTATCCGCAAAGGCAAGTTTTGTGAAAGATAAACTTTCAGGAGATAAATCCAAATTTATAACAATATCGTATTTTGTTGAAGACAAGAATTCAAAAACTTTGTTATCATTGGGAATAATAATATCTATATATTTGTTTCCGACTAAAACATCAACATTTTTTTTGTCTACCAACCAATCTATTGTGGAATTCTTATACTTTTCTTTTAATCCTTCCAATATAAAAGTTGTTCTTAAAACATCACCCATTGCACCTAATTTAACAATCAAAATTTTTGTTTGTTTTGATTTTTTGTTTACGGAAACATACTTTTTACACGAAGGACAAACAGCACCGTTTTCTTTTTGATATTTACACGGTCTGTCCAAAGGAAAATTTATACAGTCTGAATACAACTTATAATTTAGTTTTTTCATAATTTTTGATTTTAGCATATTAAATTTTGCTTTGCAAAATTGAGGGGCGGAAAATTAGAAGATTGGATGATTGGATGATTGGAAGATTAGAAGATTGGCAACGACTAACGGCAAACGGCAACGGCGGAGGTTGACAAAAAATATTTAAAAATATAGAATACTTAAATATTAGTTACAAGGAATCGCGGGGTGGAGCAGCCCGGTAGCTCGTCAGGCTCATAACCTGAAGTTCGTAGGTTCAAATCCTGCCCCCGCAACCATTTAAAAAAGACTTGTGCATAAGCACAAGTCTTTTTTTTGTTCAATTATGAATTATACATTATAAATTGCCTTTTAGCATTTTTTCAGTTAGTTCTGTTGCATACACAACAAATCTTTCACATGGTCTTACTTTATAATATTCAGGAGTTCTTTTTTCCGGCATAGAAACATCTTTTTTTATATTGGCAAGAGACATTAATAATTCTTTACAAATTATAGTACCGAATTTATCCGTAAATTGTTTTGCCAAATTTTGTATTAGTTTATAATGCTGATTCTTTAAGTTTATATCTTGGCTGTCTACATATCCATATTTCAGGCCTGCAATCATAAACATTGCCGTTACAGCACCGCAAACTTGTCTTAATCCCCCCATACCGCCGCCGAAAGATGAAGACAATTTCAAACCTGTTTCCAAATCCATACCTAAATCTTGGCAAAATGCAGCAAATACGGACTGCGAGCAATTATATCCTTTTCTAAAATATTCCTGTGCTTGTTCCTGCTTTGTCATATTTTATTCTCCACATAATTAATTTAGATTTAGTTTACATTATTTTTAATTTTTTATCTATTAAAAAAAACAGCGGCTCGGTTAAGAGTCGCTGTTTTTTATATAAATTATAAGTTGAACATTTTTTTGTGGAGTGCCGAGGGCGGGACTTGAACCCGCACGCCGCCTAAGCAACTTGAGATTTTGAGTCTCACGTGTCTGCCAATTCCACCACCTCGGCAATGTCCAACTATTTTACATTATAATTTTATTTTAGTCAACAAAATATACTTATTTCTGTACTTTTCCCTGATTTGCAACAGCTTCCATAGCTTTTTTAACTGCTTCAGGATCACCTACATAATAACTCTTTACAGGTTTTAAATTTTCGTCCAATTCATAAACCAAAGGCATTGCGGTAGGAATATTTAAATTAACGATATTTTCATCGCTGATGTTATCTAAATATTTTACCAATGCTCTTAAACTGTTACCGTGAGCAGCTATTATTATTTTCTTACCTTCTTTTATCTTAGGAGCAATTTCGGCATTCCAGAAAGGTATAACTCTTGCAACGGTATCTTTTAAGCATTCCGTTAAAGGAATATCTTTTTTATCTACATTTTTATATCTCGGATCGTTACCTGCATATCTTTCATCACTTGTTGAAAGAGGTTCAGGCGGAGTATCGTAACTTCTTCTCCAAATCTTTACTTGAGCTTCACCGAATTTTGCTGCTGTTTCGGCTTTATTTAAACCTTGTAATGAACCGTAATGTCTTTCGTTCAATCTCCAAGATTTTTCTACAGGTATCCATAACAAATCCATTTGTTCCAAAACGTTATTTAAAGTTTTGATAGCTCTTTTTAAAACAGAAGTATATGCCAAATCAAAAGAAAAACCTTCTTTCTTTAAATCTTGACCTGCTTTTATTGCTTCCTGTGTTCCTTTTTCGGATAAATCAACATCTGTCCATCCAGTGAATTTGTTTTCTTTGTTCCAAACACTTTCGCCGTGTCTTATCAATACTAACTTGTACATCTTTACATCCTCCCGTATATTCTTTAAACCAACTGTTTATAAATTATTTTTGTATTATAGCATTTTATTAAACTTTTTTGTAAAACAACGATATAAAAAACATAAAACAAGAAACTAAAATTATTGTCGCTCCCACCGGTATTGTAAAAAATGTGGAAATAAACAAACCTATAACACAAGCCGATACAGCAAACAAAACGGATAATAAATACATAGTTTTTAAATTATAAGTTAATTTATATGCCGTAGCGGCAGGCAAGGATATTAAGCTGTATATTAAAAGCCCGCCGATAGATTTTAAATTTAAACTTATCGTTGAACATATCAATAAAAGCATTATCGTAAAAACAAAAGTTTCCGGTATTCCGCAAGATTTTGAAATTTCTCTATTGAAAAACAATGCGATTATTCCTCTATGAAAAGATATTGCAAATAATATTAATATTGCCGTAACGATAATATTAAAAACGACATCGTTCATAGAAGAAATAAGCAAATTTCCCCAAAAGAAAGTAAATAAGTCCGTTAAGTGCTCTTTAAATAAACCCGCAAAAACAAAAGCTATTGCTATACTAAAAGAAAATAATAAACTTACAGTAATATTGTTTTGACTTTTTATTCTTTTCGACATAGGATTTATTAACAGTGCAGACAAAAGGCAAAATATAAAACCGGACAATATCGGATTTATTCCTAAGAACAGCCCTATTATTGCGCCTGCAAATGCACAATGTGCGATAGTAACACCAATAAACGGAATATTTAGTAACAGCACCCAAACGCCGATAATTCCGCACGATATACCGGCTAAAATCGACAGTATGATTGCTCTGTTAAAAAAAGAATAATTAAAAAAATCTAAAAATTCGAACACAATTCTCCTTTTTCAAGAACGATTTCTTTGTTACAACATTTCGGTTTTTGCTCGAAATTATGTAATACAATCAAAATCGTTGCTTTTTTTTCAGAATGTATATTCTCTATAATTTCAGTAATATTTTTTTGAGATTGCACATCGAGATTTGATAACGGTTCATCCAATAAAAAAATGTCTGCTTGTTGTGCCAAGACTCTTGCTATCGAAACTTTTTGCATTTCACCGCCGGACAGTTTCCCTATAGGAACATTTAACAATTTATATATATCGAGCTTTTTTGCTATATTTTCAATAAGCAAATTATCTTGTTCCGACAACTTTTTAAAAATACCTTTTCTCGCTGTTATACCTATTTCTATAACCTGCTTTACATTTATAGGAATATAATTTTCAAACTTGTTTATTTGGGGAATATAACCTATTTGTTTTTTTGTTTCGGCAGTTAACTTGTTCCCCAATATTTCTATGGTTCCTGTTGTCGGTTTAATTAATCCGTTTATTATTTTGAATAAAGTTGTTTTCCCTGCACCATTGTGTCCCAATATACTTACGCAATCGCCTTTTTTAATATCAATGTTTATATTTTTTAGGATATATTTATTTGAATAGACAAGATTTATGTTTGATAAAGATATGGCAGAAGAACTCATTTTAATTCCAATGCCTTATTTATTTTTTCGATATTGTTTTTTAAAGTATTTATATAAGATTTACCGAGCACAAAGTTGCTTACAACAATATGATTTATTTTTAAATCGTCAACCAACGTTCTGCCGACATCCGTTCCGGCTTGTAAATTATCAACCACATATTTAACTTTTTCTTTTTTTATTTTTTTTGTAAGAAGTAACATTTCCGAAGAAGACAGGTTACTTGATTTACCGTATGTCATAACAACATCAAAACCTAACCATTCCATAAAAGTTGATATCTGAGAGTTACATACAATTTTTTTGTTATATTTATTGTAACCGTTCTTTGCTATTTCTTCCGCTAAGAAATTAACCTTAAATGAATAATTTAAAAAATTTTGTTCATAGAAAGCTTTATTATCACTATCCCAAATAGATAATAAATCCAATAACTCCTGTGCAGCTCTTAAATTTATATACGGAATCATTAGATTTCCTCTGGTCTTTAATTCTCTGTAGACTATACCTAATTTGGTTGTTTTATATTTTAAATTTTTAACCCATGGTTGCCAATGATGATATAAAACCGCATTACATTTATTAATTTCTTTTATTGTTTTGGCATCTATATCGTAACTTCCGGGACACATTGTTACGGGAATAATTGTGAAAATTTCTATTTTATCTTCGCATATTTCTTCTAAGATATCAGCCAAATTTGATGTTGTAACGGCTATTTTTATTTTTTTATCAATGCCGGGATTGGAATAAGACAAAGCAATATTAGGAAGTAAAAACAATATCAATGCCAATAAAATAATTTTAATTTTCATTACTATCCTCTGAATTATCCTGTTCGGGTTCTTCAAATATATAAACTACCTCATTTTCAGCGACATAATTTAAATCCGCTTTCACTGCTTTTTCCATTTCTTTAGGCTTTGTTTTTAAGTAATTTAATCTCTTTTCGAATTTTTCGTTTTCCGCTGTCATTTGAGCTATATTCTTTTTTAATTTATGAATTTCCGACAATTTTGAAACAAAATCTCTTGTAGACGGATTTGCAAAAATACAGAATAATGTAACAAAAATAATTCCCCAAATAATATATTTATAAACAGAACCTCTTTCTTCATATCTTTTCATATATTTCTCTCTAAACTATAATTCCCCCGCCTATTACATAAGAACCGTCATAAAATACGGCAGATTGCCCGGGAGTAATTGATGCTTGTTCTTCCTCAAACAATATTATATCTTTTGAAATAAGAGCCTTTGCCGGCTCGTGCATTCTTCTTATTTTAACATATGCATTAAAATCTTTACCATCAAATTTACTTGATACAAAAGTTATATCTTTAACTTTTGCAATTCTTGAAAAAACATCTTTTTTTGTTCCGACAACAAGCGTATTTGTTGCTTTATCCATTTTAAGAACATAAACAGGTTCGGGAGTTGTAATACCAAGACCGCTTCGTTGACCTATTGTATAAAAAATCAAACCTTTATGTTTTCCGAGTTTTTTACCGTTAACATCAACAATAAGACCCGGCAAAACTTTTTTATTAAAATCTTTAATATTTTTTTGTAAAAATTCGTGATATGTCTTTTCTATAAAACAAATTTCCTGGCTATCAGGCTTATTGGCAACAGGAAGATTTGCCGACGTTGCTATGTTTCTTATTTCTTCTTTCGTATAATCTGCCAACGGGAACATTAAATTTTTAAGTTCATTCTGTGTTAATCTGTACAAAAAGTATGTTTGATCTTTTGAATTATCTTTTCCAATCTTAAGTTTAAATTCTCCGTTTTTCTGTTCTATCTTTGCATAATGTCCCGTAGCTAAATAATCGAATCCGTTATTTTTTGCATAGTCGAGCAACAAACCGAATTTTATTTTTTCGTTACAAAGAACACACGGATTCGGTGTAGTTGCAGACAAATAAGACGATATAAAATTATTTATGATTGTATCTTGGAACTCTTTTTGTAAATCGAGAACATAATGTTTAATATTTAAAAAGTCACAAACTTTTTTTGCATCTTCTATTGCCTGTAAAGAAACGGATGCTCTTGAATGAGAATCGTATAACTTTAATGTAAGAGCGGCAACATCAAATCCTTGCTGTTTTAACAAATAAGCCGTTGTGGAAGAATCTACTCCGCCGGATAATGCTACTAAAACTTTTTTCATAAACAGTGCAGGTTATTTTTTTGTTTCTTCCAAGTATTTCCGATAACCGATTTTATTTAATTTCTCGTCTTTACTTAGAATTTGTTCTTTCATTTCTTTTCTGTATTGTAATAACTGTTCTGAAACAGCTTTATTGCTTACCGCAATAATTTCTAAAGCAAATATTGCCGCATTTTTTGCTCCGGCCTTACCTATAGACATACAAGCTACCGGTATTGAAGGCGGCATTTGTGCTATGGAAAAAAGTGCATCCATTCCGGAAAGAGCTTTTCCTTCCATAGGAACACCTATTACAGGTAATACGGTTTCCGAAGCAACTACACCCGGAAGTGCCGCAGACATGCCCGCAACAGCTATAAAAGCTTTTGCGCCGTTTGCAACAGCATTATTTACACACTGTTTTACAAATTCCGCGGTTCTGTGTGCGGATGCAATATTTACGGAATATTTAATACCGAACTTATCGAATATTTTCAAAGTTTCGGCAACTACGGGTAAATCGGAATCCGATCCCATTATAACTGCAACATCTATTTGTTTATCCATTTTAATGCCCTCTGTGCAATATCTTTTCTATAATGCATTTTATCGAAAGTAACTTTCGGTATTACGGCATAAACTTTATCTATTGCCGATTTTATATCGTCTGCAACGGAAGTTAATACCAATACTCTTCCGCCCGACGTTAAAACATTACCTGCATCATCTTTTTTAGTGCCTGCATGAAACACTATTGCCTCATCGTCTTTTACCGTATCTAATCCGAAGATTTTAATATTCTTTTCATATTTTTCGGGATATCCGCCCGAAGCAAGAACTACACATACAGCCGATTTTTTTGACCACTTTATATCTAGTTCGTTTAATGTTCCCGCTATCGTATGTTCGACAATATCCACCAAATCCGTTTCAAGTAACGGCAGTATAACTTGTGTTTCAGGATCACCGAATCTGCAATTAAATTCCAATACATACAGATTTCCGTTATCCACCATGAAACCTATATACAAAATACCTTTATAGTCTATATTTTCTTTCTGTAAACCGTTCATAATGTTCGGCATTACTTGTTCTTTAACTTGTTTTAAAAGTTCGGGAGTTGCTATAGGTGCAGGTGCATAAGCGCCCATACCACCGGTATTTAAACCTTTATCTCCGTCGTCAACTCTTTTATGATCTTGTGCCGCGGGCATTATTGAAAAGTGTTTACCGTCAACAAAAACCAAAACAGAAGTTTCCTGTCCTTCGAGCCACTGTTCAAAAATTATTTTATCTCCGGCAGAACCGAAAGATTTGTCTTGCATCATATCTTTTACGGCATCAAGTGCTTGTTGTCTGTTTTGACACATTACAACACCTTTACCTGCTGCAAGGCCATCCGCTTTTACTACAATTTTTTCATCTTCGGGCCAACTGTTATTTAAAAATTCCTGAGCTTTATTGAAATCCGTGAATGTATGATAAGCAGCAGTGGGCACTTTATATTTTTGCATAAAGTCTTTTGCAAAACTTTTACTTGCTTCAAGCAAAGCACCTTTTTTGGAAGGTCCGAAAATTTTTAAACCTTTAGATTTAAAATAGTCTACAACTCCTAATGCCAAAGGAACTTCCGGTCCGACGAATGTATAATCTATTTTGTTTTCTGTTGCAAAATTTGCAAGAGACTCAAAATCATCGACTTTAATATTTATTATTTCTGCTTGTTTTGAAATTCCGGCATTTCCCAACGTACAATAAATTTTATCTACTTTCGGGCTTTGTGCAAGTTTCCAAATAATGGCGTGCTCTCTTCCGCCGTTACCTATAACTAAAAATTTCATTTTGGCTCCATACTAAAAAATATACTTATCAAAGAATTTAACTACAACTAAAAATGTCAAAAAAGCAATTATAAATGTCGCTATCATTATGTACCAGTTTGATTTTATAAGGGACGAGATATTATTGTTCTTACCGCTTTTTTGCATTGCATACTTACATCTCAATTCTTTACTCAAGTCTGCATACTCGGTAAAGTTTGAACAAGAATCTTGTTCCTTCTTCCATTTGCAATCCACCATACAGAAAACTTTTCCGTCGCCGTTTACATCAACATTGTTGTCGCCTTGAAATAGGCAAGTAATACAGCTTTTCATTGTTATTACCCCTTTTTTATTTTAAATAATCTATGGCATTTTGGAATATCTTTTTTCCCCAACCATACACACCGTCATAACCTTCTCTTGACGGATGTTGTAATGCATAAATGTATCTTTCCGGATGAGGCATAAGTCCAAATACATTTCCTTTTTTATTACAAATACCTGCTATTGCATTTAATGAACCGTTAGGATCTTGCGGATAAACCGTATCTTTACCGTTTTTATCGCAATATCTGAATACTACCTGATTATTTTTTTCTATCTCATCAAGTATTTTCTTATCTGCAACAAATTTCCCTTCTCCGTGTGCAACGGGAAGAGAAATAACATCCGGTAATTCTCTCGTCCACAAACACAATGTTCTATCATTAACTTTCTTTTCTGTTTTTAAGTGAACCCATCTGCATTCAAACTTATTTGAATCGTTGTAAGATAATGTGGAAATCTGTTCAAAATTTTCCGGTTTAGGTAAAAGTCCCATTTTTACGAGAATTTGGAACCCGTTACAAATACCGATTATAGGTTTACCCGACAATGCAAATTTTTTAACATTATCGCCCAACTTGTATTTTATTTCGTTAGATAAAATTTTACCGGAAGCGATATCGTCTCCGTAGGAAAAACCTCCCGGTACAGCTAAAATATCGTAAGATAAAATTTTACTTTTACTTGATATCAACTCATTTATATGAACTCTGTCGACGGTTGCTCCGCAAAGCTCAAAAGCCGACTTCAATTCATAATCACAATTTGTTCCTGCAGTTCTTATAATAATTACTTTTATCTTTTTCATTTTGTTTACCATTGCAAAGTTTTTTGCCATGCCTTTTGTAAATTTTTTATATTTTCCTTAACGGAAATTTTTGATTTTTTAGATTCCAATTTCAAATTTTTATCGTTGGAAACTTCACCTACTTTCGATACAGCAATACCTTTAAACAACTTTTCGAATTTTGCAACATTTTCAGGTGAAACTTCAACTATAAATCTTGTATTACTTTCGGAAAATAAAGTTTCGGCTATTGTCATTTTTTCGGAAGTTTTTATTGCATCAGCATTTATATTTACACCTTTATCTCCCGCAAAAGCCATTTCCGATATTGCGGTAATAAAACCGCCTTCGGAACAATCGTGACAAGATTCCAATAAACCTTCTTCTATTGCATTGAAAATCGTTTTCATTGTTTTCTTGGAAACCGCAACATCCAAGTCGGGAACGATTCCGTTTTTAAAGTTTTTAACTTTCGAATAAACGGATGCACCCAATTCATTTTTGGTAGTACCTATCAAATAAATACTGTTACCCGCATTTTTTAAATCCATGGTAACGGTTTTATTTACATCTTCGATAACAGACATCGAAGAAACCAAAAATGCCGGCGGTATAGAATATGTTTTTCCGTCTATTGTGTATTCGTTATATAAACTGTCTTTACCTGAAATAAACGGAACACCGTATCCTAAAGATAAATCGTAAGCAGCTTGTGCAGCTCTTACCAAACTACCTAAAATTTCAGGTTTGTTAGGATTTCCCCAACAGAAATTATCGAGCAATGAAATCTTTTCGGGATTTGCACCTACGCAAACCGCATTTCTCATTGCTTCTTCTATTGACGATGCCGTCATTTTATAAGTATCGATTTTACCGTATTCCGGATTTATACCGTTAGATAAAACCACACCTTTTTTTGTACCTTTAACAACTGTATAAGGCCAAATTACCGCAGCATCTTGAGGGCCTGAATTTTCTATTGAACTTCCCTGTAAAGGTTTTACTACGGTTTGACCTTGAACTTCGTGGTCGTATTGTCTTATTATCCAATCTCTGGAACAAACATTTATATCAGCTAAAACTTTTTTGATATCTTCCTGCAAAGTTTTTGCAGATACTTTTACAGGAGATTGTTTCTTTATTTGTTTTTGTTTCCATACTGCTTTTCTTGTAGGTTTCGGAACTCCGCCGTGCAAGAAAGACATTTCCATATCCGCAACGACTTCATTACCGTACTTCAATAAAAGTTTACCGTCGTTTGTAAACTTTCCTATAAAAGTTGCTTCTACATTTTCTTTTTTGAATAAATTTAAAATTTTGTTTTTGTTTTTAGGAGGAACGGCAAAAACCATTCTTTCCTGAGCTTCGGAAATCCATATTTCCCAAGGAGCAAGTCCTTTATATTTTAAAGGAACTTTTTCAAGTTGTATAACAAGACCTGTTTTTTCTCCGAGTTCACCTGCAGCACTTGAAAGACCGCCGGCTCCGCAATCCGTAACTGCTCTGTATAAATTAAGATCTCTTGCTTTAAGCATTGTATCCAAAACTTTCTTTTCAACAATAGGGTTACCTATTTGGACTGCACTTACATCGGACTCTTTATCGAGTTCAACGGAAGAAAACGTTGCACCGTGAATTCCGTCTCTACCGGTTCTTCCGCCGACTACCAAAACCAAATCTCCGGGCTTAACTTCTTTTTCGGATTTATTTTTAGGAATTATTCCCATCGTTCCGCAATATACCAACGGATTTGCCATGTATCCTTTATCGAAAAATACACCGCCGTTAACGGTAGGTATTCCCATTCTGTTACCGTAATCTCTGACACCGGAAACAACACCTTTTGCTATTCTTTTCGGATGATGCATTCCTTCGGGAACTTCACTTGCTTTTGTATCCGGTAAGCCGAAACAAAAAACATCGGTATTTGCCAAAGGTTTTGCACCGAGACCTACACCCAAAATATCTCTTATAACTCCGCCTATACCTGTAGCCGACCCTCCGTAAGGTTCAAGAGCCGAAGGATGGTTATGAGTTTCAACTTTAAAAGCAACACCGTTTGTTTTATCGAAATCGATAACACCGGCATTGTCTTTAAATACGGAAATACACCAATCTTTATTCAATTTCATTGTTGCATTAAAAATTGTTTCTTTTAAAAGATTTTTATATTTCGTAATTTTTTTCTTACCGCCTTTTTCTTCGCAATACTCAATGTTACCGGTAAGAGTTTTGTGTTTGCAATGTTCACTCCATGTTTGAGCTATTGTTTCAAGCTCAACATCAGTCGGATTTCTCTTTATGTTACGGAAATATTTTTGAACTTCCTTCATTTCCACAAGTGAAAGAGAAAGAACACTTTTTCTGCTTAATTCTACCAACTGCTTGTCGTTCAATTTTAAAATTTCTATTGTGTTTACTTTCATTTTGTTAAATATTCCTGAATTAAAGTATTTGCTAACAAACCTGTAGCTATTTTTTTCAATTTTTTATCGTCTATATTTTTGCCTTTAAGACAATATTTTTTTCCTGTCTTAACAACCAATTCTTCTTTGATACCTAAATCTTTTATTGCTTTTACAACACTTTCACTAACGGTATCGGTTACACCGTGTTTGTACCAAACTTCTATGGAATTTTTTTCCAACTTTTTATCTTCCAAAGATTTGTATTGTTTAATGGTATAATCTTCGGTTATTTTGTCACTTAACAACTCTTTTGCGACGATGTCGGCTTGTTTGTTTGTAATATTTCCCGAAATTCTGTAAACAGCAACATAAGAAACATCGGTAATATCTTTTATACCGATTCCAGATATATCGGAAACGGTATGAAGACCTTGAGGGTCAACAAAACCTTTTTTAGTTTTAATTTCAATTTCAAATATCATTTTAAAATGTCCTACCTGTTATTTTTTCATAAGCTTCTATATATTTTGCTTTTGTTTTATTTACAACTTCTTCCGGAAGAACCGGAACCGGAGGTTGTTTATTCCATTTGATTTGTTCAAGATAGTCTCTTACAAATTGTTTATCTAAACTGTCTTGAGATTTTCCCAAAACATATTTATCTTTTTCCCAAAATCTTGAAGAATCCGGTGTAAAAATTTCATCTATCAAAATTAATTTTCCGTCGTATATACCGAATTCCAATTTGGTATCGGCTAAAATTATTCCTCTTTCTGCACAATAATCACTTACTTTTTTATACAATGTTATCGACATTTCACTTATTTGTGCAGCTAAATCATCACCTATTCTTTTTGCCGTTTCTTCAAAAGAAATATTTTCATCGTGTTCACCATCATCGGCTTTTGTTGACGGTGTAAATATCGGTACCGGTAATTGTTGCGATTGTTGTAATCCGGAAGGCAATTCTATTCCGCAAACAGTTTGACTTTTTTGATACTCTTTCCAGCCTGAACCTGCAAGATAACCTCTGACAATACATTCGATATCTATTCTTTTTGCTTTTTTCACAATCATAGCTCTGTCTCTTAAGAATTCGTATTGTTTGAGTTCTTCGGGAAATTCATCAAAATTTCCGGTAATTATGTGATTAGGGATTATATTTTGAACAAAATCAAACCAAAACATTGATATTTTATGTAAGATTTTTCCTTTATCCGTAACTAAAGGCGACAGTATATAATCAAATGCAGATATTCTGTCTGTTGCAACAATAAGAAGTTTGTCTTCTTGATACTGGTAAACATCTCTAACTTTTCCAGAGTGTAATAACTTACAACCTGAAAGTTCCGGTGCCGTAATCATTTTATTGTATCTCCTATAAATATATTCTCTTTATTTTATATTTTTTATTACATAAATTCAACAAACTACACTAAAATATCCTTTTCTCTTTTTGAAGATAAAGGTAAAGTAATGGTAAAGGTTGTTCCTTCACCGTATTTTGATTCGAAAGAGATATCTCCGTCATGTGCTTCAACTATCATTCTTCTTGCAACATAAGATCCGATACCGGAACCGGACTTACTTGAAGGTTTGGTTGTAAAAAATGCGGAGAAAATCTTAGCTTTATTTTCAGGTCTTATACCTATACCGTTATCTTTTATTGTAATTTGACACTTATTTTTATCCGTAAAATACTTTAATGAAACCTTTATTTCCGGAACAAAAGGTTCCGCTTTATCAATATCATTGAGCAAAGGATTTTGTATATGTTGTTCTTTTTCAATAATGGCTTCGAAAGCATTATCTATACAGTTAAAGCATACTTCTTGAATTTGATATTTTATTCCGTATATTTTATCGTTATCTTTCGGTAAATCAAGAACAATAGGAACTTTTTCTCTGTGATGTTTTACTTGAACCAACATTATCGCCGGGTCAATAATTTCTTTCATGGAAAAAGTTTCTTTATTGGTTACAGAACCTTTCGGTTTTGCAAAATCCAAAATTCCCGTTAAAACCGTATTTGTTTTTTTTACGTTTTCGTTAATCGAAAGAATAAGCTCATTCATACTTTTTACCATCTCGTTTACGTTTGAATTTTGTTCTATGAAAGATTTATGATCCTCGGAAAAATCTTGAACATCATAGCTCAACAGTTCCGCTGCTAATCCGAAACTATTCAATCTGTTACGTATTTGGTGAGCCATACCATCTGCCATGCCACCGATTGAAGCAAGTTTTTCGGCTTCAAATAATCTTTTTTGTTGTTTTTGAGATCTTTCCAAAAACAAACAATTTTCAATTGCCAGTGCGGCTTGATTTGATAATACGCCGAAAACTTCAATATCTCGATTAGAATATAATGTTCTGTTTTCTTTATCGCCCAACAGCAAAAACCCTATAACTCTGTCTTTAAATATAGACGGTATTATTAAAGTTATTTCCGGATTTATTTTCATAATTTTGTTTTTGTATTGTTCGGGAAGTGCCGAAAGGAAGAACGGTTTTTTTGTCTTTTTCATAAAATTCATAAATTCGACATCCTTCGGAAAATTTTTCAGTTCTTTTTTTTCTCTGCCTCTGGATTCAACATTTACATACAAATTTTTATCTTCATCAAAAATATATAAACTTACAAAAGAGATTTTAACGGATCTTTTTATTATTCTCACTATCAATTTCGATAATTTTGAAATATCATAATCTTTTTCTATCATGCCCGTCGAAGCCTGCATCAATAATTGTTGATATTTTTCCTGTTCCGCCAACAAATATTCTTCAGCCTTTTTCTGAAAATAATTTGCTACAAACTGACCGGAAGTCGATAGTATAAATAACATGATACACGATATAAGCCATTGACCGGTTTTATATCCTATCCAAATAGGAGACAATAAAATGAACAAGTATACGAAAACCCAAATGAATGTTTTTGTTACGGCGAGTTTTATATCCATTAAATTATACTTTATTATGCTCATTGCCATAATTACGATAAATAAAAGGATAAGGATGTATCCGAACGGATACAATTCCAACGGATATTTCGTAATATAATCAACACCTCCGAAGGAAGTTATACAAAAAGCAACAAGTATATATTTCGTTTGTTGCTGTTTTATGGCACTGAAATTAGGATTGTAAACATTTTTTAACAACAACAAAATGGCATAACAAAACAAAACCAAAAACTGAAGCAAAATTATAAAATACAATTTGCCGGCAATAGGATAATAACCCCAAAAACAAATCTTTATTCCGCTATAAAATATCGGTGTAAAAAAATTTAATATCGCACAAGGAATAGTCAAAACAGTAAGTATTTTAAGCATTTTTTCATATTGCTTGTCTTTATTCAAAAAAACGGCAACAAAATAAAACATACAAATCGGAATGGTTAAAACACCGATAAAACCGATCTTTGCATAGTGATAAGCCGTAATAATATTTCTGGACCAATACATTAAAGAAAAAGGAAACAACCATAGAAACACGGAAAGACAAAAAAGTAAATATACTTGGTTTATAAGTTGTTTCTTATTTTTTAAATAAACAAACAAACCCATAAACAAAAATAAGACAGATGTTATTGTTGGAAATAAAGCATATAAATTCATAAAATTAATTTCCTGTTAAACTTGTTATAGTATTAATCTCTTGTTAAACTTATACCTTGCAAATGGCTCGTTTTCTGCCAAATATAATTCATTTCCCCATATGGTCCGCCGGTTTTACCTATTCCTCCGTGACTTGAAAGAAACAGTGATACTCCGATATGTTTGGAATTAATTCTCAACAAACCGCTTTTATCGACATGTTTCATAAATTGTCTCGTATAAAAAGCAGATTTTACCCATACCGACGCTCTTAAACCATATTCGTTTGTTTCTGCCAAATTCATCATTTTTTCGAAGATATCCGCATCTCTTTCATGTTTATCTTTCAAATCCGATTTCATTTTTATTATCGGAATTACAGGAAAAAAGTTTTCATCTTTTATTATTTTTATATTAAATAATTCGGGATTATCCGAATCTATTGCCACAAGCGTAGGTTGGAAATATATTCCGTTAGCTGTCACAGTTCCGTCGTAGTTTACTCTGTTTCCTCCGCATAAAAGTTTTGCCCCTTTTGATAAAGCATCTTCCAACGAAGCAATACATTCCGACATTTTTATAACCGGAGTTAAGCATGTTTCCATATTCGACGGCAAACCGAATTTCAAATCGTTAACTTTTTTTACCATTAATTCCGAAAAATCGTTAAAAGCATCTTCATGAACTATCAATGTTTTTGGAACCATACATATTTGAGTTGAACCAAGGTATGCATCCATAGCGGAATCAACCGCTCCTTCTATGTTACTCCCCTCCCAAACGAATAAATTATCGTTGCCGGAAAGTTCGAGAATTGCTTTTTTGTTATGTTCGCAAGCTTTTTTTCCTATTTCCAAACCTTGTTCACTATCTCCGAAGAAGAAAATATCGTTAACCTTAGGATTGTTCATCCACTCGTCCATAAAAACTTTAGAGTTTCCAACAACTATGTTTACGGCAGATTCCGGTGCATTATTATCTCTTAATGCTTTTATAACTACTTTTTTCCATAACTGAATTGTAGCAACGGGAGCTTTTAACGGAGGTTTTATTATGAGAGCATTTCCCGATAACAGAGCAAATGCCGCTATAAGAGAGTTACTTGCTGCCGCATTTTTCGGAGGACATACAACAACAACACCATCCGCTTTTCTAACCAAATAAATTCTTTCTTTTCCCTGTACACCGACTTCGTCCCATAATTCATCTTTAAATCTGTCCATGGTTTCCTTACAAAAAACTTGTTCCAGTCCCAAATATTCCCAACCGGCAAGTTTGCAAGGATGACCTTCTATCGCAAATAATTTTATAAACTCGTCCATATTTGCAACAAGATTATTGTATACGTCATATAGAATTTTTCTTCTTTTTGCCACGGGCATATCTCTCATTATTTTGGATGCGCGATATGCGGATTCTATCGCCCTTTTGTTTAGTTCATTATCACCTACACAGTACTTTGCATAAATGTACTTATCGGCATCTTCGGGCACTTCACCTTTTTTCAATTTGGTAATAACCTGATAAGTTTTCTTAAAATCCAAAATCGTTTGATCGGAGTAAGGAAAATATTCGTATTTCCCGGTATCTACATCTTTCCCGTCAACAAACAAAGAAAATTGTTTCATAAAACCTTTTCCCCCGCTTTAATTATTTTTTTGTTTCTAATTTCCAATTAAGATATGCCGCAATAAAAGAATCTATGTCTCCGTCCATAACTTTATCCACCTGCGATGTTTCATAATCGGTTCTGTGATCTTTAACAAGCTGGTACGGCATAAAAACATAAGATCTTATTTGACTTCCCCATGCGATAAGGCCTTTTTCGTCATAATGCTTTTCGTAAGATTCTCTAAGTTTTTCCTGTTCGAATTCATAAAGTTTTGCTTTCAATAACTTCATAGCAGTTGCTTTATTTTTTATTTGAGATCTTTCGGTTTGAGATTGAACCACAATGTTCGTCGGTAAATGTGTAATTCTAACGGCGGAATCCGTAGTGTTCACATGTTGTCCGCCGGCTCCGGTAGAACGATAAGTATCTATTCTTAAATCTTTCTCGTCAATAACAATATCTATATCGTCATCAACTTCCGGTATAACATCAACACTCGCAAAAGAAGTATGTCTTCTCTTATTTGCATCAAAAGGTGAAATTCTTACCAATCTGTGGACACCTATTTCCGATTGTAACAGTCCGTAAGCATATTCACCGTTTATAATAAAAGTTATACTCTTTATACCGGCTTCATCCCCATCCAAAATATCTATTGTAGAAAAATTAAAACCTTTGTCCTCTGCCCATCTCGAATACATTCTTACAAGCATCTGTGCCCAATCGCAAGATTCCGTTCCTCCTGCCCCGGCATGAATGGAAACAATTGCGTTATTTTTGTCGTGTTTCCCGGAAAGTTTTGTTTTTGTTTCTATTTTTTCAACATCTTTTATGAGTGTTAATTTGTCTTGTTCCAATTCTTTTGATAAGGACTCGTCTTGTTCCTGTTGTAAAAGGTCGTCTATTTCGATTAATCCGTCAATTCTTTCTTTTAAATTGTTCCAAGAATTTACGGTTTCTTTTAAACCGTCGAGTTTGGACATTACCTTTTTGGCATTATTTTGGTCGTTCCAAAAGTCCGACGCGGAAATTTCTTTGTCCAGTACGGATATCTCTTTGATTTTATTATCTATATCAAAGAGACCTCCTTAAATTCATAATTTTGTCTTTGAGTTCGTTAAGCATAACCATATCCTTTATATTATAAAAACTATAACTATTATAAACATCGTAAAAAACATACACATGTAACAAAAGATATTACCTATTTTATCATAAACGGTTATTACTGTGTTCTGATATGCTTCACCTGCAAAAGCTTCCTCTTTATTTACCGTTGTAATTTTTGTTATGTTACCTGCGGAATCTATAATTGAAGATATTCCGGTATTTGCCGATACTATAACATTTTTTCTGTTTTCTATCGCTCTAAAAACATTCATTACAAAATGTTGATAAGGAGCATAAGAATCTAAAAACCAAGCATCATTGGTATGATTTGTTAAAATTTTCGCACCGTTTAAAACAGATTTTCTTGCTAAATTCGGGAAAAAGTTTTCGGAACAGATTGTCGTACCTACAAATATATTGTCGTATTTTAATATGTTCATATATTTACTTTTAGAAAAATCTCCTAACGTATTTAAGACGCCGAAATATTTAGCCAGAATCTTTTTAAATGGTATGTATTCACCGAATATAACCAAATGGTTTTTATCATGTTTGCCCAAATTTTTGTTTCCGGCCGTTACGGCAAAAACAGAGTTATATATTCTGTCTCCTGCATCGTAACTTGCTCCGCCAAACAAATTTAATCTCGAATATTTTGAAACTTCCTCAACAAAATCAATAATTTCGCCTTCATATTGTAAATAACCCGGAAGAACCGTTTCGGGATAAACTGCCAAATCCAAAGCTTCATTCTCAAACTTTGTAACAAGATTTTTAATAGATTCAAAATTGTCTTTTATATATTTATCGTCCCATTTTTTATATTGATCTATGTTCGGTTGAACGACACCTACTGTTAATTTTTCTCCGTAAGGATTTGAATAAGTATTTATTTTGATATATCCGTATATACCCAAAATTATAAATATTGCCAACACATATACTATGAAAGTTTTACCCTTTGAACCCTTAAACCAATAGTAAATTAACATATTAACGAAAACTATAATGAACGATATTCCGTAAACTCCGAAGATATCCGCAAACTGAATTATGTATGAAAAAGAAGTTTGGCTGTATCCCAACAAATTCCATCCAAACCCTGTAATAAAATATGTTCTTACGTATTCCAACACAACCCATGAACTTGCTGCATATAAAGAAGATACTAACGGATGAAAATGTCTTCTCGAAAAACTTAACATGCCCATCCATACAGAAAAATATAATGCCAAATATGACCACAATAAAAATGAAGCAATTAATGCTTGTATCGTGTTTGTGTTGAATTTAAGAAAAGGAAACATCCAAAATAAAGAAATTGCATAACAGGTAAAACCAAAAACAAAACCGTAAACCAAAGAATTTTTAACACAATTTCTTAAAGATGTATAAATAACGGGAATAAATGCTATCCATACCAAATAGAAAGCATTTATCTTCGGAAAAGATACTGCCACAAGACAACCAGATAGTATAGCCAGGAAAAAATATTTTAGTCTAAACTTTTTCACCTATAATCCGATTACTTATTTTATTTATTTGCTCCGCAACATTTTTTATATTTTTTACCGCTGCCGCAAGGACAAGGATCATTTCTTCCTATCTTTTTTATATCCTTTGCGGAAACTTGTTTATTTTCATTTTTGTTGTTACTGTTACCTGCATTATTTTTTGTAGGATCAACATTTCTGTTTTCCTGTCCCGAAGGCATAGGTTTTGCGGTAACATTAACCTGAACTCTGAAAACATATTCTATAGTCGTTTCTCTTATTCTTTTCATCATGTTATCAAAAAGCATAAATGACTCTTTTTGATATTCTATTTTAGGATCTTTTTGAGCATAAGCTCTGTATCCTATACCTTTTTTAAGTTGATCGAGTTCATATAAATTATCTTTCCATGCAACATCTATCATCTGCAAAAGAACCATTCTTTCCACACGGCTTAAAAGTTCTTTACCTAAAGTTTCTTTTCTCTTTTCGTAAGCATCTTGTATTTTATCGAGTAAAATTGTTTTTAATGCATCTCTTGTAAGATAACTTAATTCTTCTTTGTTGGCAACTTCAAAATTTATTCCGAAAGATCTCGACATCCAAGCATGGAAATGAGGCCATTCCCATTGTTCGGGATAAGTTTTTGCAGGTGCCCATTGTTCGATTTTTTCTTCTACGGATTCAAGCCACATATCTTGTATAGTCGCAGAAACGTCTTCCCCCTCGAGAATTTCGTTTCTTAAACGATAAACGGCTTCTCTTTGTTTATTCATAACATTATCGTAATCGATAAGTTGTTTTCTTATATCGAAATCTCTGCCTTCAA
The DNA here is from genome assembly GCA_017651625.1 of Candidatus Ruminimicrobiellum bubulum. Classification (GTDB taxonomy): domain Bacteria; phylum Elusimicrobiota; class Endomicrobiia; order Endomicrobiales; family Endomicrobiaceae; genus Ruminimicrobiellum; species Ruminimicrobiellum bubulum. The sequence continues at coordinate 93,691 of JAGCCP010000055.1, read as the reverse complement.
CTTTTCTTTGTGCATTTTCTACGGCTTTAGATATCCAAGGATGTTCTATTGCTTCCCCTTCTTTAAGACCGAGCTTTTGCATAACAATTGCCATTCTGTCGGAACCGAAAAGTCTCATAAGCTCATCCTGCATAGATAAATAAAATCTTGATGCACCCGGATCTCCCTGACGGCCGGCTCTACCTCTTAACTGGTTATCGATTCTTCTTGATTCGTGTCTTTCGGTACCTATAATATAAAGACCGCCGACTTCTCTAACAAATTTTCCGTTTTCTTCATCGCCTGCACCAAGCACGATATCGGTACCTCTACCGGCCATGTTGGTTGCAATTGTTACGGCACTTTTAGCACCGGCTTGAGCAATGATTTGAGCTTCAAGTTCATGATATTTTGCATTTAAAACATTGTGAGGAATACCTTTCTTTCTTAACATATCGGAAATCAATTCCGATTTTTCAATTGATCTTGTACCTACGAGAACAGGTTGTCCTTTTCTCCAGCATTGTTCTATATCCTGTATAATCGCATTGTATTTTTCTTTTTCCGTTCTATAAATTACATCCGGATAATCTTTTCTTATCATCGGATTATTTGTAGGAACTTCAACTACATCGAGTTTATATATTTCCCAGAATTCGCTTGCTTCGGTAAGTGCGGTACCTGTCATACCTGATATTTTGTTATACATTCTAAAGAAGTTCTGGAATGTTATTGTAGCAAGTGTTTGGTTTTCTTGTTCGATTTTTAAATTTTCTTTTGCTTCGATTGCCTGATGAAGACCGTCCGACCATCTTCTTCCCGGCATAAGTCTTCCGGTAAATTCATCAACGATAATAACTTCACCGTCTTTCACAACATAAGCAACATCTCTTTTATAAAGTTCGTGTGCTCTTATTGCCTGTGTTATATGATGAACCCATTCTGACTGCATATCATCATAAATATTTTTTACACCTAAAAATCTTTCCGCTTTTTGAACACCTTGTTCGGTTAAAACAACGGTATGATTTTTTTCATCAACTAAATAATCGTAACCTTTAGATAAATCTATACCTTCATATTTTGCTTTTATTTCTTCGTTTTCGGTTATATGTCTTCCTTTAAGCATAGGAACTATTCTGTTTGCCACATAATACTTATCCGTAGATTCTTCACCCGGACCTGATATAATCAAAGGAGTTCTTGCTTCATCTATTAAAATTGAATCGACCTCATCCACGATAGCATAATTCAATTCTCTTAATACTCTTTGCTCCTTAGATATTTTCATATTATCTCTAAGGTAATCAAAACCCAACTCATTATTTGTTACATATGTTATATCGCAAGCATAAGCTTTTCTTCTATCTTCGTCGGAAGTGTCATGACAAATATTTCCGACTGTCATACCGAGTGCATTATAAACAGGTTCCATCCACTCTTTATCTCTTTTTGCAAGATAATCGTTAACGGTAACAACATGAACACCTTTTCCGGTTAATGAATTTAAATATACAGGTAATGTTGCAACAAGAGTTTTACCTTCACCGGTTTTCATTTCGGCGATTTTACCTTGATGTAAAATGTAACCACCTATCATTTGAACATCGAAATGTCTAAGTCCGATAGTTCTTTTTGAAGCTTCTCTTACACAAGCAAAAGCTTCCGGTAAAATACTGTTTAACTTTTCCCCGTTATTAAGTCTTTCCTTAAATTCCAATGATTTTGCTTTTAATTCTTCGTCGGATAATTTTTGTATTTCCGGTTCCAATGCGTTTATTTTATCTACAACCGGCCTTATTTTTTTAATATCTCTTTCATTTTGTGAACCGAATATTGCGGCAAATATTTCTTTAATCATAGTATTTCCTTTTAAAAATTTTATTAATATATCCCTTAGATTTTATCTTTTTTATATTTAAATTTCAACATAAAATTCATATTATTTTATTGTATTTGTTATTCCAAAAATATATCATATTGATATGAACAATATATTAATTGTTGACTGCATTAAAGAAAACATTGATACAGTTTATGAAATAGATAAAACGAGTTCTAATTATAATTGGACAAGAAATATGTTTACGGAAGAATTTGAAAACAAAAATTCTTTCTTTAAGGTTTTATTTGCAGATGATAAAATTGCCGGCTACATTATATATCATATTGTTCTTGACGAAGCAGAAATATTAAACATTGTAATTGATAACAATTTTAAAAGACAAAGTTTAGGAAAATATCTTTTGGAACAAACGCTAAACGAAATTTCAAAACAAAATGTAAAAACTGTTTTTCTTGAAGTCGGTGAAAAAAATATTCCCGCAATAAATTTATATTTAAAGTTCGGCTTTGAACAATATAATATAAGGAATAATTATTATAAGAACGGTGAAAACGCGATACTGATGAAGAAAATTTGCCAGTTGTAAAAATTCACACAGTGAATTTTTGATATTTAATTAGAAAATTTTGTGAAACAAAATTTTACCGAAAACTATAAGCTATAAGCTGTAAACTTTAAACTAAAAAAAATCGCACAGCGATTTTTTTATTGACTTTTAACATTAAAAATAATAGAATACATGAACATTGTTTATAGTTTGTTTATTTAATGGCAACGTAGCTCAGGGGTAGAGCAGAGGACTCATAAGCCTTTGGTCGGTGGTTCAATTCCACCCGTTGCCAATTTTTTTATGCAAAAAAACACAATTTATAGTTAGTTAATGATTAAAAGTTAAAATAATAGGAGTATATAAAGATGCGAGTTTTGCTCACCGGTGCTACAGGTTTTGTAGGAAGCCATATAGTAGAAGAACTTATTTCAAATAATCATACAATCATTGCCACAGCGAGAAAAAGTTCAAATTTAAAATGGATTAAAGATTATCCCGTTCAATTTGAATACTGTTCTTTAAATGATGAAGAACAATTATCCAAATTACTTTCTACGGTTGATGTTGTAGTTCATTGTGCCGGTGTTGTAAGGGCATTAAATTGGGAAGGTTATTACAATACCAATGTTGTAGGAACAAAAAATCTTGTTCAAGCCGCAATAAAAAATAAAAGCAATATCAAAAAATTTATTTATATATCATCCCAAGCAGCAATGGGACCAAGCCAAAATGAAATTCCAAAACAGTTAACCGAAAAGGAAAATCCTGTTTCAAATTACGGTAAGAGCAAATTGCTTGCCGAACAAGAAATAAAAAAATTAGACGGCATAATTCCTTATACTGTTATAAGACCGGCATCCGTTTACGGTCCAAGGGATAAAGATATTTTTATTTTCTTTAATTTGGTTAAACATCATTTAAAACCTAATACTCACACTAAAAGATTTATTCAGTTGGTTTTTGTAAAAGATATCGCAAAAGTTATTTCAATAGCATTAAACAACGAAAAAACAAATAATAAGACATATTATCTTTGTGACGGCAATATTTATACTTGGAAAGATGTCGCAACAACAATCGCAAAAGCAAATAATATAAAGACTATGCCGATTATTTTGTTTGATTTTATTTTTAAAACAGTTGCTTGTTTTTATGAAGGTGTGGCAAAAATCACAAAGAAACCGCAAGTATTAAGTAAAGAAAAAATCATCGAAATGTTACAAACTTATTGGACAGCGGATAATTCGGATGTAATAAAAGACACCGATTTTGAGTTTACAAAACTTGAAAATGGTGCCAAAATAACATACAATTGGTATTTAGTTAACAAATACTTTTAATATAAATTCTATGGTGGAGAGTTTTTATGTCAAACGATATTTTTGAAAAATGTACTAAATTTACCGCAGCAAGAGATTTACAAGCTGCAGGAATGTACCCATATTTTAAAAGAGTTGAAACAGTTCAAAGCCCTGTAGTTAAAATTGACGGCAAAGAAAAAATAGTTTTATGTTCTAATAACTATTTGGGACTTGCAGATCATCCGAAAGTTATAGAGGGTTCTGTTGCTGCAGCAAAACAGTACGGGACATCTTGCACAGGTTCAAGATTCGTAAACGGAACAAACGATTTGCACGAAAAAGTTGAAAGAAAATTTGCAAAATTCGTAGGTAAAGAAGCTGCTATACTTTTTACAACAGGTCACCACTCAAACTTAGGTGCAATTTCTTCTTTAGTAGGTAAAGGAGAATTTGTTATTACGGATAAATTAGATCATGCTTCTATTATAGATGGTTGCAGACTTTCTTTCGGCGGTGAAATGTTAAGATTCAGACATAACGATATGGCTGATTTGGAAAGACAGTTGGCAAAAGTTCAGGCTAAAGGAACTTCGGCATTGATAGTTGTTGACGGAATATTCAGTATGGAAGGAGACATTGCAAAGTTTCCTGAGATATCGGCACTTGCAAAAAAATACGGTGCAAGAGTTTATGTAGATGAAGCTCATTCACTCGGTGTTCTAGGTAAAAACGGTAAAGGAACCGGAGAATATTTTAATATGGAACCGGAAGTTGATGTTTTAATGGCAACAGCTTCTAAATCACTTGCTTCTATCGGTGGTTTTATAGCCAGTAGAAGTGAAGTTATTAATTATATTAAACATACAGCAAGATCATTAATATTTACGGCAGCATTACCACCTGCTTGTGTAGGTGCGATAGATGTTGCTTTGGATATTTTGCAAGATGAACCTGAAAGAAGAGCAAAACTTTGGGAAAATACAAATAAAATGAAAGAAGGTTTCCAATCTTTAGGTTTTGATACAAGAACCTCGGAATCTCCTATTATTCCTATAACCGTTGGTGAAGATATGAAAGCTTTCCAAATGTGTGCAATGTTGTTTGAAGAAGGTATTTTTGCTTCACCTATAGTTAGTCCCGCAGTTCCTGAAGGACAAGCTATAATAAGAACAAGTTATATGGCAACTCATACAGACGAACATCTTGAAATAATTCTTGATAAATTTGAAAAAGTTTCTAAACAACTCGGAATAATTCCGGGAGGCAACACAAGAAGCAGATCTAAAAAGAAATCTTCTTACAATATAAATAATAACAGATGGAACTTTTCTTTTTCAAATAACAAATTTGCAGCCGCAACAAAAAGATGGTTTAAAAATTTGTGGTCTAACAAGTAAAAAATGTTTACTGTAAAGAAAATAGATTTTAAACAAATAAACGACTTTATAAAATTACCTTATAAAATTTATAAAGATAGCCATTATTGGATACCGCAATTAGATAGAGAAAACAAAAAGTTGCTATCCGAAAAAAATCCTTATTGGAAACATGCAAAAAAACAATTATTCTTAGCCTACGATGATAAAAACAATATTGTAGGAAGAATTGCAGGTATTATCGATTATAACTATATAGAATTTCAAGAAACGGAAATAGGTTATTTCGGTTTTTTTGAATGTATAGATAATGTTGAAGTTGCAAAACTATTGTTTGATGCCGTTAAACAATGGTTATCGGAAAACAAGTTAGATAAAATGATGGGACCTATGAACCCGTCAACAAATGACGAAGTGGGCTTTTTATATGAAGGTTTCGACAGTGATCCGAAAATATTGATGCCTTATACTCACAAATATTATTTGAACTTGGCCGAACAATGCGGTCTTAAAAAGATAAAAGAACTTTATGCTTATAACATTCCTGTAGCTTTGGACGACAGAATGCCGAGACTTAATAAAGCATTAAGAATAGTTCAAAAAAGAAATCCAAACATAACAATAAAAACATTCGATAAAAGTAATTTCAAAAAAACACTTGAAGATATTATCGAAGTATATAATTCCGCGTGGGAAAAGAATTGGGGTTTTGTTCCGTGGACAAGAGAAGAATTTGAATCTATAGCAGACGATATTGTAAACTTGGCAGATCCGAACATTGTAATGCTTGCCTGCGACGGAGATAAGACAATAGGAATGCTTATAGCTATTCCGGATTACAACTACGTATTTAAAAAGATGTACGGAAAATTGTTTCCGTTCGGAATTTTTAAATTTTTATATTACAAGAAAAAAGTGAAAGATTTAAGACTTATGATTATGGGTGTAAAAAAAGAGTACAGACATAAAGGTATTGAAGCCTATATGTCGTTGGAGGCTCTTATAAATTCCGTTAAAGGCGGATACCAAGAATGCGAACTTTCCTGGATTTTGGAAGACAATGTAATGACACAAAGAACCGCAGAAATGATGGGCGGATCCATATATAAAAAATATGCAGTTTACGGAAATTAAAATAAATTGCCAAGCAATTTGTTGTTGAAAGGCTTATAGGGTGAATAGGTGAATGGTTTAAAGCAAAAAATAACGAAAGAACATTTGTTTAGTTTTGAAAAATTAGAAGTTTGGAAAAATGCAATAATTTTTTCTAAGCAAATATATGAAATAACTTTAACTTTCCCCGATACTGAAAAATTCGGTTTAGTTTCGCAAATTAGAAGAGCTACCGTTTCTATATCGTCAAACATTGCAGAAGGTTCAGCAAAAAAATCACTGAAAGAACAAGCAAAATTTACAGAGATAGCGTTTGGAAGTTTGTTAGAAGTATTAAATCAAATAATAATAGCTAGAGAATTAAAATATATAAACAATGAAACATATATACTTATTAGAAATGATATATTACAAATATCAAGACAATTAAATGCATTGAAAAATTCTCAGCTCAGGAGAAATAATGAATAATAACTCTTCACCCATTCACCCATTCACCCATTCACCTACAAAATCTTTTTCAGAGAAAAAGATTTTGGTAACCGGCGGAGCGGGGTTTATCGGAAGTAATTTTGTCAGATATATGCTTAACAAGCATAAAGATTATAAAATTGTTAATCTTGATTTGTTGACCTATGCAGGCAACATTAAAAGTTTAGATGATGTAAAAGATAATCCGAATTATTTGTTTGTAAAGGGCGATATAGCCGACAATAAATTAGTTGATAAAATCGTTTCCGAAAACAAAATAGATGTAATAATAAATTTTGCCGCGGAATCACATGTTGACAGAAGCATAACCAATCCCGATATATTCGTAAAAACAAATGTTTTGGGAACACAAAATCTTTTAGAAGTTGCAAAGAAATATAAAATAGAAAAATTTTTCCAAATATCCACCGATGAAGTTTACGGTTCACTCGGAAAAACGGGCTTTTTTACGGAAAAAACCCCCCTTTCTCCGAACAGTCCGTATTCGGCAAGTAAAGCAAGTGCGGATTTGTTGGTTATGGCTTATCATCACACTTTCGGTTTAAATGTAAATATTACAAGATGTTCAAACAATTACGGGCCTTATCAGTTCCCGGAAAAATTGATTCCGTTATTCATTACAAATGCACTTGATAATAAACAAGTACCTTTATACGGTGACGGATTAAACGTAAGAGATTGGCTTTTCGTTGAAGATCATTGTTCAGCTATAGATACTGTATTGCATAAAGGCAAAAATGGTGAAATTTATAATGTCGGCGGAAACAACGAGAAAACAAACAAATATATTACGGATACAATTTTAAAATATTTAGGTAAAGACTCTTCATTAATAAAATATGTTGCAGACAGACTCGGACACGACAGAAGATATGCTATCGATGCAACAAAAATAAAAGAAGAATTAGGTTGGCAACCAAAATATAAATTTGAACAGGCAATAGAGAAAACAATAGAATGGTATTTAAATAATAAATCTTGGTGGCAACCTTTAAAAGTCAATGTATAATTAACGACAGATTGTCGATTGATAAGGAGTAAAAGATGAAAAAAGACACAGGAATGATAGTAGGTCTTGCAGCAATTATTATAATAGCTTTTATAGCATTATCCAGTTTTTTTATTGTTGAAGTAGGTTTTGTAGGTGTAAGAATAAATGTTCTTACCGGTGAAACAAAAAGTTTTTCTCAAGGAACATACCCTAAATTACCTTTTGTTCATCAAGTAGTAAATTACGATGTAAAAACTCAGAAACAAGAAATAGAAGCTGATTCCGCATCAAAAGACTTACAGACTGTCAGAGCAAGAATTGTTGTAAATTTCAGACCGGTTTACGAAAAAGTTAATGATATTCACATAAAAATCGGTAAAGATTATTTCGTAAAAGTTATATATCCGGCAATTCAAGAAGTTTCTAAGACAGCAATTTCAAAGTTGCCTGTTGAAAATATTATCGTAGAAAGAGAAAATTTAAGAGCAGCTATTGAGGATAATTTAAGAAAGAAAATCGAAGAATATAACATAATAATAGAGAACGTAAATATCGTTGATATCCAATTTACGGCGGAATTTAACAGAGTTGTTGAAGAAAAACAAATAGAAGAACAAAAAGTTAAAAAGATACAGTATCAAAGAATGCAGGCCGAAGAAGAAAAGAAAAGAGTTATTTTACTTGCGGAAGCCGAAGCACAAAAACAAAAATTGCTCAGAGATTCTTCCAACCAAACCGTTATCAATTTGAAATGGATAGAAAAATGGGACGGCCATTTACCTCAATATATGTTGGGTGATAAATCAAATTCAATGATAATGTTAAGTGACAAAGATTAAAAACTATTATTTTAGAAATTAAAAAACTTTTTGTTGATAAACTTAAACAGATGTGCTGTTTTTATATAGTTCAAGTTAAACTTCAAATAAAAGTAAAAAACAAACAACCTTATCTTATTTTTCACATTTTTAATTCTTAAAAAAGAAAAATCTTTTTGATAAAATTTTTTCTTAAAGATTTCTGTCGAATCAAAATATTGTTTTGATGTTAATTTTTTTTCGGTAACTTCTCTGCAAAACAGCATTAATAAGCGCACATAAATCTCTTTTCTATAAATATCAAAAGTTTTTGCTTGTTTAAACACATCTAACACTTCATCAAAGAAGAGAAAAATTTCTTTGTAATCAAATTCCGCATTTCTGTTAATGTTTGACATGATAGAAGAATTTCTGTTTTCTCTATAAAAATATTCCGTATCATCTATATAAATTATCTTACTTTCTGTTGCAATTATTTTTAATATAAATAAAGCATCCTCACCAACTCTTCTTTGACTCATATCATTTTTGGCAAGAAACTCTTTTTTAATAATCATATTTATTAATATTTTAGGTTCTGATAAAAGTAATCTTTTTTTGTCAGCAACATCACATATTATTTTATTGCAGTAGTCTATTTTTTTGTTGTTTTTTATAACACTTTTCGAATTATTATCGTACCTTACAAAATCGGCAAATACAACATCTGTATCATACTTTACAATTGAGTTATATAAAACTTCTATATAATCATTCTTAACCCAATCGTCGGAATCAACAAAAGCCACAAATTTACCTTTTGCAACTTTTATCCCCTCTTTTCTTGCTAAACCGACACCGACATTCTGTTTTAAGTCAATCACAACTATTCTTTTATCTTTTTGTTGATATTCTTTTATTATTTGTAATGAATTATCCGGTGAACAATCGTTAACAACTATTATTTCAATATCTTTAAAGGTTTGATTACAAACACTATCCAGACATTGTCTTAAATATTGTTCTACATTATATACGGGAATGATTATTGAAACAAGAAACTCATTCATTTTTTTATACTAATTATCTTTTTTAATATATTTCTTGCTTTTCTAAAAAAAGTATAACACTGCGACAAAAGTATTATATTAACGTTAAATTTTAAAATACAACTAAACAATTTTGCCTTAAACACACTTGTAAATGTATTTAGGTGATAAAATTCAATTTTATCACCGCTAAAATATTGTTTTTTAAATTCAGAATATAACTTTTTAAAACTGTTCGGATTTTCCCACGCAGAATATATAAATCTATTCATAGTAAACAAATTCAAAACAGAATCAAAATATTTTTTGTAGTCATTATTTTTGCAAATCATCTGTTTTAACAAATAACACATATTCATATCGTTTACAATACCTCTGTTATTATCCGTTAGAACCGAACCTTTTCTATTTATTCTATAGTAATATATTTTATTATCAATAAACATAAACTTATTAGTCTTTAATATACATTCCCAAGTAAAAGGAGTATCTTCAAGTTTATTTAGTTTAAAAATAATATTATTATCTTTTAAGAATTTTAAACTATATATTTTTCTTACATAATGAATATGTTCTTTACATAATAATTTTTGTTTTATATCTATTGTGGAAATACTAATATTATAGAAATCTTTCGGATGTTTGCTTTTCGATATTTTTTGTGTAATATTGTCATATACGTAGAAATCCGGAGATATAACATCATATTGATATTTTTCTATTGTGTTATATAAAACTTCCACATAATCTTTTGTTATCCAATCATCAGAATCTACGAATGTTATATATTTACCTTTTGCAGCTTTCATTCCTTCGTTTCTTGCAAAACCAATCCCAATATTCTCTTTTAAATCCAACAAAACTATTCTATCGTCTTTTTGTTGATATTCTTTTATTATTTGCAATGAATTATCCGGTGAACAATCGTTAACAACTATTATTTCAATATCTTTAAAGGTTTGATTACAAACACTATCCAGACATTGTCTTAAATATTGTTCTACATTATATACGGGAATGATTACTGATACTTTTATCGTCATAAAATATTAATAGCCAAATTACTTCGTTAATATTTTTTTCATAGTTATAATGTTATAATTTTATAAAATCTTTGCATTTTCACTATTACAAATATATTACTTTACACTATGATTCATTGGGAGTATTTATCTTATATTTATTGTTTGTCACATTATTTATGTAAAGAAATAATAATCCCAAAGAGACAGGGTAAGTCAAAAAGTATGTTTGTCCTAACATTGAAAACAATTGTCCTATAAAAGTAATTAGCATTATCACAAAATCAAAATTTCTTAATAAAAATTTATTCTTACAAATCATGTAAAAAACATATAAAATTGGCAAAATAAAAATTATTAGGCCTATAATTCCATTTTCTGCAAAAACATAAGCATAGTGATTCAAAACAGGAAAAGTAGATTTAAACCCCTTTTCTTTAAATTTTGTTACCCATGTATTAGTTTCTTTATCTTTTTTAGCAAATTCCGGAATATTTTCAATGATATAAACATCTTTTAAACCTTTCCCTACGCCTAATACGGGGTTAGACAAGCCAACTTTTGTCATTGCAATTACATTTGACAATCTAGCCTTATTGCTTCTCGAATCCAATTTTACTGCCGACATTAAATTATTATCAATATAATTTTTAAAAGTTTCTTGTTCTTTTTGTTTGTTTATTTTATTAGGTATATTTGTATTTATAAAAGCAGAAAAAAATATACAAAATAATAAAGTTAATATAAAATACAATTTTTTCTTGTTAAAATCATAAAGGAACAGAGAAAAAATCATAATTATTTCTATCACAAATAATATCATACCTGTTCTTGATTTTGACATAAACAACATAAACATAAAAAGAATAAAAATCAAAACGTTTTTTAGAGAAAAATTTTTATAAATATAACTTATTAAAAACGGAATACAAAAAAGAGCAATAACACAAAAAAAGGCCGGTTCCTGACATAAGCTTCTTAGTTGTCCGCCGTTATGATTCCACAATAAAGGCGGCCACCAACCATGAAAACATACAATATCATAAATAAGAGGATTAATTGTTTCCAATATATATTTGGCAATTTGACTATTGCATTTTAAATATAAAATTTCCGGAATGCTATATAAACAGAATAAGCACACCAAAACCAAAACCGCTTTTTCTGCAAAAGGAATAGCCTTTTTATAATCGCCGGCAAAAACATGAACAAATAGAAAAGGTATAAAACAAAAATAAAAAGAACTTAGAATAATATTTTTACCTTCTCTAAAAAAAAGCCAAGTTGCAACAATTATATTATTATCAAGAGATATATTAAATTTATCGTTTAAATATTTTAATTTAGTTAATTGTGATATATCTATTGAATCATAATAAGGATAAACGATTAATCCGTGAGCCAAACTTATTATTTGAAACAAAACGAAAATCAAAAAGAAATAAAATATTGTTTCATTAACTTGTAGTTTATATTTATAATATTCATAAACTAAAAAAAACAAAGAGATTAGTAATATGTAATACACGGCATTAGGACCTATAAAAGAAATAGTAAATCTTTTAGGTAAATCCATAAACGGTAAAAATATGATAGTAAAAAAAAGAAAATATTTTTGTAGTTTCTCTAATATAATCTGTTTCATAATTTATTTGTTATATTTCCAACCAGGCATATAAATGGGATGTTTTCCCATATTACCGAAAAGGCCATCCTTTATTGCTACTAATTTTACAATAAACTCTTTAAAATTTCTTCTTTTTAGTGAACGCAATAAAGCCAACACTAAAGATATGACAACAAAATACGGCAACTGTATTTTAAAATGTCTTTTTATAAAATCAATTTCATTCCTATGATAATAATAAATTTTCCAGTCCAAATTAACTCGAGAACTTTCCGTATCATGTTTTGCAAAAATTTTGGGCAAGCACACTATTTTACCGACATTTCTCATTCTGTATGAATGCTCTATATCATCATTATGTATAAAATAATCCGGCCTAACTAATCCTACTTTAATAAGCTTTTCTTTGTTTAACACAGGCCCGCAGTAAGAAACAAAATCAAGATACACCAAATCTTTTTTATACTCCTGTTCTTCAATATTTCTTGTAAATGGCAATCGCCATTTACTTTTTAAAATTCTCCTGTGAGGTAATGCTATTTTGTTATTTTCTATAACCGTTCCACAAACAATAGAACAAATATCTTTATTTCCTTTATCATTTACAAACTTACCTATTTCAAAAAGATAGTTTTTGTCAAAATATAAATCATCATCTCCAAGAACTATCCAATTAGCATCTTTTGTTATTGCGAGCTTCTGTCCTTCATAAAAGCCACCAGCTCCTCCCTTGTTTTCAGATAATGATACTACTATCTTCTCATATTCACTGTTTTCTTTCTTCCAATTTTCCAAATATTCTTTTGTTCCGTCTTTTGACGCATTATCTACAACGATAATATATTTAGGCAAAAGAATTTGGGTTTCATAACTATCTAATGCTTTTTTTAGTTTTTCTAATCTATTGAATGTCACTATTATTGCTCCGATATCAGAAAGCATAGATAATCATCTCCTTAATTTATTAAAATCTACTTTTTGTTACTGCATTTAATATTGCATTTAAATATGCTTTGCCATATTTTCTGTCAGGTTCAAGATATGCACCTTCAGACCATTCATTCCATGCATTAACAAAAATAATGTTATCGTCCAAATCTGTTCTGCTTTTATTTTCAACTATTGTATCATAAACCATCTTTTCAAATAATTCAGGATTTGAGCCGTCAAATATTATACCATTATTTGCTCTCCTGGTTGTATTATCCCACATAGGAAAAACAGATTTATACATTTTTTTTATTTTTATTGAAAAAAGTTTACGATTATTTACTAAATCTTCATAGTCGTACACTTTTCCGGTAAAGTAATCCGTCACAAACTTTTTTTGTTTTGTAATATCTTTATAAAAATCTTCATATACACCCGGTAAAAACTCACTTATAGCATCAAAGCCAAGTTTTTCCCATTCCCATTTCTCATAAAATTTATACGAATCTTTGGCGGCAGCTATGATATATAGTTCTTCTCCGGTATGTTTTTTTATATAATCTCTCCAATGTTCTATAACTTCTTTGGCATTAGGTATTAATCTAGGTCTATATATAACCAACACGGCTTTTCCTTTTATTTTTATATAATTTTTATGAGTTATATATTTTTCAATATCCCGAACAAAATTTTTATAACTATCAACATTTTTGCTTTGTTCCATTAATACAACATCAGAGTTTTCTGCCCATTGTTTAGTCCAATTTTCATTACACCAACAAAGACAAAAAGGAAAATCTATATTTTTATTATTAACAAATTTATCCAAAGGAACATCTAACAACCTTTTGCCATCAAAAGAATAGAAATAGAAACAAAAGCCATATATAGCATATTCTCTTGCCAAATTAACCTGCTCAACAATATTTTCATCTATTCTTAAATCATAAAAACCTAAATCTGCCGGAAGTCTGGGTTGATAATGTCCTATATATTGAGGCATGGATTTTGAAACATTTGTCCATTCTGTAGCTCCTTTTCCCCACCATTTATCATTATATTCTGTTGGATAATATTGCGGTAAATAATATGCTATTATTTTAGCATCCGACTTATCTCTTTCATATTTATCTTTATTTATTCCTATAGGAAATTTAGTTTTTTGAATATCAATAATTTGTTTTATATATAATTTATTATCTTCATTTGACAACTTTATATTTTTTTGATTTTTAAAAAATCTTTTTAAACTTCTATGAATAAAAGTTTTCAAAGATTCAGGAACAAAATTGTTATTCCAAAAAAAGCTTATAAGTTTTTCTTTTATTTTAATAAACATTTTCGAAACCAACCTAATAAAAATTCTTCTGCAAATTTACAATCAACTCCTTAGAAATGTTTTCATCTACTTTCCTTGCAAAATGATAATCTCCGTTTTTTAATTTACCGTAGTCTTCCATATTCAGAATTTTAGGACCATTTCTATGTCTATGCAGTATATATCTGTGATTATTATTTATTATTCTATCTTTATATTCCGAATTACACAATATTGTTTGAAAAACAGATTCATCAGAAAATGCACTCGTTTTAAATAACATATACCAATTTTTATTATTTTCCAAGAAATTAACCATATATTCCAATGGTTCTCTTGAAATATCTATCCAGTTAGATCCATAATACATATCCTCTTTTATTCCTAAATCTTTAAATTTGTTTACACCTGTTAACATTTGATATAAAATTGATATTCTATGATATATTTTCCCATATAAAGATTTTCTTTTAAGTTTATCAAAATCAAAATAATACTTTTGCCAATACAACACTCTTTCATAAGAACTGCCATTCTTGTAAGATTTTGAAAGAACATAAGTCATGTAAATATTTGTATTATTTTCATAGAACTCAAAAATATCATTTATATCTTTTGCAGGAAAATCTTGGCCTGATATTAAATGAAAGAAAGTGTTATCTTTGTTTTTTAAAGCCTCTTTCATTAAAAATAATTCAGCTTCAACAATACTAAACGCAGCCCAGTGGACATTAAATTCCTGACAAACAAAAATGTTTGCCTCATTAAATTTTTCTTTTGTTTCTCGGCTTAAACTAAATTTTGTATCAAAATGCACATAAACATTAAATTTTTGTTTTAAAAACTTTGATAATCTATAAACAAAATCTGCATCTTTATGAGCTAAAATTAAAATTGCTTGCGACATAATTTAATACTCCCTTTATATTGCCTATCTGATTTTATTTCGTATTATTGAAATAATATAAACAACAAAATATATTTTATGTTTTAAACAAAACAATGTTATTCTTTTAGATAACGGAAAATCTCTCAAACATGATACTTTCACACTGTTTTCAAACATTTCTTCTTTCAACACTTCCTTCAACATTTGTTTTTTCTTATTATATGAATTTTTATTTGACAAATTGAAACAATAATTAACACATATGAGCAACAAATGATGTGCAACAAAGTTATTCCACTGAATTAAATATTTTGTTTTATCAATTATGTGTTCCATTTTATTTAATGATTTTTTATAACATTCAAAATAAGACTTATTAAATTTTCTGACAATTGAACCCGATGAAAAATTATAATGGTATAGAACTTCGGGAATATAAACAATCTGAGAATTATAGTGTGCAGTCCTTAAAGAAAAATCAGCATCTTCAGCCACTTTTAAACTTTCATCATACAAAAGGTTGTTTTCTTTTAAAAATTTTGCATTAAAAAGTCTTGCCCATGCACATCCTGTTGCTTTTTGAAAACTTAATATATCGCATATAAATTCATCTTTGGTCTTCGATATTTTTGCATTTGTAATAATGTTTTTTTCACTATTAAAAGGATATTCTTTGTAAAAAGAACAAAGTGTGATATCTGCTCGGACTTCAACCAATTTTTCAATAAAATTATTTTCCAAATAATCATCGGCATCTACAAAAGAGACATATTTACCGACTAATACCCCCAATCCAACATTTCTTGCACTCGAAATTCCGCCGTTTTCTTTATGTATTACTTTTATTCTGTTATCCTTTAAAGTATATTCCTCACATATTTTACCGCTATTATCGGTTGATCCGTCATCTACACAAATTATTTCTAAATTTTTATATGTTTGATTGATGACACTATCCAAACATTGTCTCAGATATTGTTCAACATTATATACGGGTATTATTATAGAAACTTTCGGATTTTCATTCATTTTTAAAAACTTCCGTTATATTTTTTACCAAAAAACTTGGCTTTTAAGAAACTGCTGCCTTTTTTTAACCAATTTGTTTTTTCCATATTGATAAAAGGAACTTCTTTATATTTTAATTCGTTTTGTTCTATCCAAACATCAAGTAAAAGTTCCGAGATATATCCGTAAAGTCTTGCCTGATATTTATTATATTGCAGAGGATTTGTCTGTTTTTCCAATTCAAATAAAATATCAAAAATAAAACTGCAATAACTATTTGCAAGTTCTTTTTTCATAATAAACATATTAAACATATGTCCCGATCTTCTTTTTGTTACAACATTAAACGCATTCAAATATTGCGGATATTTTTCTTCTAATATTTTTTTTGACTTTTCCAAATCTTCAATATAATGGGTATGTTCGTAATGAGAATATAACGTTTCTATGAAATAATGCCTTTTGTTAGGAAGAACAATATCTGTTTCTTCCAATATTTTTTCCAATTCTCGTCTGTCAATTATTTTTGAAAATTTATCATTACCTTTATTTTTCCCCTTAAAATGTCTTCTATAATGAACAAGACCTAAATAATCATAACTTAAATTTTTCCAAGCCCAATATAAGCCCGTAAGTTCACACCAAAAAGGATTTTTTATTGATATATTTTCACCAATATTATCACCGACAAATCCAATACTTTCTTTTCCTTCGGCTCCTACATATAAAGGAAGATAAATATCCTCTTTCGGCATTTTATATCGTTTATGAGTTGCTACTATGATTTTTATGTCCACATTAAAAAACCTTTTTTAATTTTAAAGTTATTGTGTTAAATATTTCAACCGTTATTTTCTCTTTTGTTAAATACAAAGTTGTTATATATACAACAAAAAAAGATAAAGCGGAAATTATTATAGCAAAAAAGTTGTTATAACTAAATTTTACTAAACACAGAGAAATTGTTACAGCAAATAAAAGGGCGGATATAAGTTTAATATACTCTTGATTTTTTATATTATTGAGAACATATTTTTTCATCACAACAACTTGAAAAATTAACACAACCAATTCCGCAAATACCGTTCCCAATGCTGCTCCGGCAGCAGAATATTTCGGAATTAAAATGAAGTTCAGTATAACGTCTGTAATACTTCCTAAAATTACCGAATACAGAACTAAATTTTCTTTCCCTAACGGAACCATTATTTGAAATCCTATTAAATTTGTAATTCCTATAAACAGTAAAGTTGGCATAATAACCTGCATGGGAATAACAGAATCGTTAAATGCCGAACCAAACAAAAACAGAATGGTATATTTAGCAAAAATCATGAAATACATCATTAATGGTATTGAAAGTACAAAAATAAAACTCATAGCTTTAAACGAAATTGTTCTAAATTCGTCTAACAAATTATTTTTAATATAATAAGAACATCTAGGAAGTAATACTGCACCCAAAGATGTAATTAAACTTATTAATACATTTTTTATTTTTATTACAACACTATAATATCCTACATCCGTATTAGTTTTCATGAAACCTAACATAACGGTGTCTAAATTAGTATACACAGTTATTGCACAAGCCATTGCAAAAAAAACAAAAATAGGTTTTAAATGTTTTTTTAAATTATAATTTTTTAACGGTTTAAAATTTATCCACCTAAACGAGCAAATAAAATTTAATATAAAAGCCAAATATCCCGACACTATTGTTATTGCACCATAAATAATATAATCCTTTTTTGAATGAACCAATAAAAGTATCAAAATGATTCCTATCACCTTAAATATTATTGAACGAACAGTTATATATGTATATTCTTCCAAGCCTTTAAATAACCATTCCATACCTACCGTATTTAAAATTATTGAAGAACTTAGAACGATATATAACCATTTTTCACCTCTCACTTGCGGGAGATAAAATATAGCCATAATCAACGCTGCATATGTTATAAAAGTTGTAATCATATTAATGATGAACAACTCTTGAACTGCTTTTGTTAAATTTTCTTTGTCATCCCTAAGCTGTGCAGTAAGTCTAAGGCCATACACCGGAATTCCGAGTTGTGAAAATATAGTAAAGAAAGAAATAATTGAAACCGCTAAAGCAACTTTACCTACTCCTTCCGGCAATAGAATTCTTGAAATATACGGATATATGATTAACGGAAACACAATTGAAGAAGCCGTTAAAACTGCATTCATAATGAAATTTAATTTTAATGATTTTTGTTTTTGCATATTATACAGATTTAGGCATTAATATTATTTTAATTCTTTTTCACAGAAATTTAGAGCAGATTCTATAACTTTATCCATGTCGTAGTATTTATATTCACCAAGTCTGCCACCGAAGAAAACATTTTTTTCCTTTTCCGCTAAATCTTTATATTTTAAATATAAAGTATTATTTTTTTCATCATTAACAGGATAATATGGTTCGTCATTCTTAGTCCACTCTTTTGAAAATTCTTTTGATATTATTGTCTTCGGCAAATCGTTCCCGTTTTCGTCTTTACCGAATTGGAACCATTTGTGTTCTATAATTCTGGTCCACGATGTTTCTTTATCGGTATAATTAACTATGGCATTACCTTGAAAATTGGGCACATCTAATATTTCATCTTCGAATCTAACCGTTCTATACTCTAAAGTTCCCAATTTATAATCGAAATATGCATCAATTGCACCGGTATAAATGATTTTCTCCGCGATAGAATTATAATATTGTCTGTTTTTTAAATAATCTTCATTTAATTTTACTTCTATACCATCCAACATTTTCTCTATAAGTTTTGTATATCCTCCAATGGGAATACCTTGATATAAAGCGTTAAAGTAATTGTTGTCGTAAGTGTATCTCACCGGTAATCTTTTGATAATAAACGGTGGTAAATTTTTGCAGTTTCTCCCCCACTGTTTTTCGGTATAACCTTTTATCAATTTTTCAAAGATATCTCTTCCTACTAAACTGACAGCCTGTTCTTCCAAATTTTTAGGTTCATATTGTATTTCTTTTTTTTGTTCATTTATTATTTTTTTTGCTTCTTCGGGAGTAATACAACCCCACATTTTGTTAAATGTAAACATACTGAACGGTAACGAAAAAAGCTCGTCTTTATATTTTGCTATCGGTGAATTTGTATACCTGTTAAATTCAACGAAATTATTTATAAAATTCCAAACTTTTTTGTTGTTAGTATGAAATATGTGAGGTCCATATCTATGAACATTTATTCCCTCTATCTCTTCCGTATAAATATTTCCTGCAATATGATTTCTTTTTTCTATTATTAAAACTTTTTTACCTTTATTTGCGGCTTGTCTTGCAAAAACGACACCATATAAGCCACAACCAACCACCAAGTAATCGTATTTCATATATATTCCTTTCAATAACATAAAATTCAAATCGTTTTATAACATTATTTGATATAATATACAAAATTTAAATGAATATTAGAACAAAAAGACATGGACACCATTAGAGAAAAAATTAATATATGTTTTACAACAGATAATAATTACATAAGGCCTCTATCCTGCGCAATAACTTCAATATTAAAAAACTCTTCTTCTGAAACAGATTTACGTATTTTTATTTTGGAACAAGATGTTTCGTATGAAAATAAAAGCAAAATTTTAAGTTTAAAGAATATAAAAGATTGTGAAATATCTTTTATAAAAATAGAGCCTTCAATTTTTTGTAACTTCCCGGATTTTAAATGCAGCTATATAACAAAGACGGCATACTTTAGATTTCTCATAGCAGATTTATTAAAAGATACAGATAAAGTATTATATCTTGACTGTGATGTTATAGTACTATCGGAAATAAAGAAACTATTTATGCAGGATATAACAGACTTTTATATAGGTGCGGTAGAAGATATCGGATTTTATTTTGACAGGATGTGTTCATTTAAATATTTTGACACCTATGTAAACAGCGGAGTTTTATTAATAAACTTAAAAAAATGGAGACAAGATAAAATATCGCAAAAATTGTTTGATGTTGTAGAACAATACGGCGATAAACTTGTTTACCATGATCAAACCGCCATAAATTTGGTTTGTAAAGGTAAAATAAAAATTCTTGATCTTTCTTACAATTTACAGGTATTTATTTTTTATCAGCTAAGTATTTTGTTAAATCATCCTCTAAGAAAACAACTGTTACGAGTTATAAAAGATCCTAAAATCGTTCACTACACAAACAACAGAAAGCCATGGAATACATATTGTCCTTTGAGGAAGTATTATTTGAAATATGAAAAACTAACGCCGTTTAGTGTCAATTACGATTTTAAATATAAATTAAAAATTTGTATACAATTTGCTTTCTTTCTTATAAAAAATTTTTATTATATTTTAAGATTTGTATTATCACCTGTAATAAAAGTATCACAAAAACAATATTGTTTTGAAATAAAAATATTTTCTCTTTTAAAATTCAAAATTTCCAAATAAATTTTATCTTTTCACTAGTCTTATTGGGTTAAATTTTCTGTGCAATTTTGCAATAAAATAATAATTTATATTATGTTTTAAACAAAAAGAGAAAACAAATAATCGTATTTTATCTCTAAAATTTATATAACTATAATCAACTTTATAACTTTTATCATAAATTAATTTCCTTACCT
Source organism: Candidatus Ruminimicrobiellum bubulum (assembly GCA_017651625.1). GTDB lineage: Bacteria > Elusimicrobiota > Endomicrobiia > Endomicrobiales > Endomicrobiaceae > Ruminimicrobiellum > Ruminimicrobiellum bubulum. The sequence continues at coordinate 72,745 of JAGCCP010000055.1, read as the reverse complement.
TATAAAAATTTTCTTTAGATTCTCTTAAAGACAACTTTTCCATAAGTATCGCACTTTTTAGTGAAATATATGTATAACAATATGTAAGGTATTCTTTAAATTTTTCTTGTGTCAACTTTTTCATGTAACAGAAAGATTTTAATTTGTCATTAACAGAATGAGAAACGGCATTAGAGTTTTCTATGGCAATTCTATAATAATAAACAGAATTTCTTATAAAAATAAAACTGTGTGCTTTTATAAATACTTCCCACATAAACAAAACATCTTCAAGTTTTACTTCTTTAAAAGACAGGTTATTTTCTGAAATAAAACTTCTTTTAAATATATTTGCCCATATTGTACTCATTTGCACATAAGCAATATTTTGTAAAATCATATCCTTATCTTTTTTTTCATAGAACAATTTATCGTAAATTATTTTAGAGCTATCGGATACTATTGTTATTTTACGAGTTATATTATTAAACAACAACTGATTTGCAACCACAAAGTCTGTATTATATTTTTCTATACTGTTGTACAAAACTTCCACATAATCTTTTGTAACCCAATCATCAGAATCTATAAAAGTCAAATATTTACCTTTTGCAAATTTTACACCTTCGTTTCTGGCATTTGAAACACCTTTGTTCTGATTCAAATCTATTATTTTTATTCTATTATCTTTTAAAATAAATTCTTTTAAAATATTTAAAGAATTATCCGTTGAACAATCATTTATACAAATTATCTCAATATCTTCAAATGTTTGATTTATTACACTATCAAGACATTGTCTTAAATATTTCTCCACATTATATACAGGAATGATTATTGACACTTTAATATCTTTCATAACATTGTTTATTATAACAAATTAAGTCCATATCAGTTAACATAGAAATTATAATAATATTTTGATACACTATTAACTATGGGACAAATTAAACATTTTTTGAAAACTAAATTTCCGATACTTCTAAAAATAAAGTATGCAATTCGTGCACTTATTTACGGAACGACCATTCCTTATTTCGAAACTAATATTGTTGACCATTGCAATTTAAAATGTATCGGTTGTACTCACTTTTCAAACATATCGGAACCGAAGTTTTTGGATGCAACGATATTATACATACATCTCTGCAGATTAAATTGTATTTTCGGGAAAATAATCAAATTCAGACTTTTAGGCGGAGAACCTTTATTGCATCCAGATATTATAAATATATTGAATTTATCTCGAAAGGCTTTACCTTATTCCAAAATTGAATTAGTTACAAACGGTTTGTTATTGGATAAGATGTCGGAAGAATTTTTCCGGACTTTAAATGAAAACAATATTTCAATTCAAATATCAAATTATCCGCCAACTCAAAACAAACTAAAAAAATTGAAAGAAATACTTTCTTCTTTTAAAATAAACTATTCGGTAACACCTATGATTATGAATTTTACCGCTAACTTAAATCCTAAGGGAACATCCGACAGAGAAAAAACTTTTAAAAATTGCAGGCATGCATATTGCACAATATTAAGAGACGATAGTTTTTATATTTGCCCGATATGTGCATATATTGATACTTACAATAAACATTTCAATAAAAATATTCCTGTACCTAAAGGAATAAACATTTATTCTAATTCCGCAAAACAAATTTTAAAAAATCTTCGCAAAAGTGAAGAAACATGTAAATATTGCACTATTGTTGCTAACTACATAACTTGGGGATGCTCAAACAATCCTAAAGAAACAGATTGGAACGGAAAAATAGACTAATATTTTATATTTATTTTTTGTTTAGTTTGTTTCTTAAAATCGTAATATAATCTTTATATTCCTGTTGTTTATTACTTCTGCCAAAATTATTATTATGTAATCTTCTTCTCGAAGTAACAACAGGTATTTTTTTTACCTTAATATTTTTTTGTTGCAATCTTATTTGATATTCTACAATATCACCGGCTTTTAAAACTTCATCAAAAGTTCCTATTTTATCAAAAACTTCTTTTTTTATTATGGAACATCCGGCAAGTGCGCCGAAATAATCGTCTTGTCTTGCTCTCAATTTGCCTTTATCCGCATCGGATAATTCGGGAGAAACAAATTCATGCGACATACTGAAAACGGCTTCAACAGTATTGTCTTTTAAAAACTCATTATATAAATTCAATATACCGTCTTTTTCCATAACATCATCGGAATCAACGTATAAAATATACTCGCCTTTAGCCTCTTTAAGTCCGGCATTTCTTGTCTTTCCTATATGAGAAAATTTTACTTCTATTGTCTTACACCCCAAATCTTCAGCTATTTGTTTTGTATTATCGGTACAAGAATCACATACAACTATCATTTCCATATCTTGTACATTTTGTTTTTGAACACTTTCTATAGCTTCTTTAATATACCTGGATGCATTTTTTGCTGCTATTATTACAGATATCATTTGTTTAATACTCCTTTTCTCAATATAGCCGTAATATATTTTATGGTATCTTTATTGTAATTTAAAGTTACATTGTTTCCGTGAATTCTTCTTATATAGAAAATATCGGAAATAACATGATCGATATTTGCTCCTTTTCTTTTAATTCTATATAAAAATTCCGTATCTTCCACACCGCTGAAGTTTTCATCGAAATTACCGTATTTTTCAAACAATTCTTTTTTTATAATACTGCTCGGCAAATATTGTTTTAAAAACTTTTCCATTAATTTTTCATGCATTGCTCTTTTGTTTGTTTTAAGTTTTTCATCTTCAAAAAGATTTTCATATTTTGTAAAAACTATTTCGCAATCGGGATGTTCTTTAAAATATTGTATTTGTGTATTTATTTTGCCGGGTAGCCAATAATCGTCGGAATCACAAAATGCTATATATTCCCCTTTCGATTTTTCAAGTGCTATGTTTCTTGCAAAAGATATTCCTTTATGTTCTATATAAAAATATTTTATACCTTTATATTTTTTCAATACTTCTTTTGTGTTGTCCGTAGAACCGTCATCTACAACAACAATTTCAATATTGTCATATTTTTGAGCATAAACACTTTCTACTGCCTGACTAATATATCCGGCATTATTGTATGTCGGCATCATTACCGAAATTAACGGATTGTTATTTATCATTATTATCTTTCTCTTCCTTAAAAACAGGTTGCCAACCTTCTTTTTCATCGACATCGTGTATCGGATCGGCAAGTAACATTTCCTGAGCATCGGCATATTCCAATACTTTCATTTCAAAGTTATCTTGTTTTACAACAACTTCATCGAAATTAGGTATTTTTGAAGTTTGTTCACCTTCGACAATTATTTCTTTTTGTAAAAGATCGTCGATAAAAGCTTTTAACTTTTGATCAACATCGGAAGGACAGTTTTCAATTTTTTTTAGATTATCGGCAATTGATTGTGTTGAACATCCGTCAAGTATTGCTTGAAAAACAACACTTCCGCAACTGTTAAGAGCATAGTAAATTCCCGTTTCGGAATTTATTATGATAGCAACATTATTCGTTACATCGGCAAACATTTTTGATTCGTTTAACTTATACATTTATAGCTCCTTAATAAATTGTTTTAATAATTGAACATTTTTATTTAAATCTTTAGATAAATTGATTTGATAAAATTTTAAATCTTTAATTAAAGATATCAACATTTTCATATAATCGGGATCATTACCTTTGTTCATTTGTGTCGCCGTAGAAAAAATCAATTGTGTCAGCGCTTTATTTTTATCTGCCTTTTCCATCGTCGGTTCATCCACATTACTGATTTTAGGAAAAACAACCGCCTTGATCGGTAAATTTCTTGCAAGTTTATCGTCGTAGTAAGATATATTAAGAATATACTTCATTTTATTATAATTATCACATACAAATTCAGACTTTAAATTCGGCATCTTTTTATATATGTGGTCCGCCAAACTAATAATAGAATATATCGGTAACGCATATAAATTATTATCCGTTTTGTTTAATATTAAGTAATCATCCGCAACATATTGGAAATCATCCGCCAAGCAAGATACCGACAATGTAGTTTTACCGCTTCCGCCTATAGCACAAATCAAAACTCCTTTATTATCTATTCCAACCGCAGCTGAATGAACAAGAGCGGAATGTTCGGTTCTTACTATCTCACTTATAAGTTTAACAAACAAATGACCTTGTTTTGAAAGAACTTCATAAGAATAATCTTCCGCAACGAAATAACATTTTTTATCTTCAAGATTTTCACCATCTATTATTTTATTTTCACCGTCTATTCTAAGTTTCTTATCACGGTAAGTCAATGTTACAAGTTTCGTCTTATATTGATCGGTAAGAAAAGATTGAACATTATCTTTCCATATGTATATAGTGGCATCATATTTATCAACACTATCTTTCAACGAACAAGAAAAAAACTGTTTAAGTTGAGGTAAAAAATTTTCGTATGCAATCTGCAATCTTATAATTTTTATACCTAAATCCAAATATTTGGTAATAACAGAATTTTGTTTTGCTTTTTCTTCAAATTTCTTATCTAAAAATTTGCAGTATTCAGATAAAATAGCCCCGTTATCAACATTCAATACAAACGTTTCGTCTATCCGATTCATGTCGTGTACATGTCTCATATTTTAAACATCCTGTTTGCCACCTTATTAAAAAACAAAGATTTTATTATAGGTGTTTTTTGTATTATTTTAATATATAAAAACTGACTCAATAAGTTTATTATAGAAAAGATATCCGAAATTTTCTTACCTATTATTAACTCTCTTGCCTGACATTTCAGTTGTTGTGCTTTATGGAAAAACAAATGTTTTTTAGTATAAGAATCATTAATGTCATATTCCTGTTTCGATATATTTATCGAAGATAGAATTTCATTAGGAATAGTATTTGGTGAAAAATGATTAACAAGTTCGAGCATTATCTTTATTTGAGCAATAGTTTTACTCTCTTTTGCATTTGATATTACAATATTCCAATCTATACTTTTATTATTTTTTATAATATATATAACATCAAACAACCATGAAACATTTTTATAAAAAGGTTGAGAATAAATAATATTATCATAACCGTTGTTAAGTAACAAGAAAATCATATCTTCTGTATTCGGAATAAAAACATCTGAATTGCCGAAATTGTATTGTTCGGCTCTTTCAAAAATTTTTTTCTCGGTACAACTCGTATCATTATCGCCTTTTATAAATTTCTTATGTATGTCGATTTTTTGCATAGGATTTCTCTTTACTTCGGTAGCATATTCAAAAACAATATTTATCTTAAATCCCAAGCTTTCACTTATTTTGATTGTTTTATCAAAATTGTCCATATCTACGGCACAATCCACATCAGACATCAGTCTCAATTTATCCTGTTCGATAATTCTCATTACCGAGCCCTTTAAAAGTAACACCGGAATGTTTTGTTCATTTAGTTTGGAAACCAACTGTTTTAAAGCGGACAACAGTAAAACATTCTTATATTGAAACATTCTCAGAACACCTTTCAGTCTGGGTTCGATATCTTTTGGAATTTCTATATGCGGATTATTTTGAAATAAATGTGCAAGTAAAAAATTAAAGGCCAGTTCTTCGTTTTCTATGCTATAATCAAAATCATTTAATAAACGGTAAATTTCGTCTTTCGTTACTGTTTTTGAAGTATACAATTTTAAAAGATATTCTTCTTTTTTTGAAAGATTTAAAGTTCCGATGATATAGCCGACATCTAACATTTTATCTCCGTAAAAATTATAAACAACGTATTAAAAATCTTACAAAATATGATACAATATATTTTATCATATTTATTGTAATTAAAACACATAAAATGTTTATAAAAAATAAGAATTTTCCATTTATTTTTGCATTGATTTTAACGGATTGTATAGTATTTATACTGTCATTCTTGGTAGCTTTTTATTTTAGGTTCCATATTTTACATCCTGCAATCATATATTCTTTCGATAAGTATTTTATATTGTCTTTATTTTTAATTCCCGTATGGATATTATTTACAAATTTCTTTATAGGATACAGATTGTTTTATATATCAAAATTCGATTTATTTATAAAAATAACGAAAACCGCATTTTGTTTTATTATTTTTATTCTTGCTTTAATTTTTATTATTAAAAATGATTTTTCCCGATTGTTAATATTTTTTATGACAATAAACTTAATTTTTTTCACATTAATCTTTAGATATATTTTTAAAAGATTAAGTGCATATGTCATATATAAACTCAACATAAGAAACAATCTGCTTGTGATAGGTAAAAATGTTCGTAAATATAAAAAGATATTCAATAATTATTATATAAACAAAGTTTTTTATTATCCTTACCAAGCAGAAACGGGGAATATTGAAAAACTAAAATTTTTATCTATCAAAAAAAATATCAAGGAAATTATTATCACTAATTATTCGATAAAAGACGAAGAGTTTTTGTCTTTATGCGATTGGGCACAAACAAACGATATTGATATAAAGATATTACCAAACGAAGTTCAAATGACAAAGGATAAAATAATATTGGATGATACTTTAGGTATCCCGGTTATATTGTTAATATCCAATCCGGTAAGAGATGTCGATTACTTTTTGAAAAGAATTTTAGATATTATATTTTCCGCATTTTTGTTAATTATTCTGTCTCCGCTATTTGTGATTATTGCAATTTGTATAAAAGCAGAAAGTAAAGGATCTGTATTTTTTAAACATTTGAGAGTAGGGTTTAACAAAAAAGAGTTTTATTGTTATAAATTCAGAAGCATGGTTGATAATGCAGATAAAAAAACTAATACATTAACGGAAAACAGTTTACAACAAAACAAAGTATTTTTAAAATTGGAAGACGATTCAAGAGTAACAAAAATAGGAAAATTTATAAGAAAATACAGTATAGATGAATTACCGCAGCTTTTTAATGTATTGAAAGGAGAAATGTCTCTTGTAGGACCAAGACCTATAGTTAAATGGGAATTAGAACAAATAAGGAACCATTATCATAATTACAGCTATAAAAAAATGTTTAAAGTTTTACCCGGAGTGACAGGATTATGGCAGGTATCCGGAAGAAGTTTACTTAACGATGAAAAAAGGTTAGAGCTTGAAATATTTTATGTTGATAATTGGTCTTTAAGTCTCGATATAAAAATATTATTAAAAACAATTATTGTCGTCATTTTCCACAAGGGAGCGTATTAAAATTGCCAAAAGCAATTTTAAGGTTATAGGGTTATTGGATGATAAGATTATAGGTTGAACGACAAAGGCAAAACGGTAATTAGTAATCAAGAAAGGTGTTTTATTTCATAAATTTTGTATTCGAATATGTCTTTTATTTTTACAAAAGATACTTTTGAATTACTGAATTGTTCCAAATTCCTGTTAGTTAAAATAAATCTTGAATTTAATTTTACAACATCATCCACATTAATGTATATATTAAATAAATCCGGATTTAACAGTTCAAATCTTGTTTCTTCATTTGTAATAATAAACATAAAACTTCCGTATCTGTTATAAATGTCTTCATATTTTTTTATAGGATCTAAAGTATACATTAAACTTAAATTAGGATAAGTATTCGTACAATTTATTGTCGGTGCTCCTGCCATTACAGGATAATTATTAATAGGAAAATATAAATTCTCTACAATCCAAACGCCTTCATCCTTTACGGTTTGTTCTCTTATATTTAAAAACAAACTGTTATTAAGAATTGGTTGCAGTCCTGTTCTTACGGGATTTGCCAATATTCCGCTAAAAAAAGATATTAATAAAACTATAAAAACAAACGATTTCTTTTTTCCCGTAAATAGAAAAAGAAAAGATAAAAACACTACCGGAACTAAAATTATCAACAAATAGTGAGAATAATAATTTATATTTCTTATTATAGAAATTGTTATTATGATATAAGTCAATATTAACGAATAAATTACGGAATATGACAATTTAATTTTAAATTCTATTAATGATAATGAATATATCAACAAAAATAAATTGATAAAACTCAGCACGGAAAAAGCCCTGAAAGATGTAGCATGCGACATTAATGTTATTCTTGATATAAATTCCGGAAATCCGAAAGATATATACACAAATAAAAATACATATAAACATAATGTAAGTACCAAAAGTTTGTTTTTGCTTTTTTGTTTAAACAAAACTATCATAGAGAAAATTATACCTATCGGAAAAAAATCAAAGAAAGATGTAAACTTTCCCCATATTTCCGAATTAACATGAAAAGAAAGTGACGTTAAAGCAAGTGTAAGTGTATACGGATAATGGAATAAATCAAAAAAACTTCCGCCGCCATTGGATACTCTCTTACCGGGATAAACTGTTGAAGTAACATTTTGAATCGTATTTCCGGACTTCAACAAAAGCAAATATACAAACAGAAATAATATTGCTATATACAAAACAAAAATAAGTCCGTCTTTCTTTATGCAAAATTTATCTCTATTCTCAACGATCAAATATATTGTAAAGACTAAAAACATATAAGCAAAAGGAATTTGCCAAGCAGGATAAAAAGTCAATGTATAGGCAAATGTTGTATATGCCAACAAAATACAAAATAATATTCTTAATTTATATTTTGAGTTTATATATAGATTCAAAAGCAAGATAAACAGTTCGCCGAAAATTATCATTTCTACCAAAGAGTTCACAGATATCCACCATTGAATTGTAGGAGAAAATGTTACTAGCACAGTGCTTACAAAGGACAACAATTTGTTTTTTCTCGTAAACAACATAAAAAATTCAAATGTAAGCATAAATAACACAATAATACGGCTACACCAATAAAAAGAGAAACCTCTTTCTAAATCTAAAAATAAATATGGTATATGGAAAGGCCTAAACAATACAAAAAAATCTTTTACGGGTTGTCCGTAAACAATAAATGTATCCGTCTTGGTTGCTCTCAGAGTATCACTAAAATACGGATATTTTTGATTTTTGTTATAGAATTGAGATATTGTCATAGGAGTATATACACAGTATTCATCTGCATGGGCGGAACGATTCGGACCTATTAACAGATCTTTATCTTCCATTTGTTCTTGTGTAACATACATCCAACTTCCAATACTTGATCCGGAAATTTTAAAGATTACACAAAATAACAAAATAATGATAGCAATAATCCATCTGTACTTGTATATATAATCGTTTATTATTTTGCTTTTGTTTATGTATAGGTATATAAAAAAAGAAACCAAAAGAAAAAACACAAGTAAACTTAAAAATGTTACTTGTGTATATTCTAAAAATTTATAAACGAAATTATAATTTACTATTCTTTCACCGGATAAAACTTTCCAAAAAACAAAAAGGAAAGAAATTATAAATGAATAAAAAGAAGATTTTATTATATTTTTTAACATTTATAAAAATTATTTCAAACCTAAAACATCTCTCATATCGTAAAGCCCGGCAGGTTTATCGTTAACCCACTTTGCAGCTCTTAATGCTCCGGCAACAAGACATGCTCTTGATGTTGCTTTATGAGATATTTCTATTACTTCCCCTTCACTTGCAAAATATACAGTATGATCTCCACAAACGTCTCCGCATCTTACTGCATGAACACCGATTTCTTCCGGCTTTCTTAATGTTTGTGTTCCGTGTCTTCCATATACTCCTACATCATTTAAGCTTTTATTGTGGCCTGCAGCAACAGCTTCGGCAAGTCTTATTGCTGTTCCCGAAGGAGAATCTTTTTTCTTATTATGGTGAATTTCAACTATTTCCACATCATAGTTAGGAATTTTCTTTGAAACATTTTCAACTATATCGAGTAAAAGATTTATTCCGGTAGACATATTAGGTGCAAAAACTATCGATATTTTTTCTCCTGCCTTTTTTAATACTTCTTTATTTTCATCCGTTAAGCCTGTAGTTCCTATAACAAGTTTTGCTTTTTTCTTAAGAGCAAGTTCAACATTTCTCATTGTATTTGAAGCTATGGTGAAATCAATTATTATATCACCGGCATTTACTACCGATTCCATATCACTTGATTTTATTATTAACGGATTTTTATTACCTATCGAAGGTGATGAATCTATTTCAGTTCCTGCAACTATATTAAAATCTTTATCTTGCTTTGCCATATTTATTATTGCACTACCCATTCTTCCGCAAGCACCGCAAACGATTATGTTAGACATAGTGAACTCCTTTGAAGATTGGAGGATTGGAAGATTTGAAGATTGGATGCTAAGTTGTAAAATTTGCTTCGCAAATTTTGTTATTATTTAGTTTCCTATTTCCTTCCATCCTTCTATTCTTCTAATCTTCTATTCTTCCAAATTGCTTTAAGCATTTTTATATTAAATTGTAGCTTTTTAATGTTTTTCTTAAACTTTCTTTATGTTCATCCGACAAAGAACACATAGGAAGTCTCATTTCATCGGAACAAATTCCCATCATAGCCATTGCTGCTTTTACAGGAATAGGATTTGTTTCTATAAACATTGCTTTTACCAACGGCAACCATTTAAAAGCAATTTCGTTTGCTTTATCCAAATCTTTCTTTAACATTGCATTAACTAAATCTGCAACAACTTTTGGACATATATTTGATAATACTGAAATTACTCCCGTTCCGCCGATAGCCATTATAGGAACTGTTAATCCATCGTCACCGGAAATCAAATCCATTTCAGGAGCAAGAACTCTTATTTGCGACATTTGATCGAGAGAACCTGATGCTTCCTTTACAGCAACAATATTCTTACAATCTTTTGCAAGTTGTGCTATTGTTTTAGGCTCGATATTTACTGCAGATCTTCCCTGGATATTGTATAAAACAACCGGAATATTTATTGAGTCTGCAACTTCTTTGTAATGAAGATATAATCCTTTCTGTGTGGGTTTATTATAATAAGGAGCAACCAACAATACTCCGTCACAACCTACTTCTTGAGCATGTTTTGATAATCTTATAGCTTCTGCCGTTGAGTTAGAACCTGTTCCTGCTATAACTTTCAATTTACCTTTTGAAAATTCTACGGCTTTTTGTATAACTTCGTCGTGTTCAGCGTGTGACAATGTTGCAGATTCTCCGGTAGAACCGCAAGGAACTATACCGGTAATTCCTGCCTCTATCTGCATATCAATTATTTTTTTGTATGCATCAAAATCAACCTTGTTGTTTTTTAATGGTGTTACGATTGCTGTAAAACTACCTGAAAACATAAATTCTCCTTAAAAATTGCTTTACAATTTTTAGCTTACAGTTTATAGCTGAAAGCTTATATTTTAACTGCTTATTTTACTTCTTTAGACATCAAATCTTGTATTGTTTCTGCTTTTCTTATTACCTTAACTTTTGAACCTTTAACCAAAACTTCCGCTCCTCTTGGTCTTGAATTATACTGAGAAGCCATTGCCCTACCATAAGCACCCGCACATTCTACGGCGACAAAATCACCCTGTTTAAATACTGGAAGTTTTCTGTCTTTTGCTATAAAATCTCCGGACTCACATACCGGTCCAACTAAATCTGCAATTTTATGTTTATTCGAAGATTTTTTTACAGGTATAACATTATGATAAGATTCATACAATGCAGGTCTTATCAAATCATTCATAGCTAAATTCGTAATTATAAAATTTTTTGTACCTGACGTCTTTCTATATAAAACTTCACCAACTAATATTCCGGTATCACCTACAATTGCTCTTCCCGGTTCAACAATTATTGTTTTACCTTTATATTTTGAGTATACCGGCATTATAATTTTTCTTAAATCTATCGGTTTCTGAGGTTTATCCGTAGAGCTATACTTTATTCCCAAACCGCCACCGATATCGATATATTTTATTTTTATTCCGTTAGCTTCCAACTTATCTATCAAAGCGGATATTTTTTCGGCAGCCAATTTAAACGGTGATACGTCCAAAATTTGCGAACCTATATGACTATCTACTCCTACAACTTCCACATTTTTCATTTTTGATGCTTTCATATAAATATCAAAAGCATCTTCGTATCTTATACCGAACTTATTTCCCTCTTTACCTGTTGTTATATATTTGTGTGTATGTGCATCAACGTTCGGATTAACTCTAAACGAAATTCTTGCTTTCTTTTTAAGTTTACCTGCTATTTGATTTATTTTTTCCAATTCTTCAAAAGATTCAATATTAAACATTAAAATGTTACTCTTTAATGCAAACTCTATTTCTTGCGAAGTTTTACCTACACCGGAATAAACTATTTTCTGAGGATTTATTCCTGCTTTTAATGCTCTGTAAAGTTCACCACCGGAAACAATATCCGCTCCGGCACCGAGCTTTGCTAATAATTTCAATACGGAAGAATTTGAATTTGCTTTCATTGCATAACAAATTATACTATCAACACCTTTAAAACCTACTTTGTATGCATTGAAATTAGATTCCAATTTATCTTGAGAATAAACATAAAGCGGTGTACTATATTTTTTTGCCAACTTTGATACGGAAACTTTTTCAACAAACAGTTCATTTTTTACATACTTTAACATCTTTTTATAACACTCCTACTTATACTCCAATATTTCAACTTAAAATGATACCAAAATAGAAGATAAAAGGCAATAAAACGGCGGAAGATTTGAAGATTGGATGATTGGAAGATCGGAAACGACAGAAACGGAAGCTCAGAGCTTATAGCTCATAGTTTAGATTTCGTGGTTTATGTTTAAGGCCTTAAGATTTTGCATTTCCTTGTTCTTGACATTCAAAGGATTTTCAGATTTTAAATTATAACGAAGTATTTTACGACCGAAGTGTACAAAAAGAAAAATGGAGCTAAGGGGGATCGAACCCCTGACCTCTTGCATGCCATGCAAGCGCTCTCCCAGCTGAGCTATAGCCCCATTTTTCTATATTTTACTTATTTTCGTTTAACACTTCAACAGATTCTCTTGCTATCATCAATTCTTCATTTGTCGGTATAACCATAACTTTTATTTTTGAATCCGCTGCTGAAATAAATCTTTCTTTGCTGCTTCTGGGTTCGTTTAACGCTTTATCTATTTTAATACCTAAATTATCTAATCCTTCGCACATTTTTTCTCTTGTTAACGGAGAATTTTCACCTATACCTGCAGTAAATACTATACCATCTATTCCGTTCAATATTCCGTAATATGCACATAAATATTTTTTACCGCTGTAGCATAACATGTTAAATGCAAGTTCTGCTTTTTTGTTTCCTGCAATCATTGCATCTTCAACTTCTCTCATATCCCCGCCGGCAATGCCTGAAACTGCAGCAACACCGCTTTGTTTATTCAAAAGATTGTTTAATTCATCGGATGTCATTTTAGGATACTTTGCCAATATGTGAACGATAACGGCAGGATCTATATCTCCACATCTTGTTCCCATAACAAGACCTGCCAAAGGTGTAAATCCCATAGAAGTGTCTATAACTTTACCGTTTTTAATTGCCGTAATAGAACTTCCGTTACCTAAGTGACAAGTGATAAGATTTACTTTATCTACAGGAATATTTAACATTGCAGCTGCTTTTTGTGTTACATATTTATGTGATGTTCCGTGCATACCATATCTTCTTACATGATCTTGTTCATAGTATTCACTCGGTATTGCATATCTGTATGCATAATCCGGCATTGTTTGATGAAATGCCGTATCAAATACCAATACTGAAGGTATACCGGGCAACATTTTTTCAACAGCTTCTATACCTGCATAGTGATGAGGTGTATGTAAAGGAGCGATTGAATAACATTCCTTCAAATCTTTCTTTACCTGTTCATCTACCAATACAGGTTTTGAAAATTTATAACCGCCGTGAACTACTCTGTGACCTACAACCGCAATTTCTTTTATATCTTTTATACTGCCTGTTTTTTCATCTAACAAATCTTTTATTATTATTTGAACGGCTTCAAAATGGTTTGCAACTTTACAAGCTGTTTTTACCTGCGGAACGGTTATTGTTTGTCTTTTATAAAAAGCTTCCTCAAGACCTATACATTCTACAAGTCCCCAAGCAATTTTTTGTTCTTTTTCCATATCGAACAACGAATATTTTACTGACGATGAACCACAATTTACTACTAAAACTTTCATTTTCTTCCCCCTGAAAAAATACTTCGTATTTTTTTGAAGATTTGAAGATTGGAAGATTGGAGGATTGGAAACGGCAACTACCAACCACAAACTAAAAACCACAAACCACCAACTACAAAACGAATATTCGTATTATACAAAATTAAAATTTTTATACAAAACATAAAAACGGAGAGATTTTTAATATCTCTCCGTTTTCGGTTATATACTTTTTTTTATGAATTTTTTATTCTATCGATTATGGCTTGTCCCATTTCTTTTGTGCCTGCGGTTCCGCCTAAATCGTAAGTAACAAACTTCTTCTCGGCAACAACTTCGGCAACAGCTTTATCCAATCTTTTTGCGGCATCAAATTCACCTAAATAATCAAGCATCATTTTTCCGGATAAAATAAGAGCCATAGGATTAACTTTGTTCAATCCTTTATATTTCGGTGCAGAACCGTGAACAGCTTCGAATACTGCACAATCTTTACCTAAATTTGCTCCAGGAGCAACACCGAGTCCGCCAACCAAACCTGCACACAAATCAGATAAGATATCTCCGTAGAGGTTAGGCAAAACTATAACATCGTAAAGTTCAGGTTTTTGAACAAGTTGCATACACATATTGTCTATTAATCTTTCTTCATATTCTATTTTACCTTCATAATCTTTCGCAACTTCTCTTGCTACTCTGTAAAACATACCGTCGGTACATTTCATTATGTTTGCTTTAGCAACTGCAGTAACTTTTTTTCTGCTGTTTTTTACTGCATAATCAAAAGCAAATCTTACTATTCTTTCACAACCGAATTCCGAAAAAGATTTTATTGATATTGAAGATTCTGGTCTGATTTTACCTTTAGAAAGTTCAATAATTTTGTTTGCCTCATCAGTTCTTTCCGGAAATTCTACACCGGCATATAAATCTTCCGTATTTTCTCTAACAACTACCAAATCTATATCGGAAAATCTTGATTTTACTCCGACATAACTTTTGCATGGTCTTAAACATGTGAAAAGATCAAGTTCTTTTCTTATAGCAACATTTACAGAACGGAAACCTGTTCCGATAGGTGTTGTTATAGGACCTTTCAATGCTATCTTATTTTTTGCTATTGATTGTAATGTTTTATCCGGTAAAGGAGTTCCTTCCTTTTCCATAATATCTACACCGGCTTCCATAACTTCCCAATCTATTTTTACACCGGTTGCTTCTATAACTTTTGCCGTAACTTCCGTAAGTTCCGGACCTGTTCCATCTCCTCTGACTAAAGTAATTTTGTAAGCCATCATTTTCTCCTTTAAAAATCGCTTTGCGATTTTTAGCTTAAAGCTTATAGTTTATGGTTTATAGTTTAACGACATTAACGACAGCTTAGAGCTTATAGTTTACAACAAACTACTAACTACAAACCACCAACTACAAACTACTTTTTAATTTCAAATTGTTTATATTTTACTATATTCCATTTGTGTAGTATATATTTTACCAATATCCACAATATTCCAAGACCATACTCTACACTTCTTTTAAAATTTATAGACGATGCTTCTGCAAAATATTTTGTAGGAACAGGAATATCCCCTATTCTAAAACCTGCCAAAGCCATTTGAACAACTATATGTTGATCAAAAACGAAATCGTCGGAATTTGCTTCAAAATTTATAGTTTCCAAAACTTTTCTGGAATATGCTCTGTATCCCGTATGATATTCACCTAAATTAAGACCTAAAACAACATTTTCAAGTATCGTTAAACATCTGTTAAAAAAATATTTATAAAAAGGCATACCGCCTTTTAATGCTTCTTTTCTTGTTCTTATTCTGTTTGCAAACATAACATCGCAAATATCTTGCTCGATTAATCCCGCCAAAAAAGGAACAAGACGAGGATCATATTGATAGTCGGGATGAACCATAACGATAACATCCGCACCCATTTCAAGTGCGGTTTTATAACAAGTTTTTTGGTTTGCGCCATACCCCATATTTTTATCATGCTTTATAACTTTTAAACCTAACTCTTTTGCTACTTGAACAGTATCATCACTTGAATTATCGTCAACGACCAACACTTCATCACAAGATCCTTTAGGAATAGCATTTAAAGTTTGCTTTAAAGTTTGTGCGGCATTATATGCCGGCATAACTACAACAACTTTGTTTTTTTTATTTTCCATTTTGTTCCTCTGTTTCAGGATGTTGTTTTAATGCAAAACTAAACAAATCAGAAAAAGAAATTCTTTCTTTTATCATACCCATTATACCTAAAGCATAAACAGCCATCATTTCTATAAAATGTGTTGCTGCCATAGCGGTAAATGCTGTTGTTTCTTCCACACCGAATATTCCCAATGTAACCATCCCGACACTTTCTATTGCGCCGATAAAACCGGGCGCCGTAGGCAACATTGTTGCAATGCCCGTCGTTACTATAACGAACAAGCATTGTATCGCCGTTACGTTCAAGCCAAATGCGGCAAATAAAGTTTTATATGCATAAGCTTCTATTATCCACACAACAATCGAAGTGATAAAAACAATAAAAAACAATTTCTTGTTTTGAAAAAATTTCAAACCGCTTGCAAATTTTAGAAAAAGAGCTTTTATTATTTCATTAATCTTTGACGGCAAATGGAATTTATATAATAACTTTAAAAATTTGTCTTCATCTTTGGACATGAAGAACAAAACAACAAACATCAAACCGAAAATTATCGCGCATAAAATAAAAGATTTTTGTAACCAATTAGGAATATTAGGAACAAACATCGCTATCAGGAAAAAAGAAATTATAAAAATTATAATATCCATTAACCTTTCAACAACGATTGTTGCAAACACTCCGCTTCTCGATATTTCCAATTTTTTCCCGGCAACGATGGCCCTTACAAATTCACCCAATCTTAACGGCAAAATATTATTCATAAAAAAGCCGAACACCAAATAAAAAAAACTTTGGAATATTTTCATTTTCTTTAATGGTGCAAGGATATAATCCCATCTAAATCCTCTGACGAGATAAGAACAAACATATATAATAACACCTATCACTATTAATGAAATGTCCGCATTTTTAAGTAAAGAAACGGACTGTTTAAAATCTATGTTTCTGACACACAGATATATTAACAGTAAACTTACTAAACAACCTATGATAATTTTAAAAACATGTTTTTTTATGATATTAGTCCTTTAAGAATTTTTTATTTGATAATAATATTCCTCGTAATAAGGATCATACTTATCATACTTCATTGCTTCTTGTATGGCTTCCAATGCTTCTTCTTTCTTTCCGTTATTCCAATAAACTGCTGCCAAAGAAGCTCTTAATTGTGCTGCATACTTATTTAACTTTATGGCTTTTTGCATATACTCAATTGATTTATCTGCATATACCTGTCCCTTTTCGTTTCTTTCTTTATCGTAAAGAGCAAAATATGAACGAGAAACCTGTGCATAATATTCAGGATTATTTTTATCAAATTTTATTGCTTTATTAAATTCTTCTATAGCCACTTTATAATATCCGGAAACATAAAAACCTATCCCCTTTTTATAATAATTATTTGCTATTATCGGTCTTGCAAGTAAAATAACTATTGCGACATAAACAGCTAAACATATGTACGAATTAATTTTTATTTTTTCCCTTCCTTTATTTTCAACATGAAACATCGAAGAAAAAATTATAAAAAAGAATATCATATTTGCAGGAACAAAAAAATTATAATCGACAAAATTAATTACAATAAAAGAAGTTACACTTATTGCTATATAAATATAAAAACTTTTATCTTCCCCTTTTAGTATATTTTCTACAAATCTTTTATAAAAAGAAACTAACAATACAACAAAGCCAAACAATCCGACTATTCCCACTTCTGCCAATAACTCTAAAAATATATTATGAGTATATAACGTATTTACTACAAGTTCAGGTCTAAAAGTTTTGAAAAGTGTCATATAGTTTCCTAAACCGCACCCAAAAAACATATTTTCTTTAAATATCAAATATGCTGTTTTCCACCATACAATTCTATCGGCAACACTGTTTGAAGCTGCCTTTAAAAAAGAAAAATATCCTATACCCGATATCAGTAACAATATCGATAATACAATTAAAACTTTAATGAATTTATTTTTTCGATACTCAAACAAAAATATAATTGTGGAAATTGTTGATAGAAGAACAACTATCCTGCATTTGGTAAGAAATATTGCAAATAATACAAAAATCATCATTGCTACATAAACTTTTGTATTCTTTTTTTCTTTAATAAAAATAAAAAATAAAGGATAAACTAAAGCTAAAAATCCGGCAATAATATTTATATTTAAAGCCATAGTTTCATAGAAATTATCACCATAAAAAAAGCCTTGAGGATTGGTAACAAATCTTGTAAATAATATCATTGCCAACCACAACGAAATAAATAACGGGACAAACAGTACTTTCTTTTTCCACTCTACGGACAAAAAGGAAAAAGAAAAACCGGCCATAAGTGCGGAACTTAAAATTACAAGATAATCTCTGACATTCACTTTAAAATCCGCGTTTATGTAAGATAAACAACAAGTTACAAGAAAAAGAATTAACGATATAATGTAAAAGTTAAAGTTAAATTTATTTGTATTTACCAAGTAAAAAAACAACAGTAATACAAATAAAAAAATAGCAACCTGAATAGGAAAAATAAAAGAAAATTTTGAAAGTATGGAAATCACCATCACAGCAGATAAGGCAAAAGATATAATTACAGGATTACTTTTTTCTGTATGTAACATATATAAACACTACCCTAAATTTTGTATATTAGTAAAAACATATTTTACTAAAAAGTTTTCTTCTAACATCATCAAATAATTTATAACTACATTCGGAGAAGGCAAAAACAAAACAGCATAAGAGCCCAATGCCAAATACGGTCCGAACGCTATTTCTTGTTTTTTTATAATTTTTTTAAATAAAATTAAAAATATTCCAACGATACTTCCCGCTAATGAAGCAATAAAAATCGCAAACAATACTTTTTCCCAACCTACAAACGCACCTACACCTGCCATAAGTTTTATATCTCCGCCACCCATAGCATCTTTTTTAAAAAGCCATTTACCGATAACAGCCACTATAAACAAAGAACCGCCTCCGGCTAATAAGCCTATAAAAGAACTTATTATTCTTTGAGAAATTGTATCACCGAGCATAAAATTAAAAAAACTCGTAACAACACCAACTATCATCAACATAAAAGAAAACTCGTCAGGAATAATTTGAAATTCGAAATCTATTGCCGTTATAACAAGCAACGAAAACATTAATAAACAAAACGGAAATAACATATACGAAAAGCCAAATAAGAAAAACATCGATAAAAACAGTAAACCGCAAACAAATTCTATTGAAGGATATATAAAAGATATTTTCGAACCGCAATTACGGCATTTACCTCTAAGAATTATATAACTCAATACAGGAATATTATCGTACCATTTAATAAAGTTGTTGCAGTTTGTACAATGGGAAGCGGGTTTTACTACAGACATATTTCTCGGCATTCTGTATATACATACATTTGCAAAACTACCTAAAATTAAACCTAACAAAAAGACAAGAATACCTTCCATAGACTTTCCTTAATAAGTGTTCCAAATTACGCCTTTGGAATCTTTTTGATTGCAATCTATCCAAATCTCACCGGCTTGTCTGTCTTGACTATCTTCAACCTGATATGCCCATTTTCCGGAATTTCCCGTAGGCTTGGTTGTTATCTCACTGGTGGGATTGTTATATGGAGGGCAATAAAGTTCCGGAATATATTTAATATATTTTCCATTATCACTAAGTAACTCTTCAACAATATTTTCGCTGGGAAAATGTCCTTCGTTCTCCCCGTAATAAACAGCTATGGCATTCCTTAAAGCCATAAGATTTGCTCTGCTTGCGGCTTCGTTTGATTTACGAATAATATCTAAAAACTTAGGATAAACAACCAAAGTAACCAACAAAATAATCAATATTGCAATAATTATCTCAATGAAATTAATTTTAGTTTTGCCGAACATTAATTTTTCCCCTAACGAATTACCTTATTGTTCTTTGCAACAAGCCTATCAATTCCTCTTTTTTAGATGAATATTCTAGTGCAATCTGAGGAGTAACATTACCCTTCATAACATTATCAAATAAAGATTGATTCATTGTTTGCATACCAGATTGTCTGCTTGTTTGTATAACGGAATACAACTGTTCCGTTTTCATTTCTCTTATAATATTTTTTATACTGTCATTTACCATCATTACTTCGGTTGCTAAAGCCATTCCGGTTCCGGAAGCATGAGGTAATAACTGCTGAGACAGAACAGCTTTTAACACTAACGATAATTGAGATCTTATTTGAGCCTGTTGGTGACCGGGAAAAACATCAACCATTCTGTTTATGGAAGATGCAGCATCCATTGTATGAAGTGTTGCAAAAACCAAGTGTCCCGTTTCGGCAAGAGTTATGGCTGCAGATATCGTTTCCAAATCTCTCATTTCTCCCACCAATATTACATCGGGATCTTGTCTTAAAACATATTTCAATGCATTCGCAAATGAATCCGTATCGGAACCAACTTCTCTTTGATTAACAATACAGTTTTTATGCTGATGTATATATTCTATCGGATCTTCTATCGTTACAATATGACCATGTCTTCTTTCATTAATGTAGTTTATCATAGATGCTATTGTAGTGGTTTTTCCGGAACCAGTTACTCCCGTAACAAGAACCAAACCTTTTTGCATATTAACAATTTCATAAACAACATTAGACAAATGTAATTGTTCGAAAGTAAATATTGCCTGAGGAATAAATCTTAATGCTGCAGAGATGGAACTTCTTTGTCTAAATACATTGAGTCTTACTCTACCTCTACCCGGAACAGGAAAAGATGCATCCAATTCGTTTCTTTCTTCAAACCTTTTTATTTGTTTTTCATTTAAAACCGAGTAAACCAGAGCTTGAGTATCTTCGGGAGAAAGAACTTCACTACCTAAAGGTCTCATAATTGTATCCTTTCTCATCATCGGAGGAACACCTGCGACAATATGTAAGTCTGATCCATTACTGTTTGCAACATTTAAAAGTAAATTCATTAAATTATACATTTAGTTTCCTCTTATTTTTTATTTTTTTATATACAATACTAGGAACAAAATTTTTGAAATTACCTCCCAAAGATGCAATTTCTCTAACCATACTTGAAGATAAAAATGTATATTCTTGATCGGGCATTAAAAATATAGTTTCAACATCATGTTTTAATTTTCTGTTCATTAATGCCATTTGAAATTCGTATTCGAAATCGGACAAAGCTCTTAATCCTCTTACAATACAAAAACTATCTATTTTATTGAGATAATCAACCAATAGTCCGGAAAAAGATGTTACTTTTACATTCTTTATAGAACTGACGGATTCTCTCATCATAGATAATCTTTCGTCTAAAGAGAACATATGATTTTTATTATAGTTATGTGTGATTGCGACAACTACCTCAGGGAAAATTTTTGCAGCTCTGCCAATGATATCTATATGTCCATTGGTAGGTGGATCAAAACTTCCCGGATAAACTGCTATTATTTTTTTATTTTTCATACACAATATTCTATATTATTACAATGTTTTTATCAATTTTTTAATCTTGTACTTTTCTTTCGGATATTCCACCGGCACTGCCAAAACCTTTTACGGTTCTTTTAACTATATCTCTTGAAAGTTTTTCCCAGATATATTCTCTTGCTTCTTCTTCCGTCATTCCTCCAAAACCACCTTTTACACTGTCGGCATATATTTGTATTCCTTCCATATTCGGTTCTGCCCATAAAGTAACATTCTCGTGTTTATCAATGAAATAAACGTTTATCAATATCCACAATTTGTATTGTTCGGTAACCATATTAGCATCGTAAGTTAAAGGTTGTAATACATATCTTTTTATTTCACAAACAACAACACCGTCAGCTTCTTCTTCCGAAGTTACTATAGAAAGTCTTCCGTCTCTCATGAATTCATCTATTATTGCTTTTGTAAATTTATCTTCCAAGCCATACTGATTTGTGTTGTTAACAACAGGTCTTACATAAACGTTTTTTACATAAGAAGGCAATAACTGAGGTGCAGGATCGTAAGGTGACGCACAAGCAATTAACAATACAACTAAAGAAACAATCAAAAAATATAATTTTTTCATAAAACCCCTTAAAAACCGCTCTGCGATTTTTACTTTACAACGACATTTATGATTTTATTTTTTACATATATAAATTTTACAATATTTTTTCCATCAAAAACTGTCTTTAATTTTTCATCATTCAATACAATGTCTTTTACCGTCTGTTCGTCTGCGGTAACATCAATACTTACTTTTCCTTTTAACTTTCCGTTTACTTGAACCGGAATTTCTATTGTATCTTGTTTAATATACTCTTCGTTATATTTAGGCCATTGTGCAACAGATACACAATCTTTATGACCTAAAATGTTCCAAATTTCTTCACACAAATGAGGTGTAAACGGTGAAAGAAGCAATACGATTGTTTCGTAAACTTGTTTTGAAAGTCCATCGTCATTTGAATGATGTTTATACGTGTACATTGCATTTACAAGTTCCATTACAGCGGATATTGCCGTATTAAACTGATGTTTTACGGATATATCTTCACCGACTTTTTTTATGCAAATATGCATTGCTCTTAACAAATCTTGTTTAGCTTTATCGGTTGCGGGAACAGAAGATTTTGTATTTACAACTTCTTGTAATCTCCAAACTCTGTTAATAAATCTCCAACAACCTTCAACTCCGTCACTGGACCAATCAAGCTGCTTTTCCGGAGGTGCTGCAAAAAGTATAAAAAGTCTTGCGGTATCTGCTCCGTATTTCGAAACAATTTCGTCAGGGCTTACAATATTTCCTCTTGATTTTGACATTGCGCTTCCACCCAAGGTAACCATACCTTGCGTTAAAAGATTCATAAACGGCTCATCGCTTTTTATAAGTCCCATATCTCTTAAAACTTTATGCCAAAATCTCGAATATATCAAATGCATACAAGCATGTTCTATACCGCCGACATATTGGTCAACGGGCATCCAATAATTTGCTTCTTCTTTATCAAAGCATTCTTTATCGTTATGTGCATCCGTATATCTTATAAAATACCATGATGAATCAACAAATGTATCCATGGTATCGGTTTCTCTTCTTGCAGGAGCACCGCATTTAGGACAAGTTGTATTCACGAATTTTTCATCGGACTGTAAAGGAGATTTTCCGTCGTTTGTAAATTTTACATCGGTAGGAAGAATAACAGGTAAATCTTTTTCATCTACAGGAACTATTCCGCATTTATCACAATGAACCATAGGTATAGGTGTTCCCCAACATCTTTGTCTTGAAATTAACCATTCTCTTAACTTATAATTTGTTGTTCTTTTTCCCCAACCTTGCTCTTCTACCCATTCCGGCATTTTTACTCTTGCATCTTGTGACGAAATTCCGTTAAACTGTCCGGAATTTACCATTGTACCTTCGCCTTCATAAGCAGATTTTGTTATATCTTCGTCTTTACTTGTTATTACAGGAATAATTTCTACCCCATATTTTTTTGCAAATTCCCAGTCTCTTTGATCGTGTGCCGGAACAGCCATAATAGCTCCGGTTCCATAACCCATTAAAACATAATCGGCAACAAACAAAGGTACATTTTTGCCCGTTGCAGGATTAATTATAGAAACTCCGTCGAGTTTTACACCTGTTTTTTCTTTTGATGATGATCTTTCTATATTTGATTTTAACGAACTTGCATTAATATATTTTTCTACTTCGTCCCAATTCTTAATTTGAGACTTAAATTCTTTTAACATCGGATGTTCAGGTGATACAACCATGAATGTTACACCGAAAATGGTATCCGGTCTTGT
Source organism: Candidatus Ruminimicrobiellum bubulum (assembly GCA_017651625.1). Taxonomy (GTDB): domain Bacteria; phylum Elusimicrobiota; class Endomicrobiia; order Endomicrobiales; family Endomicrobiaceae; genus Ruminimicrobiellum; species Ruminimicrobiellum bubulum. The sequence continues at coordinate 48,690 of JAGCCP010000055.1, read as the reverse complement.
TGTAAAAATTTCTAATTTTTTATCGGATCCTGCAATATCAAATTTCATTTGTGCACCGTGAGATTTACCTATCCAGTTTTTCTGCATAGATAAAACTTGCTCCGGCCAACCCGATAACAATTTGTGTCCTTCCAATAATTCATCCGCATATTGAGTAATTTTTATAAACCATTGTTCCAATTCTTTTTGTTCTACGTTGCTGTGACATCTCCAACATTGCCCTTCACTTACCTGTTCGTTTGCTAAAACTGTTTTACAAGACGGACACCAATTAACATTGGATTTTTTTCTGAAGACAAGACCTCTTTTGTACATTTCCAAAAATATCCATTGGTTCCATTTGTAATATTCAACATCACAAGTTGCAAGTTCTCTGTCCCAATCGTAAGAAATACCGAGCATTTTTAATTGTTCTCTCATTCTTGCAATATTTTGTTTAGTCCATTTTTCAGGAGCTATATTGTGCTTTATAGCAGCATTTTCTGCGGGAAGACCGAACGCATCCCATCCCATAGGATGTATAACATTTTTACCTATCATTCTGTTATATCTTGCAAAAACATCACCGATACTATAATTTCTCACATGTCCCATATGTAAATTGCCGGAAGGATATGGTAACATTACCAAAATATAATATTTTTCTTTCGATAAATCTTTTTGTGCTTTAAAAACTTTTTTATCAGCCCAAACTTTTTGCCATTTTTTTTCAACTTCGCTAACATTGTACTCTTGCATTTGTTTTGTCCTCTATATATTTATTGTTTTTTTAATAATACAAAATGTTCTAAATTTCCCTTAGGTCCTTTTACTCCGGAATCCTGTTCTTTTAAAATTTCCAATCCCAAATTCGTTGCACAATCTTTAATTTTATTTATTGCCTTTTGTCTCAAATTTTCGTCTCGAACAACACCTTTTTTTACTTCACTCGGCTCAAGTTCGAACTGCGGCTTTATCATAGCAACTATAAGACCGGTTTTTTTTATTATTTCACTTGCCAAAGGCAATATTTTATCCAACGAAATAAAAGAAACGTCTATCGTTATTATATCTATATCGTCTTTCAATAAGTTTTTGTCAAAATATCTGAAATTAACATTTTCAATATTAACTACTCGAGGATCGTTTCTCAACTTGTAATGAAGTTGAGCCGTTCCAACATCTACGGCATAAACTTTTTTTGCACCATGTTGCAACATGCAATCGGTAAAACCGCCTGTAGATGCTCCAATATCTATACAAATTTTATCGGTAAAATCTATTTCAAACAAATTCAAAACAGATTCTAATTTTAATCCGCCCCTGGACACGTAAGGATTTTGTTTTTCTATTTCTATTAAATCTTCGTCACTGACTTGTGTCCCTGCTTTTGTTACTTTTTGTCCGTTAACCAAAACGGTTCCTGCCATAACAAGAGCTTGTGCCTTTGAACGACTTTCCGCTAAACCTTTTTCAAAAATCAAAATATCCAATCTTTTTTTCATTATTATTTATTTAACAATTTTAAAATTTGTTCTTCTATATTTTCTACGGAAAAACCGTATTTTTCTCTTATTAAACTTTGTTTACCGTGCTCTACAAATTTATCCGGTAAACCTATAGAATAAATTTTTGCACCGGTTCCGGATAAAACAGATTTTACCGTTTCTCCCATACCGCCTATTAAAGAACCTTCTTCTACAGTTACAATCTTGTTCGTATATTTTAAAATATCTTTAACTGCCGTTTCATCAAAAGGTTTTAAAAATCTCATATTTAGTACAGATACAGACATACCTTTGCTTTCAAGATCTTTTGCCGCATCCAAACAAACTTGTAAAACGTTTCCCAAACAAACTATACAAGCATCTTTACCTTCTTTTTCCAATTTAGCTTTTCCGACTTCCAATATATCGAAATCTCTGTGGAAAGAAGCAATTCTTGTTCCGCTGCCTCTCGGGTATCTTATTACCGACGGATTTTTTAATGTTAAGGCTGTATTAAACATATCCTGCAATTCCGTTTCATTTGCAGGTGCCATAATAGTTAAGTTCGGTATATATTTTAAGTAAGATAAATCGAATGCTCCATGATGTGTTGCTCCGTCTTCTCCAACAATTCCAGCTCTATCAAGCATCATAATAACAGGAAGATTTTGCAATGCAACGTCATGTATAATATTATCCAATGATCTTTGCATAAATGTGGAATATATTGCAACAACAGGTTTTAAGCCACCGGCAGCAAGAGCCGCCGCAAAAGTTACGGCATGAGCTTCATCTATTCCCACGTCAAAAAATCTGTCGGGATATTTTTTTGAAAACTCTTTTAAACCGGTTCCATCCGGCATGGCTGCGGTTATTGCAACAATTTTTTCATCCTGTTGTGCAAGTTTAACTATAGCTTTTGAAAAAACTTCCGTATATGTAACTTTTTTTAAAGAAAGAGTTTTTCCCGTTTCAATATCGAAAGGTCCGATACCATGAAACTTTGTAGGATCCTGTTCTGCAGGTTTATATCCCTTACCTTTTTTGGTTACTATATGCAAAAGAACAGGTCCTTTAAAATCTTTAACCTTCGTTAATATTTCAATTAATTGATTTATGTTATGCCCGTCTATCGGTCCGACATAAGTAAACCCCATTTCTTCAAACATTAATCCCGGAAAGAGAATTGTTTTAAATCTTTTAACCAACTTTTTTATTGAATTGAAACTTAAAAATTTTAATTTTGAAACTATTTTTAAAACACTTTCTTCGATTCTCTTTACACCTGCAGCGGTCAAAATATTTGCGAAATATCCCGCTAAAACTCCTACCTTCTGAGAAATGAACATTTGGTTATCGTTCAAAACAACAAGCATATCCTTTCCGAGTGTTCCGGCATTTTGCAAACCTTCAAAAGCAAGACCGCCGGTCATCGAACCGTCACCTATTATTGATACAACTTTATAATCTTCTTTTTGTATATCTCTTGCTACGGCAAATCCTAAACCGGCAGAGATTGAAGTTGAAGCATGTCCCGCACCGAAAGAATCGTATTTTGATTCCGATATTTTCGGAAAACCGCTAATACCGTGATATTGTCTTAATGTATTAAAATTTTGCCTTCTGTCGGTAAGAATTTTATGTGCATAAGCCTGATGACCGACATCCCAAATAAATTTGTCTTTTTCAACATCAAAAACATAGTGAAGTGCTATTGTTAACTCAACAACACCTAAACTTGATGCAATATGACCACCGGTTTTTGATACCGTCTCTATGATCTCTTGCCTTACTTCCTTTGCAAGATTAGGTAACAAATCTTTTTTTACTATTTTTATTGCATTAGGCGATGATATGTTATCCAATATAGACATTTACTCGTTCCCTAAAATTTTCTGTTTATCATATAATCTGCCAAACTTTCAAAAACTTCTTTATTCTTTTTAAACTTTGAAATTGCTTTTTTTGCTTCATCAATTAACTTTATTGCATTTTTTTCCGACTGTTCTTTTCCGTAAAGTCTTAAATACGTTAATTTATCGTTATCGGCATCACTACCGTTTTTTCCCAACAATTTTTTGTCTGCATAAACATCCAAAATATCGTCTGCTATTTGAAAAGCTATTCCGATATTATGGCCATACTTTTCAAGAGCTTTTAAATCTTTATCTTTTGCTCCGGCAAGTATTGCACCCAACAACAAACTGGCTTTTATTAAATCGGATGTTTTGTGTATATGAATATATTCCAATTTCTTTTTACAGAAAGAAATATTTTGTTTGTTCCATTTACCTGCTTCAATTGTATCCTCAGTTTGACCACCTATCATTCCTTTATATCCGGAATAATCCGCAAACATTTTTATTGCTTTTACAATTCTATCTGCAGGAACTTTAGCTTTTGCTATTAAGTTAAATGTTTCTGTAAGTAAAGCATCACCTGCAAGAATTGCCGCAGCTTCACCGAACTTTTTATGACTTGTCGGTTTTCCTCTTCTTAAATCATCATTATCCATTGCAGGTAAATCATCGTGAATTAAAGAATAGGTATGTAAAAACTCAACAGAACAAATTGCAGGTTCTATTTTTTTTATATCTAAACCAAAACTTTCGGCACCTAGCATAACAAATATAGGTCTTAACCTTTTACCGCCGGCAAGAACGGAATATCTCATTGCTTGCGACATTATCGAATTGTCTTTAGGTAGATATTTTTTTAATAATTTATCTACGAATGTTCCTTTTTCTTTTAAGTATTTTTTTAAATCGAAAACTTTATTTTTCTTCATTGTTTCCTTCTTTTTTCGTAAATTTTTCTTTTTCGAGTTTGCCGTTTTTTTCAACAAGAATTTCTATTTTTTTCTTTGTCTCATCAAGTTTGGAAGAACATTGATTTACCAAAGAAATCCCCTCTTCAAAAAGTTTCATTGCCTTATCTATATCAAGTTGAGAATTTTCCATTTCGTCTACAATAGTTTCCAATCTTTTTAAAGAAGCTTCAAAACTTATATTTTTTTTCATTTTTCCTCTTACATAACTTTTGTTTTTATACTGCCGTCGGACAAATTAACATCTAAAATATCGTCTTTACCAACTTGGTTTACTTTTTTCACAATTTTACCGTTTTTAAAACAAACAGAATATCCTCTGCTTAATGTTTTTAACGGTGACAACAAATCCAACTTCTGTGCATTTAATTTTAAATTTTGTTGCTTACTTAAAATTAAATTGTTTATATTAAAAATCAACTTTTCATTTAATTCATCAATATATTGAATTTTTTCTTCATATATCTCGTAAGGTTTCGATAACGCTCTGCAATTTTTAAAAAATTTAACTTTTTCATCATAGAGTTCAACGATATTTTTTATACTGTTAACCATTCTGCTTTTTATCATCGAAAGTTTTTCTTCCAAATCGGTTCTGCTTTTAGCGACAACTTCCGCTGCTACCGATGGTGTAGGTGCTCTTAAATCAGCGACAAAATCAGCTATTGTAAAATCCACTTCATGACCTACACAAGAAATTATAGGTATATCACTGTTATATATCGCTCTCGCAACAATTTCTTCATTAAAAGCCCACAAATCTTCCAAAGAACCGCCACCTCTGCCTACAAGTAAAACATCGAGTTCTTTATGATTCTCATTCAAATACTTTATTGCATTTGCTATTTCAAACTTTGCTTCTTCTCCCTGAACTCTTACGGGATATATTAAAACTTCAACATTAGAAAATCTTCTATCTAAAACCGACAATATATCATGTAAAGCAGCTCCGTCTTTCGATGTTACTACTCCGATTCTATTAACTATGTACGGTATTTCTTTCTTATGAGAACTATCAAATAATCCCTCTTCAGCCAATTTCTTCTTTAACTTTTCAAATGCTTCCTGAAGAGTACCTAATCCTTTCTCTTCAACATGATAAACTTGTATTTGATATGTTCCCCTATTTACGTATGCGGTTACTTTACCATACACCAAAACCTGCATACCATCTTTCAAAGAAAACTTTAACTTCTGATTATAGCCGGAAAACATTACGGCTGAAATCTGTGAATTTTCATCTTTAAGACTAAAATACATATGACCCGAAGAATACTTTTTAAAGCCTGATATTTCACCGCAAATCCAAACAGAATGATAAGAATCCTCAAGAATAGTTTTTATTTCACTATTTATTTGAGTAACGGAATAAATCAATCTACCGTCATCAGCATTTTCTTCTTCGGCATTATTTTTAAAATCAAATAAATCAACCATAAAAAAATCCTACGGATTTTTTTGAAGATTGGATGATTGGAAGATTGGATGATTGGAAGCTCAAATGTAAAATTTGCTTTGCAAATTTTGTTGTTATTTAAAATTCCTTTTTTCCTCTAATCTTCTATTCTTCTAATCTTCTATTCTTCTAAAATTTTTGCCAAGCAAAAATTTTATTTTGCCACGTCTTGTGCTCTTACTTCTCTTATAACAGTAACTTTTATTTGACCCGGATATTCCAACTCGTTTTCAATTTTCTTTGCTATATCATGTGCCAATACTTGTGATTGTGTATCGTCTATATTTTCAGGTTCAACCAATATTCTTACTTCTCTTCCCGCTTGTATTGCATAAGCACTTGATACACCTTTAAATTCTTTTGCTACAGCTTCAAGTTTTTCAAGTCTCTTAAGATAATTTTCTATAGTTTCTCTTCTTGCACCCGGTCTTGCAGCAGAAATTGCATCTGCGGCTATAATAACAAAAGCTTCGGGACTTTGCGGCTCCGCAAAACCTTCATGGTGAGCAAGGATAGCATTTATCATCTTCGGAGATTCACCGTATTTCTTTGCAAGTTCCGCGGAAATTTGATGATGAGTTCCTTCAACTTCGTGATCAACTGCTTTACCGATATCATGCATAAGACCGGCTTTTTTACAGAATGTTACATCAAGTCCGAGTTCACCGGCAATTGCACCTGCAAGCCAAGTAACTTCAAGCGTATGTTGTAATTGGTTCTGACCGTAAGAAGTTCTGAATTTCAATCTTCCCAACAACTTAATGATTTCAGGATGTAATCCGGGAACACCGGAATCTATCGCAGCTTGTTCACCGGTTTCTTTTATCATATCTTCAACTTCTTTCTGCATTTTTTGAACAACTTCTTCAATTCTTGCAGGATGAATTCTTCCGTCGGCAATAAGTTTTTCCAAAGCTTTTTTAGCAACGAATCTTCTTACACCGTCAAAAGCCGAAATAGTAATGGCTTCCGGAGTATCGTCTATAATTAAATCTACACCCGTTGCTTGTTCGAATGCTTTAATATTTCTGCCTTCTCTACCGATAATTCTTCCTTTTATTTCATCATTGGGAATTTGAACGGTAGATGTTGTCGTATCAACAGTGTGATCTGCAGCAACTTTTTGAATAGCAATAGAAAGGATTTCTTTTGCTTTTTTGTTGGCATTATCTCTTGTTTCCTGTTCTATTCTCTGTCCCAAAATTGCTGCATCTCTCTTTGCTTCATCAACCATTTCTTTCACTAATCTTTCTTTTGCTTCTTCTCTTGTAAGACCGGAAAGTTTTTCCAAAATAGTTTTTTGTTCATTTTTTATTTGTTTCACTTCGGAAATTTTCTGTTCTACGGTCTTTTCTTTAGTTTCTATATTTTTTTCTTTCTGCTGTAAATCTCTCTCCTTTTTATCAAGAGAATCCATTTTTCTATCAAGGTTATCCTCTCTTTGATTTAATCTTTTTTCCGTATTTTGAATTTCAACTTTTCTTTCTTTTATTTCTTTTTCTGCTTCTCTTCTTTCTTTGTCGGCATTATCTCTTGCAGCCATTATAATTTCTTTTGCTTTTGCATCACCTTTTATTTTGGCTTCATTAATTATATTGTCCGCTCTTTGTTCTACCGAATTTGCATCAAACTTTGCAAACACATACCTTAAAATAAAACCCACTATAAAACCTATTGCAATACAACCAGATATAAGAATTATATCCATAATCTAAGCTCCCCTTTTATATATAAAATTATTTTTTATAAAATTTAGAAACATCTATCATTCTTTTTTCAGTTATTATTCTACCCACGGGCAAATCATATTTCCCGTTCGGTATTTTATCTATTAACTGTATTTCAAATGCTAAACCTATTCTTTTTGAAATATCCGTTCCTTCAAGCCATCTGTCGTAATAACCTTTTCCGTAACCAACTCTGTACCCGCTGGTATCAAAAACTATTCCCGGAACAAAAATCAAATCAATATCTTCTTTGGCTACTACTTCATCTTCATTGAATTCAGGTTGTCTGATTCCATAAACTTTTTCAAAGCAATCTTCAAGTTTATTAATTTTAACCGCCGTCATCATACCATCACCCGGATTTTGTATTACCGGAACAGCAACTTCTTTACCATCCAACAAAAAGTCGTTTATCATTGCATCCGTAACAACTTCCGAACCGTAAGACAAATAAAACATAACTATCTGCGAATCTTGATACTCTTTCAATTTTTTAATTCTTGATAAGATTATATTGCTGTAAGCAAACCTTAGAGTCGGCTCTAACCTATCTCTGATTTTCAGATAATCGTATCTCATCTTACTTTTTTCTGAATTTTGTAATTCTTTCATTAGTTTTTACCTCGTAATTTTTATACGAAAAAACATATTTTTATATTTTAAAATAACTACTATAAAAAAGAAAACCCCCGCACTTGCCGTGTCTGTTAGGTATTTAAAGCCCTTTTTTACAAGTGAGAAACATGGTTTATGCTAATTTGCATAACTCGCATGTATTTTCTCCTAAAGAACTTCATCGGAATAAATACTCTAACTAAGAATCACCAACAATGCAGGGTATATGGTTTTTATATAAGATCTATATGTTAAATCGGTAAATCCATAGAATCTACCAACTTGATCAACTCATTCATCCTTTTAGTATTTGTATCTAAAAATACTTCTTGTTTACCCTTAATTGTTTGTAATTCCAAAACAATTTTGAAAATAGCGATTGCCCTTAATACACCTGTATCAAAGATATCACTATGTTCTTTTTGTACCTGCTCATATATTTTATTTGCCAACTCAACAGCACAATTCGCATCGAATTCTGTTGTTTCATTGTCAATGATATTAACGGACGTACCCATTATTTTTGTATTTATGTTTACCATTATAAACTTATACTCTCTATTTTATTTAAAACTTTTTTTATTTTATGGGCAATTTTCTTCTGCTTGTCCTGAAAACTTAACAATTCTAAATTTTTTTCTTTTAACTTCTTTATTTCTTTATTAAGGAAATCTCTTTCAACTTCCAACTTAGAATTTTTTTCTTTCAAATCATTATATTCTTTCTTCAGTTTAGACAACTTTTTCTTTATTACATCATATAAAGATTCGTCAATTTTTTCCATAATTTATGATATAAAAAGTTGTTAACATTGTCAAGCAAAAAAATATTTAATTTATCAATAATTTATTGATTTTTTACAAAAGCAAACTTCCAACCTTAATTTGCGCTCCGTTTACAAAATCAAAAGCAGTCATTTGTGCCTTACTTTCAGGCTGAACTTTTGTTACAAATAAAGCATCTTTACCGCACTTTACGGTAAACCCCAAACCTTTCTTTATTTCAAGTATAGTTCCGGGCTGTTTATTTGACAAGTCTTTATCTACACTGCATTCCAATATTTTTAACATTTTCCCCGACATTCTACCGTCACCAATAGTACAAAATATTTTCGGCCACAAATAAAGGCCTCTATACAAATTATATATCTCTGTTGCGGATTTGTTCCAATCTATTTTTCCGTTTTCTTTTGTAAATACAGAACAAAAAGAAGGTTCTCCTTCCTGTTTTCCAGCTAAACAGTTTCCGCTATCAAGTAAATCTAAGGCATCATTCATTACTTTGATACCTAAAACATTCAACTTATCGAATAAAGTTTCCGAAGTATCTTTAATATCTATATCTAATTCTTTCTGCACCAAAATATTTCCGGTATCTAATCCTTTTTCAATATAAAAAGCAGTAACTCCTGTTTTTGTACAACCATCTATTAAAGCTTGTTGAACGGGAGATGCTCCTCTATATTTAGGAAGTAACGAAAAATGTATATTGAAACAACCGTATTTAGGCAATGTAAAGACTTTTTCAGGAATAATTTTACCAAAAGATACAACTACACCAACGTCAGCATTGAAATTCTTTATTTGTTGTGCAATTTCATCGTTAAATTTATCGACTTGTATATATGGAATATTTTTTTCTATGGCATATTCTTTTACTGCAGGAGGTTTTATTTTGTTTGATCTCCCTACGGGCTTATCGCACATAGTAATAACTGCTGTTGTTTCATGCTTAGCATCTATATTTTCCAAAAAATATTTGGAAATGTTTGCTGTTCCGAAAAATATTATTTTCACCAGGTTTTCCCTTTCTTCCTTCTTCTTATTTCTTTTTCAACGAGTTTTCTTTTCCAATCCGGAAGATAATCTATGAAAACTTTACCGTTAAGATGATCTATTTCATGTTGAAAAGCTTTAGCTAAAAAGCCTTCAACTTCAACTTCTTTTAAATTCCCTTTTAAATCGGTATATTCTACTCGAACTTTGTCCCATCTTCTTACTTTTTCATAAATTTTCGGGAAAGACAAGCAACCTTCTTCCAATTCAACTTTGTTTTCCCCCGATAAGACTTTCGGATTTATTAAAACTATAGGATTTCTTTTCCCTTCCGGAACAATATCTATAACGCAAATTTGTAAAGAAACACCGACTTGAGGTCCTGCAAGACCTACACCGGGAGCGGCATACATTGTTTCCAACATATCTTGTGACAATTGTATAATATCGTCATTAATTTCCGTTATCGGTGCTGTTTTTTTTCTTAGTACGGGATCACCGTATTTCACTATTTTTAAAATTGCCATATATACCCCTAAAATAATTGCTGTTGTTTATTATATTAAATTGGAGAGAAAACGGCAATGTACAGAGAGGAAAAGATAATTTTTTAAATTTCTCATTTTCAAGCACTAAAGCTATTCGTTTGAAAAATTTAAAGCCGTGCTCCAACTTGATTTTTCCTAGCTGCCTAATGTAACGGAAAAATCTTCAATCATGTTCGCACTAAAAAGCTTTTTTGATTTATAGTTTTTTACTCTAAATTTTTCTACACTCATAGACAGCTTTAATTGTGCTTTTCAAATGAAAATTTAAAAATATTAAAAAGAAGAAAAAACAAAAAAATGGTATAATACGGGCATGATTATTAAAACAGACAAAGATACATTTAATCATTATTTGGAAGATGCTTCGGGAATGATCGGTGCAAATGCAGATAAACTTTTTATTCCGGAAACAAGAGAAGATGTTTCCGGTTTATTAAAAGAATGCTCCGATAAAAAAATCCCCGTAACAGTAGCTGCGGGATGTACGGGTGTGACAGGCGGATGTCTTGCTTACGGTGGAGTAATTTTATCTACGGAAAAGTTTAATTCTATAGGAAAAATTCAAGAAATATCTAAAGATAAAGCATTGATAACCGTCGGTAGCGGTGCAATAGTAAATCAAATAAAAAGTTATGTTTTAGAAAACGGTTGGATGTATGCACCGGATCCTACGGAAAAAAATGCAACTATCGGCGGGAACATTTCAACGGATGCGTCCGGAGGCAGAGGGTTTAAGTACGGAACAACAAGAAAATATATAAACGCAATAGAAATAGTTTTTTGTGACGGATCTTTTGCAAAAATCAAAAGAGGCGAAACTTTTGCCGATGATAACGGAACCGTCATATTAAAAACAAATTTAGGAACGAAAAAATTGCAATTACCGAAATATAATTTGCCGCACATAAAAAATGCCGCAGGGTATTACAATTATAAAAATGCGGATTTGATTGATGTTTTTATAGGACATGAAGGTACACTCGGAGTAATAATTTCCGCGGAACTCATTCTAATAAGACCTTTTGAAATGTTGTTCGGCGGAATAATATTTTTTGACAAAAAAGAAAAATCTTGGGATTTCGTAAAAGAAGTAAGAGAACTTTCGGAAAAGAATAAACGAGCAGGTGCTATCGATATAAATGCAATGTCGGTAGAATATTTTGATAAGAATGCACTTAATTTAATTAAACCTTATTATCCGATTATACCAGAAAATGTGGATTCAGGAATTTTATTTGAACAAGATTGTACAAAAGAATCTTACGATACTTTAATGGAAAAGTGGATAAATATTATAGAAAAATACGGAATAAATACAGATAACGTTTGGTTTGCATCAAATGCTAAAGAACAGGAAGAATTCAGAATATTCAGGCATAAAATTCCGGAAGTTGTAAACGAAATAGTAAAAAAGAATAAAATTCCGAAAGTCGGAACGGATGTTGCCGTTCCGCACGATAAGTTACACGAAATGATTTATTTTTGCGAACAAAAATTTAATGAAAATAAACTTTTCAATTTAACTTTCGGACATATAGGCGAAAGCCATTTACATGCAAACATTATTGCTTCAACAAAAGAAGAATATGAAAAGTGCAGAAAAATTTATCTCGAAATAGCACAGAAAGCCGTAAGTTTGGGCGGAACTGTTACCGCCGAACACGGTATAGGTAAAGTAAAGCATCCTTTTTTACTTGCAATGTTGGGTAAAGAAGGTATAGAAGAAATGAGAAAATTTAAGTTATCTCTTGACCCGTCAAATATTTTGGGAAAAGATAATATGTTTAAAGCAACGGAAGATTAGAAGATTGGAAGATTGGCAACGACAAAACGACAAACAACGGAACGGCGGAAGATTGGAAGATTAGAAGATTGGCAACAGCAAAAAGACAAGCTTATAGCTTAAAGTTTAACGACAAACAACAAACTACAAACAAAAAATAGCGAGATCCCGCATCAAGTGCGGGATGACAAACTAACGACAATAAAAAAAAGCGAGAAGAAAAATCTTCCCGCTTTTTATTATTTTTATAGATTGATTTGCTTAGTTTACAACGACTACAATGAAAATTTAAAACCGACATTCAATTTTATCATCGTATACGTTGTATCCATAACATTTTCAAAATATGGATCTTTCATTGTAATTTTCCCATAATCAAATGAATATATCAATTCTATTATCAAATGTTCTTTTATTGTTGTTCCTATACCAATTGCCCAATATAATCCGTTTTCTTCTTCAATACTATATGAATAAAATCTAGAATCAAAATCATAACTTGCTATACCATAACCGACTTGAACTACCGGATAAATATTGTTAACAATATCGTTATTTAAAACAAAATCATATTTTGCTTGTAAATAAACATTTGTAAATCCAACTTTATCATTTGCACTAACACCACCATCATATTTTATTTTAGTTTCAAAAATATGATCTATTCCGGCACCTACCGCAATGTTGGAATCAATATAATAGAAAAAATCTGCACCCAGTGAAAAAGTCGTATCTAAATCATAATTAATGTTAGTATTATCACCTTTCACTTTTAATTCTTGATTAACAGGCATACCTGCTTTTACATCTAACTGCATCGTACCTTTATCGGTTGCAAATACAGGAGATACAAGTACTACTGCCAACAAAACTGCAAACAATGACTTTTTCATTTAAATTCTCCTCTATAAAAATCCACTAATTATTTTTTAACTTCTGTATGAACCATTTATTTTCACATAATCATAGGAAAAATCGCAGGTATAATATCTTGCCCACTGTTTTCCGCCGGATTTCACATCTATGGTAATTTTACATTCTTTTTGTTGCAATATCTTTTTTGCTTTCTTTTCGTCGAATTTCACTGCCATACCGTCTTTAGCGGTCATAACATCACCGATATAAATATCAACTTTATCGGGATTTACTTTTACACCTGCTCTACCGAGTGCAGCAAGGATTCTTCCCCAATTTGCATCGGAACCGAATAATGCCGTTTTTACTAACGGAGATGTTGCAACGGTTGCAGCAATTTTTTCCGCATCTTCGTGTTTTTTTGTATTTTTAACAAAAATTTCTATCATTCTTGTCGCACCTTCACCGTCACTTGCCATCATCTTTGCCAACTTTAAAGTAACTTCATTTAACGCTTCCTGAAATATTTCCAAATCTTTTGCATCAAGTTTACCGGTATTACTTTGACCGTTTGCAAAAACCAAAACAGTATCGTTTGTAGATGTGTCACCGTCAACAGAAATACAGTTATAAGATTGTCTAACCGCAATTTCGGTAACTTTCTGTAATTGTTTTTGATACAATTGTGCATCGGTTAAAATAAAAGATAACATCGTTGCATGCAGCCCCTGTAAATCAGGATGAATCATTCCTGAACCTTTTGTGCATGCCCAAATTCTTATTTCGCCTTTTGAAACTTTAATTTTTTTAGATATATATTTCGGATAAGTATCCGTCGTCATTATAGATTTTACGGCAGAAAGCTCGTCTCTTTTTTGTATAGTTTCAACAAGCTGAGGAACAGCTTTAACCATTTTATCTACCGGCAAGAAGTCACCGATAACACCTGTTGAAGCAACCAATATATCTGTATCGGAAATTTTCAAATATTTTGCAACCTCTTTACAAACTATTAAAGCATCTCTTTTACCTTGTTTACCGGTACAAGCATTTGCACAACCTGAATTTGCAACGATTGCTTGAAACAATCTGTACTTTTTTATTCTGTCTATATCTATTAAAACGGGAGCTGCTTTAACTAAACTGCCGGTAAACATTCCCGCAACAGTGCACGGACTATCGGAATAAAATAATGCAAAATCGTTTTTATCTTTATTTTTTGCTATACCGCAATGCAAACCGCCACAATAAAAACCGTTAGGTAACATTTAAAAATCTCCTTGTTTTTGTAAGAGACAGAATACGTATGTCACTTTTTTATATTTTATTTTGCTGCATGTTTTGCTTTATCAGCTTCTCTGATTGCAACTTTTCTTATTTTACCGCTGATTGTTTTAGGCAACTCGTCTACAAATTCAACTACTCTCGGATATTTGTAAGGAGCGGTAACATTTTTTACATGATTTTGTAATTCAACAACCAAAGAATCGCTTGCATGATAACCTTTTGCCAAAACAATGGTTGCTTTAACAACCTGACCTCTTACAGGATCCGGAACCGCAGTAATTGCACATTCCAAAACCGCAGGGTGTTCCATTAAAGCACTTTCAACTTCGAAAGGCCCGATTCTATATCCGGAACTTTTTATAACATCATCGGCTCTTCCTACAAACCAGAAATAGCCGTCTTCATCTTTATAAACAACATCTCCGGTAAAATACATATTGTCATGCCAAACTTCTTCGGTTTTATCGGGACTCTTATAATATCCGCAGAAAAGTCCCGTAGGTTTTTTGCCGTCCGGCATTCTTACTATAAGATTACCTTCTTTACCGTCTTCGCAAGGATTTCCGTCATCATCAACAATATCTATATTGAATGTAGGAGAAGGTTTTCCCATTGAACCGGGCTTCGGTTTTATCCATACAAAGTTTCCTACCAAAATAGGACCTTCGCTTTGTCCGAAACCTTCCATAATTTTGTGTCCGGTAAGTTTTTCCCATTGGTTAAAAACTTCAGGGTTTAATGCTTCACCTGCTACACAACAATATTTCAATTTTGAAAAATCATATTTTGATAAATCTTCTTTAATTAAAAATCTGTAAACGGTTGCAGGACCACAGAAAGATGTAATGTTATGTTTGGATATAATGTCTAAAACATCTGTCGGATGGAATTTGTCGAAATCGTAAACAAATACCGCACAACCGGAAATCCATTGACCGTAAATTTTTCCCCAAGCGGCTTTTGCCCAACCCGTATCTGCAAGTGTTAAATGACATCCGTTTTCTTCAACATTCTGCCAAAATTTTGCAGTTAAAATGTGTCCCAACGGATAAGTAAAATCGTGTAATGCCATTTTAGGTAAACTTGTAGTTCCGGATGTAAAATATATCAACATTTTATCATCGTTATGAGTTGCTTCAGCTCCCGTAGGTCTTTCAAATACATCGGATTGTTTTGCAACTTCATCGGTAAAACTGTACCAACCATCTCTTTTACCTGCTACAACAACTTTATGTTTTAATGTAGGACAATCTTTTTGACAATTGTCTATTCTTTGTAACAAATCGGAAAAATCTACCGCAATAATCATATTAACATCTGCAGCATTGACTCTGTACGAAATATCTTTTTCTTTCAACAAATGTGTTGCGGGAATTGCTACAGCACCTAATTTATGCAATGCAACCAAACTTATCCAATACTCAAATCTTCTCTTCAAAATAAGCATAACAAAGTCGCCTTTTTTAACACCTAAAGATTTAAAAAAGTTTACGGCTTTGTTCGTTTCTTTTTTCATATCCAAAAAAGTGAAGGTTCTGTTTTCACCGTGTTCGTTGCACCAAACCAAAGCTTTTTTGTTAGGTTCTTCGTCTGCAGTTGCATCAACTACATCAAATCCGAAATTAAAATTTTCCGGAACATTTATTTTAAAATTTTCAAAAAAATCTTCATAAGATGTAAAATCTCGTCTTGCATATTTATCTAATATCATTTCATTGCTCCCAAATTAAAAAACTATTGCTATAAATTTTGTTGTTTTCCCACCGACTGCCGTCATATAATGTTTACAATTCGAATCAAAATATATGCAGTCGCCTTCTTCTAAAACTACGGATTTTCCGTCCAAATATACTTTTAATGTACCTTCCAAAACATAATCAAATTCGTGCCCGTCGTGTGAATAAGGTTTTAATTCTTTTTCGTTTGTTCTGTCTTTTGCCGTCACCAAAAATATCTGTGCTTTTTTGTTTGTAAATCCGTAAGCTATATCCTGATAATCATATTCTTTTCTTCTTTCTACAGCCACTCCTTTTCCCTTTCTCACGACACTATATCTGTTTAAATGAGGTTCTTGACCTGTAATAAGAGTTATAAATTCAACTTTAAATTTTTCTGCAATTTTTTTAATTATTCCTATAGGAATATCTGTTTGACCGGATTCGTATTGTTCATAAGTTTCAACATCAATGTTTAACGCTTTAGCTAAACTTTCCTGAGAAATGTTAGCTATATCTCTTAAATCTCTTATTCTCATTGCAATATCTTTTATATCGTCATTCATAAATTCCCCCTATAATGATAGTTATATCTTTATAATATATAATATATAGAGATAAAAAGCAAAAGACCGAGGATAAATAAAATATCCTCGGTCCTTATATGTTTTTAATAATCTATTCTTTTCCGGAAAGTTCCATTTGTTTAAAGAAATCTTTATTGGATTTGGAAGCTTTCATTCTCTTAGTAAGTTCTTCCATAACTTCTATAGGATTCATGTTGCTGAAAAGACTTCTCATTATCCACATTTTATTTTTTTCATCTTCACTGAGTAACATCTCTTCTTTTCTTGTTCCGGATCTTAAAAGATCTATCGCAGGATATATTCTTCTATCTGCAAGTTTTCTGTCCAAATAAACTTCACAGTTACCTGTTCCTTTAAATTCTTCAAATATAACATCGTCCATTCTGCTTCCGGTTTCAATTAATGCCGTTGCTATGATAGTTAAACTTCCGCCTTCTTCAATATTTCTTGCAGCACCGAAAAATCTTTTCGGCCTTTGCAAAGCGTTTGAATCAAGACCACCGGAAAGGACTCTTCCGCTTGATGGTATAACAGCATTATAAGCTCTTGCAAGCCTTGTAATAGAATCGAGTAAAATAACAACATCTTTGCCGTGCTCTACCATTCTTTTAGCCTTTTCAAGAACCATTTCCGCCACTTGAATATGTCTATCTGCAGGTTCATCAAAAGTTGAAGATATAACTTCTCCTTTTACGGATCTTTGCATATCGGTAACTTCTTCAGGTCTTTCATCTATAAGTAAAACCATTAAAACAATTTCAGGATTATTTGTTGTTATAGCATTTGCTATTTTTTGCAACAATACGGTTTTACCTGTTCTCGGAGGTGCATTTAACAAAACTCTTTGACCTTTTCCGATAGGTATAAACATATCTATTATTCTTGTAGATATTTCGTTTGTTTTGGTTTCCAAAACAAGCTTTTCGTTAGGATATAACGGAGTTAAGTTATCGAATAACGGTCTTTCTCTGATATTATCTAAATTAGTTTCACCGTTAATTTGAGTTACTTTTAAAAGTGCAAAATATTTTTCATGGTTTTGAGGAGGTCTTACGTATCCGCCAACGGTATCACCTTTTCTTAAAGCAAATTTTTTAATTTGAGGAGGTGCAATATAAATATCGTCCGGTCCGGATAAATAATTATAATCAGTAGATCTTAAGAAACCAAAGCCGTCATGTTTGATTTCCAAAACACCCTCATCGTAAGCTTGTCCTTGTTCTTTCATTTGAGCTTCAAGAATTTTTGCAATAAGTTCTTGTTTTCTTAAACCGGTAATGGTTTCAAGCTTCATCTCTTTTGCAATTTTTGTAAGCTCTACCATCGTCTTTTTAGACAACACTGTCAAATCTTTGTCAGACATTAAGTCCCCCTGATTAGATAAAAACTACAATTTTATTCATTATTTTTGATTTATTTATTTTGATTTGCATAGAAAAAAAGATTTTATTTTCTGATTAAAATTAACTTAATATTTTTTATGTTCGGATTTTTACTAATTAGATTTACTTTTTATAATTATATACTTTTTATTGTTTGATGTCAAATAAAAATTACAAAAGAGTTTATGGTTTGTGGTTTAACGACAAACTAACAACTACCAACTACAAACTCGTTACAATAACGATATCTCTTGTTGTTGTTGGGTTTTCATATCTTTTATAAGAACATTACCTTTATCAAATTCTGTTTTACCGAACAAAATTGTTTTTGATGCTCCGAGCTTATCAGCAAGTTTGAATTGGGATTTTAAACTTTTATTTAAAAACGGACCTTCTACAACAATGTTGTTTTGCAAACTAAATTTTTGTCTGATATTTTCTTTATTCAATATTAAATTGTTTGCAAACTTAAATGCTTCATTAAAAAGTTCGCTATCGGCAAGAGCAACAAATACAAGCTCATTTTTCGGCAATTTATCGAAAAATCCCGTATTTTGTGCAGCCATCAAAACTCTTTCGGAACCTAATGCAAAACCGACACTCGGTATTTGTTGACCGCCCAATTCTTTTACCAAATTATCATATCTACCACCGGCACAAATCGCATCTTGTGAGCCTACGGCATTTGATCTTACTTCAAATACCGTTCTTGTATAATAATCAAGACCTCTAACAAGTTTATCATCGACAATATATTTACAATCTACGGATTTTAATAAAGATTGAACCTGATTAAAATGGTTCTTGCATTCATCACATAAACATTCCTGCATTGTAGGAACATTTTGAAATTTTTGAGAATCTATTTTACAGTCCAACAATCTTAACGGATTTTTTTCCAATCTTCTTTTACAATCTTCACACAAATCTTGTATAGAAGAAAAATAATCTACCAACTTTTGTCTGAATATCGGTCTGCAATTTGCGCAGCCCAATGAATTAATATGTATTACAACATCGTTTATATTTAATGTAGATAAAATCTCTTTTGCAAGAAGTATTATTTCAACATCAGCATTAGGATTCGGATTACCCAAATATTCCGCACCCATCTGCAAAAATTCTCTGTATCTGCCGGCTTGCGGTCTTTCGTATCTGAACATGTCACCGCAATAAAAAAATTTTCCTATAGGATCTTCCATATCAAGCCTGTGTTCAATATAAGCTCTTACCAAAGAAGCTGTGCCTTCCGGTCTTAAAGCAAGTTTTCTGCCTTTTCTATCTTCGAAAACATACATTTCTTTTTCTACAATATCGGTTGCTTCACCTATAGATCTTGTAAATAAAGAAACATCTTCAAACATAGGAGTTTTTATTTCTTTAAAATTATGTTTTCTAAAAACATTTCTGGATATCTTATCCAATTCTTCCAAAGCTAAAGCCATTTGACCATATATATCGTGAGTACCTCTCGGTGCTTTATATTGAGCCATTTTTATCTCCTAATTGTTTCTGTTCGGATTGCACTATTCCGGCGGATATTATGTACTGTATTGCTTGCTCCACAGTATATTCACTTTCTATAACATCTTCCGCTTTTACCAACATTAAAAAACCCGTTGTAGGGTTTGGTGTGGAAGGCATAAAAGTTGAAATATATTTCTGCCCGTTGATTATTTTTTCACCTGTAGAAAATGCCACGCAATAAGAATCTTTCGTCGGAAACGGAACAAAAATAACTTTCTGGAAATTTTTTGTAGTATCATCGGTTGTTGCAAAAAATGAAAACAATTTCTTCAAACCGGAATATATAGTTCCTATCAACGGTATTTTAACAAAAAGATTTTCAAAAAAATCGTAAAGTTTTTTACCGAACCATATGTTAGTAAAAAATCCCACAAAGAAAATTATTATTAAGGTTAAAAAGAAACTCGCTATTTTAGCTAACACTTCCACCCATTGAGAATCTGATGTGAATAGTTTTAAAAATGGAGCAAGTATCGGCATGGAAAGGCTGCTAATCCACTTAAAAAGAATAAGTATTATAAATATTGTAAGCCATACCGGAAGTAAAACCAACAAACCGGAAATAAAAGATTTTCTCACAATACCTTTTTTTTCTTTTTTTGAATTATCCGTTCCGTCGGATTGTAAATTTTTTTTATTTACCATTTATAAATTTTTCTCCTGCAGACACTAACTTCTTTAATTTTGCTGCTGTTGTACTTTCGGCATATAATCTTACGATAGGTTCCGTACCCGACAATCTAAACCCTATCCAAGTATCGTCATCCAATATAAATTTATATCCGTCTAATGTAACAACTTTTTGTATTTTCATTCCTGCAATTTTTTCCGGAGCTTTTTTCTGTAAAGTTTGTCTGAATTTTTCCATTGCCTCTTTAGGAAGTCTGAAATTTTCTCTTGCTGTTACTACAGGACCGGTAAGTTTTACAATATCTTTCAATATTGCACCCAACGATTTTTTGTTAACCGCAACAGCTTCTGCCATAAGTAAACATGCTATTATTCCGTCTTTTTCCGGAACATGACCTCTTATTGTAAGTCCGCCGGACTCTTCTCCGCCGATAATAAAATCTTTAGGTCTTTGTGTTAAAATGTCTCCGATATATTTAAACCCTACCGGAGTTTCCGCAACTTCTATACCTAATTTTGCGGCAAGTTTATCTATCATATGACTTGTCATAACACTTCTTACAACAACACCTTTCCAACCTCTGGTTTTATTTAAATGATACAACAATATAGGTATTACTTGGTTAGGTGTAATAAATGTTCCATCGGAATCAACAATACCGAATCTGTCCGCATCACCATCTACGGAAAGACCGATTTTATACGATTCTTTCTTTATAATCGATTTCAATTCTTTCAAATTTGCTTCGCAAGGTTCCGGAGAATGTCCGTCGAATAACGGATCTCTTTTTTTGTTCAATACTTTTAATCTCATTCCTGCCGCTTCCAACAATGTATCTAAATAATCGTCGCCTGTTCCGTGCAAAAGATCTGCAACAACTTTCAAATTGGATTTTTTCAACAATTTAAAATTGACCAATTGTTTTATTCTTTTTAAATATGCAGGTCTCGGATCATAATATTTTATTATTCCCGATTTCAAACCTTCCGCTAAACTTAAAGTTTTTACATCACCGATTTTTATTTGTGCACAATATTTTTCTATTTTTTGTGTAGTTTCCGGTAATGCCGGTCCACCCCAAGAAGGAGAAAATTTTATACCATTATATTCCGGAGGATTGTGACTTGCCGTGAAATTTATACCACCTGCAAGTTTATTATTTACTATATCATAAGCTATAACCGGAGTAGGCGTATTTCTTTTACATAACAAAACTTTTATTTTGTTTCCCGCTAAAACTTCTGCAGAAACATTTGCATATTTATCCGATAAGAATCTTGTATCATAACCGATTATAACAGCTTTATCTTTTTTATATTCTTTGTCGTCGTTTATAAGATAATTTGCTATTGCCTGTGTAACGATTTTCACATTATCGAAAGTAAAATCGTCAGCTATAATTCCTCTCCATCCCGATGTTCCGAATTTAATCATTTTTTTACCTCTTTACCTAATTTATCTAATTTAAATTTCTGTTATTTTCAAAATACTTAATTTATTTTTGCCACTCTGTTATTTTGTCCGTATAAATATCTATAAAACCTTTTGCGGTTGTTTTATCTCTTGCTTCTGCCCAAATATGGAAATATGCTTCATCAGGATCCGGAAGAAGTAATACCCAACCGTTATCTAAAAATATTTTTACACCATCTATAAGTTCCGTTTTTTTGCCTTTTGCATATTCTATTGCATTTCTCATGGTTTGACCTTTCTTGTCCCACGAACAAGGTATTGTTTTATGAAGAACTTCAAATGACGGAATTTCTCTTCTTATCATACTGATTGCAAACTCCGTTTGAGATAACATTTTTATTAAGTTACCTACGGCATACATTGCATCAAATGAATTTTGAAATTCAGGGAATATGAATCCGCCATTACAATCAGCAACAAAAATTACATCTTTTTCTTTTGATGCTTTCATTATGCTTCTCGGACTTGTTCCGGTTCTTATAATTTTAAAGTCAAACTGTCTTGCAAGTTCATCTATAACAGATGATACCGTAACAGGAACTGCTATTGTTCCTTTCTTATATGTGGACATAACCAAATAAGCCATAACAAGCATTGCCATATCGTTATCTATAATTTTTCCCCTTTCATCCACGAGGAATACTTTTTCTGCACCATTATCAAACAAGAAACCAACATCCGCCTTTAATGTAGTTACGATATCGGACAACTGATTTAAAGAATGATCAAATTCTTCTTTACTTTTTGTTATTTTCTTAGCATCTATATAAGCATTCAACGCAACAACATCTATACCTAACTCACCCAATATTGTAGGGAAAACAAGAGATGCTGTTGAATGCGCATAATCAACAACTATTTTCATTCCTTTTTTAGTTACCGCTTCTTTTTTCTGAATTGTGTTTAAATATCCTGTTTTATAAAACTCGTTTGCCCTCGGAGGAACAGTAATCATACCTACATTATCCATATCTGCCCTCTTAAAATCCTCTCTGAAAAAAAGTTGTTCAATGGATTTTTCTTGACTTATGGATATATCACTACCGAATTTATCAAAGAATTTTATATCTATAAGTTTAGCATCGTAAGGAGATTGTCTTATATGAATACCGCCTATTTCACCATCATTACCTATTTCATATCTTGCAACAGGTATAGGAGCATTTAACATATCACCTACATTTACACCTGCAGATAGAATACCTGATATAATTCCTCTTTTTATCATTCTGGTAGTTCTATGATCGTCTCTTGAAATTACAACATAAGCTCCGCCACCTACATAAGCTCCGTAAGCAGAACCGATTTTTGCAGCAAATTCAGGAGTAATTTCTATGTTACCTAACCCGGAAATACTTCCGTAAGCATTAAACAATGCCTTATTCCATTTTGCTCCCCATACCAAACTTGAAGAAAGAATTGCACCTTTTTCAACAATTTTGTGAGGCCATATTCTCAGGTTTGCTCTTATAGTAGCTTTTTCACCGATAATACATTCATCGGCTATAATAGAACCTACTTGTACAGAAGCACCTTTTTCTATTTTTGTAGAGTTACCTATAACAACCTCTTTTAAACTTGCTTTAGAACCTATATTTACATCGTCCCAAATTACAGAACCCAAAACCAAGGCATTTTCTTCCACAACAACATTTGAACCGATAACGGATTTCCCGATTTTAGCTCCTTTTTTTATTGTTGTATTGTCTCCGACAATTACGTTGTCATCAACAACAACACCATCTTCTATCACGGCATTTTTACCAAGTATAACCGTTTTACCATTGATTTTTTTCTTTGTACCCAATACATTGATCTTAACTTTCTCGTCTAATATATCGTAATGAGCAAATCTATATTCATCGTGGTTACCGATATCTTTCCAATAACCATCTGCAATATAACCATATAATGCTTTACCTTCCTTCAACAATTGAGGAAACAAATTCTTTGAAAAATCTACATCTTTATTTTCGGGAATATAATTGAAAACTTCCGGTTCCAGAATATAAATACCTGTATTTATTGTATCGGAAAAAACTTCACCCCAAGACGGCTTTTCCAAAAATCTTTCAACTTTGCCGTCTTTATCGGTAATAACCACACCGAACTGTAAAGGATTTTCCACCCTTGTTAAAACCATTGTCGCAATTGCTTTTTTCTTTTTATGGTATTCTATTGCTTTTGAAATATCGAAATCCGTCAACACATCACCGGATATAACCAAAAAAGTATCCGTAATATTTTCTCTTGCAAAACCAACACTCCCGGCCGGTCCGAGATCTGCTTCCGGTCTTAAATACTTTATCGATACTCCCAAATCTTTACCATCTTTAAAATAATTTTTAATTATTTCCGGTTGATAATATAGCATCATCGTCAAATCGTTGAAGTTATGCGTTTTCAACAATTCGATAATGTGACTCAACATAGGTCTGTTCGCAACTAATGCCATGGGCTTAGGAATACTGCAAGTAATAGGTCTTAACCTTGTACCAAAACCGCCTGCCATAATTACAGCTTGCATTTTGCACCTCTCAAATTTTTATTTTTATTTAAAAAATCAATATATATTTAGATTTTATAATTTTATCAGTTTTTTGAGGTTTTAGCAAGAAGATTTATATTGAAAAATATAAAGAGTTTTCATATAATCTATTGAGTTATGTATACTTTATATCAATTTTTTATATATTTATCTGTAGCGATAATAACTTTTTTAACACTATTTGTTTTTTATAAGAACAAAGCAAATTCTAATTCATACATATTTTCTGCTTTAAGTTCTTCTTTTTTATTGTGGTTAATTTCATATGCAATAATGTATTCCAGCCAAGATGAAAAAACTTCTTATTTATTGGGACATTTAGGTTTTATCGGAATAGTCCTTGTTCCTTTTTTTGCAACACTGTTTTTGTTTAATTTTGTAAATATAAAATTAAAAAAACATATTCTTTTTTTACTCACGGTAATAACAATATTATTTGTATTCTTAACCATATTCTCGAATTTAATAATATCATCAATAGAAACAAATCAGTGGGGTGTTTATCCTGTTGCAGGGAAATTTCATTTTGTTTTTCTTATTTTCGCTGCCATATTTTTTATCGGTTCAATACATTCGGCATATAAAAACATACAAAATGACGAAATAACTTCGATTCAAAAGCAAAGAATTATTTATTTGATTTTGGTATATGGTGTATATTTTATACTATTTATATTCGATAATTTATTCTTTTATAACATTTTCAGTTTTGAACCTGTTTTTTATTTAACAACAATATTCTTCTTAATAGCAACAACGATAATAATATCAAGTTACAATTTCACAAATATAAAAATAGCTTCAATAAAAATACTCATATTCTTATTCATGCTGTTTTTGGTTCTTATATTGTCTAATTATATTTTAATTTATTCAACAAACATACACGTTTCAAACCTTATAACATTTATACTTACAATAGGGTTCTTCCTTGTATATAAAAAGATAATATCAAAAACGGAAAAAATTCTTTTTGCACAAAATAAACATTACCAAACATTGTTGATACATGCCGCAAGCGGTATGGCAAAAGAACACAATCTCGACAGATTATTAAAACTTATATCAATGATTCTTTTAAAAACAATAAAAGTATCTTTCGTAGCTCTTTTTTTGGAAGATAAAGAAAAGAAATGTTTTGAAATAAAAATAATAAGATTCTATCATCAAACAAATGAAGAATTAATGTTTTCTTATGATTACGACCACCCTTTTATAAATTTTATCAAACATAAAGAAGATCCTTTTTTATTTGATGAGATGCCGCAATTTATAGCAAATTCTGTAATTTTACCATTCAGACCGGCTCTTATAATTCCATCTTTTTATGACGGTGTTAAAGGTTTTATGATAATAGGAGAAAAAAACAACAACGATGTTTTCACAAAAGAAGATATGTCGATATTTAAAATGCTCGCACGACAGACTTCTCTTGCAATGGAAAACTGTTTGTTTTTCGATGAATATAAACAAGCTCAAGAAAAAATATTCGCAGCGGAAAAACTCGCATCTATCGGTGGTCTTGCAGAAGGTGTCGCACATCAAATAAGAAACAGATTAAATCAATTTTCTTTAATCTCCGGAGAATTAAAATTCGAAGTTAAAGATTTCGAAGAGAATAACGAAACATATTTAAACGGAAGCAAACAACTTCAAGATACATTCAAATATATAAATGAACTTGCGGAATCGTTAAAAAGTAATATAACAAAAACCGATGAAGTTATAAAAGGAATCCTTGATTTTGCAAAAATGAAAACAAAACATAGAATGTTTGAAACCTTTATATTTAAGGAAGTTATAGATGTTGCTTATGAAATGTTAAAAGTAAAACATCATCTTCCCGACAAACTTACAATAACAAAAAATTTTAAAGATACTGATACCGTTCTCGGAGTAAAATCTCAAATAACCGAGGTTGTTTATAATCTTATAGACAATGCTTTTGAAGCAATAGAAGAAAAGCAAAAAACTTTAAATAAAGATGAATTGATAAAATATATCCCTAAAATAGATATATCTTTAACACATAAGGAAAACAAAACCGTTATAAAAATATCCGATAACGGTATAGGTATAAAAGAAGAACATACCGGTAAAATATTTATTCCTTTTTTTACAACAAAAGCTTCTTGTAAATCAGGAACAGGTATAGGTATGTATATCGTTAAAAGAATGATAGCGGAAAATCATAAAGGAAAAATTTGGTTTGAATCGAAATATATGGTTGGAACAGACATTACGATCGAGTTGCCAAATTTATAAGCATTTGTTATAATCTTATTTTGAATAAGAGGTATTAACTTTGAGTAAAAAAGTTTTGATTGTTGATGATGAAGAAGAAATAGTCGCTTTTATGGGTAGGTTTTTAAAAAGACTTAACATAGATAGTGTTTTGGCTATTTCCGGAGAAGATGCGTTAGAAAAATACAAAACAGACCATTTTGATTGTGTTTTTCTCGATGTACATTTAGGTGGTATCAGCGGCATTGAAGTATTAAAAAGAATCAAAGCCATTAATCCGGATGCTAAAGTAGTAATTATTACCGGCAGTATAAGTTCAGATAATCAATCCAAAGTACTTGAATTTGGTGCTACGGATTACATACAAAAACCTATAGATCTTGCGGATTTCAAAAAGAAAGTTTTCACTTACATATAAAATATGGAACAAAAAAAAGATTACAGACTCTATCTTTCACAAACAGCCAAACAAATGATTTTGGTTCACGATCCTAATCTTTTGTCTAAATTAGTTTTGAGAACCGTTACAAGAAATCTCGGAGTAAAACATTCCGGTTTATTCCTGTATAATAAAATTAAAAAAGAATATGTTATAACGGTATCCAGCGGCAAAAAAGGTCTAAAAATTCCGGTAGGATTTACAAAAATAACAAATAATAATCCTATTATTCAATTCTTTTTAAACAAAGATATAAACGAAAACAAAGAATATCTTTTAGTTTCCGATATTAAAGTTTTAAAAGAAAAATATAAAGATAACGAGCATATTTATAATTTACTTACAAATCTTGAAGATGAAACATCTATGTATAAAGCTCAGTTAATTGTACCCGGATTTTTCAGGAAAGATCTTATGGTTGTTTTCTTTATAGGAAATAAAACAGACGGGACTTTCTTCAACAAAGAGGATTTGGAATTTTTAACTATTCTTTCTTCCGATGTTGTTATGGCAATACAAAATGCAAAATTATTCGATGACATAAAAAAGCAATTGGATATAAACAAACAACTTCTTTTAAATACGGTTGAAACTCTTGCGACGGCTATTGATATAAAAAACTCATATACACACGGTCATACAGAGAGAGTTATGAAATATTCCATAACTTTATTGAAGTATATTCCTCAAGAAAAGCTTAAAGATTATGAAGACTTTGAAAATATGGTGAGGATTTCTGCATTATTACATGATATCGGCAAAATCGGTATTCCCGAAAGTATTTTAAACAAAAGCGGGAAATTATTGCCCGAAGAAATAAAATTGGTTGAGAAACATCCTACGCTCGGTGCTGAAATTTTGGAACCGATAAAAGAATTTAAAGATATTTCTTTAGGTGTAAAATATCATCATGAAAGATATGACGGAACAGGATATCCATGTGGCCTTTCAGGTGAAGATATTCCGCTTATTGCCACAATAATTTCCGTTGCAGATGCCTATGATGCAATGACTTCGGACAGACCTTACAGAAAAGGACTGGATAGAAAAGAAGCTATTAAAGAAATTGTGGCCAACAAAAACAGACAATTCAGTCCGTTGGTCGTAGATGCTTTTGTTGAAGCATTCGATAATAACGAATTATAAATCAGAGCAGATATGAAACTAAGATGCATTTGTGATATACCAAGAGATTGTAACATAAATATTGCACTTGACGAAGTTTTTCTTACAAAAGAGAATTTTGACGAAACGTTTCGTTTTTACAGATGGACCAAACCTTCATACACTATCGGATATTTCCAGAAATTTCCTACAGATAAAAGCGATACTTTTCCTGTTATCAGAAGATTAACGGGAGGGTTATCAGTTTTACATAATAAAGACTTATCTTATTCGTTGGTGGTTTCCGACTCTTTATGGCCTTATATTTATGATCAGGAAGCTACTTATAAAATAATTCACGAAACTATAAGAAAATCTTTAGAAAAAATAAATATTTTTTGCGATGAAACAATTTTACATAACGACAACACACAAAACTATTCTTGTGTTCAAACTCTATATAAAGACGATTTAATGCTCAATGGTAAAAAAATCGTTGGTTCTTGTCAAAGAAGAAGAGGTAAAAGAATAATTGTTGAAGGCTCAATACATTTAGATTTAAATATCAATCAAATTAATATTTTTACGGAAGAATTTTTTAGCAACTTATCGAAAACTTTAAAATGTGATACAATAAACAAGAATATAACTAATGACGAAATCAGTTCGGCACAAAAACTTTGTAAAGAAAAATACGATACTGATAAATGGAGAAAACTTTTTTAATTTATGGATAACAATATTTTATATTTAATCACTTTTTTTACAGCTTATATCTTATCACTTATTTTAACTCCGTTCTTTAGATATATCGCAATACATTTTAATATCTATGATAAACCTTCAACAGCAGTAAAAACACACAAAATAAGCACTCCTTATTTAGGGGGTCTTGCAATATGGAGCGGTTGGGTTATAAGTTTGGTTGTTATAAGATTTATAACAACTTTCCCCACAGGTACATTAAAAAATTTAAGATCTGTGATAATAGGATCTTTTCTTTTGTTAATATTGGGATTATGTGACGATATAAAAAAGGGCGGACTTGGCTTTAAATTCAAATTTTTAATACAAATTATTGCCTGTGCCATTGTTGTAATAGGTTTTGATATAAGAATAAATTTTATTGAAAATTATATATTGTCTGTAATAATAAGTATGTTTTGGATAATAGGACTTTCAAACGCGTTTAATCTTATAGATATTATGGACGGACTATCTTGCGGAACTGCAGCTATTGCATCTTTTTTCTTCTTTATAATAGCTCTTCCGAGCGAAATGATTTATGTTAATTTTTGTGCTGTTGCTCTTTTTGCCGCTTGTTTGGGCTTTATTCCTTTTAATTTATCTAAAAGCAAAAAAATATTTATGGGAGATACCGGTAGTTTATCTATAGGATTTATTCTTGCGACAATCGCAATGGGAACATCTTACACGAAAATAAATCCGGTAGGTGT
The DNA here is from genome assembly GCA_017651625.1 of Candidatus Ruminimicrobiellum bubulum. GTDB lineage: Bacteria > Elusimicrobiota > Endomicrobiia > Endomicrobiales > Endomicrobiaceae > Ruminimicrobiellum > Ruminimicrobiellum bubulum. The sequence continues at coordinate 19,244 of JAGCCP010000055.1, read as the reverse complement.
TTTTGCTCCGTTACTTATCTTGGCTGTTCCTATATACGAAACAATCTTTGTAAGTATTATGAGAATGTTAAAAGGTAAAAATCCGTTTTTAGGAAGCAAGGATCATTTTCCTTTAAGGCTTGAAAAAATGGGCTATTCAAGAAAACAAATTTTGATATTTGTATATATTTTATGCTCTATATTAGGTATATTTTCTTACACAATAGTAAATATTAACGATAATATTTCTTATTTAATTTTTTCGTTAGTTATAATATTATTAGTTATTCTTTCAATAAGATTATCTAAGGTTAAAGTAGATTAAACATGAATAATATTGTTATAGGTGCAGGAATTTCAGGATTATCTTTCGGATATTTTTCGAAAAAGCCTTTCATTATTTTTGAAAAAGAAAAAAGTGTCGGCGGATTATGTAAATCCGTAAAAGAAAACGGATTTATTTTTGATTACTCAGGACATTTTATACACATAAAAGATAAAAAAATTAAAATTTTAATAGAAAAACTTATAGGGAAAAAACTTTTAACAGTTAAAAGAAATTCCGCAATTTTGTTTAATGATAAAATAATGCCGTTTCCTTTTCAAGCAAATTTATATTATCTTACCGATAAACAAAAACAAAAATGTATTGACGGAATAAAGAAAAGAAAGAATATAAAAATATATGAAGATATGCCTTTTATAGATTGGGCAAAAGCAACGTTCGGTGACGGAATAACAGAATATTTTATGCAACCGTACAATCAAAAATTATGGAATTATAATTTAAAAAAATTAACGGCTGCATGGACAGCACCTTTTGTTCCAAAACCATCTCAAGAAGAAATAATAAAATCAACATATACAAAGAGTGAACAAAAATACGGTTATAACAGCACATTTTATTATCCCCCCGATAACGGTTGCCAGGCAATGATTGACGGATTTTATAAAAAATTAAAAGGCAATATTATAACAAACTCAAAAGTCGAAACAATAGATTTAAAAAATAAAAAAATATATGCAGACGGAAAATATTATTTTTATGATAATATAATATCGACTCAACCATTAAAAGAGCTTTTGTTAAGTATAAAAAATTTACCGAAAAGCATATCAAAACTTATAAAACAATTAGAATGCACATCTACAAGATGTATAAATTTAGGAATAAAATATAAAAAAAATTTACCGAGTATGATAAAAGATATTCATTGGATATATGTACCGGAAAAGGAATATCCTTTTTATAGAGTTGGTATATATTCCAATGTATCAAAGAAATTAGCACCAAAAAATTCTTATAGTTTATATATTGAGATGTCTAACACAAAAAATTGCGACAATATAATTCCTATATTAAAGAAAATAGGACTAATGAATACCGATGATGAAGTAATAAACATAAACGTAATAGATATGAAATATGCTTATGTTATATTCAACAAAGACAGAAAAAAAACTTTAGATACCATATTCAAATTCTTAAAAGAAAACAACATTTATTGTATCGGGAGATACGGTAATTGGGAATATTCTTTTATAGAAAAAAATATTATTGATGGTAAAAATTTAGCTCAACAGTTAAACAAAACAAAATGAACAAAACAAAAGTAGCTGTTATCATTACAAAACTTGAACTTGGCGGAGCTCAAAAGGTTGCAATTTCAATTTGCGAAAAAATAGACAAAACCAAATTCGAACCTTTTTTAATATGCGGTTGCGGTGGCATACTCGACGAAGAAACAAAAAATAAAATAAGAGTTATTTTCATAAAAGATTTGGTTAGAGAAATAAATCCGATAAAAGATTTAAAAGCATTGTATTCGATATTCAAAGTATTAAAGCATGAAAAGCCAAATATTGTTCACACTCATTCTTCAAAAGCAGGAATCGTGGGAAGATTAGCCGCAAGAATGTGTGGTATAAAGAATATAATCCATACTATTCACGGCTTTAGTTTTAATGACACTCAAAGTTTCTTAAAAAAGAATCTATTTATATTTTTAGAGAAATTAGGAGCAAAATTTTCAAAATATCTTATTCCCGTAAGTATTGAAAACACAACTAAAGGATTACAAAACAATATCGGAAAAGAAGAACAATATCACTATATAAGGCTTGGAGTAGATATAGAAAATTTTAAAAATTTTAAAGACAAACCTTCTTTAAAACAAGAACTTAATATTAACGAAAAAGATTTTTTAGTTACTACAATAGGACCTTTTAAACCTCAAAAAAATTTACCCGACTTTATTAAAACGGCAAACGAAATATCAAAAAACAATAAAAATTTTAAATTTGTCATTGTCGGAGACGGAGTTTTAAGAACAGATTTTGAAAAAATGATAACGGACTATAATATTTCGCAAAATATTTTTCTTATCGGTTGGCGAAGAGATATTTCAAACATACTAAATTCAAGTGATTTTTTTGTAATGACATCTTTATGGGAAGGTTTGCCGATATCCACAATAGAGGCATTATCATGCGGACTCGTTCCTATTGTTAATGATGTCGACGGACAAAGAGAAATAATTAAAGACGGATTTAACGGTTTTTTAATAAAACCTCACGACATAAAATCAATCGAAGAAAAGATTTTGTTACTTATAAACAATCCTGATTTAAAAAACAAAATGTCCGATAATGCCAAAAACAGTATAGATTATACTTTTTCGATAGACCATATGATAAAACAACATGAAGATCTATATCTAACCTTATAATGTCCTTTTATCAATAAGTAAAAAAACTTTAAAAATAATCGGTGTTAAAATCAAATTTATCAATATATTGAATATAATTAAGAATGACAACTCAAAGTTTTGAATATAAATTGTTTCGGATGCAGGCATTATAATATAAGTAATATTCAAAATCAGATGTGTAACAATAAGTCCTATAGCCATAACTATAATTTGGGTAAGCGGCTGATTTTTATTTAATTTTTTATTAAAACTTCCGGCCAAATAACCTGCTATAGTAAAACTCAATGTACGAACGCCGAAAATGTCGGTAGAAAGAACATCCCATGTTAATCCGTAAATAAATCCTATAGTTTGCCCTTTCATTATTCCCTTGTTTAGAGCAACATATACGATAAACATTAGAATAAAATTAGGATATACCATCCAAATATTGAAAGGCATATATTTAGGAATTACAAACTGTACAATTATAAGTGCAAAATAAATAATTATCGAAATAATAACGTTTATCATTTTATTTTTTTACCAATACCGCAACCTCATAGATCGACTGTTTTTGTGTGTAAGGCTCAACTATAACTTCTTGATATTGTCCATAATTTGTTTTTGCTATATCGACTACCTTTCCAACATTTATTCCTTTTTCAAAAATAGTACTCAACGGGCTTGTAACTATTTTATCGTTTATTTTTATATCAGCCGAATCGGGTATAAAAGACAACTTTAAATATTGAGAATCACATCCATCACACACACAATCCATATTCAAATCTTTTATTTGGACAGGTACGGAAAACAACGGGTTTGTTATTAATGCCACTTTTGAAGTAGATGAATAAACTTCGGATATTCTGCCAAATACACAAGTCTGTCCGTCGGACAATACAGCAACAACCGGATTATCTATTTCTATCCCATCTTTAGAGCCTTTATCTATTATTACCGATTTATACCATTGTGTAGGCTCTCTTACTATAACATTTGCAAAAACAGGTTTAGAAATGTTTGTTTCTTTTATACTTAAAAGATTTTTTAGCCTTTCATTTTCTTCCATAATAATTTGCAAATCGGACAATTCTTGCTTCAAATTAAAATTTTCGTTTTTAAGTTCCGTATTTTCCTGATTTACTTTTATAATGTTTGATAAATTAAGTATAAAATTTCCGGTTTTACTGAAAAATGTTGACGAGAATTTTATATCCGGAACCAACACTGAATAAGCAAGCTGCTTTATCGCTTGAACTGTTGGCGTAAGTCTTAATACGATTAACAAAATGGAAATTACTAATAATAAGCAAAAAACTTTATTAGTATTTTTATTTGTATTCATGATAATATAAAGAGAATTATACTATATATCTTTTTTGTGCAAGTTTTATGTTGTCTAATTCTTCCAAATAGACACCTGTTCCTCTAACAACGCAAGTTAAAGGGTCATCAGCTATATTTATAGGAAGTTCCGTTTCCTGTTTTAACAATTCAGACAGACCTCTTAATAATGCTCCGCCACCGGCAAGAACAATACCCCTATCAACCAAATCGGCTGACAATTCGGCAGGGGTTTCTTCCAATACATCTTTTATAACTTCAACTATAGATTTAATCGGCTCGGACAATGCAGATCTTATCTCTTCGGATGTTACGGTTATTGTTTTAGGAAGACCTGTAACCTGATCTCTTCCTTTTACTTCCATACTGAGTTCCTGCTGCATCGGGAAAACAGAACCTATTTGAATTTTTACAATTTCCGCAGTATTTTCTCCGATAAGCAAATTATATTTCCTTCTGAAATATTGAACTATTGCTTCATCCATTTTATCACCGGCAACATCTATTGCTCTTGATACAACCATTCCACCTAAAGATATTACAGCAACATCTGTTGTTCCGCCGCCGATATCAACTATCATATTTCCTTCCGGTTCCTGTATAGGAATACCTGCTCCTATAGCTGCTGCCATCGGTTCTTCTATTATATGAACTTCTCTTGCACCTGCTTGTTCCGCAGCTTCTCTAACGGATCTTCTTTCTACATCAGTTATTCCCGAAGGAACACCTATTACGATTCTCGGATGTAACAATCTTCTCGATTTATTTGCTTTATAGATAAAATATCTTATCATTTTTTGTGTTGCTTCAAAATCTGCAATAACACCATCTCTTAAAGGTCTTACAGCAACTATATTTGCCGGAGTTTTTCCCAACATTTTTTTAGCTTCTTTACCGATAGATAAAACATTTTTTGTTTCTTTATCCATAGCAACAACGGACGGTTCGGTTAACACAATTCCCTGACCTTTTACATATACCAAAACAACCGCCGTACCTAAATCTATACCTAAATCATTTGAAAATAATTTAAAAAGATAATTAAACATTTTATTTCTCTCTTACTACAAATATTAAAACTTCTTAAATTTTTATTATACAAAATATAAAATAAAAAAACACTATAAATCAATTTAGTATATTATCACCTGTAACTGCAATTTTTGTATTTACAAAACCTCTTTCTTTATATAGTACCAAAGCTTTATCCAATATATCTTTTTCTCCGTGAACTAAATAAATTTTTGTATTTGAATCTTGTTTAGATAACCACTTCATCAATTCTTCTATATCCGGATGATCCGAAAATATATCAAAAACATTAACATGCGCCAAAACTTTTGCCGTACCATATGATGTTCTTATATGTTTTGCACCCTTTTTCAGTTTCCCGGCAGGAGTTTGCGGTCCGACATAACTTACCAAACAAACCTCAACATTATCCAAAGGTAAAAGTTTGTTTATTAAGCCATAAGATACACCCTGATCCATCATACCGCTTGCTGAAATTATTATTGAAGGAGCGGAAAATTCTTTTGGTTTCTTTGTTATATAGTTTTCCGGCAAAAAAGAACCTATTTGATAAACTTCGTCTTTAAACCATCTGTCTCTTGATGGAAAATTTGCTTCCTTTTCATAACGTTCGGTAAGTCCGTTAGACGACGGAGACAAGCTATATACCGGAGTATCATACGGTATTAAACCGTTAATTTGTGCTTGTTTTAATTCGAACAAAACTTTTTGTGTTCTGTGCAATGACAAAGATGGAATCCACACAATTTTATCGTTTTTTATGGCATCGGAAATTGTTTCCTGAAATTTTTGGTAATCGGCATTACTAACACCTTTTTTTACACCGCCATAAGTAGTTTCAACGAACACATAATCTACTTTAGGAATAATATCTTTATCGGGAGTTATTTTTGAATATCCGCTACCCAAATCTCCGGAAAAAGCAACTGTTTTAATTTTATTTTCATCATAAACATAAAAAATAACACTTGCCGAACCGGAAATATGTCCGGCATTGTACAAACTGAAGTTTATTTTATCTGTTATATCTATATTATCTTTGTACTCTACACCAACAAATCTATCTTGTAATTTTTCCAAATCTTTATTTAAGCAATTCTTACAAATTTTAAAATTTATCCCGAATTTATTTTTTAACTCTATTACTGATATTTCTTTTTTACTTTCTTCTCTGTTTTTAACGGCATTTTTGCAGGCACTATGCCAATGCAAAGTTAAATTTTCCCTGCTTTCACGTAATTGTATTTTTTCTCTTTTCGATTTTGACCAAAAATATTTTTTCTTTACATAATCATAATTCCAACCGTCATCGTACATTTCAAAAAGTATTTTTTTTGTTGCATCGGTACAATAAATGTTTCCGTTAAACCCCTCACTTATAAGTTGAAGTATTCTTCCGGAATGATCATTATGAGCATGAGTAAGAACCATAGCATCGGCATTTATTAACTTTTTATCTATTACAGAATTGTCCGATGGTAAATTCCCCTCATCATAAAAACTTCCACAATCTATAATGACAGAATTATTATCAACTTTTAACAAAGCACATGAACCCGATACTCTTCCGGCCCCACCGAAATATTCCACCGATATTTGTGCGAAAATATTAGTACATAAAAAAAATATAGTTGTTAAAATAAAAGAAAATTTTTTCATTTATATTATCCCTTCTTTAGACAATAAAAATATACAGTTCATTAAATTAATATTAACATACAAACTAAAAAACACCAAAGTCAAAAACAAGAAATTTAATATTTTTTGTAATTTGATATTATTTGTATTCTCAACAAAAAAATAAAAGGAAACAATGCTAGGAATCAAAATCAAAAAAAGATATTCGGCGACATATCTTGCATTCGATCCTATATATGAATCTGTTAAAAGATACATTAAACTTGTAATCAACATTATACTAAACAAAAAACAAATATATTTGTTTTTCCCAAAAGCTTTTGAATAAAAACTTTTTATGAATAATAGAAAAAATATTATAGGACAAGCAATCATTCCTCCAATCATAGGTTCATAACGATTAAACAAACATAACGGAGTAATGGAAGAAAATCTTGGTAAGCTAAAAATATTTAAACACACATATTTAATATAATCCGGAAAAGAATGTCCCAAATCTCGAACCAACGTTTTTTCATGTGTTGGACTGAATTGGTACAAAAATCCAAAATCAAAAACGGAGTTAAATCTTAAATAATTGTAAACGGCTAAAATTGTACCATAAATAATAACGGGAATAAAAAAGCACATGTACTGTTTGTAATATTTTTTTATATTGAACATACTTACCATTAAAATAAAAAATAATATTAACAAAATTACGGATGAAGGTCTGCTACCTACAGCTAAAGATAAAAATAATCCGATAATAAACATTTTTATTTTGGTACAACCATCTTGTAATAATAAGCAAAAATATATTGCAACCAATTGGCAAAATATCGAAGTTAAAACTGCTATTGAATGAACACTGATATCAATATAAGTCAAAGGAATAGCATTACATAAAGATAAAATTATTAAAGAGGTAACAGTAAAATATTCGGTAATATCTTTCTTTAATATGTCGGATTGAATCAAGCATAACAAAATTTTTTTAAAAATCAATAATTGTAAAACAAATATCAGTATGGATAAAACAGCAAAAACTATTTGATCCGAAAGAAAAAAATGTGTTATTAAATAAAACGGAGCATAAAAAAGTATTATCGGAGTAATTCCGAAATACAAGTATATTTTATCGTTATAAATACTTGTATCATAAAACATTTTTACTTCCATAGGGATCGAACTTTGATTTAAAAAATATTCAGGAGATAAATTAGATAAATAATTAACAAAATCCGCACTTACATCTAAATTTAATTTAAAATTAAAAAAGCTTGTCATTAACCAGTTATAAAAATTACCCGTAAAAAAATATATGTTCAATTCCCGTTTGGGTAAAAAATGTATACTCGAACAAGAATGTGCCGAAAACACACAATAAGTTACAAATATAAAAACAAATATACAAAAGTACAAAATATTGTTATATTTACTAATTTTCTTGTATTTAACAGTTGATAACAAAATTACTAATGTAAAAAATGAAAACAAAATCATATTTTATAAACCGCGTTTTTTATCATATTGCCACCATGTGAATATCAAAAACTTTAAAAACAAAACAAATATTAAAGCTTTCTCTATGCCCCATACAGGAATAATGAATGCTCCACCGGCATAACTTGCAAATGCTCCGCCTAATGCATCCGCAAAGAAAATTCGAACATTGTTTTTACTTTCTTTGATTATACCAAAGATTTTTATTAGTTGTGCAAACTCCAATCCGGTAATTGCTCCGACGCCAAAAGATAAAAGATAAAGAGTATAAACATTTAATAATTTATACTCTATAACAACAACAAAACTCAATATCCATAAAAGATAAAGAATTTCACTACTGAAAAAAGTTTTGTTTAGTGCCATATATTTTTGAAAATATTTAGAATAAAGAGAACCTAAAACAAGACCTGCCATAAAAATAGCGGTCAATAATCCGAACCATTGATATATTTGACCTACATATATTTGAAAGCCCCAAAAGCATATAAACTGTAACCACATAGCACTTGCTCCGGAAACAAATGCCGTAACCGAATATTTTATTTTTTTTGCAAAAAACAACATTACGGCCACAAGGATAATAAAATAAGAATATTCTATAACAATTCTTAAAAATTTCATTAAAAACGGAGAAAAACCGGACTGCCAATACATTGTCGATAATAACATTGCTTTTTGGTTTAAATCCGTATTTACAATATCATCATTATCATATTTGCTTATTTGGAAGTTTAACCATTTTGTCTTTTGTGTATCCATTCTTTCATCTACATAATACTTTGATAGCGCAACAGTATCTTTTTCGACTTTTTTCAATCTCTTTTTTATGTGCAATCTAAACGGCATTTTTGATTTTGATGCTACAAAAATATTTGTTTTTCCCGGAATAATCTGTATATTATCAAACGTCTTTTTCAATGCGGAATATACGGAAGCATTTAATTCAAACATTAACGATGGAGAATATACCATGGAACCAGGAAGATTTAAGGCCAGGAAACCATCTTCTGTAAGTTTATCTTTTACAATATCGAAAAATTCATAAGTATATAGTTTATTTATTGATGTATTTAAAGGGATATCGGTACCTATAAGTATAACATCATATTTTTCTTTACTTTTTCCTAAAAAGGCTCTTGAATCATTACTATATACATTAATTCTTTCATCTTCGAAAATTTTGTTAAATTTATTTACATTTTGTTTTGTTATCTTTAATATATTTTTATCTTCTTCTACAAAATCTATTTTTTCCAAATCGTATTTTATAATTGACGGTAAATATTTGATTCCGCCTATAAGCAATAAGTTTTTAGGATTTGTGTGATGAAGAATAGGTATATGCGCAAAGTCTTGTTCATCAAATATATCCGGGCTTGGTAATGCAAATTCACAATTACCATCTTTGTAAAAGAAATACTCTCCATTCTTTTCGGTTAGTATATTTTGAATATTTTTATAATAAGATATATCTATAATATTGTTATCGGAATAGTTATTTAAAATTACAAATTTTTCAATATCAAAACTATGATAATACATTAAGTAAAGAGATATCGCAAACAAAACAACATAAAAAATTTTCACAATAATACTTTCACATAGATATATGAGGTTAAAACAAATAAGCATTATTACTATCAACAATATCGATGCCGTTAACATGTCCGACATAAAAAAAGAAAAAGCTGTTCCGCCTATGACAAAGCCCAATGCTTCACAAATGTATCTTTTAATTTTTTTTTGATACAGAACATTTGAAAAGCTTTGTTTTAAAAAATTTAAAAGTAAGTTCAATGTAAAACTTATAGGGAAAATTGCAATAAATGAGTAAAAAAACAAACTCTTTAAAGATATTCCTATGGTAATATCAGTAGAAGAAAAAACATTTATACTTCTTATAAATACAAATGTTAACAAAATGAATATTATCAATGTAACAAACGAATTGATTGATTTGCTGAAAAAATCTCTTACTTTTTTAAAATATTGAAATAAAAAATTTGCAACGGCTGCGGAAAACAACCAATGTCCCAAGACAATACCCAATACAAATTCACTTCCGTGAAATAATGGTATAAATTCTCTAACAAAAAAGATTTGCAAAAATATTGAAATGATTCCGGATATGATAAAAACTATATATGACATAAAAAACTGTTACCATTCGACAAATCTTATTCTTACGATATATTTCTTCCATAAATCCGCTATATTATTCACTTTTAAAATTTCTTTACAATATTTAGAAAAACTGAATATCGATAAATTTTTTTCTAAACACCATAATCTGTAGCATATAATATACACACGAATTCCTTTAAAAAACCGAACGGGAGTTAACGATCCTGCAAGATCGTCTTGGTATTTATTATTATAATCAACAATCAACTTATTATATTTTTTGTTTATTTTAAGCCACAACTTGTATTTTTGAGGATAAGGAAAAAGATGTTCTATTTCTTTTTTATCCATAAGATTCGGAAAACATTTTGAAAAAAGAGGTAGCAAATATCTAACACTATATGTAGAAGAAAACTCTCCGGCTCTCGAATATATTTCTTTTATACTGAAATTTTCCATGAAATCCAGAATACATCTACAATCAAACACCCAATTAAGCCTTCTATCCACATGTTCGCCGGCAAAGACATCTCGTGAACGGGTATCTAATTGATGAATAAGCATATCTTGCGGACACATGACATAAACTTTTGTTCCGAAAAAATCTATTTGTTTTGCTTTTTCCCAAATATCCGTTCCCTTTTCTCCATTATTTTTAAATAGCCACCAATGAACATCCAGTCTTTTTATTCCACACTTTATTTCTCCGTGATAATAAGTAACTTCACCGTTATATACACTATTTTTATCCTTCAAAAGATTTATAGCCTCTTTATACTTTGATTCCGGAACGGCGATATCAAAATCAACCATCATTCGTGTGTAACCCACGGCATAATGATATTTTAAAGCAAGCCCTTTTAATAACATAACGGGAATATTTGCACGATTTAAAATGCGAATCTTATCAATAAACCATGACATATTTAAAACACTTCTAAGTTTGTAAATATTATTCGTTTCTTTTATTTTTGAGATAAGTTCTTCCGGAAAGAATTTCCAATTGTGGCGAAAACCTAAATATGATAACAACAAGATATAACTTTGATTTTCTTTATATACATTTAAATTATTTGTGAGGATATCAATATCTTGTTTTGTTATTTCCTTGTCAAACAGAAGAGATACAAGGAGTTTTTCTTTTTGTGTAAAGTCTTCAAGCTCATGACTATATAATATTTTTTTATCCATATAATCAACTCCCTTTATCGACAAGAGGCATTTAATTAATATTGCATATAATGAAGAATATCATGAGCGAGTTCTAATGCATCTCTACCCTGTTCGCCGGATACTAAAGGTTTTTTACCTTCGATTACACAATTTAAAAAGTGTGTTAATTCGTAAGCCAACGGCTCACCGGTTTGAACTTTCGGTTTTATAACATCTATATCCAACAAACTTTTTACCACAGACACATTAGGTTTCTTTTGATATATTTTCAGGCTTTTTCCGGCATAATCGACGGAAATATAGCTATCTTTTTGAAATATCCTTATTTTTCTGTATTTATCTATCGTTACTCGGCTTGTTGAAACATCTGCAATACAACCGTTAGCAAATTTTATTCTAACTTTTGCAATATCTTCATGTTCGGAAAGGATTTTTGCACCGACGGCTTCAAAACTTACAACTTTACTTTTAACAAAATTTAAAAGCATATCCAAATCGTGTATCATTAAGTCTAAAACTACACCGATATGACTCGTCCTCGGATCATAAGGCCCGAGTCTGTTAACTTCTATAAATTTCGGTTCTTTTACGTAAGGAGTTGCAGCAATAATTGCAGGATTAAATCTTTCAACATGACCTACTTGTAAAATAAGATTTTTATCTCTTGCGATTCTTATAAGTTCGGTCGATTGTTCGACTGTTTCGGTAAACGGTTTTTCCACCAAACAATGTATTCCCGCTTGTAACAACTGTTTTGCTATATCGTAATGATACGGAGTTGGAACGGAAATTACTGCTGCCTGAATTTTATCTATAACTTCTTTAACATCTGTAAAACTTGCTGTATTGCATTTTTTTGCAATAGTTTCACCTCTTTTAACATCGGCATCAACAACCCCGATAAGTTCGGCATTTTCGTGTGTTGATAAAATTCTTGCATGATGTTGACCTAACGAACCTACACCTATAACAGCTATTTTTATTTTGCTCATTTTTTAAAACCTTTTATTACTTTTATAATTGTATTTATATCTTTTGAAGATAACGACGGATGAACTGGCAAAGAAATAACTTCTTTTACTGCTTGTTCAGCAACCGGGCATATACCTTTTTTGTATCCTAATTTTTGGTATAACGGTTGTTTATTAATAACTTCCGGATAATGTATTCCGCAACCTATACCGTTATCTTTTAAATACTGCATAAATTTGTCTCTTAAGCCATCTTTAATTCTAATCGTATATTGATGATAAACATGAGTATAACCTTTAGGAACAAACGGTGTTTCCAAAAAACTTAAACCTTTTAAACCATCGGTCAACTTCTTTGCATTTGCAATTCTTTGTTTCGTCCACTTTTCAATTTGGTCACATTGAGCAATACCCATAGCGGCACAAATATTTGTTAATCTGAAATTATAGCCTAACATATCGTGTCCGTAATGAGCCATTCTTCCGTGATTAATAATTTTTTTTGAAAGTTTGTCTATGTTAGAATTATTAGTCAGAACAGCACCGCCTTCACCGGTAGTCATGTTCTTTGTTGCATAAAAAGAAAAACAACCTGCATCACCTATAGAACCAACTGTTTTATTTTTATATTTTGCTAAATGTGCCTGACATGCATCTTCTATTAAAACGAATTTATATTTTTTCTTAAGTTTTAATAATTCACCCATATCGCAAGGTAAGCCATATAAATGAACACAGATAACTGCTTTAACTTTTTTTTCTTTTTTAAGTATTTTTTCTACGGATTTCGGATCTATGTTAAAAGTTTTATAATCGATATCGGCAAATATCGGTTTTGCACCGCAATAAAGAATAGAGTTTGATGTTGCAATAAATGTAAACGGAGTTGTAATAACTTTATCTCCCGGTTTTATTCCGCATGCAAGAAGAGCGGTATGCAATGCCGTTGTTCCGCTTGAACAAACCGTTCCGTGTTTTGCTTTAGAAAGTTTCGTAAATTTTTGTTCAAATTGTTCAACGTATTTTCCGCTTGCTATAATACCGGAATCTATAACTTCGTTTATCAACTGTTTTTCTTTTTTACCGAATATAGGTTTTACTAAAGGAATCATTTTGTTACTCCTTTTTATTATAAAAATTTATAACTTATATCAAGTCTTCCTAAATTAATTTCATATTTATATGTTACACCATCATAGGTAACAGGATTCGTGAAAGAATGTGTTAAAGATAAACCGGCTTTAAAAGAGTCTGTAAACTGATATTCTGCACCTATCGTCAAATATTTCATATTGTACATATCGAGATTTGTTAAATTATATGTGTATCTATACTCATCTTTTATTAAGTTAGGATCAGAGAAGAAACCGAGATGTAATGCCAACTTTTCGGTTGCTCTGTATTCTGTTCCAACTCTGTATTGAAAAATATCGTGATATCTTTCCGAAGTCCATGAAGTTTTGTTTTCTGAAATTGCTGCCGCAAAAGTAAAATTATCAAATAAATCATACGCAAAGCCGAATTCCCATGTCAAAGGATAACAAACTTCTTCTCTGAATGCAGGATTTGAAGAAAAAGGTTCATTAGGAACATCAACATGAGAACCGCTTCTCAAAACAAATGCCGTCGAAAGTTTTTCTACCGGTTTATACATTAAGCCGATATTTCCCTGAAAACCGAAAGCACTTCTATTATAATCAATACCACCCGGTATAGGTACAGCATAACCTTTTGCAACTAATTTATCTTGGAATTGGATTGCATCAAAACCTAAACCTACTGAAAACTTTTCTGTGATTTGTTTTGCCAAAGATATATTGTAAACCATATAACTTTGCTGTCCCTCGACTTTATCAAAATAAGGACCAAGATTTTCTACTTTTCCACCGCCTCCGCCAAGCACATAAATACCTGCGGCAATAACAGTATCAAAATAAAATTTTGTTGAAAAACCTACAAATGGAACTACCGCACTTGTAGAATATTTGTCTGCACCATAAGTAGGATCCGGCTTATCCGAAGTTGCCGGATAATCAATATAAAAGAGTGATGCCATAACTTGAGTATCTGTTTGATAAGCAAGACCTGCGGGGTTATAATAAATTGCTGTTAAATCATCTGCTACGGCAGAAAAAGCTGTTCCGTATCCGCCTGCTCTTGCACCGGGCGTAATAAAGTGACTTTTTGCATAAGACATAGTTGCAATACCCGCAACTAAAATTAACGCTAACAACATCTTGAGTTTCATTTTTTTATTTCTCCTTAATATATTTAATTTCTTAATTTATATTTACACCGATATTTTTTAAATCTTCGGTTGTTTCTTGAATATCAGAACTATTTGTCTCATTATCATTTGCATCTTCACTTTGCGATTTTAATATTATGACGTTTACTCTTCTGTTTTGTGCTCTTCCTTTAGCCGTTTTATTTGAAGCTATAGGATTTTCTTGACCATATCCTACAGCACTTAATCTTTCTGCCGGTATACCGTTTTGAATGAAATAAAGGTATACTTCTTGTGCTCTATCATAAGACAATTTAAGATTCTTTTCTTTATCTCCTACGGAATCACTATATCCTTCTATTAAAACTTTGTTTGCCGGATAAGCATTCAAAAGTTTTACTGTTTCATCCAAAGAATCTTTTGCTTCTTTCTTTAAAACCGCTTTTCCTGAAGGAAACAATATGTTGCTAGACAAATTGACTACTAATCCTCTCGGTTCTTCTTTTACTACAATTTCGGAAACTTTTCCGACAACCTGTTCAAAAGTCGTAATATTCGAATATAAATAAGCTTTATTGTTTACTATATCACTAACTACCAATTCTACTTTATATTCTCCAGCAGGAACAACCAAGTCATAAATATCGTCTTTGCCGTCCCAAGAGACAGAATCCGGGATTTCATCGGAATTTGTAAATTTCCACTCTTTTATTACTTTATTTTTAAAACTGTATATTTGCAATTTTGTTTTTGATTTATCTATTAAACTTTCATCTCCGATATTGAAACTAAATGTAACATCGTTAACAAAACAATTCTTTTCTTTATCGAGCAAAACTGTATCCAACGACGAAGATAAAGATATATACGGTTCTGTTATATCCGATATAAACTCATCGGCTTGTTCTACTTTTATATTTTTTTTGTTTATCAGTGCGGTAAAAACATATTTAAAGTTACCTTCAACAAAATTACCTTTATTGTCTTTCCCGTTCCATACCAATGTATTTGGAATTTCTTCTTGACCGGAAAAAGAATACACAACTTTATTTGTTTGCGTATTTACAATATCCAACTGCCAATTTTTTATTTTCATTTTTTCCTGTAAAAGAGAAATTTCAAAAGTTACGGTATCAAAGAAACTATCATTATTAGGAGAGAATAATTTTTCATTTAAAGAAACGGATACAAAATCTTTACCGTCGATAAAAGACGGTTCCTGTTGCTTAGCAGCATACAGACAGATACTTACCGACAAAAAAACAAATAAGCTGAATATTACATTTAATAATTTTCTCATTTTTTTAAATAATCGGGTTGGCGGAAAAAATCCAGCCACCAACCCGATTTTATTAAGAGATTAATGCTATTATTGCATTATTTCTTTTTTGATGTTTTTTCTTTTGCAACTGCTTGTGCTGCTGCAAGTCTTGCTATAGGTACTCTGAAAGGTGAGCAAGAAACGTATGTCATTCCGATAGCATTGCAGAATTCAACAGATTTAGGTTCTCCGCCGTGTTCTCCGCATATACCGATTTTCATACCTTTTCTTACACTTCTTCCTTTTTCAAGACCCATCTTAATCAATTGACCAACACCTTCCTGATCTATTGTTTGGAAAGGATCTGCAGGAATAATTTTCTTTTCTTGATAATCGCCTAAGAATGCACCAACATCGTCTCTTGAGAATCCGAAACTCATTTGAGTTAAATCGTTTGTACCGAATGAGAAGAATTCTGCAACGTTTGCTAATTTATCAGCTGTTAATGCAGCTCTTGGGATTTCTATCATTGTACCGAAAGAATAATCCAATTTTTTAATTTTTGCTTTTTTCAAAACTTCAGCATGAACTTTTTCAACTATAGCTTTTTGAAGTTTCAATTCGTTTTCCGTACATACAACAGGAACCATTATTTCAGGATGAACTTTTTTGCCTTTTTTCAAAAGTTCAACTGCAACTTCAAATATAGCTCTTACTTGATATTCCGTTATTTCAGGATATGTAACACCAAGTCTTACTCCTCTGTGACCCATCATAGGGTTAGATTCGTGAAGAGCAGCTGCTCTGGATTTGAATTCATCCAAAGAAATCTTTAAGCTCTTAGCAATTATTTCTTGTTGAGCTTTTTCTCTAGGAATAAATTCGTGTAACGGTGGATCCAACAATCTGATTGTTACTGCATATCCGTCCATAGCTTCCATTGTTCCTTTAATACTTGATTTCATAAATGGGAACATTTCGTCCAAAGCTTTCTTTCTTTCTTCTGTTGTTGCCGAAGCAATCATTTTTCTTAATGCAAACAAAGGTTTTTCCGAGTTTTCGCCATAGAACATATGTTCTGTTCTGAAAAGACCGATACCTTCTGCACCGAATTCTCTTGCTTTCTTTGCATCTGCAGGGTTATCTGCATTTGTTCTGATTTTTAATCTTCTTATAGAATCACAAACTTTTAAGAAATCGTTCAAGATTTTGTTCTTGGTACCATCAACCATTGCCAATGCTCCGTTATAAACAAAACCTTTTGTTCCGTTAAGAGTTATATAATCGCCTTCTTTAAATTTCTTATCACCGATTGTCATTGTTTTCTTTGCTAAATCAACACTGATTGCATCACAACCTACTATACAGCATTTTCCCCATCCTCTTGCAACAAGTGCAGCGTGAGAGGTCATACCGCCTCTTGCAGTCAATACAGCTTGAGCTGCTCTCATACCTTCAACATCTTCAGGGTTTGTTTCTTCTCTAACGAGAATAACTTTTTTACCTTTTTTATTCCATGCAACCGCATCTTCTGCTGAAAATACGATTTGACCGTTTGCTCCTCCAGGACCTGCAGGAAGACCTTTTGCCAAAACTTTTGCACCTTTTTCAGCTTTAGGATCTATAATAGGATGTAATAATTCGTCTAATTGTGCAGGAGAAACTCTCAATACAGCTTCTTCTTTTGTAATGAGTTTTTCTTTTACCATGTCCATTGCCATTTTAACTGCAGCAGGACCGTTTCTCTTTCCAACTCTGCATTGTAACATCCACAATTTACCTTCTTGAATTGTGAATTCGATATCAAGCATATCTCTATAATGTTTTTCAAGTTTTTTCTGTATTGAATCAAGTTCTTTATAAACTTTAGGCATAAACTTTTCGAGAGATATTTCACGTTTATTCTGTTCTGTTTTTGTTGCTTCGTTGATAGAAGCAGGGGTTCTTATACCTGCAACAACGTCTTCACCTTGTGCATTTATAAGATATTCACCATAAAAATGTGCATCTCCGTTTCCTGGGTTTCTTGTGAAAGCAACACCTGTTGCAGATGTGTCACCCATATTACCGAATACCATGGTTTGAACGTTTACTGCTGTTCCCCAATCTTCAGGAATTCCTTCGATTTTTCTGTAAGCAATAGCTCTTTTTCCGTTCCATGATGCAAATACTGCTCCGATTCCACCCCAAAGTTGTTTCATCGGATCATCAGGGAATTCTTTACCTAAAACTTTTTTAACTACTTTTTTGAACTCTTCGCAAAGTTTTTTCAAATCATTTGCATCAAGTTCTGTATCTTTTGTTACACCTTTAGCTTTTTTAGCTTTATCCATAACTCTTTCGAGTTGTTTTCTGATGCCCATATCGTCTGCCGGTTCTATTCCTGCAGATTTTTCCATAACAACATCGGAATACATCATGATAAGTCTTCTATATGCATCATAAGCGAATCTTTCATTTTTGGTTTTTGCAATTAAACCTGGGAGTGTTTTTGATGTAAGACCTACATTCAAAACTGTTTCCATCATACCAGGCATTGAAGCTCTTGCACCTGATCTTACGGATACTAAAAGAGGATCTTTTGGATCTCCGAATTTCTTACCCATGATTTTTTCAACTGCTTTCAAAGCTGTTGCAACTTGTTTTTCAAGTTCCTTAGGATAAGTTTTTTTATGGTCATAGTAATATGTACAAACTTCTGTTGTAATTGTAAATCCTGGAGGAACAGGAAGTTTTACTTTTCCTGCCATTTCTGCAAGGTTAGCACCTTTTCCGCCGAGAAGATTTCTCATACTGCCATTACCATCTGCTTTTCCGCCACCGAACGAATACACAAATTTCGCCATACTTCATCTCCTTACTTTATTTTATTGGATATAAAAATATCACTAATAATCTTAAAGATTTTAACAATTACTAAAAATTGTGTCAACCTAAAGAATTATTTTTTTAATACTTTTTTTATTTTCTTTAAGAAAAGTTCGTTTTCTTTTCTTGTTCCGATTGTTACTCTTACATAATCAGGTAAATCATATTCGTCCATTGCCCTTATGATTACACCTTCTTTTAACATATTTTGAAACACTTCTTTACCTTTGAAAGGTGCTACCGACATTAAGAAAAAGTTTCCTACTGAATCAACATATTTTATTCCCATTTTCTTAAGTGCAGCAAAAATAAATTTAAATTCTTTTCTTACATGTGCAACACTTCTGGTAACTTGAGATTTATCGTTTAAACTTGCTATTGCGCCTGCTTGTGCAAACTTGTTTACATTAAAAGGTGGTCTTATTCTTTCAATGTAGTCGGAT
>JAGCCP010000008.1 GCA_017651625.1 Candidatus Ruminimicrobiellum bubulum | reverse complement strand
TTTACCTGCAGGAACCGAAATGGTAATGCCAGGAGATAACGTAGAAATGGATGTAGAATTGATAATGCCTGTAGCAATGGATGAACAATTGAGATTTGCAATCAGAGAAGGCGGAAGAACAGTTGGATCAGGCGTTGTTACTAAGATTATTGAATAATTTGCAGTAAATATTTTTGGAGAGTTAGGAAAATGGGAGACAGAGTAATTATAACGATGGCTTGCACTGAATGCAAAAATAGAAATTATTATTTTGCCAGAGGCAAGAAACAAGAAGGAAAATTAGAAGTAAAAAAATATTGTAAGACATGCGGAAAACATGTTTTGCATAAAGAAACAAAATAGCTTATAAAGCCTGGGGGCATAGGCTAACGGTAAACTTCTGGTCTCCAAAACCAGCTTTGGTGGTTCAAATCCATCTGCCCCCGGTTTTAGTAGAGACAAAAGATTTTTTTAAAGTGAGAAAGTTTTATGGGTAAAGCAATACAATTTTTTAAAGATGCTTATTTTGAATTAACAAAAGTTACATGGTTAACCAAAAAAGAAGTTGTAGCGACAACCTTTGTTGTGATAGTTTTTGTTATAATAATGGCCTTATTTGTTGGCTTAGTAGACATGATTCTTTCTGGTTCATTAGGCATAATATTAAATTTGAGGTAAGAAATGGCTAAACAATGGTATGTCGTTCACACATATTCGGGACATGAAGATAAAGTAAAAAACAGTATCGAGAGAACAGTTGAAAATCTCGGTATGCAGAACTTTATTTCTCAAGTTCTTGTTCCTACGGAAGAAGTTGTTTCCGTTAAGAACAATAAGAAAAAAATAAGAAAGAAAAAATTTTATCCGGGATATGTTTTTATTGAAATGATAATAAACAATGAAACATATTGGTTGGTTAGAAATACTACCGGAGTAACCGGTTTCTTGGGTGGGGTAAAACCTGCACCTATGGCAGAATCTGAAGTTGCTAACCTTATAAAAGCTGTTACAAATCCTGAGGATGCAAAACCAAGACCGGCAATTTCATTTGAAAAAGATGAAAATGTAAGAATAACCGAAGGACCTTTCAACCACTTTATCGGTGTAGTTGAAGAAGTAAATCAGGAAAAAGGTAAGTTGAAAGTTATGGTTACCATATTCGGCAGACCAACTCCTGTTGAATTGGATTTCTTACAAGTAGAAAAAGTTTAATAAACGAATGCTGTATGTTACGGCAGCACAGTTAAATATAAAGTAAAGACTGTTTTTTCAATGCTCAAGAAAAGATGGTTGTAGTTTTAAGGGAGATTTAAAATGCCACCAAAGAAAGTAAAAACACAAATTAAATTACAAATACCTGCAGGCGCAGCAAATCCTGCACCACCGGTTGGACCAGCGTTAGGACAACAAGGTGTAAATATAATGGATTTTTGTAAACAGTTCAATGAAAGAACAAAAAAAATGGAACAAGGTATGGCAACACCTGTTGTTATTACCGTATATGAAGACAGATCATTTACCTTCATAACAAAGATGCCTCCGGTTCCTGCATTAATAAAGAAAGCTGCAAAAGTTGCAAAAGCTTCGGGAGTTCCTAATAAAACTAAAGTTGGTTCTATTACAAAAGCTCAAGTTGAAGAAATTGCAAAACAAAAAATGCCTGATTTAAATGCTATCGATTTGGAAGGTGCAAAATTGATGGTTGAAGGTACGGCAAGAAGTATGGGAATTGAAGTAAAACAAAAATAAAAATTGCAAAAGCAATTTTTAAATAAAAGTGGGAGCTGTTTTTAAAACGGCGAAAGAACCACAGGAGAATTAAAATGGCAAAAAGATTAAAAGAGTTATCAAAATTAGTAGATGCAAACAAACTTTATTCTGTTGAAGAAGCAGCAGATTTAGTAAAACAAACAGCAAAAGCAAAATTCGATGAATCAGTAGAAGTTCACATTCGTTTGGGAATAGATCCTAAACAGAGTGATCAAATAGTTAGAGGAACAGTTTTGTTACCTAACGGTATCGGTAAAACAAGAACGGTTTTTGTTATAGCTAAGGGCGAAAAACAAACCGAAGCAGAAAAAGCCGGTGCAGATAAAGTTGGTTCAACAGACTTAATCGAAGAAATTTCTAAAGGCGACTTGAATTTCGATGTTTTGGTTGCTACACCTGATTGTATGAAAGACTTAAGTAAAGTTGCAAAAATATTGGGTCCTAAAGGTTTAATGCCAAACCCAAAATCAGGAACAGTTACATTTGATATCGGAAGAACAGTTCAAGAATTGAAAAAAGGTAAAGTTGCTTATAAAAACGATTCTTTCGGAATAGTTCATTGTTCCGTAGGTAAAGCTTCTTTCGAAAAAGATAAATTGGTAGAAAACATAAAGACTTTGGTAAGTGCTGTTTTGAAAGCAAAACCTTCAGCAGCAAAAGGTCAATATGTTAAAAGTATTTCAGTTTCTTCAACAATGGGACCTGGAATCTATATAGATCAAAATTCAAAGATGTAGTTTTTATAAAGTTTAAAATTATAAAAACAAGAAGACATCAAAAATAGTCTTCTTGTTTTTATGTTTTAAAAGAAAAGTTGTAAAAGTAAGAGTGTGTATTATGAAAAATTTAAAACATATATTATCGATATACGATTTAACCTCAAAAGAAATTTGGACGATAATTCAATCGGCCATAAAATTGAAAAAACAAAAAAAATCAAAGTTTCAATTGAAAGGTAAAGTTATAGGACTTATATTTGAAAAACCTTCTACAAGAACAATGGTTTCTTTTTCCGCAGCTATGTGCCAAGAAGACGGAACACCATTAAATCTTGATGTAAAAAAATTGCAAACTACAAGAGGCGAATCAGTTTACGATACCGCACATGTTTTATCGAGATATTTGGATGCGATAGTTATAAGAGCATTTAAACATAGTTATTTGGAAGAATTTGCAAAATATTCGTCAGTACCGGTTATAAATGCATTAACCGATGCCGAACATCCTTTGCAGATATTGGCAGATTTAATGACGATAATAGAAAAATATAAAATAAAAAGCATAAAAGAATTGCAAAAATTAAAAATTTCTTTTGTAGGTGATGCAAACAATGTTGCAAATTCATGGCTTGCGGTTTCTGCTGTTTTAGGACTTAACTTTTTGTTGTTGGGACCTAAAAAATATGCACCTAAAAAAGATTTGTTGGAAAAAGCTTTAAAGATAGGAAAAACAACAAAAGCAAATATAAAGATAAGCAGTGATATAGAAGATATAAAAGGTTCGGATGTTATTTATACGGACGTTTGGATTTCAATGGGTGAAGAAAAAGAATCCGTTGAAAGACATAAAGCTTTTGTAAAGTATCAGGTAAACGATAAGTTGTTAGCAAAAGCAAACAAAAATTGTATAGTGTTACATTGTCTTCCTGCAGTAAGAGGTGAAGAAATAACGGCAGAAGTTATGGCTAAACAGGAAGTAAATATTTTTGAACAAGCGGAAAACAGATTACATATTCATAAAGCCGCTATAATTTATTTAATAAAATAGTTTGAAAAAAGTATTAAAAAAATATATACTTATAAATCAAACTTTGCTCCGTAAGGGGCTAAGCTGTTACTAAAGTAACAGAAATCCAAAAAGGAGGGTAGTATCAATGAGTTACGAATGTACTTTCATTTGTTCTCCGGAACTCGATTCTACAAAAGTAGAAGAAATGGTTTCAAAAGTATCAAAAATAATTGAAACTTCCGGCGGAACGATCAAAAATCTTCAGCAGTTGGGAAAGAAAAAACTCGCTTACAACATCAAGAAATTTCGTGAAGGAAATTATGTTTATGTTGATTTCGAATCTAACGGTTCGGTAGTTCTTTCTTTGGAAAACTTTTTTAAGGTTAATGATGATGTTATCAGATTTTTAACAGTAAAAGTTGAACCTAAGAAAAAAGTTGTAAAAAAAGCTAAAGCAGTTGAAAAGAAACAAGAAGCTGTAGCAGCAACAGAAGAAGTTGCAGTTGAAGAAAAGAAAGAAGAGGAAACAGTAAATGCAGAATCAGATATATCAGATACCACAACAAAATAGTGTTATTTTGGTAGGCAGATTAACAAGAGATCCTGAATTGAAAAGGACAACCACTTCAAAATCCGTTTGCAGATTTGATATAGCAATGAGTTCCAGAATAAAAGATCAAGTAACCGGAGAGTGGAGAGATTCCGATCCTACATATGTTCCCATAATCGTATGGGGAGATCAGGCAGACAGATGTAACGACAGATTAAAAAAAGGTATGCCTGTTTATGTTGAAGGAAGATTAAGAAGTAACAGCTGGCAAGCTGCAGACGGATCAAAAAGATCAAGACTTGAAGTTGTTGCATCAAGAGTTCAATTTTTAGTAAGAGTTGATGCATCTGCTCAACAAACAAAGAATGTTGAGGGAGCAGAAACAGAATATGTTTCCGATAACGATGTTATGGACGATGAAGAAGTTCCGTTTTAAAATTTTGGAGGAATAAAAAATGTCAATAGAGAAAAAAAATACACACCCTGCCGGAACAAAGCCAGCCGGTAAATTCAGAAAGGGTGGAATGATGAAAAGAAAAGTTTGCCGTTTTTGTACGGATAAAATAGAAATAGACTATAAAAATGTTAGTCTTTTGAGAACTTTTGTTACAGAAAGCGGAAAAATTCTTTCCGGTAATGTTACAGGTACCTGTGCAAAACATCAGAGAGAATTATGTAAAGCCGTTAAAAGAGCAAGAATGTTAGCTTTGTTACCGTTTTCGGCAAATTAATCGGAGGAAATAAATGAAAGTTATTTTAAGATCAGATATAACAAATGTAGGAAGACAAGGTGAAATAAAAGAGGTAGCAGCAGGTTTTGCAAGAAACTATTTGTTACCTAAAAAACTTGTTATGGAAGCAACTCCTCAAAACTTAAAAATTTGGGAAAGAGAAAAAACAAGACTTGAAAAAGTTAGAGAAGAAATTATTGCTAATGCTAAAGCTGTTGCAGAAAAAATCGAAAAAGCCGAATTTTCAGTTAAAGTTAAACTTGGTGAAAACGGTAAGATTTTCGGTTCTATAACAACCGCACACTTAGCAAAATTGTTTGCAGAACAAGATTTCCAAATAAACAAACACGATATATTGTTGCCGGCACCTATAAAAGAAGTAGGTAAAGTAACAGTAAACGTTAGATTACATCCTGAAGTTATTGCAAAAGTTAGTATTGATGTAATCGAAGAAAAGAAATAGTAAAAAAATAAAGATTAAATATAAAACGGAAAGGTATTTTTTTATCTTTCCGTTTTTTTATTTTCGTAATAAAATCACGACTATTTTTTCTTGATTTTTTGTTAATTATTGACTATAATTTTTTTCTACACAATGATATCAAAAATTTGTAGTTTTCTATTATAAGAAGGAGAAGTTTTAATGCCAAAAGATTTAGAAAGAAAAACTCCGCCGCAGTCGATAGATGCGGAAATGGCACTGCTTGGTGCAATGCTTATAGAAAAAGATGCAATAATAAAGGCTATGGAGTTGGTTAGAGAAGAAGATTTCTATAAAGAAGTACATAAACTTATTTTCGGTGCAATAAGAGAATTAAGCGACAGAGAAGTTGCCGAGCCTGTTACGGTTTCGAACCGTTTGAAAACAAATAAACTTTTTAATGATGCCGGCGGAATAAAATATTTGTTTAGTTTAATCGATGCCGCGCAAACTGCCGCAAACGTTGAATACTATGCAAATATCGTAAAAGATAAATCTATTTTAAGACAAATAATAACTGTGGGCTCAAATATGGTTACCGATGCCTTTTCGGAAGATTCACCGTCGGAAACAATTTTAGATGATGCTCAAACGGTATTGTTTAATATATCAAAACAAAACAATGCTAACGATTTTTCCACACCGGAAGATTTGGTTCCTTCCGTTGTTTCAAAACTCGAAAATTTGTTCAAAGACAGAAACGATGTTCCGGGACTTAGAACAGGTTTTACCGAACTCGATAAATTAACAGCCGGGCTTCAACAGTCCGAACTTATAATTGTTGCGGGAAGACCTTCAATGGGTAAAACTGCATTCGCATTAAACATTGCGGAAAATGTTGCCGTAAGATCTAAAGATCCTCATTCGGTAGCAATATTTTCTTTAGAAATGTCGAAAGAAGCATTAATGATGAGATTTTTGGCTTCTGTCGCACAAGTTAGCGGGCAAGATTTAAGAAAAGGTAAATTTAAAAGTTCCGATTGGCCTAAACTTACAACGGCAATATCAAAAATAGGTAAAGCTCCTCTTTATATTTGTGATGCCGATATGAGCTCGATAGAAATAAGAGCAACAGCTAAAAAACTTGCTACAAAACTCGAAAAACAAGGTAAACCGTTATCTTTAATAATAATAGATTATTTACAGTTAATCAGAGGAACGGGTAACGGTAAAAGATATGAATCAAAACAAATAGAAACTGCGGAAATTTCAAGATCGTTAAAAGCATTAGCCAAAGATTTAAAAGTCCCCGTTATCGCTCTTTCCCAGTTATCAAGACAAACGGAACAAAGAGGTAAAGATAAAAGACCTATGCTTTCCGATTTAAGAGATTCGGGCGCAATCGAACAGGATGCCGATGTTGTAGCATTTGTTCATAGAGAAGGTTATTATAAGAGTAAAGAAAAATCTCAAGATTTGGATCCTGCAACACAAGACGATAAAACAGCGGAAATTATTATTGCAAAACAGAGAAACGGTCCTGTAGGTACCGCATATCTTTTATTTGAAGGGGAATATACAAGATTTGGCAATAAAGAGTTTAGCTCTACGGAGGCAATTCAATGAAGGAACAACCACCATCATCTTTTTTTAGACCGACATGGGTAGAAATAGACAAGAGTGATTTCTTGTTTAATTTAAAAAAGATAAAGGAATACTTAAAGGCTGACACAAAAGTGCTTGCTGTAATTAAATCCAATGCTTATGGGCATGGGGGGATAGAGCTGGCAAAAGAGGCGGTAAAAGCAGGAATTTATGGTATAGGTGTTTCTTCCATTGAGGAAGGTATTTCGTTTAGAAAAGCAGGTATTAAAGCTAAAATTTTGGTGTTTGGAAGCGGTTATCCTTTGGAATATTTATCTGTGGCAACATTTTGGGATTTGATACCTACTATTTCAAGTTTACAAGGATTACACGAATTATCAAATCTCGCAAAAAAATTTCAAAAAAAATTAGAGTTTCATTTGAAAGTCGATACCGGTATGGGTAGAGTCGGTGTTATTGCCGGTGAAAATACAAATGTTATTTTGCAAAAGATTGTTAATATGCCGGAAATAAAAATGTCGGGAATGTATACTCATTTTGCAGTTGCCGATACGAATCCGACATATACCGAAAATCAATTAAAAAAGTTTAACGAAGTTATAAAATATGCAAAGAGTTTAGGATTAAAATTTATTGCACATGCGGCAAACACTGCAGCATTACTTAGTAACAAAAAAACACATCTCGATATGGTTAGACCGGGAATAGGATTGTATGGTCTTTCTCCGTTTGAACATAATGTACAAAAACTTAAATTAAAACCTGTTTTAACTTGGAAAACAAAAATCATATATTTGAAAAAAGTTCCGTCAGGATTTTGTGTAAGTTACGGAAGAACGTTTGTTACAAATAAAAATTCCGTTATAGCAACAGTTCCTGTTGGTTATGCGGATGGTTACAGTAGAGTATTATCCAACAAAGCTGATGTTTTGGTTAGAGGTAAAAAGTGTCCTGTTGCGGGAAGAATTACAATGGACATGATGATGATAGATGTTACCGATGTTAAAGGTGTAAGTATAGGTGATGAAGTTGTATTGTTAGGAACACAAGGCAAAGAAACAATAAAAGCGGAAGAATTGGCAAAATTACAAAATACAATAAGTTATGAAGTAACTTGTTCAATATCTCCGAGAGTTCCGAGAATTATAGTTTAATAAAATTATGAGACAACAAATATTGAAAGTTTCTTTTACTAAAAAGATAAAAGATAACATAAAAGGTCTTGGTATTGCTTCTCAGTTGGTGATAGATACTTTTATCTGCATAATAAAAGGACAAATAAACATAAAAAATACGATAATTCAGATGGTGGAGGTAGGATATATGTCTTTTCCTATTGTGCTTCTGACATCTTTTTTCGTCGGTATGGTGCTGGCGTTGCAGGTAGGGTCTGCTACGGCTAACCTTTTTAATGAACCTGTTTATATCGGTATGATTACGGGCTATTCTCTGGTAAAAGAGTTAGGACCGGTATTAACATCGGTAGTTATTACAGGTAGAATAGGTGCGGCAATAACCGCAGAAATCGGTACAATGAAAGTTACCGAACAAATTGATGCATTGTATACTTTGGGAACAAACCCGGTAAGATATTTGGCTGTTCCGAGATTTATTGCTTGTATACTTATGTTGCCGTTACTTGTAGCAATATCTAACATTGTAGGCATTTACGGTGGTTTGGTTGTATCTAATTTAACTTGGGATATACCTTCTACCGTTTATATCGGCGATATTTTGGATGTTATGACAGTTCAAACATTTTTACATGGTTTTATAAAATCTTTCTTCTTTGCGGGAATACTTGTTACTGTTGCATGTCATAAAGGATTTCAATGTTCCGGCGGTGCGGAAGGTGTAGGTAAAGCAACAACAAGTTCGGTTATGGTTACCATGATTTTGATGTTGGTTTCCGATTACTTCTTAACCGATTTATTAACTTCCCTAAAAATCTTCTAATTGTTTTTTTGCCGTTAATTATAAATTGCTATTATCCGGCTTTTAACATGTCGGTAATATTTATGATTTCCGGTTGTGTAGTTTCTTCTCCGAAATCCGAAATGTTTTTTTCGGAGATTTTAGATTGTAGTTCTTGAGCTATACTGTTTTTAAATTCATATCCCGGATCGGTTGCAACTAATCCGATTCGTTCTTCTACAATGGATAAAATCATTCTTTGTAATATTAAACTTCTTGTTATATTATCTTCATTTTTTAAACTTTCTATTTTAGATAAATCTATAACACAATTAGATTCTGTTCCGTTTGTATTTATTACGACTAAATTACCATTACCATCTTCTTGTTGTAACAAGTATACAGGATAATCTACACCGCCGATGTTAAACTCATCACCTGTAAATATTATATTCTCTGCCGGAATACCGCTTTGTAAAGCCATTCTTAAAGGAATAGTTTTGTTGATGCCTTTTTTGCTTACATTTATTGTCGTTAGCCCCGTACTTGCAGCATAAAGTTGGGGATACTGCTTTTGAATAACGGTTCCAAAAAAGTCTGCAACTTTTTGTCTTACAAGTGTGGGTCTGAATGCAGTAACGACATATCTTACGGAACTATCAACAAATGTGCAAAGGTTTTCTCCGTCTTCAATAGATTTTATATCTTGTCTTAATCTTGTTGCTTCAGTTTGATCTTGGATATCTTGCGATAGATAAAGTCTTGCAAGTTCAAGTACAGACATTACTTTCATCACTTCTTTAAATCTTTCCGTACTTATTTTTTGATTTATTGCCGTTTGATAAATTCTTAACAATTCGTTTTCAGCTTGTTGTCTTGTTAAATTACCCCAAATTTTTGCTACAGATTCAAACTCTTTATAGTTAGGGTGTTGTTTTAACAAAACTTCTACAAAATCTTCGAATTTTATATCCGGTTGCTTTCTTAATTGTTTTGTTTGTTCTATAAAGTTTACAAAAAGATCGTACCAATCTTGTTGCATATTTGCAAACAGGTTTTCTAAATATTCCAAAGTTTTTTTGGCTATTGTTGAATGTGCAATATTATCCATATAATTATTGCTGTTTACAAAAACACCGTTTTCAAAAGTACATTGTAGTGCTGCATTTTCTATGTATACTTCCGGAATGAGATATTCTATTTCATGACCTAACGGATCTAATCTTTTTTTTGTTTCTTCTAAAGTGTTTCCTGTTATTGGTATAGGTTGCCCTATTCCGTATAAAGTTAATATTGAAAAAACAGACTGCATTTCTTTTTTGAACGGTGATTTTCTCAACGCTAAATTGTTGTCCATATCGGCAAAATTTCTAACGGAAGCGAGTTGAGACATCCTTGATAAATATTGTTTTGAAGCTACAAATCTTTTAGCAAGATTTATGTAAAAATCCAACTTTTTGTTTTCTTTGTTATAAAAAACAATATTTCCGTTTTCTATCTTTACATCACATTTGTTTTTTATGACATACATCATGCTTGCTCGTTTTATCGGGTCATCATAAGCATCTATCGATTTCAAAGTTTCTATAAGTTTATTTAATATTTCCGGCTTTGCTTGAATATCCGTCCAATCAATTTGCTGCTGTAAATCTAAAATAGTATATTTTAAATCTAAAATTTCTGTTTCGGAAAAAGAAATGTTGGCTATCAAATAACTTAAAGATTTATTTGTTTGCCTAAATATATTAGAAATAGTTCTTCTAACCGTTTGTATGAAAGAAGCTATTTTTGTTCTAAACATCGATAAGTTCATAAAACGGTAATTTACTATTCTTTGATCACACTCTTTTAATAAAATTCCGTCAACAACTTTTATTCCCGCATTTATTACGGTATTTATGCTTTTATGGCTTTTGTTAACGGAATAAGAACCATAAACAAGTTTATTTATTTTTAAAGCAGACATTGTTCTTGCACATTTATTACAAGGCGCTAAAGTGCAATATAATGATGCAGTTGCAAGAGGATTCCCCAACTCGTTATTTTTTCCCAATTCTCTATCTACATATTCTAATATTCTATTGGTTTCTTCAAATACCGTATCAATTGTTCTGTTTTCTGTATATGGGATATATATATTTAAATTTTCCAAAAGTAATGGCCTGTCTTGGAAAATTTTATTATTAATATTTTCTCCGTTAATAATTGCCAAGTTTAAAAGATCCGTTAAAAACTCGCCTTCCTGATTAAGTTCTCCGGTTGGGAGGCTTTTATGTTTTCTGATATAGTTTTTTAAAAAATCTATAAAGGTTAATGTTTCCGCATGTAAAACGCTGTCTGTCCTGTTAAAGTTTCTTCCGGTAATACCTTCTGCATTTACTAAATATGCACCTATCGGCGGTTGTATGAAAGATGTCAAAAAACTTCTGGTTTGTCTTGCTATAGTTGCTTGTTTTAAAGCTTCAGCCATATTTTTTTCGTCTTCGGTTCTTAAATCTTCGCTGTTCGGTTCGGCTATCATATCTAGTTTCTTAAAATTGCTTATACTTGCTTTTATTGTATTTACGGCATGTTTAAATTTTGTTTTTATTGTAAACGGTAAATAAGTTTTAGCTTGTTTTAATTGAGAAGTCAAAGTGTATATTTGTTGTAAGTCTTCATAATTGTTACTTACAAAAGATGCAAAAGAATCAGTATCGATAACTTCAGAACTGGAATAAAAAAGCAGTTTTACCGCTGTTTGTATTAAATACGGATTATCATATAAAGCATTTAAAAATTTCTTGTTAACAAAAATTATCGACTTGTCTTTTGTTGTTTCAACATCCATTGCAGGTATGTTATCTAAAAGATTATCGTTTTCCGAAATTTTTACTTCTACATTTTGTCCGAATAAATAATGTTGCTTAGCAACTTTAATTATATCGTCAACTATAAGAGATTGTTCTTTTTTCGTTAAAGTAGGTTGCTTTATTTCATCATCCATATCAAAAACTTTCGATGCATTCGTTTTGTTATAAACAACTGAGATTACATAGTTTTTGTTTTCCAGTTGTTTAAGATTAATAGATAAATTATTTTTTAGTGTGGGGGAATTTTCTATCCAGTTATTTATTTCGGCCTGATAAGATTCTATATCAGTAAAGAACATTTTCCAAGATGATATTATAGATAAAAGATTATTTGCAATTTGTTCATCTGTTCCGTATTTTAGTGTTGTAGAAAATAAATTATTAAAAGCATTTATTATATTTACATTCGGCGTTAAAACAATATATGTTAAATTCAAATCTTTTAATTTTTTTGTTATGTCGGAATGGAATCCGCCGGCTACAATAATTTTATTAGAATTTGTTTTTGCTAAATTTTCAATAAAGATATCATTTCTTTTTATATTGTTATCAAAGAAACTAAAGAAAGTATCATCATTCAATAAACATAAAGTGAAAACCAACAAATCTTTAGGTAAATATTTTTTTAATAACTCCGAAAAATATTTTTTGTTTTCTTTTAACGATAAATAATTGTTTGGTAAAATTTGGGTATTTACTAAATCTTTAAGATACTTAACATAATTTTCCAAATTAATTATTTCTGTTTCGTTTTGATTTAAGTTCTCATTACTCAATAATTGGTTAACAAAAGATTCTTTTTCATAAAATAAATTCACTGAATTTATTTCACTTAACATCTTATTTGCTTTTAAGTATTCCACAAGTTCTTTGTTGCTCTTTTGTAGGTCAGGCATTTTTGAATTTACATAATCGTAAATTTGAGCATATCCGTAATCGGACTGCTGTTTTAAAAGAGAATATAAAGCAGTATTATTTTTTGAATCGGCTACAAAATGTTTAAATTGCAAGTTTAACTTTTTATAATTTATATTAGATAAATTTTTTGAAACCGCTTGATATTTTTGTAGGTTTGGATAAGTGTTCGGAATATCTGTATCATTTAGTTTAAGTACTTGCAGGGCTAAAACTCTGTTAACTATACTTTGTTGTTTTAAGTCATTTACTTGTTTTAATACGTTATCAATGATATAGTTGTTAAAATTTTTGTTTTTGTCTATTTTGTCGAGTAACAAAAGATTACTGATATACTCTTTTTTGTTTTCTATTCCTTTTATGGAATTATTGTTGTCACTTAATACAAAATATTCACATGCACTTAAAATCGATGTTTTAAATAAATTGTTAATAGTTTCTTTTCTTAACCTTTCGTTAGGTATGGAATTTAAAATGGAAACATCGAGAGTATTATCTACAATACCTTCACCGTAAATTTCGAAGTATTGCTTTTTCGATAATTTTTCTAATGCATCGTATATTTGTTTTTGAGTTGCAAAATCATTATGTAAATCTTGTATCCATATTACAAAGTTTTCACTGTCAGCATTATAAGAATCTGTTACTTTAAAAGAGTTTAAAATATCACTATCAAGTAAATTTTTAAATTTTGTATTATCTTTTTCTGTATATGAATAAGCTGAAATAACACTGCTAAAAATTAGCAGTGTTGATAGAGTAGCGGATAGAAGCTTTTTTATTAAGATGTTCATAGTAATAAGTATAGTACAATTTATTGAATTTTTAAACGATTTTTTATAATTCTTGTAACCAACCGTTATATAATCCCGCATTATCAAAATCTTCAAGAACTTTATCATATTCTTCCTGAGACACTTTTCTGTTAAGTTCTTCGATAGTGTGAGAAATATTTGCCGTATGATATTGCCCCATTACACTCATATAAGTATCTTTGGAAATTTCGTTTGCCACAAACTCAAACGTTTCTTTTGAGCCGGCAATATTGTTCGGTAAAACAAGATGTCTTATTAAAATTCCTTTCGTCGCTAAACCGTTATCATCGAATTTTAGTATACCTTTTTGACGGTACATTTCTTTTATTGCCGTTCTGTTGTTTTCAACATAGTTTAAAATTTTTGAATATTTTTTTGCATTTTCATTGGACGAATATTTCATGTCCGGCATATATATATCTATAAACGGTTCCATAAGTTCCAAAACTTGTTTGCTTTCATACCCGCCGCAATTTGAAAGTATAGGGATTTTTAAACCTTTTTGTCTTGCAATAAATATTGTTTCGGCAACCATAGGATAAACATGAGTAGGGGTAACTAAATTTATATTGTTTGCACCTTTATTTTGTAAGTCTATCATTTTATCGGCAAGTTCTTCCGTCGTAATTGAATTTCCGTTACCGAGCTGACTTATAGGATAATTTTGGCAAAATACACATGCCAAATTACAGTTTGTAAAAAATATTGTTCCGGAACCTTTTTCACCGGAAATCGGAGGCTCTTCTCCGAAATGTAAATTTATACTTGCAACTTTAAACTCTTTGGCTGTTCTGCACGCACCGATTTCACCTTTAAGTCTGTTCACTCCGCAATTTCTCGGACACAAAGAACATTTTTCCATTAATTGAAAAAGCTTTTTTATATTTTCTTCCATTTGTTTTTGTATTTATATTTTTAATGTATAAACTCAAATTTTGCTTTGCAAATTTTTGTACATTTCTATTCTATCTATATAATATTTTATCATATTCTATAAATGTAACAAACAAGATAAAAATTTATAGTTTACAGCGAACCGTTTTTGTCGTTTGTCGTTGTAACAAAATTTAGTATATTTCACAAATCTAACGAACAAGATAAAAATTTATAGTTTATAGCGAAACGAAGAATATTTTTAACCGAAGTGTACAAAAGTGAAACGGGTACTCTAGGTTAAAAATTTCGAAGGTGTAGTTTAAAATATAAATTTTTATCGTGATTAAATCAAGCCTTATTAAAAATTTATGCCTATCCGGAGTTGAACCGGAATAATCAGTTCCGGAAACTGATGCTCTATCCAATTGAGCTATAGGCATATTTTACAGTGTTTTTTCAAAAGCTATTACTCTGCCGATAATCGTTTTTATATAATCCAAAGAGGTATAGTTATATATTTTCCGCAGTTCGATTAACACTCTTTCTTGGTCATGGTATAAGTTATGGTATGATTCTATCAATAACATATCTATAACTTCATTATCTTCTTCATTTCTCGATTTAAAATATAGTAATAAGTCTTTTGCCTCATTAAATTTGCCGAAAAGCAAATACATTTGTGCCAAATTACAATAAATTTCAAGGTCGGTATCTTTGTGGTAAACAAAAGGCATTAATGTCTTTATTGCTTTATCATACTCTTTCTTACTTCTATAAATATCTACGAGTAAAAGAGAAGACTTTTTATTCTTTTTCTTAATATTTTCCAAAATTGCTTGAGCTTGATCTCTTCTGCCTATTTCTTTAGCCGATATTGCCATGTTTATATAATCATCTATAGATAACTCTTTGCTATCGTGAACGGCTTCTCTTTCGGCTTGTTCGAAATAATTTAATGATGCCGAATAATTTTCTTGAAAATTATAAATGTT
Source organism: Candidatus Ruminimicrobiellum bubulum (assembly GCA_017651625.1). Lineage (GTDB taxonomy): Bacteria > Elusimicrobiota > Endomicrobiia > Endomicrobiales > Endomicrobiaceae > Ruminimicrobiellum > Ruminimicrobiellum bubulum. The sequence goes on along the minus strand of JAGCCP010000008.1, from coordinate 3,303 downwards.
TCCCAAGTTTATTAATGCTTCAAGATTATCGTCATCTATTTCCAAACATTCTTTAAATTTTACTATTGCAAGTTCGTTTAAACTGTTATTTATGTAAATATTTCCCAACAATAATTTGGTTTCTATTTTTTTAGGATATAAATATTGAGCTTCCCTGCCTACTTCCAAAGCTTTTTCCGTTTTCGATAAAACCAAATATGATGTAGCCAAATTATAATAAACGTTATATTTTTCTTTTTTTGATAATTGATAATCTAAAAGAAGTTCACCTATTGTGGCGGCACTTTCATAATCTTCGTTATCCATATAATATTGTAAAAGTTTGAAGTTTGCTTTTTTTTCCTGTTTTTTATTTTTTGCTGCTCCCAAATTTGCAATCAAAACTTTTTCTTCCGCTTGATCGCAAAAGGAAACTTGTTGGAATACAAAAACGGATATTAAGAGTAATAATAAAATCTTAATTTTTTTGTAATACATTTTTTTCATAAGTTTTATCTATAATAAGTTGTTTTATTTTTTTTAAACTTTTTTTAGCTGCAACAAATCCTGCATCTATACATTCACCGGCTTTGTTTAATTCTATTGCTGAAATATTGCTTACTTTAGGTGCAATTACAATGTCGGACATTGCTAAATTTTCTCTGTCGCTTTGTTGCCCCTGAATATAAATTGTTTGGAACAGTGTAAAGAAAATATTGTCATAGGAATTTTTTGTAATGTCGGCGCTTACGGCAATTGTTATTATTATGTCCGGATCAAAAAGTTTTGCAACCGATACCGGAATATTTTCCACAAGCCCGCCATCAACCAAAAATCTTTGCCTGTATTCAACCGGAGCAAACAGTCCGGGAATATTTGCACTTGCTCTTGCCGCAGGTGCCACGGGTCCTTCTTTGAAAATAATTTTTTCACCTGTTTTTATATCCGTTGCTACACATGCAAAAGGAGTTTCTAATTGAAAAAAATATTTATTGCCAATCATCTTGTTTACATAATCTTCCATCTTTTTTGTAGACAACAGTTTTTCGGAAGTAACCATTGTTATTAAAGAAGGGATACCTAAATTGCTGATATCGCTCCATTTAATATCTTCACCTATTTTCTCTAAATCTTCTATCTTAACTCCGGAACAATACAAAGAACCTACCAAAGCGCCCATACTGGTACCTACAACCATATCTATAGGAACATTAGCTTCTCTTAATGCCTTTAAGGCTCCTACATGAGCAAAACCTCTTGCTCCTCCGCCGCCTAAAACCAAAATAACTTTAGGCCTTTTTTCTTTAGGAAGATTTATTGTTTTATAATACATGTGGTTTATCAAGAAGTCTTCCTGCTCAAAACAAAAAGCAGTATTACCAAAAAATAATACAGCAATAAGACTTATTATTAAATAAAAAAATTTTTTGTTTCTATACATCTGTACTTCTATCCCTCTATACTTCAAAAATTGCTTTGCAATTTTTTATTCTTTTCCCATTACTTTCCATAATTCCGTTAAACTTTTAATATAGTTGTATCTTATGTCCGCTTTTAAAATATCCTGTTCTATACTTTTAACATTTGATTCTTCCGCTTTTAAAAGTTTTTTATACCAAAAGTTATATTCACTGAAAGCTTTTCTTACTTCCAACTTAATTCTGTCTTCGATTTTTGCTCTTTCTATTGATGCTTGTCTTGCTTGAATCTTTTTCTGTTTCAATCTTGAAAATAATGCTCCACCTTCAAACAAGGGCAAGTTTATATTTAAAGTTACATACCAATCTCTTTCCCAATTTTCTTGGTCATCACCCAACCAATCATAAGATGCGCCCAACATTATTGTCGGAAGTTTTTCCATTGTTATTAAATTTACTCCGATGTTATCCATGCTTTCCTGATACTGTGTTGTTTTTATTTCAGGCCTGAACTGATATGCCCACAAAATGCATTGCTGTAAATTCAAATCTAATTTTTCAACATCGATAGTACCCTCTATATCGATTACGGTATCAAGTTCCAACCCTATCAATGATAACAATTCCCACGTTTCAAGTTCGTATTCATGTTCCAATATATCAAGCTGATTTTGTAAAGTTGTATCGTGTTTTTTAGATAAATAATCTTTATAAATTTTTATTTTTTCTTTTAATGCTATGTTTTTATAAAATTGTGCCTTTACGTTTGCAATAACTTCATTCTTTTTAATTTCAGCATTTGTCTTAGCTTTTTCGTGATTTATTCTTGCCAACTTGTTTGTTGCTACTGTTTTTCCGCCGTTATAAATCGGTTGCCATAAAGCTAATTTTGTGGAATAAAAATAGTCTCTGCTGCCATCAGGCAACAAAATCGTTGCGGGCAAATAATGTGAATTTATTAATGTTGAAACATCATTGCTGAACCTTGATAAGTTGAAATTTAAATCTAATTTCGGGAAATATAAAGATTTTGCTTCATTTACTCTCTGTTCCGCATACGATACTGCTTCGTTAGCAATCAAAATATCTTGATTGATGTTTAAAGCAAGTTGTGTACACTCGTTTAAAGTTAGTACTCTTTCAACACCTTGTGCAAAAACCGGTGATACTGCAAATAACAACAATAAAATAAAATATTTTTTCATTACTTTACCCTAACCAATTTTTTTAAATCCGATATTTGTTTCAATATTGATTTTTTCGATGTTCCGCCGTAAGAAGTTTTAGCATTAACAATATTTTTAACATCTATGAATTTATATAAGTCCGACTCAATTTCTTTTGAAAACTTTTTATATTCTTCAATAGAAAGTTTATCCAATGTTTTGTTATTATCTATACAATAGTGAACTATTTTTTGAACTATACCGTGTGCCGTTCTGAAAGGAATATTTTTTCTTGCCAAATAGTCTGCAATTTCTGTTGCCTGCAAAAATCCCTTTTCTGTACTTTTTAATGTTCTGTCTTTTTTGAATGTAAGTGATGCCATAATGTCTGTAATAACTTCCAAACACAATTTTATTGTATCCGTTGCATCAAATACAGGCGGTTTATCTTCCTGCAAATCTCTGTTGTATGCAATAGGAAGTCCTTTCATTATTGTAAGCATTGCCGTTAAATCTCCGAACACTCTGCCTGCTTTACCTCTTATAACTTCGGCTGTATCCGGGTTTCTTTTTTGCGGCATAATAGACGAACCTGAAGTAAACATATCGTCTATATGTATAAAATTAAATTCTACCGAAGACCAGGTAATAATTTCTTCCGCAAGTTTGGATAAGTGAACGGAAATTAAAGATAAATCAAAAATAAATTCCGCACAGAAATCTCTGTCACTTACACCGTC
>JAGCCP010000054.1 GCA_017651625.1 Candidatus Ruminimicrobiellum bubulum | reverse complement strand
TATATAATTATATATAAATATAATATTAATTTTACAATAGGAGAGTAGCCAAATGAAGATTTATCTTAACGGAAAATTTGTAAACAAAGAAGATGCTGTAGTTTCAGTTTTTGATCATGGTGTTCTTTACGGAGACGGAGTATTTGAAGGTATAAGAGCATATAACGGAAGAGTATTTAGATGCAAAGAACATATCGACAGACTTTATGACAGTGCAAAAGCTATAGCACTTGATATCGGTATGACAAAAAAAGAAATGACAAATGCATTGTTAGACACATTAGCAATAAATAAATTAGATGATGCTTATATAAGACTTGTTGTTACAAGAGGAGCAGGTGATTTGGGATTAGATCCTGCAAATTGCGGAAAACCTACTGTATTTATTATTGCAGATAAAATATCTTTGTATCCTGATTCATTGTATAAAAACGGTCTTGCAGTTATAACAGTATGCACAAGAAGAAATTCTCCTGATGCATTAAGCCCGAACATTAAATCATTGAACTATTTGAACAACATTATGGCAAAGATGGAAGCAAAAAGAGCAGGCGTTTTAGAAGCAATAATGCTTAACAGAGAAGGATATGTTGTTGAATGCAGCGGTGATAATATTTTCATAGTTAAAAACGGAATAGTTTTCACACCTCCGGCAACAGCAGGCGCATTGAAAGGCGTTACAAGAAATACATCAATAGAACTTTTAAAGAATAAGTTAAAATTGGATGTAAGAGAATCAATGATTGCTCCTTATGATTTGTATACGGCAGATGAATGTTTCTTAACAGGAACAGCAGCGGAAGCAATACCTGTTGTAAAAGTTGACGGCAGAGAAATAGGTGACGGAAAACCCGGTAAAATTTTCCCTAAACTTTTGAAAGAGTTTAAGGCATTAACAAGATCAACCGGTGAACCTATAAAGAGAAAAAAATAAAATTAAAGTTTGAATGTGGAAGACAATAAGGTATGTTTTATATTTTACGGTTTTAATTTTAGTATTTTCTGTTACATATAATTTCAGAGAATATTATTATGTCCCATACATTCAAAAAGCGATAAGTAAAGTAGATTCAAGAATAAAATTTAGAAAATTTTCTATAAAGTTGCCTTTTAGTTTAATACTACACGATATAGAGTTCGATAACAAAGTTTTTATAGATAATGCAGAATTGAGATTTGAGCCGGACATATTCCTTCAGAATATAAAGTCTCCGCTCAAATCTCTTTCTTCTTTAAAGATAAATAAAATAAGTTATATAAACGAAAAACAGGAAATAGAACTTCCTTCCGAGCAGGAACAACCTAAAACTACATTTGAAAAAATAAAAATCAATATTTTAACTAAAGCTCTTTCTTTGTTTAATGTAAATTGCGAAGTGAAAAGAGCAGATGCCCTCATTAAAAATAAAGTTATTAAAGCACAGAATTTAAATTTTACATTAAACAGAGAAATGGATATCGGTGGCGAAATACTTTATTCAAGATATAAAATACACACGAGAGGAAATTTGAAATTAAACGGAAATTTTGTTATAAGCAATTTTTATACGGAAATAGACGGCCTCGTAAAATCAAAGTTTGATTTGTTCGGAAGATATAACTTATATGACGATACTTTCGGTTATCATATTGAAACAAAAGAGTTGTTTGTTAATAGACTCGAACTTGGTGCATTAACAACAAATGTTAAGAAAACTACTGATACTTTTACCGTTGTTGCTTCGGGAGATAACCTTAATGCCTTTTTGAAATCTAATAATTTGCATTTCGATGTTTGGACATCTACAGGTGTAATGGCTTTAAGAGATACAAATGATGTTTTAAATACCAAAATAGATTATTCTGCCGATTTTAGCAATAAAAAATTAGACTTAAAAATTAATGCAACCGATGTTACCATGTTCGGTAATAATTTTGGTAATTTAAATATTAAAGCCACTAACAACGACAATGTATTAAAAACCCATTGCTATCATACTTCGGGTAATAGTTTTGAATCTACGATAAAAGATGATGGCAGTTATCATACCGACGTTTATAAAAATAAAAAGAAAGTAGGATATTTATCCGGTAATTACAAAAACGGATCTGTTTCCGTAGATATTAAAAATATTCTGATAAAACAACTTCCTTTTATAGAAAAATTTAAAAATGTAAAAGGTACAATATCTCTTTACGGGAACATAGATAATAAAAAAGGAACAATATATTTAACGGGAAAACAAATCGCTTCAAAAAATTTAAAGAATTTTGATATATCGGGTAAATTGTATAAACAAGATTATAAATGGTTTGCCGAAATAAATACAAAAGATAAAAAAATAGATATAAATGCTTTTTATGAAACAAAGAAAAATAACGGTTTAACCATTAACTATAACGGTGTGGATTCAAATAATATCTTACAAATTTTAGGTTTGAAAAATCCGCAGCTGTCGGGAAAAGTTACAGGAATACTAAATTATTCCGCAAACGATAAAACAACATCCGTTAATATGAACTTAAAAAAAGGTGAATTGTTTGGTAACAAGTTTAATACGTGGAACATTGCCGGAGATTATTCTAATAAACAAATAAATATTTCAACATTTACTTTCAGCGGACCGCAAACAAAAATAGATACGAAAGCTTTTATAGATTTTGCGGATAAAAATTCCGATTCGTTTTTTAATACATCAATTAAAAATTTTAAATTAAAAGGTATAAATATAAATTACGATTTGACTATCAACGGTAAACTTGTTGAGGATGATAAAATAATCGGTAGAATATCTGCCGATAAATTCGATGTAGGCAAAATAAATCTTGCACATAAAGCATTTATGGAACTATCCAAAGAAAAATTAAGTTTAAAACATTTTAATAACGGTAACGGACTGTCCGGAAATTTTGAGTATGTTTTTTCAACAGGTGCTCTTTCTTCCATAATTAAACACAGTGAATCAAAATTATCTAAATATTACTCAAACATAAAGGGAAGATTAACATCAGAAATAAGAACTTCCGGTGATATAAATAATCCGCAAATTCTTGTAAATGCAAAAATAGATAATGGTCTTTATAACGATTTATCTTTTGATTTTAATACGAATGTTTCTTACAGAAACAAAAAAATGAATTTGAATAAGTTTACGATAAATGCCGGAGATAAAGAAAAGGCCAAAATAACAGGTTCCGGTGTTTTGGATGCAACTAATACTAATTTGCAGGTTGAATTTAAAGATGTGTCCGAAAAGATAATAAACAAATATTTCGGATTCAGAACTCCGTTAAAAGGTTCTTTCTATGGTAACGGAACTGTTACCGGAAAAATAAAGAATTTAAAATATGAATTAAACTTATATGCGGATACAATGTTTGTAAAATCGTTGAAATTCAATTCTTTTGCTTCAAAACTTACGGCACAAAATAAAGTTATATCCATAGAGGATGCTAAAGTAAAAATATCCGACAGTGAAATGAAAATTTTGTCTGCAAACTTTGATGCCAATACAAAAAAATACAATTCCGAACTTAAATTTGTTAATACACATTTAGGACCGTTTGATATTTTCGGAACAGTAAAAATCGATGGAAATATGACTAAAAAGAATCAAAGTTACACTTATAAAGGAAATATAAACTTTTTGAATTTGTGGTTAAACGAAGAAAAAGTTGATTCGTTAGTTTTGAACTATATACTTTCGAACAGAAATTTTGAATTTACTACGGAAGAAGGTAATAAAATCAATTTGTCGGGCGGAATTTTGTTTAATAATTATCCTAAAATTGTATTTAAAGATATTTTGTTTGACTATCAAAAACAATCTTACAAATTTGACGGTTTTATTTTGTCCGATAAAATCGATATAAATATGGCCGGAAAAAAACTTGATTTAGCAACTGTAACCGATTTGTTCGGCCTTTCCATAAAAATGACCGGTGCCGCAGATTTTGATTTAAAAGCTGCAGGACCGATAGCTGGACCGGATATAAATTTAGCAATAAATTCTTCAAACGGGTCTGTTTATAATGTTCCTTTTGATTTGTGCGATATAGCAATAGATGTAAAAGATAATAATCTTACTATCGATAAATTTAATGTGAAAAAGTCAGGAAAATACAATGTTGTTGTTGACGGATTTTTCCCGTTTTGGCTCGATTCTAAATTAAGAAAATCAATGATGGAAAAAGAGGTAAATGTTCATTATAAATTAAATGATGACAGTTTATATATACTCAAGAATTTAGCAAACAATACCGTTACCGCTAAAAAAGGAAATCTAAAAATAGATGGAAATCTTATCGGTATAAGAAAAAATATTTCCAATGTCGGTAAAATGACTATGACCGGAACAAATATTAAAACGGAATCATATGTAAGTAAAATTAAAGACTTAGATGTTGATATTGTTTGGGATAAAAGTTTGTTTACAATAAAAAATGCAAAAGCTAAAGTCGGTTCGGGAGTGTTGGAAGCTACGGGAACATTAAAAATGCAGGGTATAAATCCTTCAGTTTATAACCTAAATCTGTTTACATCAAAACAGGGAATTCCCGTAGTTGTTAAACAGTTGCCTATACCGACATCCGGTGTTCTTAAAATGGAAGCAAGCGGTTTTGCAAATTACACAAAAGGTGTTCCTACATTCGATTTTAAGTTGAAAGGTACACCGAAAGATTTAAAACTTACGGGTTGGGCGGAACTTGAAAGCACAAATCTTTGTTTTCCTCCTCCGGTAAAAAGTGATACGGAAATTCCTGATTTTATTGCCGAAATGTTTAAGAATTTGTTTATAGATATAGATTTGAAAAGCGGTGTGGATACAAATTTTGAAAATTCGGTATTAAATGTAGCATTGAAAGGATCTGTAAATTTAAAGGGGCCTATAGATGAAATAGTAGCTAACGGTGTTGCAACATCCGATAGAGGTTTGTTTTCTATCATAGGTAACGATTTCGATGTTGTATCTGCCAAAATAGAAATAATAAATAACGAATTGTTTATTACTGCCGAAGGTGAAGCGGAAGTTTATTCTGCCGGTGATAGTACGGCGGAAGTTTTCAAAGTTTATATAGACAGGTCAAATATAAGTGATATCAAAACAAGGTTTGCTTCTAAAAACGATCCTACGATGGATTCAAAAAAAGCTCTTGCAAGACTTACCAAAACTGATCCTTCGCAAACAACGGCACTTGATACCAGTACGGACTTTTTGGCTAAACAGCAAGCAATAAGATTGTTTAGTTCAAGTGTTGCCACACCTCTTGCAAATACCGTTCTTAAAAAGACAGGCCTTGTAGATAATGTTCGTCTCGGTTTTGTAAATCAGGATACATTACAAATAGATCCCGATGACCAGGCTACAATGGCAGAACTTCTGTACGGAATGAAATATTCCGTTGAAAAAAATCTTAACAGGTTATTGCAAATAGGATACTCTGTAACATTCGATAAAGTTCAAAGAGAAATAGATTTAAAACAAGCTCTTGAAATGTCGTTTAAATTAAACAGTAATTTGTTCTTAAAAGGCAGTTATGGTTTACATTCTGATAATCCGAACTATGAACCGGAAAAGAAATTTATGATAGAACAAAGATTAAGGTTTTAATTATGCTCGGGCTATATGTTCATATACCATTTTGCACAAGAAAATGTTTTTATTGTGATTTTGTTTCAGTGCCTTATGTTGAAGAGTTGGCAGACAACTATTTAATGGCATTGGAAAAAGAAGCACAAAAATATAAAAATGAAACAATAGACACAATTTATATAGGAGGGGGAACACCTTCCACTTTATCTATTGAGCAACTAAAAAAATTAGCATCGATTATAACTTCTAATTTTAATGTTTCGTTCTGTAGAGAATTAACTGTAGAATTAAATCCCGAATCTACAACAAAAGAAAAATTAAAACTTTTATTTGATGCACGGGTAACAAGATTAAGTTTAGGTCTGCAAAGTATATACGATCAAAGTTTAACCGTTCTTGGAAGGTTACATAACTACGAAAAATTTAAACAAGCATATTATGCTGCAAGAGAAACAGGTTTCGATAACATCAATATGGATTTGATGTACGGTATACCAAACCAAACATTAAACAGTTGGAAAAAGACATTAACAGAGGTACTGAAACTTGAATCTCAACATATATCATTATATCCGTTAACTGTAGAACCGAACACTCCTTTTTATAAAAGAAAGGTTGAGCCTAATACGGAACTGCAAGCCGAAATGTATGATTTTGCATGTTCTTTTTTGAAAGAAAACGGTTTTGAACATTACGAAATCTCAAATTGGGCAAGGGAAAAAAAGTATTCGTTACATAACAAATTGTATTGGAGAAACAAATCGTATATCGGGCTCGGTACAAGTGCTTCATCTTATTATAAAAGATACAGATATAAGAATAATACAAACGTAATAAAATATATTGAAAATCTTTTAAGTAATAAAAATATCGTTATAGAAAAAGAATATATAAACGATGAATTGTATAATAAAGAAAAAATAATGTTAGGATTAAGATTAGCAGAGGGTGTAGATATAAAATATTTTGAAAATAGTAAAGATATGTTGAATAAATATGTTGCCGATGGTATGTTGGTAATTGAAAACAACAGGGTTAAATTTACACAAAAGGCCTTATTTGTTTCAAATTCCATACTTTCGGACTTCATATAATTCTGTAAGTTAAATTTTTGATGCATAGACAATAAAAGTAGTATAATCGGGTATTACAGTAATTACCAATGGAGGCTCACAATCGACAATGGCTCAAGTTCAAGTGAGTATTTTTTGTTTGGCATTCAATCATGAAAAATACATACGTCAATGTTTAGACGGTTTTTTGATGCAAAAGGAAGTAACTTTTGAAGTTATCGTTCATGATGATGCCTCAACCGATAAAACAGCGGGCATTATCCGTGAATACGTGGAAAAGTATCCGAATATTTTCAAACCTATTTACCAAACGAAAAATCATAAGTATTTTCCGCATATTAATTATGGAACAGAATATATTGTCCCGTTAATTACCGGAAAATATGTTGCCATGTGTGAAGGAGATGATTATTGGACAGATCCGTATAAACTGAAGAAACAATGTGATGCATTAGAAAAAAATCCGGATTGTTATTTATGTTTGCATGATGTCGAGGTTGTCGATGAGAAATGTTTATCAATGGGGAAACATTATCCTTTGTGCACCGTACCGACGGGTAATTTAACATCGGAGCATTTTTTCGATATCTATGAAAAAGCAAAATATTACCACCTCTCAAGTTATTTTTGTGTGTCTGAAAAATATATTGAGTATAAATATAATCCTCCAGAGTTTAGGTTGGCGGCTCCATCGTTCGACAGACCACTGCTTCTGTATTTTTCTTATATAGGTAATGTGTATTATATTAATGAGACTATGTCTAACTACCGGTTTCAGAGGCAAGGCAGTTGGACAAGTAAGATATATGGTAAAGAACAAAGCCTTGATTTGCTTATTATGAGAAAGAATCACATTGCTCAAAAAAAGAAAATGCTCCGCTCTTTTTCTGCTTTCTCAAACAGAAAATATGACAGAAAACTTATATTTGAGTATGATGAATTGGATAGGGCGGAATTGGTATTGAAAAAGGATATACTAAAATATTGCATTCAAAACAAAGATTACAAATTCTTATTTCGCGAGTTTTCCGTTAAAGAACTTATCGGAATAGTTTCTTCATACAGAGCTATTATACAAATTATAAAAATGAAGTTATTTCCGGAATAGTTTGCCAATATTGGAGGCCAACAATATGAAACTAGGAGTGATGCAACCATACTTTTATCCGTATCTCGGATATTGGCAACTTCTAAACTATGTGGATGAATATATTATCTATGATGACGTCAACTATATTAAAGGCGGATGGATTAACAGAAACAAAATTAAGGTAAATGGTACATCTGTTTATTTCGGAATTTCCGTTAAGAAATCCAGTCAGAACAGAAAGATTTATGAACACGATATTTCTATTTCAGATTCGGCTAAAGAAAGATTACTTATGAAAGTAAAACGTGCATACGGGAAAGCACCTTATTTCAAAGATGTGTATGAACTGTTCAAAGATACGATATACTGTGAAAAAACGAATTTGGCAGAATATCTCAAATATTCAATCTGCAGGATTGCCGAATTTATGGGAATATCTACAAAAATATATTCGGCTTTTGAATTGAAATTCGACTGCACAAACAGGGCACAGAAACGTATTATTGATATATGCAAGTTAAGGGGGACGACCGAATACATCAATGCTATCGGTGGGAAGGAACTGTATGACAAACAGCTCTTTAATGAAGCCGGCATTAGACTGAACTTTTTGAAAATGGATGAGGATATTGTATACCCTCAGGGGAAAGGTCGGTTTATCCCTTCGTTATCCATACTGGATGTATTAATGTTTAACGGTAAAGAAGAGATTCAGACACTTTTAAAACGTTACAGTATTGAATAATTTGTCGAACGAATAAAATGTTGGGAGGAGAATGATATGAAAACTAAAAAACTGCTCTTTTTAGGCGTGGATACTTCTACAGGGGAAGCAATTGAATACGCAAAAAGTAAAAATGTATATACAATAGTAACAGATTTTTATTCTCCCGAAATAAAAAAAGAAAAAAAGGCAGCGGACGAATACTGGATGATTGATGTTGCCGATTTCGAAGCATTGAAGAAAAAATGTATAGAAGAAGGTGTTACCAATATTTATGCCGGAAATCATGAATTTTGTTTGGAGCAATGCAAACGACTTTGTAAAGAATTGGGATTTCCGTTTTATGCATCGGATGACGGGTGGAAAGCCGCAAGAGATAAAGTGTTCTATAAAGAAAAATGTCAAAAGGTTGGTCTGTTAACACCAAAACAGTATTATCTGGATGAAAATTTTTCCGATAAGGATTTGGAAAAAATTAAATATCCGGTTATAGTTAAGCCAAGTGATTCCAGTGCCAGAAAAGGTCTTTCGATTGTTGCAAATCAAGATGAACTTTTAGTGGCATATAAAAAAGCGCTTGAATATTCCGAGAATAAAAAGATTATTGTTGAAGATTATGTTGACGGTGATGATATTTACATAGGATGTTACGTTCATAATAAAAAGTTGATACTGCTGCATTTTACTGTCGACCATCTTGGAATGATTAACGGGCAAAAACGATTTGGTTTTTGTTCTAATTTCAGCAAATTCACAAACTTGGTTAATGAAGAGCTCTTTTCCAAATATGAAAAATTGATAGCCGATTTAAAATGTGAAAATGGTGCATGTATGTTTCAATGTATAAGTCGTGATAATGTAATATACAATATGGAGTTCAGCTATCGCCTTGATGGTATAAAAATATGGAGACGAGTCGAGAGATTAATAGGAATCAATGAACTTAAAATGATGGTTGATTTGGCACTTGGAGAAAGAGTATCAGACAATGCTTTTATTGCTAAAGAACCGCAAGAAATTAGTCTTGGTTATGTTATATGGTCATTGCCCGGTAAGATATCAAAAATTGTAGGGAAAGATGAACTTTATTCAAGAGATGATGCAATCGTGATAAGTGACCGTTTTAAAGAGGGTGATACAGTATTAAATGTACTTGATATGAGAGCGATGGCTATTCTTGTTGAAGTGTTTGGGAAGACATATAAAGATATCAAAGAAAAAATTATTGATATTAATAAAAATTTGCATTATTATGATGAAAATATGAATGATATGCTGATACATAGAGTGCCCGATATTGAAAAGTTGTAAACAATAATATTGTTGTTAGAGGTGAATGAGATGATAAGGAAAAAACTGCTATTCTTGGGAATAGATAATACTACAAGCGATGCGATCAAATACGCAAAGAGTAAAAATGTATATACAATAGTGACGGATTATTGCTCTCCCGAAACCAAAAAAGAAAAAAAGGCAGCGGACGAATACTGGATGATCGATGTTGCCGATTTTGATGCTTTGAAGAAAAAATGTATAGAAGAAGGTGTTACCAATATTTATACAGGAACTAATGAGTTTTGTCTGGATCAATGCAAACGGCTTTGTAAAGAATTGGGATTTCCTTTTTATGCATCGGATGCAGGATGGAATGCCTCAAGAGATAAAGGTATATATAAGGAAGAATGTCAAAAAGCGGGTTTGTTAGTGCCTAAACGATATTATCTGGATGAGAATTTTTCCGAGAAGGATTTGAAAAAGATACAATACCCGGTTGTGGTTAAACCGAGTGATTCTACCGCCCGAAAGGGTCTTTCAATTGTTTCAAATCAAGATGGTCTTCGCGCAGCATATGAAAAAGCACTTGAATATTCCGAAAACAAAAAGATTATTGTTGAACAGTATATTGATGGTATTGATGCTTATATAGGATGTTACATTCATAATAAAAAGTTGATATTGCTATACGTTACTGTTACCCAATTTATAATGGTTAACGGACAGAAACGATTTGCTTTCAGTAGTGATTTTAGTAAAATCACAAAACTGGTTGATGGACAGCTTTTATCCAAATATCAAAAACTTATATCCAATATGAACTGTGAAAACGGTGTATGTCTGTTTCAATGTGTAAGCCGTGATAATCTGATATACAATTTTGAGTTCGGTTACCGCCTTGACGGTATAAGAATATGGGAACGAGTTGCCAGAACAAAAGGAATAAATGAACTCAAGATGATGGTAGATTTGGCACTTGGAGAAAGTATATCCGACGATGCTTTTATTGAGAGAGGAACAAAAGAGAAGCATATTTGTTGGCTTATGTGGTCATTGCCGGGCAAGATATCAAAGATTGAGGGAAAAAAGGAACTTTACTCAAGAGACGATATAAGTGTGTTGGTTGATCGTTTTAAAGAGGGTGATACAGTATTAAATGTACTTGATATGAGAGCGATTGCTTTGATTATTGAAGTGTTTGGAAAAAATTATGAAGACATCACGGAAAAAATGCTGTATATTAATAAAACATTGCATTATTATGACGAAAATGTGAATGATATGATAATACATAGAATGCCTGATTTTGAAAACTGGTAATACATAAGTTAAAATTTGACTATAAATTGTAGTTTTGATATAATCTTTACCTATTAAGGGTGTCTCCGTAGCTCAATTGGATAGAGCAACTGCCTTCTAAGCAGTAGGTTACGTGTTCAACTCACGTCGGAGACGCTCAATTAATTTAGAATGTATACTATTTATCGCTCTTTTATCTTTTCTTGTTCATAAATGTAACAAACAAGATAAAAATTTAAAGTTTGCAGATGAACTGAAGAAATTTTAAGTTGCGGTGTATGTAGGTGTGCGTAGCACCGATACATAATACTTAAAATTTCGAAAGTGTAGTCCAAAATTTAAATTTTTATCGTCACTTAATGTAGTATTATTTATAAATTAGTGGTGGATGTAGCTCAGCTGGTTAGAGCGTCGCTCTGTGGAAGCGAAGGTCGCGGGTTCAAATCTCGTCATCCACCCTTCATGAGATTTGAACAATCACAACATATCACAATAAGAAAAAGCAATATGCAAAAAACACACAATGGTTATTTCCATTTTGGAAATAACCTATCGTCATTGCTGTGTTTTATTAGTAAAAAAATGTAAAATATATACCAATAAATTACTAATATATATAAACTTTAACAATTAAAAGGAGAACATATATATGAAGAAAATAATCGGATTGATTTTGGGTGTCATTTGTGTATCAAGTTTTGCTTTTTTTTACTTCTCTCAAAAAAGCGATAAAATAAGTTTGGAAATTTCTCAGCCCGAGATAACAAAAATATCTTTGGATGAAGATAATAACAGTGTTTTATCCAATCCCGATAAGGTGTATATATACAATATACCGAATGATGATATTTTCCTGCAAAGAGGGGATAATGTATCGGACTATATAACAGTAAGTCCCGATTTAAGAGGAAAATGGATTTTGGAAAACGATAAACCCGACTTTTTAAAAATAGTTTTTACACCGGAAAAAGATTGGCTTGCGGATAAAAAATATAAAGTTTCAATAAACAAAAAAATATTTAAAAATCCGAAAAAAATAAAAAATTTAAATTTAAGTTTTTCCACAAAGCCCAATAATGTTAATATAGAAGATTTTAGTTTATGGCACAGTGAAAAAGATTTGTCTTTATTCGGCATAAAAGCTGTATTAAAATTTGATTTTCCCGTTGAAGAACCGGAAATTGTGTTAAGTTATAATAAAAAAGAAGTAAAACCGAAAATTACTTTCGACCAATATAAAAGATATTGCTTTATAAATTATGAACCGATACAATTGCTCGACACTAAACAGACTGCGGAATTAAAAGTCTTGGATAAGAAAAAAGAGTTGGTAATTCCGGAAATGAGCGAGTTTTTCAAATTGAACGAAATAACAACGGATATTGTCGGAAAAGATGAAAATGCCGTTCAAGCAATAATTATGGAATTCAGTGATTTTGTTTCCGCAGAAGAAGTGGAAAAAAATGTTGAAGTATATTTGTTGCCCGGTAACATTAATTGGAACGAAAAAACTTTAAAGTATGCCGAAGACTCTTTAAAGAAATCGGAAAAACTTGCCGTAAAAGCTATGCCGCAGGATGCCGCGGGAACGATAGTTGCTCTTAAATATAATAAGCCCTTGTATAACAGATATTTATACATTAAATTAAAAAATACCGTAAAGAGCAAAAGCAATTACAATTTAAAAGAAACTAAAGCTTATATAGAACCGATAAAAAATTATGAAACGGAGTTGAAGTTTATCGGTTACGGTAATGTTTTGGCGGCTTCCGGAGATAAAAACTTAACTATATATTCCAGATTGTTGGATAGTGTTGAAGTAACGGTTTCAAGAATTTTCCCGGACAGACTAAACTTATTTGTCTCTCAAAATTTTTACAGAACAAACAGTTTTTACGGCTATTACAATAATGATGATTATGCAAGCGATTACGGTTATTACTACGATCCGGGAATTCAAGATAAAGATATTGCCGAAGTGTTTACCGAAAGAATAAGACTTGTAAGCAGTCCAAATGTGAATTATTCATCAATAGATTTAAGTAAATATATAAACAGCGGAAAACTCGGTTTATTCAATGTTGAAATATACGGTAACGGAATTAAACGTAAAAAATTTATTTTAATTTCCGATATAGGAATAATCTATAAGAAAGATGTCGATAACAGAATAAAAGTTTTCTGTGTTTCTGTTTCATCCGGTTTGCCTTTGGACGGTGCAAGAGTTTGTCTGCTTGCAAGAAACGGAACCGAACTTGTTGTTAAAAATACCGATTCCAACGGTACTTGCGAATTTGAAGATTTTTCAGCTTATGTTAACGAAAAAGAACCTGAAGCCATAGTTGTAAGAGGTAACAATGATGTTGCCTTTATTCCTATAGACAGAGGTGCCAGAGATATCGTATATTCGAAATACGATACAAGCGGAAGATCCGTAAGAGATATGAGATACAAACAGGCGGATTCTTATATCTTTACCGACAGAGGAATTTATAAACCCGGCGAAAAAGTAAAATTTTCCGTAATTTTAATGAACGAAAATAAAACATCTCTTAAAGGTTTCCCGATAAAAATTGAAATTGAAGATTGTGACGGCAGAACAGTATTTAATAAAACAATTTCTTCCTCATCCGACGGATTCAATGAATCCGAATTCCAATCGCAAACGACATCAAAAACAGGAACTTACAGAATAAATGTCTACAATGTATCTTCGAAAAATAATGATTATTACTCGAAATTTCTTTCAAGTTGCGAATTTAAAATAGAAGAATTTAAAGAAGATAAATTAAAGATACAAACCTCTATCGAGGGCGGTTCGCATAAAGGTTGGCAATCT
>JAGCCP010000053.1 GCA_017651625.1 Candidatus Ruminimicrobiellum bubulum | reverse complement strand
TTTCTTGCAACCGAAACAAGAAATACATCCTGTATATTTTTCAAGTCTGAACAAATCAAATTTTTCTACTATAGCTCCGGCAGATTGTGCACCTTTTACAGCTTCGTTAATCAATGTATCCGTATTCCATCCTTTTCTTGGCCCTGCATTTACGGCAACAATTTTTTTACTCATATTTGCTACTCCCTATTTTTTATTCGTTAATATAAAATTAATTACCAAAAAAGATAAAGAATATACAATAATGTTATTCCTTATACTGCCAGCCGTAATCGTTATGATAAACCATAAGTTTACTCATACCGCCATCAATATTAATGTTTTCACCGGTAATAAATTTTGCTTTATTTGAACATAAGAACAAAACCATATTTGCTATATCTTTAGGTTCACCTACAGTATTTGCGGGATGTTGTGATTTATCTTCTTTTGAAAAATTTGAATTTAAAGTATCTATCCAACCGGGTGAAATGCAATTTACTCTTGCCTTACCTTTCAAAGTTACTGCCATTGCATGTGTTAATGCAACAATACCGCCTTTTGCCGCACCATAACTTTCCCAATCAGGTTGCGACTGAAATGCTCTTGAAGATGAAATATTTATTATTACTGCATTTTTATTTAAATTGTTAATCAGTTGTTTTACAATCATAAAAGGTGCAGCCAAACTTAACTTTTGAACATACAAAAAATTTTCATAACTGCAAGACAATAAACCGCCTTTAGAAAGACCTGCATTGTTTATAATAAAATCAACTTTTTCATATTTTTTTATAACCTGCTTTATAAAATCAACAATAACTTTTTTATTAGTTATATCTCCTTTATAAAAAAAGTCGTATTTTATATCACAATTGTTTTTATCAATAATAATAACTTTTGCTTTTTGTTTATAAAATTGTTCGGCAATACGTTTACCTATACCGGATGCCCCGCCTGTAACTATTACAACTTTGTTTTTAAATTCAATCATTACTTTCCCTTTTTTCAACAACTTTAATATTTTACCACCATATAGTCGCTATGAGTCAACTGCAAAAATTCTTTTTTTGAATGTTTTTAATCCGAAACATCAACATCAGGTATAACATAAATATTGTAATCAGGATAAATCTTCCTTATTTCGTTTTGAATAATACTTATACCTTCGGATGGTTTTATTTCAAAATTCATTACAACATCAAAACGAATATCTTTTTTATTTATATCAACATAAAAACCATGTAATTGTAAAACCCAATTATGTTTCATTATTGTTTCCAGAATTGTATTTTGTATTTTTGCAGATTCATCATTTTTAGTATTGTAAGAATAAACTCCCATACCAGCAATAAGAACTCCCGTTTCATGATAAACTTTATTTTGTAACTTCCTTGTTAAAACATCAACTTGTTCTACGGTCATTGTGTCCGGCAATTCCAAATGAACGGAAGCAAGATTTTTGTTTGGTCCGTAATTATGAATTATTAAATCGTAAGCTCCCCTAACTTCTTTTTCTTCACATAAAATTTGTTTTATTTTTTTTGTTGTTTGTGCATCAGCTCTGCTTCCCAAAATATCGTTTAAAGTGTCTGATATCATTTCTATACCGGCCTTTATTATTACACCGGATATTATTACGCCTACATAAGCTTCCAATGAAATGTTTGTTGTAAGATATATTATTGCCGACGCCAATACGGATGCAGATAATATTGCATCAAAAGTTGCATCCGCTCCCGATGCTATCAATGCACCGGATTTTGCTTTTTCTCCGTTATGTTTTACATATCTGCCAAGCAAAAATTTTACAACAATAGCAACCGATATAATTATTAGTGCTACCATTGAATATTCCGCTTTTTCGGGATGTATAATTCTTTTGACGGATTCAACCAAAGATGTTATACCGGCATATAAAACAATTGCTGAAACAAGAAGTGCGCTCATATATTCTATTCTTCCGTAACCTAACGGATGTTTTTTGTTAGGAAGCTTGTTTGCAAGCTTTGTTCCTACAATAGTTATAACCGAAGATAAAGCATCAGACAAATTATTTACTGCATCAAGAATAACTGCTATTGAGTTTGATATTAAACCTACGGAAGCTTTAAATGCAGCAAGAAATATATTTGTAACAATACCTATAATACTTGTTTTTACTATTATTTTGTTCCTGTCTATATTTTCATGAATAATATTTTCCGAACTGTTATTATTTTCTTCTTTCATAATAAATTTCTCCGATTATGCTTTATTAAATTTATCTTTACCTTGTTTACATCTCGGGCAATGCCAATTTTCCGGTAAATCTTCAAATTTTGTTCCTGCAGCTATTCCGTTTGCAACATCTCCTATTGCAGGGTCGTAAACATATCCGCATACGGAACACACATATTTTCCGGTAGCTGTTTTATAAACAATTTCTCCAACAGTAATAGTTTTTGGAGGATTTGCAAGGTCAATAACTTTTAAATTCTCCAAATTTTCATAACCTAACGGTGTGTGTGTTGAAAGATAAACTGTAGGATGTTTTTTAATAAATTCTCTTACATTATCAAGAGTTTGTCTTGCAGCTTTTATATCTTCAAAAACTACAGATAATTTGTTTTCATACAAAGCTTCATCGGTATAAGTGACATCACCGTGGAACATATAAAACAATCCGTCTTTTTCTGCTATTATGATACTGTTACCTTTTGTATGTCCTTTAGCTTCTATTAAATAAACACCGTCTGCAATTTTTTGACTTGCAGGAAAATTGTAATACGGTCCGTCTTTATATTCTGCTTTTATAACATTATCTCCGGTAAGTTTTAATGCATCCGCATCTTCCGGTGCAATATATATTTTTGCATTAGGAAAACTGCGAAGTTCTCCCGTGTGATCTTCATGTTTATGTGTAACAAGTATTTTTGTTACTTGTTCAGGTTTGTAACCGAGATCTTTAAGTGCAGAAACATAATCTTTTATTTTTGTTCCTACAAATATTGAGGCTTTTTCGTCGGGTGCAATATCCGGAGTTTCTTTGGGTAGACCGGTATCTACAAGAATTACATCATTACCTGTATCTATTACAAAATTTTGTAAACTTGAACGATATTTTACGGAAGAATCAAATTTTTCAGGTCCTTCTTCACCGCCGAAAGCAAAGGGTTGTGTCATAAATCCGTTTTCATAAAATTTTATCGCTTTTATAATCATTATTAGCCTCCGAACTTTTTATTTTTTACATTATATCTAAAACAAAACAATTTTTTAAATATTATTTTTAAAATAAAAAAGTTTTTAGTAAAATAAAAAATATTTTATACTCATGGGGATTTACAATTATGCAAAAACACTCACATACTTATAATGTAATACTTGATAATATGGATATATCAGATTATCGTTTAAGACCGATATCCGCAATTATGTATTTACAGGATGCTTTCGCAAGATATACGGCAACAAAAAAGATGGCCGCTTACGACTTGTTTGCTACTAACCAATACTGGATAATAACCGAAATCAATATGGAATTTACGGATGTTTTACCCTACTGGTCGGAAGAGATAAAAGCGGAAATTTGGATTTCGG
>JAGCCP010000052.1 GCA_017651625.1 Candidatus Ruminimicrobiellum bubulum | reverse complement strand
TCCGTTCCACACTAATGCTTGTCCTACCGCTAAATCTGTCACTTCTACATATGAACTATATGCTATATCATAGAAATCTGATAAGTTTGCCTTGCTATCGTTTAATGCAGTATATGTCGATGTTATTGCACTGTTCAATGCCGTATATGTCGATGTTATTGCACTATTCAATGCCGTATATGTCGATGTTATTGCATTGTTCAATGCAGTAGTTGCTGTATTTATTCCTGTCCATACTCCTCCGCTGGTTATAGGAGAAGTTGAAGTTGAACCTGATGATGGGACAACATCTTTAAATGAAGCTGTATCTAGATGTATAGTATAAGTTTTGAAAATTGAGCCAGTACTAGTTACTTGCATTTTATAACCTGCAGTAAGAGTTCCGAGAACAGTACCAAGCGAGGTAGGTTTCCATTTGCCACTAGTCCAAGCCAAAACATTACCTTCTGTTAAACTTGCTTCAGTATCTACATTAGACTTAAGTGCTATAGAATATAAATCTGATGTATTTGCCTTAGTACTATTTAATACCGTATATGTTGATGTTATTGCACTGTTCAATGCTGTATATGTCGAATTTATTGCTGAATATATCGCACTGCTGTATACTACATTTGTTCCGTTAGATGTAATCGCACTGCTAACTTTCACTGTTCCATATTGATTTGCCGACGCCGAACTTATTGTTATTGCACCACTGCTTAACGACAAGCCGTAGTCTGAAGTCGGTACTGACACTACTCCCCAAGCGGAGCTTGTTGCTGCTGCTAAAGGTATATCTGAAGTAGTTGTGTTGTCCCCTTTGTGTATCGTTATTGTACTTCCGCTTACCGATAAATCTTTTATATAGTTAGTCGTTATTTCCTGGCCAATATAATCGTACTGTGCATATGTCGCTGTCTCTACATGTACTCCGCTATTTACAGATATAACACCTTCCCCCGACACATCTAATCCTTTTCCTACTTTTACTATACCGAATGTATAAGTTGATGCTCTTATAAAGTCTCTAGGTACATGAGTACCATCACCCTTTGTTATCGTCATTGAAGTTTGATGCACTTTTAAATCTTTTATATATGTCTCTGCTATAATCTGATTTCTGGAATCACCCTGTGCCCATGTAGACGATGAAGCATAGAAAGAGTACGGGCTAGCCGAAAAACTAGTATTTTTCGATTCAGCTTCATCTGCTTTAACAACGAAAGAATATCCATTTTTAAAATTTAATCTTCCTGAATTAATATCTTCTTTAAGATCGAAATCAACACTATAAATACCATCTGAATCAAGCGGAACTCCCGACTGTGTCCAACCTCTACCGACTTCCGAATCACCATCATATATATGCAGTTCAACACTCGTAGATCTTTTTCCTATAGGTCCGCCTGAATCGGTAGTCAATTTTCCTTGTACGTTTACAGTTTTAGGGATACTATCACTGGGGGCTCTCAGTTGTACCAAAGGTACCCTTTCATCCGCATACCCCACTACCGCACAGATTAACAATCCTAGAATTACTAAACAAAATTTAGACATTAATGGTACTTTTTTCATTATACTATCTCCGTACTACATTATTATTATTTTAAAGACTTTGCGCAATTTACACAAAATCTAAGTTTCTTTCCTGCCGGTGCGGTATTTACATAACCGCAGTTCAAACAAACAACTACCTGATTTTCAGTAGTCATTTCTTCGTCGTCATCAGGTACTGTAACCTTTGGTGTTTCTTTTTCTTTTGCTTTCTTCTTATCTTTTTTAGATTTCTTTCCCGAAACTTTATCTTTCGTAGGTTCTATACTATCGGAAATATCTGCATTTTCACTTGTTTGTGAAGGTATATATGTACTTGCATCTACAGGTATTACAGACTCGTCTCCCGCTTCAGGTTCCATTATAACCTGCAATTCCGATTTCTTACCCGATAGCACTTCTACGGAAGAAACTTGTTCCTTATATCCTTTAGCAACAAGTTTAAATTCATATTTACCAGGTTTAAAGCTTCCGTTATATACACCGGTTTTATCCGTTTTTCCTATCATCTTCTTATTGAGCCATACATATGCACCCGATAAAGGATTTGCGGTTTTACTGTCTGTAGCTTTTAAAGCCAAAGCTACTTTTAAGTATTCCAATTCTCCTACAACCGCACTTGTATTGTTTATATCTACGTTGTACAACTTGCAAGGTTTGTATTCGCTATCTCCGTGGAAAGTTACATTGTAAACCGCCACAGGCAACGGAATTCTTATAGGTTTGGATGTAGAAATATCTTTTGTAATTTCTATATCGTTATTTGAAATCGTGACCTTAGTTAAGAATGTATCGTTAGGACTATCTTTAGATTTCACTTTGAAAGAAACAATCTTATTCATTTTTACGAATAAGTCTGTTTTTGATTCTTTATTTACTTCCAAGTCTTTCATGGCTTCACCATACTTTGCACTCGGATCCAAGAATCTTATCTTATAATCACCAACTTTAAACAATGTGTTCAAAGGAGTATCTCCTCTAGGCTGACTTTCTCCCTGAACATGAACCATCATACCTTTAGGTTCGGAATCTATTTTTACTTTCTTAAATAACGAACCTGTTACACTGAATATATTTTCACCTTCTATATTTTTAAGTTCGCAGTTCCAGAATCTTCTATCAACTCCGGAGAACATTTCTTCTATTATGCTCTTTGTAAAGTCGATATCGCATTGACCTTCCTTACCGCCGGAAGCCGAATCGTATCCTAAATTATCGAAACCTTCAAGCATAAGTTTTACCGTATGAGCACCCGCCAATAATTGTGCTTTGCAAGGTGTTACACCAAACTTGTTACCATCGATATAAACACTTGCACCTCTCGGTTCGGAATCAACATTCAACAAGAAGTCGAACATTATTTCTATTTTTTCTTTTCTTACTTTCTTACCTTTATCGCTTTGTTCTATTTGAACAACTCTCTGAACAGGTTTAAATCCTTCCTTGATTGCAGTTACAATATAAGTTTTAGGCAACACCTTTCTTACAGGTATAGGATTTGCCGAAGAAACATTATTTAAAACTACTTCACCTTCTTTTGTCTTCATACTTACAACAGCACCCGCAGGAACCGTTGTTATAACTACATCCGGCGGATACAATCTTGAATATATGTTCTTACCGAACGGAGTTAATTGTAATAAGAAAATATCTAAAATTCCAAAAATTAAAAGAGCTAAAAGAATAGCAATCAATATTCTCAATAAGCTCTTTTTCATTTCATCAAATTTATTGAAAAGCCAGTCACCTACTTCTTCAAAAACGGTCTTACCTTTTTCTTCACCTTTAGGAACCTGTCTTGCCGCATTTGCTGCTGCTTGAGCCTGTGCTTGTGCCTGAGCTTGAGCTTGTGCAGCCGTCATCTGCTGTGTTACTATTCTACTGCCACCTGCTTGAGCGGCAACACCTGCAGCACCTGCCGCAACTGCTCCGCCGGCAACAACTCCACCAAGATTTTTTGTTTGTCCTACTATAAAATCTTGACAATTAATTTTTCTTATTCCCTGAGTTTGTCCAACTTCTTGAACGGTTAAAGTTTTTACTTTTTCTATAAGTTTTTCAGAACCTGCAACAGCCTCTCTCATCATTTTCAATATAAAGTCGGACAATTCTACGGAAAGTTCATCTGTTTCAACACCTTTCAAAACTCTTCTTATATCTCTGTACATTTCAATAGCTCTGTCGTATCTGTTATCTCTGTCTTTTTCGAGAGCTTTTGCAATGATATCACCTATTTCTGCAGGAACACTCGGATCTAACTTTAATTCCGCAGGATCAAACTTTTTATTCAAAACTTGAGCTTTTATTTCGTCGTTTGTTCCTTGATACAACCTTTGGCCGGTCAACATTTCCGAAAATAGCAAAGCTACGGAAAAGATATCCGTTCTATGATCTATATCCGGTAAGCCCTGTATTTGTTCAGGCGACATGTAAGGATATTTTCCGGTAATAACTTTTTCCGGAATAGAATCTTTTATTTCATCTGCTGTTTTTGCAATACCGAAATCACTTAATTTTATATTTCCATCAAAAGATAACAAAACGTTTCCCGGAGAAATATCTCTGTAAACTATCCCGTATGCATTACCGGTAATCGAATCTCTTGCAATTCTGTTAGCATAATCAATAGCTTTTAACACACTCATACAGATAAACGTAGATAATTGCCACGGAATCTTTGTGTTCATCTCGTTACATCTCTTAATTAAGTTTTCAAGGTCAACACCTCTAACGTAATCAAGAACAACGTAATACGAACCATTGCTTCCCTGCCAAAAATGCTGAACTCTAACAATGTTATCGTGTATAATGTTTTTGGCTATTAATGCTTCTTTGTAAAACATCTCAACAAATTTGGGTTGTGCATATTCCGGAAGGAGTTCTTTTATTGCTATAAAATTTCTTAAACTGAAATCGTATGCCTGCCAAACAATACCAAATCCGCCGACACCGATTTTTTTTACTGCAACATACTGATTGTTGATAAAAAGGCCTAACTGCAACTCGTTCTTATTAGAAACAGACTGATTGTTATCTGCCATCAATGTCCCCTTTTGTAACAATGTAACTATTTACAATACTAAACACTATAGTGAAAATTATAACATATTAATTTTACAAAAACAATATTTTTTTTATAAAACTTGTTTATTTTTCAGTACTATTTTGTTCTTCAACCGAATTTTGAGTTTCAACATTATCAACAGTTGTTTCTGCGTTATTATCCGAATTATTATCCGAACCTGTTTCAACAACCGCATTTTCTTCGGTAACAGTTTGCTGTTCATTTGTACTATTAGTTGTATTATCGGCAACCGGTAATTCACTGTTTTCTTGATTATCAAACGGAAGTTCCTGAACTGCTTCTTGCTGGTCCGGTAAAACATCTTTTGCTGCTTCAATAACGGGAAGTTCACTTAAATGGCTTAAACCGAAATGTCTTAAAAATTCTTGTGTTGTCCCGTACAATAACGGTCTTCCCAAAGTTTCTTTCCTTCCTACGATTTTTATAAATTTTCTGTCTGTTAAAGTATCTATAACTCCACCGGAATCCACACCTCTAACATTATCAATTTCGGCTCTTGTAATAGGCTGCTTATATGCAATTATTGCAAGAACTTCCATTGCGGATGGTGAAAGTTTCAATATTGTTTTTTCTTTAAGAAGTTTTTTTATCCAATTGGAATATTCGGGCTTTGTAGCAAACGTCCAACCGTCGGCAACAAACTTAAGTTCGTAAGCTCTGTTAAGTTGAACATATTCTTGTTGCATTTCTTGCATTATATCTTCAATTTTTACATTCTCGGGCAAATCTTCTTTTATAACAGCCTTTATTTCCCTGTTAAGTAAAGGTTTATCCGAAACAAAAAGTAAAGCTTCAATTATTTTTTTTATATCATTAATTTCCATCTGGTACCTCTATATTCTTATTTTGTGAATTTACCGGTTCCGATTCCAATTCAAAGTAGTCATCGATTTGTTCGTGTTTTTTCTCTTCGATAATTTGTTCCGGTATGTTTTTTTCTATTTCCAAACTTAATTCATCTCTTGTTTCTTTTACTATACTTTCATCTTCTTCGTCGTTATACACTCTGTAAATTCTTATATCTTCAAAAAGTTGCGATTGTTTTGCAACAACTTGTTTGTTTTTTACCAACTCCAAAATTGCCATAAAACATACAACCATTGCAGATCTTGAAGTTTGAATTTTTGCTATTTCACTAAACGTAAGATATTGTTTCCCCTCTAGAATATCGAGAATTTCCCTAATTTTTGTTTCTATGGGAATTTCTTTATACATTATTTCTCTAACTTCTTCCGGTAACGTTCTTAATGCATTTTGAAAACTTTTTACCAAATCGTAAATCGTTGCATCTATTTCGTATTCCTGCTCGGGAATTATCGGTTCCGGCCTGTAATAAGTTTGAGAATATTCTTGCTCTTTATTAGACAAAAGTTTTGAAACTTCTTTATATTTTTGATATTCAAGTAATCTTTCTTTTATTTTATCGAGTTCTATATCTGCATCTTCTTTATCTTTTTCGTTGTCGGGATGTAACATTTTTGCTTTTATCTGCATAAGAGTAGATGCCATAACAAGAAAATCTCCGGCAGTATCAAGATCCAAATTTTGTTTTATTGTATCAAGATATGCCAAATATTCGGTCGTTATTTCCGACACCTGAATTTCTTGTATTTCAAGATCGGTTTTTCTAACCAAATGTAGAAGAAGATCTAACGGACCTTCAAAAGTGTCTAAATGTACATCATATTCCATAATATATTCCTAAATTTTCACTGCTTTTTTTACTTCTTGCATTGTTTTATTTGCTTCAAACCTTGCTTTTTCTTTACCTTCAGCCAATATTTTTTCTATATAAGCTTTATCTTTTAACAGTTCATTCCTTTTTTCTACTAACGGTTTAGAGAATTCGCACATTAAAGCGGTCAATTCTTTTTTACATTTTACACAACCTATACAACCTTGTTTACATTCCTGCTTTCTTGTTTCGCTGTTTTTATTAAAAAGTTCGTGGAAAGCAAACACTACACAACCTTCGGGATGACCTTCGTCGGTAGCTTTTATTCTTAACGGATCTGTATACATCGTTTTAACTTTTTTTGCAAGTTCGTCTTCGGTTTCTGCTATAAGAATTGAGTTCCCGTAAGATTTTGACATTTTTCGTTTATCAAGTCCGGGAACTTTTGCAGCTTTTGTAAGCAAAGCTTGCGGTTCCAACAAAACTTCACCATAGAAATTGTTGAACCTTCTTGCTATTTCTCTTGTCATTTCCAAATGTGCAAGTTGATCTTCTCCTACCGGAACGTTTTGTGCTTTATACAACAAAATATCAGATGCCATTAAAACAGGATATCCTAAAAATCCGTAATTGTTCAAATCTTTATTTTGAATTTCTTTTAATTGTTCTTTATACGTCGGGCATCTCTGTAACCAACCTAACGGAGTTATCATAGACAATATCAAAAATAATTCCGCATGTTCTTTAACTTCCGATTGTCTGAATATTACCGCTTTTTGAGGATCTATTCCTACAGTTAACCAATCGATAACCATATCGATAGAATCGTCTTTTATTTTTGATGTATCGGCATAGTTACTCGTTAAAGCATGCAAATCCGCTACTGCATAAAAGCATTCAAAATCCTGTTGAATTTTAATCCAATTTTGTAAAGCACCGAAATAGTGACCTAAATGTAATCTTCCCGTCGGTCTCATTGCCGACAAAACTCTTTTGTTTGCCATTGTAAAATCCTTATTACATCGCTCCGCTTAACAACTTTATTAAAAAGTTTGCCGCGGGAGCAATTATTTTCCACAAAATATTTGTTGCAAGTAATACCAATATTATTAAAAATCCATATCGTTCAATTCTTGCATACTTTTGTGCCAAATCTCTCGGCAATAAAAAGAATACAACTCTTGAACCGTCTAACGGCGGTATCGGTATTAGGTTGAACAACATAAGAACTATATTTATAACTATGACATACTGCAATATGAAATATATGGAAGCCATTACCGAAACATCGGCAAAAAAAGCTCTTATTAGAAACATTATTGCACCTGCAATTACCGCAAGTAAAAAGTTTGCCGTTACACCTGCCAAAGAAACAAAAATCATGTCCTGTTTCGGATTTTTTAAATTGTACATATTAATCGGAACAGGCTTTGCCCAACCGAAAACAGGTGCTCCCACCAACATCAAAAACGCAGGAAGAATTATCGAACCCAATATATCTATATGCGGTATAGGGTTCAACGTGAGACGTCCCAACAATTTTGCCGTAGAGTCTCCTCTTTTATACGCAACAAAACCATGGGCTACCTCATGAACTATTATTGAAAATAATAACACGACTACAGATACAACGTATTTCATTTTCGTTTGATTTATCAATATAAAATATCAATAGATTTTATACTTTTTTATAGTCGATTGTCAACAAAAACCACAAAGTGATTGTTGAGGTATGGATGCATGGAAGTATGGATGCATGGATAAACAGATGTATGGAAACAACAAAAGCCGTTTTTCCTTGCTGTTGTCGTTTCTATACTTCCAGCCTTCTATACTTCAATACCTCAAAATTTGCTATACAAATTTTTACTGTTTAATTATTTCTTTTTTTTGTATAATCAAAAATCTAATGATTCACTTTGTTGTATGTAGAGGCTTAAAATGAAAAAAATTAAATTGTTAACAAAAATTTTTATTTGTATTTTAGCTTTCTTATTTTTGGCTATTGCAGCATTACATTTCGCACTTGTTTATTTTGCTCCGTTAGAATCCGTAAAAAATAAAATCATAAACACTATACACGAACAAACTTTGGCAGATGTTAAAATAGGTTCTATTTCGGCAAGTATATTTGATTTCCATGTAAAAAATGTCGAACTTGATATTGAAAATCAAAATATAGCTAAAATGGATTCCCTATATATACACTTTTCTCTTATTAAATTGTTAAAGGGACAACTTAAAGTTAACAGAATAACAATTGAAAACATGGATATCGTTATCGTTAAAGATAAACAAGGAAAATTCAATTTCGATCCTATATTTGAATCTCCCATGTTTAAAGATAATCCGGAAGAAGAACAAAAAGAAGAAACGACAAACGAAGAAGAAAAAGTTAACCCCTTAGATCTTTTATTAAATAGTACACAATTACATAATTGTAACATAACATATATAGATGAACAATCGGATTTGACGGTTACATTATCAAGAACAACTTTTGACATGAAAAGTTTTAAGTTTGACAACTCTTTTAAAATTGATTTCTTCACAGATATATACCTAAAAACTTCTGATATGGAAATAAAATCTTTAGAGGCTGCACTAAGTGCCAGTGCAAGTTTAAATGAAATGGACTTAACAACTGCAGAAGTTAAAATAGTATCTCTTGTTTTTAGATTAAAAGATATGGTTATGACGACAAAAGGTACCGTTTCCGATTTTACTAATCCAAAGATAGATATATTAATTAAACTTTTAAATTTATCTTCAGAAAGTTTATCCGAAATTGCGGAAATGCCGGAATTTAAAATACCTAAAATAGAACTTCAAACATCAACAAATATAAACTTGGATAATAGTTTAATAACTTTCGAAAAGTTAAATATGAATGTTTTAGATTCAACTTTAAATGCAACCGGAAACTTAAATTACGGAAAAGAGGAAGTTGAATATGACATAGATGTTATTATCAACTTTATATTGGATAAAATACATGATGTTACAAAATTAATAAATCCGTATAATCCTACGGGAACCATTAAGGCTAACCTCAACATAACACACAAAGAATCGGTATTATCGGGAAATGTCTCTTTAGTTGATATTTCCGCTTTCACACCGCAACTCGGAAACTTTACGGAAATAAATTCACAAGTAAATATTAACAACATAAACGATATAAAAATTCCCTCTCTTACGGGTAAATTAAACAAATATCCGTTTAAAAGTTCCGCTTCTTATGTCATAGGAAAAGATAAGGGAACAATAAAAGCAAACTTTACTGCAGACAGATTTTACGGAAAAATGGCTAAAGGTTACGAAGAAGAGAAAGCCAAAGAAGAAGAAGAAAAGAAGACTGAACAAGAAGTAGAAAAAGCAGATGGCAAGAAAGAAGAACAAGAAGAATCTTCTTTACCTCCGTTAGATATTCTTATCTCGGCAAGTGTAAAAGATATGGATGTTCCATATTTTATGGGTAAAGATATAAACTTTAAAATGGATATGAAAAAAGTAACATCCGAAATGAATAATGTTGTAGGTACATTAAGTTTAACAACAGACAACGGAACTATTAAAGATATTTATAAATTAACCGAAGCAAATACGGTTGTAAAAGTAATGTTCATGTCTTTAAAAATAGTAAGTGATGTAATAAATGCTTTAAATGTCTTAGAAATTTTAGGTAATATAGGAAGCGCTCTTCTTTCTTCAGATAAAGAAGAAGAAAACATTACTGAAATGACAGAGGAACATGCAGAGGAACAAAGCAAAAAACTGGACGGGAAAATAGATTTCCTTTCATTTATAACTTCAATAAATTTTGAAGACGGTAAAGGGGTTTTGGATAAATGTTCTTTCGTATCGAATCTTTTATCTTTTAAAGTTACCGGTGAAATGAATTTTAAAGACGACTTATTAAAGATGACCGTAAATGCAGCACCCGGCAGACATGAAGATGACGGAATAATGCCATTAACTATGAAAATCGGCGGAACTATGGAAGAACCGAGCGGTTCATTAAGTTTGTTGGGAAGTGTTACAACTCTTGTAGGAGATGTTTTAATGAAAAATGCCGTATCGGATACGTTAAAATCCGGTTTTACAAAATTGTTGGGATTGAAAAAACATGATGAAAACGGAAATGAAATACCTGAACCGGAAACTCCGACAGATACGGAAAATTCAACAGGCGCTGAAAATATTATCGATACTAATATAGATACAAATACGATAACAACCTCTACGGAAACCGTCACAAATTAATCGGGTATTTAAATTTTAAAATTAGTTTTGTATAATTATTGCTAAAAATAAAAAAGGAAAGGTGTAAAAAGTCATGAAAAAATTAGTTGTATCAGCATTGTTGTTTGTAAGCATGTTTATGTTCGGTTGTGCAAAAGAACAAAAACAGTCTGTAGTTGCATTAGTAAACGGATCAGAAATATCTGAAGCGGAATTTACCAAAGCACTTGAAAGTGCAGTAAGATTTGTAAATTCTCAAAATCCCCAAAGTTTAAAAGAACCTTTTGCCAGAGATATTTTAGGTAAAAGGGTTCTTAACGATATGATAATAAGGGAACTCTTTTTCCAGCAGGCAAAAAATTCAAAAATAGAAGCTACACAAGAAGAAGTAGATAACGTAATTGCAAGAATAAAAGAAAACTTTAAAGTTAATGCGGAAGGTAAAGAATTAACTCCGGAAGAGCAAGAAGCTGCATTTAAAGAAGCAACTAAAGGTCAAAACTTAATTGAAAACATAAAAAAAGACCTTATGGTTGAAAAATATAAAAAAGCTCTTATTACAACAAACTTAAAACCGGTAAGCCAAGAAGATGTTAAAACTTTCTTTGATAATGTTTCGGCTGTTTATAACAATAATCAAAAGAAAATAGAAGAATTGAAAACTCAGGGCAGATATGAAGAATCCGAAATAGTTGCAAGACAATTAAAGCCGGCTCTTGCACCTAAAGCCCAATTTGATCTTCTTTTGATATATGCTGACAAAAATATGACAAAAGAAGAACTTGCTCAAAGAAAACAAATTGCAGATACAATAAGAAAAGAAATTAAGGGCGAATCTAATTTTTTGGAAGTTGCACAAAAATATTCTCAACAAGAAGGTGCAAGAATTTATTTTTCAAAAATGAATGTATTTAAAGGTATGAAACCGTTGGAATTAACAGATAAAGCTTTTGCACTTAAACCCGGCGATGTGAGCAAAGTTTTTGAAATATTTGTTGATGATGCACAGAATCCAAACACTGCTCAAGGATATTTTATTATGAACGTTCTTGAACAAACAGCAGAACAAAAATTTGCTTTTGAACCTGTTCAAGCACAACTTGAACAATATATAAACACAAAAAGAGCTGAAAGTATAATAGCTCAAGCTACACAAGCTTTGGTAAAAGAAGCTGACATTGAAATTTTAAAGACTTTTAAAGTAGATAAAGTTATGCAAAGTTCACAAACCGCAAATCAATCAACAGAACAAGAACAGCCTGCAGCTTAACAGGAAAAAATATTTGTAAATAAAAAATAGCTCATGTTATAACAACATGAGCTATTTTTTTATGAGCTTGAAGAAGTTTAGTTGCTAAGTGCCGCAGCCAAAACAGCTAAACAAAGCCCCGTTCCTAAGCATTGTAATGCAACATCGTTAGTATTGTTATAGGAATAATAAACAACTTTGTCGTGATGAGGTTTGTGATGAGGTTTATGGTGAGGTTTGTGGTGAGGTTCTTTATAAACTTTTACCACTTTCACATCTTTCTTATGACCATCTTTATGAGCCGGTCCCTGTACTTTCTTTTCGATTTTAGGTTTATTATCCGGTTTATTGGGTTTACTGCTATGCCCTGCAGCAAAGCCTGAAGTTGTAAGTCCAAACATTAACATTAAACTTAACAAAATTTTTGTAATTTTTAAATTTCTCATTTTGGTCCCCCTTTGAAACTTTTTTCAAGTACACAATTAAGACAAAACTGGAAATAAAAAAGTTACACTGTTTTGTTACATTATAATATCGGCTAGTTTGAATTCTATAGCCTTTTGAAGTTCTGTAATAGTTATTTCTATTTGATATCCTATTTTACCCGCACTGAAGATAATTATTGGATTGTTTTGTGCGGAAATATCTATCACGGTAGCAAACAACTTTTTCATACCAAGCGGAGAACATCCTCCGTGAACATATCCTGTTAAATTAAACAAATCTTTTTGTTTAAGCATTTCCACGGACTTTTCTCCTACCGATAATGCCGCTTTCTTTAAATCGAGTTCTTTTGCTACCGGGACTAAAAACACATAATGATTTTTAGATTTTGCAACCGTTACAAGCGTTTTAAAAACATATGCCGGATTTTGATTTAACGATTGCGCAACCTCTACACCGCTTATTGCTTTAGAACTGTCGTAAGAATAAGTTTTATATTCCGCATTATTTTTATCTAATATTCTCATTGCGTTTGTTTTTATCATGTTTTTTATCCCTAATCTAAAATAAAAAGGCCTATGATTTTAGTCATAGGCCTTTTATATTTTTTTAAAATTACCATTTATAAGATGCGCCGATATTTCCGCCAAACTGCGATACGGCACCTGCATCGGCATTGATATCCAACGAAATATTAATATTTTCATTTATATCATAAGAACAACCGAAAAGACCGGAGAAAGATGTACCGGCAACTTCTGTACTTTCTATTTCAAATTCATATCCCGGAGCATCAATAAAGGAACTCTTTGTTGTAAATTTACTTCCCGAAATAATATGCTTAATAGCTGCGGATACATGCCAGTTAAACGGTGAATCCGAAATACTCTGTAATCCCGCACCTACTCTTGCTTCAGCTCTTGAATGTGTATCTTTCTTTATCTTTAATCTTTGTATACTGTCTCCGTCTTCTTCAATATCTCCGTTCGAAACTATTGCACAATTTGCACCTACGAGCGGTTTTAATAAAAATCTTTCACCAAGATTGAATTTGTATGCCGCTTCCAAATCAAGGTTTATTGTATTGGTAGCATACTTAGATGTTATTTCTTGTTTGTTGAATCTTAACTTTCTTGTTGTATCATAATCTTGCATGGAGTAGCCTATCAATCCTTTAACATCTATTTTCTCATTAACTTTATAATCTCCGTAAACATTTATACCGGCATCAATAAAGTCTGCTTTGTCATCCAATTGTTTCAATTCGCCTTGTCCGTAAAAACCTGCAACACCGAATGTTAAAGATTCATCTTGAATCGTATCGTAACCTGCTATAATACCATATATACTATTTTTAAATTCCGGATTTTCATCTTTTTCGGAAACACTGAAATTGTTTGTATAAATTTGAGCCCAAACTCTGTTATCCTCTTCTCTTTCGTCGGAATTTTCGTTTAATCTGTTATAGAGTATGTTTGCCTTGGAAAGCATTGCGCTTGTCATAAAAGAGTTTGCATAGAATATACCCGACAAATCTTGAAGAGCATTAAGGAATACAGATTTATCCCCCGTATTCACATAAGTAGTATAGTACCCGCGTATTGTATCTATAAGCGGTCTCATAGCTTCAACATCATCAGCTGTTAATCCGTTAAACAAATCAATCATTTCTTGTTGATTTTTCGTGGCTCCCGGAATACTATATAAATCCCCCCAAGCCTGTACTATTTGTAAGAAAATAGAGTTTCCTACTAAGGAAGTAGTTGCACTA
This sequence comes from Candidatus Ruminimicrobiellum bubulum, assembly GCA_017651625.1. Lineage (GTDB taxonomy): Bacteria > Elusimicrobiota > Endomicrobiia > Endomicrobiales > Endomicrobiaceae > Ruminimicrobiellum > Ruminimicrobiellum bubulum. Next base: position 6,165 of record JAGCCP010000052.1, on the reverse strand, counting down.
AGGCTTCTGTCACTTAAAATTATATTGAAAATTTCATTTGTAGGATTTGCAAAATTGTAATTGCCATTGAAAGTTAAAATCTCAAATTCTTTTACCTTGTCCGAAGAACTGTCATTTGCAAAATTAATACTTGATGCTCCATCTGCATCCTCGTCATCTCCAATAAAATTGACTTGTAACGTAACATTTTTCTGAACGGTTATATCTCCAAGAACTTCTAACTTATCACTGGTACCGGTTTCGTCATCTATATCTATATACAGATTTGAACCGGATTCAAAAGTAATATCCTTTACTTTCAAGTTTTCTCCGGTAGTTTTATGTGAACCGACATATATATTCGAATCATTTCCTACATTAACTATAGCATCAAGTTTTCCGTATCCGAAAACGGAAGACTCATTCATTAAATAAATTTCTCCCGTGGCACTAATAACAGATGATGCATCCATAAGATTTATGTCTGAATAATTAAAATTAGCATTGGTTGTATTCAAACTCGAATCTTTATTAATAATAACATGTGACGATGTTAAATCAAGAGTTTTCACATCCACGGTAGCGGTAGAAATTGATAATATTCCGTCGTTTTCCAATAACAACATTTCTGTTATTTTCGCATTTATCTTTTTATTTAGGCCGTCAAAAGATAGTAAAGCTCCTTCACCACGTATCGAAATAGTAGAAACATTTATATCCGAGTTAACAAGCAAGTTTCCTTCCAAAGATCTTAACTCTTTAATTCTAAAATCTGCAGTATCTATTGTCATTGTTCCGGCACCGGACTTTGCCAATATACCGTCATAATCATCATCAAAGGTTATTTTATTTCCTCTGAAAGTAAAGCTGTCGTAATTCTGTATTTCAAGACCTGCTTTAACACTAATGTCGTTTGCTATTACAACACCTGAAGATTCTATAATCAATTTCGAAAGATTTACCGAATCAGTTCCCAAAAACACAAATGCTACATTTTCATCTATACTATTCTCATTATAAATACCTATACCGCCGTCTAATACCGTTATTTTCTTGTCAGCCGCAGTAGTTGTAAAATGAGAAGTACTGCTTACAGAAAAAATTCCACCCTTATCTATTAAAGTTTCACCGGAAGCAGTCATAGTCGTATTTTCTATTCTGAATTCGCCTCCGTTTACATATAAGCTATCTAAAGCAAAATCACCATTTCCGTCAGCAACAAATTTTCCGTCTCCGGATTTCACTATTACAGTATCCGCTCCGGATTGAAAATCAAATATATTCATCTGCGCCGTAACTACTGCTGTATCCGATGCAGTATCATCTGATTCTGCTTGTGCTGTAGTTGTTGAACCTACAACAAACTCTATGTTTTTAGCAATGGTTATAGAGCTTACTTCAATAGTTTCGTTTGATAAAACAGCATCACTCAAAATATGGAATTTAGAAAAAGATTCCGTAGATTCAAGTGTATTATAGAAACTTACAGCTGTTGCCGAAGAAATACATTTATCGTTGAATATTATTAAGTCTCCGTTCTTAATATCAATCATATTATTTTTTACTGCCGCATTTTCTCTGATTTCCAAGAAAGCTTGCTGTCCGTCCAAAGAAAAATAAGAATCCAAATTTACACCTTTATCCAAAATAAATCCGCCTTCGGTAATACTAAAAGAGGAAATATTTACTTGCTTATCTACACCTTCAACTTCGGCTATTATTGCATTACCTAAACCGTTTTTAATAAATTCAGCTTCGCACCCCGGTCTTGCATCGTAACGAACCAAATCGCCTTTTAAATATAAGTTTTGACCGTCGGCAACATCCAAAATAGCACCTTTTTTAACGTGTATATTATTTGATAAATCTATATTTCCGCCTTTTGATACACCGAGTGAAGCATAAGTAGTAGTGGAACTGCCATCAAACATTATTTTTCCCGTTCCCAATGCTTCCGAGGTTGCAAGCATTAAACCGCCTTCCGAAATATAAGTACCTTCAGTAAATGTATTATTTCCCGAGAGAGTTACGGTTCCGGTACCCAATTTACGCAAATACATCTCACCTTTTAATGAACCAGAATATTCTTTATCATTTTCTTCTTTCAGTACAAGTTCAAAGAAAGCTGTTTCTTTTTCTATACAATCTTCCGTAATACCATTAGTAGCCGTTACCGATTCGTCTGCCAAACAATCAACATCCGTCAATAAATAATTGGATTCTCCGCCACCCAAATCTTTGTTTCCGAAAAATATATTAAAATGTTTTATATTATTAGCTTCCTTATCCTCTTGTTTCGACAATTTTAATAATGAATCATGAACAAAATTTATACCTAGAGCATCTTTTCCCTCTTCGGATTTTAGTTGGCCGTTAAGCTCTACCTGAGAAGTTGCGGATATGGATATTGATCCGTTTGAACTCAATATATCATTACTGAACAAATTGGTCTCTAACGGAGTCTCACTTTCACCTTTCATTTGAGCAACAATATCCGAAGGGTCTAATTTTATAAACATAAGCACGGAAGAAAGGCCTAATGTTCCGCCGTTATCTATATATATATCTGAATTTCCTAAATTGAATTGAAAGTCAGCTGAAAGCAAACCTTCTTCTATCGACCAACCTAAACCGCCCGAATTAGCACCTGTTAAATCCTTTGCGTCGGCAACATCTAAAGATATACTACCTTTACCTTGTTTTACAAAGGTTCCGCTACCGGACAACACACTATCAGTAAGATAAACAAATCTTTTGGAAACTTTACCGCTGCTATCTGCGCCGCCTCCTTCAACATTAAATACCGCTCTATTGGAATTTATTATAAAATTATTACTCATATGAACGATATTATTTTCATCATTCAAAGTAACAAGATCCTCTACTTCCGTAATTGTATCTCCTTCTTTCGCTTCAGGAAGAATAAAATCTTCACTTGTAACATCGGAAACTTTTCTGAAAGTCAGAACTGTATCGGCATCTCCGTCTTCAAAAACTATATTGCCCGTAAACAATGAAGTTTCGGTGAACGGAACAGTAGAAATCGTTACTCTGTTTTCATAATTTTTTTTATCTCCTTTATATTTGAATTTTCCCCTATTATAAGACACTGAAGAAATATCAATATCTTCTTCATCATCCGGATCTTGTTTGTATTGCAAAGAAACATCATACAACTGATCCACTAAGCTATACTCGTTTCTTATAGATAATTCACTACCCGAATTTAAAATTATTGTACCATCCGTTTGAATCGGCAATGTTGCTAAATTTTCCGCGTTAGCATAAGTATATTCGTTTCCGCTTTGACCTTCAAACATATACTCCCATTCACTATAGAGAATAACTTTTGTTCCCGCACCGATATTTACAATATCGTATACCTGTGTATCGTCGTACCAAGTATTTTCGCCCTTAAAATTAAATTTTAAATTTTTACCTTCGTCAATTTCCAAAATTTCTTCTGAAAAAACAAAACCCGTCGGAATACAAAAAAGACCCAAAACTAAAAAAACAATAAGTTTTTTTAAATTCATTAATCCTCCAAATTATTTATAAATATTTGCATAAAAATAGTGTATATGTATAACGACATAATTATAGTATATTTTTCAATTTATTTCTATAAGATTTTTATAAAAAAAACAGGCACTCTACCGATAATAGTAAAGTGCCTGTTATATTTTCGATTATTTTAATTATATAACCAATTTAACTACTGCCATTTCTGCAGCATCGCCTCTTCTTAATCCGAGCTTAAATATCTGTGTGTATCCGCCGTTTCTTTCTTTATATCTCGGAACCAAAACTTCGAAAACTTTCTTAACAACTTCTTTATCCGTTATTTCGGAATGTAAAGCTTTCTTAGCGTTCAAATCTGCTGCTTTAGCTTTTGTTATGAGCTTTTCCGCATATCTGACAACTTCTTTTGCTCTCGGAACGGTTGTTGTAACTTTCTCATGCAAGAACAAAGATGTTGTCATATTTCTCATCATAGCTCTTTTATGTGATGGTGTAACTGCTAATTTTCTTGTGTTATGATTTTTTATCATTATAATTGCTCCTTCAAAGACAAGCCGATTGCCGACAATTTTTCTTTAATTTCTTTCAATGAAGTTTTTCCGAACTTATCGAATTCCATCAAATCAACTTCGGAATAAGAAATAAGCTGTCCTATTGTTTCTATTTCTGCATTTTTCAAACTATTTGAAGCTCTTGTTGTTAAATCCAATATGCTGATCGGTTGAGCTTTCAATTCTTCAGTTTTATCTTCCTGTTTTGGTTGTTCTGCTGCTACAGCTTCTTGTTGTGCATCGTCAGCAACGGAAGCTTCACCCGTGAAAATTGTAAGAGTATTTCTTAAAATTTTTGCAGATTCTATTAAAGCATCTTGCGGTGTAATAGAACCGTCTGTCCATATTTCCATAACGAGTCTGTCATAATTTAAATCTTGACCAACTCTGGTGTTTTCAACCTGATAATTTACTTTTGTTATAGGAGAAAATAAAGCATCCATAACAATCGTATTTGCTGCGTATTTGTGTTCTTTTATAGATTCTGCTCTAACATATCCTCTGCCTTTAGAAACTTCCATTTCCATTTCCAAAGTTGTTCCCGCATCAATGTTAGCAATTTCCTGTTCGGGATTCATAATCTCTACGGAAGCATTTTTTTCGATATCTGCAGCCGTAACTTGTCCGCCTTTATTTACTTTTAAGTAAATTTTTTCAGGACCGTCAGAATTTAATTTAACTCTGATTTTCTTAAGATTAAGAACTATTTGTAAAGCATCTTCTCTAACACCTTTAAGAACAGCATATTCGTGATCTGCACCTTTTATTGTAACAGAAGTTATAGCCGCACCTTCAATACTTGAAAGCAATATTCTTCTTAAAGAGTTACCGATTGTATTACCGTAACCTCTGTCAAAAGGCTGAGCAATAAATCTTCCAAAAGTTTTTGTAGCTGTTTTTTCTTCTAATTGTAATTTCTTTAATTTTTCTAAATCTGGCATTTTCATGCTATATTACTCCATTTTAACTCACTGTTTTTCAAGCGGTTATTTTTTATTTTGAATAGAATTCTACAATCAACTGACCATTTATAGGATGTGAAAAATCTTCCTTTAAAGGTTCATTAACAACTTTGCCTTCAATAGCATTTTTATCAAATGTTAACCAACTCGGAACTGCTACCGGGTTTTCCATAAGTTTCTTCAAATTAACATTATCTTTATAACTTGCTTTTACTGTTATAACATCGTCTTTTTTAACTTGATATCTTGGAACATCTATTTTCTTTCCGTTAACACAAATTAATCCGTGCATAACCATTTGTCTTGCATTCTTTCTTGAATAAGAAAGACCTAATTTATAAACAACATTATCGAGTCTCATTTCGAGAAGTTTCAACAATGTATCACTTGTAAGACCGGGCATCTTTTCTGCAACGATGAAATATCTCTTAAATTGTTGCTCGGTCAAACCGAATACTCTTCTTGCTTTCTGTTTTTCTCTCAAATGTTTTCCGTAATCGGAAATTTTACCTTTCTTTGCTCCGTGTTGTCCCGGTGCATTTTTACCTCTTTTTCTGTCTAATGCACACTTTGTAGAGCATCTTTCACCTTTTAAAAATAATTTTTCTCTTTCTGCCCTGCATTGTTTGCAGGCTGAACCAATATAACGAGCCATCTATTAAAATCCTCCGAATAATTTTTACCTTTTTATATTACAAAACTACTATACTCTTCTTGGCTTTGGTGGACGGCAACCATCATGAGGAACCGGTGTAACATCCTTAATTGCGGATATCATAAGTCCCGAAGATTGAAGTCCTCTGATTGCGGTTTCTCTTCCCGGCCCAGGACCGTTAACAAATACTGAAACTTGTTTTACGCCGCAATCCATAGCTTTTTTACCTACTGCTGCTGCTGTCATTTGAGCCGCAAACGGAGTTCCTTTTTTTGCACCTTTAAATCCTGAACCGCCTGCTGATGCCCAAACCAATGTATTTCCTTTATCGTCGGTAATACTAACGATAGTATTGTTAAATGTTGACTGAATATATGCTCTTGCCATTCCGCCGGCAAATTTTATTTTTCTTTTTGATGAGCTAACTTTCTTTTCTGCCATTATCTTTAAGCCTCCAACTTATATTTGACACTATTTTTTATTTTTTTGCACCTTT
>JAGCCP010000051.1 GCA_017651625.1 Candidatus Ruminimicrobiellum bubulum | reverse complement strand
GTTTCAAGAATTTGTGGTTTTTCGCGTTCGGTACTTGACAAAACGAAACAAGAGTGTTATAATGGAGAAGTCAAAAGCATTAGCTTTTCGATTTTTATCGTTCGTTTTATATTCCGTATTCATAGAGAAGTGTCAAACCTTCTCTATTTTTTATCTTCTAACAATCATCAATTTAATCAATTCATTGCATACATTCTTAATTTTCTGACTCTCATAAAATACTAAACCAAGGTTATAATGCTCAACGAAATTTTTCCAACAACCGTATTTTTTAGCAGAATTAATGAACATCATATTAGGGGAATGGTCTTTCATAGTGCAAGAGAACATATAGGGAGTATCTTCCAAATAATCATAAGAAACATAAACTCTTCCGTTCGTTGTAATCATTCCACACACCAAAAACCTCACCTTTGTACTTAAAAGCAAAAATAAATTTAGCCGAACCAGTCTTTTTTGCAAGGAAGGTACAATTATCCATAACAAACTTATTTTCAATTGCATAATTACCATAAGAAGTACCCTCAGTCAATTGACCTAACTTTGATTTTCTTTTTGCTTCTCGATATTCTTCATTTTTCATATATTGAACCAAAATTAAGCCATTTTTAAACAACTTGATATCATTATTATAAGGTAAAGTCAAATCAAAATATAAAAAATATGGGTTAGTAATAGTAACAGCATTACCAAGAAACAATACTCGTACATTACGCATTCTCGCGATAGTTTCAAGTAAATTAAGAAAAGTAAAAACCTCGTCGTTTAGGTAAGATTTTCTTTGACCAGTTTCAATAATAAACTCGTCAAAAATCAAAGTAGTAACCTTGTCAAAGTTAGTACCTTTCAAATCTTGAGCAGTAGCTAAAGTCATAGCGTGTCCGCAAACTTCACCATCACAATAAAAGAACTTACCTTTAGTATTTAATATATGACCTTCAAATTCATTATTATTATTAATAGAACTAAAAAATTGAGGTACAGCTTGTCTTAATTCAGTTTTGTATCTACGAATATAAGCAAATTGTTCACCTTTTTTCAAAAATTGAGATACAACAAATTTAGACGCACCGTATGTTTTACCAACGCCACGCTCACCAATTAAGAAATTCAAAAAAGCATTGTAACTTAAAATTCTTGAATAATCGTAATACAAAAAACTCACCTCATTTTTAAAATAGTTTGGCAAGATTATATAAGAAGAAAGGCAAGTCACCACTCTACACTGGGAGTGCACCGCTCATCACGGTGGTCAAGGCACTACAACCAGAATACCTTTATTTTATCTTATATATCCGCCATCTATATTATAACCTATTACAAAAATTTTTTCAACTTTTTTAAAAATTTTTTGAAAAAAGTATTGACAACTACACCAAAAAGGTGTAAAATAAATTTAGAAATTAGGAAGGGAGTTGAAATAAATGGAGGATATATTAGACATATACTTATCATATTGTGAAGATGTTATTGAAAGATTGAAAGAAGAAAGTCCAAAAAATAGAGAACAAGTTTATGAAATTGTAGAAGAAATAAGAGACGATGTGATAAGTAAAATAGAATTAGCTTTTGATGATATAGCTTATGATTATTGTCACGATAATGAAATTTATGATGAATAAAAATTTAAAAATTTTTTGAAAAAACTATTGACAACTAAACCTAAAAGGTGTAAAATATAAATTAAGAAAGGAGTTGAAACAATGACACCATTCGATAAAATAGAACTAACATTCATAATAATTGAAGCTATTGCAATTATAATAGAAATCGGACTAGAAATTTATAGCATAAAATCTTCAAAAGATAGTGAAAAGAAGATTTTAAATAAATTAAAAAAATAGAGGTGAACTAATGGAAACATTATATTCAGACTTGCAAAAGCTAGAACAATTTTATGAAAATGGTTTTATAACAGCTAAAGAATATTTTACAATTAAAAACAGAATACTAATAATACATTTAAGAATAGAAAATACAAGAAAGGAAGTGAAAGAAGATGTAAGAAAAGGTAGAATTTAAAGAAAATGATGAATTAATGGAGGAGAATAAATGACAAAATATGAATATTATAAAAAATATATTAACCAAATGCTTGAGGAAGACTTTTTTGAAAATAAGACTTTTGGAGGAGAATATCAAAAAGCAATAAAATTTCTTATAGAAGAAAATCAAAATTTTAGCAATGAATTATGGAAATTAAATGAAGAAAATGTAAAATATAAATTATTCTTTAAAGATTTAAAAGAATTAATGGAGGATTAGAGATGAGAGAGGAAGAAAAGGAAGCAATAGAATATTTAAAAGCTAGATTAAACGGCAACGAAGGTTGTGAATTAATTGATGTAGCTCAAAGCGATTTACGCTTAATTATAAAACTAGTTGATAGAGTTTTAAAAGCTGATAAAAATTGGCAAGAAATTTATGATGAGCAAGAAGAAAATATTAGAGAAAAAAATAATAAAATTTGTGAATTTGAATTTATAATAGAAAAACTACAAAAAGAACTAGAGCAAGAAAAAGCGAGAAACGAAAAACTGCAATATAAGATAGATGAAAAAGAATTGATAATTGATGGAATGAAAGAAGATAGAAGAATTGCTATTGAGGAAATTAGAGAAGAATATTATATCAGCAAAGACAAAATAAAAGAAAAAATAGAAGAAATAAAAAATTATACTTACACATCTAAGGAAGAAAGACAATGCCAAAATTATACTATTGATAGATTAAAAGAACTAATGGAGGTAGATAATAAATGAAATATGGAAAAATAAAAAAATACTACTACGAAAATAATAAATTTCACGAGCTATATGAAATAATAGAAGATTTAGGCTTTAAGTCAACAACAGAAAATCTTACAGACGAAATGAAATCAAAAGGATACACTGCACTATTTAAAAATGAAAATGACGGAAAATTTTATATATTCTGGTCAAGAAAAACAACAGGTATATTATATGAAATTACAATGAAGGAGGTACTAATTTAATGTTTACATATTATTTATGGAAAAGTTATTTCAAAGTATATAATAAACAAAATATGAACTTGCATTTATTAGACACTTTAGTATTTGCATTACCCTTTGAAATTTTAGCAGATTTACTACTACTACCAATTGAAATAATCTTTTCTGTAATTATAATGTTTCAAACAATAAAGAAAAAGAAGGTGATGAATTGGAAGAAAAAACAAATGAAGATTTAAAATTTATAAAAGAATTTAGCAAAATAACGATAGCTGGAATTTGTAGAGATTTAAACATTAATAAATCTAATCTGTGGCGAGGAACAGCTAAAAAAGACGCAATTAAGAGGGTAGCAGACGAAATAAGAAAAAAATATAAAAATATATAGTAGTAGGAGGAAAACAAATGAAGAAGGTAAACGAAATAATAAAAGCATTAGTGAAAACATATAGAATAGATAAAATAATGGTAAATGAGGAAGAATATTATGTATATTTTACAATATTTATAAAAAATAAAAATAATAAAAAAGTAGAAGGTTTACAAATAAAATATCCAACCGGACTAATACAAGGACTAGTTATAGACGAGTTATTAAGAAGGTTTGAACATTTAATAGACTTGAAACTATTAGAAATATATAAACTAGAGGAGGTATAAATGTACGAAATAACATATTATATTGATGGAATAATAAGAAAAATAGTTGTGCAAGGCTTAACGCAGATGGACGCAGTAAATACATTTACAAATATGTACGGAAATGGAAAAGTACAAGTTATAAGTTGTATAAGGAAGTGAAAAAATGTTTTTAGAAGATAAAATGAAAGATATAAAGGTAACTAGAAGATATTTAAAACAAATTGAAGAAATATCCAATGAATTTGTGAGTTTACCTAGCATAGATAATAATTGTGAAGATTTTATAGAATATATAATTAGTTTAATAGATAAAGAAATTACAAGAGTAACTAAAAAATTAAAATTACTTGAAAGTGAGGTGAAATAATGCAAGAAAACAGAATAAATGAAATAGAGGAAAATAGAAGAATGATAGAAGGTTGTCTTAATAGAATGCAAATTACTGGTGATATAGCAGAAGTTAATAAGAGAGCTAGTGACTTAATATATTATTTATCTCAACATATTTCATTAAATAAAGCAAGAATTTTACAAAGTGTAGAAATAAGAGATGAAATATATAATGTAAATTAAAAAATTTTGGTTGTAAGTGGTTGGGAAATAATAACTTTTATGTTACATAAAACTAGCGGGAAGTTGAACAAAAAATTAAAATTAAAGCACCTATGCTAAAATAGGAGAAGGAAGGTTTTTATTATGGAAGAAAACAAAGATTTAAGAAATGAAGAAATGGAAAATGAAGTTTTAGAAGGAGAAAACACAGTTGAAGAAACTGCAATGAGTGTTACTGGATTTGGTGCAATGGCACAAAATACAAAGGTTAAAAAACAATATTTTACAAATATTAATGACCAAAAGAAAATATTTAATTTAGAAAATAACGAATGTGATTATAAATTAAATGACTGCAAAGACGAACTTATAAGAGTAAAAGAAGTTTTAATTAAAAGAATTGAAAAACCACTAGCAGAACCAGAAATTGATTCACAAACTGGAGAAATAATAAAAGATAAAGAAATAAAACTTGTTACAATATTAATTGATGAAAGTGGAAAAAGCTATGTTACAGCTAGTAAAATGTTTTCAATTCAAATGTCAAATTATATTCAAATGTTCGGAATCAATGAAAATGGATTTGACATTAAAATAACAGATAGAGCAATAAAAGGCTCAAGCAATAAAGCTTTGGGATTCGAGCTAGTGTAATACACACTAGCTTAAATCTTACAAATGAAAATTTACACTACTAAAATATAAAAATAGGGGTGAAATTATGGCAGAAATTAGATGGAAACAAAGTGACTATGTCAAATTAGGACGAGCAGTTGCAGAATTTAATAGGACAGTCAAAAAGCTAGAAAAAGAAAATAAAAATTTATTACTTCCAGAGCAAGTTAGCTATAAAGATTTAAAGGATAAAATACAGTCAAGGCAAGGTTTTAATGAAGCTATAAACGATTTAAAAGCATTAAATAAAGAATCAAGTCAAAAAGTTGTTACAATTGAAAGTGGTGAGGAAGTACTTAAATGGTATTATGATAAAGTAAATCGTAACGCAGAAAGAAGGGAAAGAGACTTAATAAATCAGTTAGCTGGAATGAATTTAGCAGAAAATAAAGCTTCAAAACCTTATCGCACAGACGAAGAAAAACAAGCAAGAGCAGAACTTAGAAATTTAAGAAGTATATGGAAAAAACAAAGAGTCACAACTGGTGGAGATATAAAAAAGATAACAAAAGGAGAGAGAAAAAGTAGAACTAAAAGTTTGTTAGAAAATAATGACAAAGACGCAGAAATAAGAAAAGAAAAGTTGTTTTTTAATAACTATAAAAAAACAATGCAAAGATACCAAAATATGCAAAATTATCAAAAATTAGAAAAATATCTTGAAAAAACAAATGCTCACGATTTTTGGCTAAAGGTTAAAGACGATGAAATGTTAAGAGACTTAACTTACGAAAGTGATAATACAAGAGGTCAAGACAGTTTTAATAGATTTTTAGAACATTTAGGAATTGAACTTGAAACAAATAAAATCGAGCCAGTTAATTTACAAGAGGCACAAATTGAAGAAATGAGCGAGGAGGTACTATGATAAAATTAATAAAGAAATTAATTAATTATTTTAAAAGAAAAATGGAGAATAGGAGGGCTCAAAATGTGAAAAAATTTACTGCAGATTTTGAAACTTGTGTGTGGTGTGAAAATGAAACTTGGGTTTGGGCTTGGGCTGTTTGTGAAATAGGAAATGAAGAAAATATACAAATAGACAATAACCTTGATAGCTTTATGGAATTTTGCAAAAATGAGAAAAACGCAACCTTCTATTTTCATAACCTAAAATTTGATGGTGAATTTATAATACATTGGTTATTGACACACGGTTTTAAGCATATTGAGAAAAAAGAAGATATAGCAGAAAATACATTTTCAACAGTCATATCAGATATGGGGCAATTCTATTGTATAACGGTTTACTATTCAAAAGGTAATAAACAAATACATAAGACAACTTTTATTGATAGTTTGAAAATAATTCCATTTTCTGTTGACCAGATAGCTAAAACTTTTGGACTTCCAATTTCAAAATTAAAAATTGACTACAAAAAACCTAGATATAGAGGCTGGAGACTTACAAGTCTTGAAAAAGATTATATAAAAAATGATGTTTTAATCGTTGCAAAGGCTTTGAAAACCTTGTTTGACGATAACTTGACAAAAATGACAATGGGCTCAAATGCTTTAAATGATTTTAGAGAAATAATTGGTAAAAAGAAATTTGAACATTATTTTCCACAATTGCCTTATGAGGTTGACAAAGAAATAAGAAAAAGTTACAAAGGTGGTTTCACATATATGAATCCAGTTTACAAAAACAAAATAAATGGTAAAACCACTGTACTAGATGTAAATTCTCTATATCCTAGTGTTATGTATACAAGACGACTACCCTATGGTGAGCCAGTATATTTTGAGGGTGAATATAAAGAAGACAAAGTTTATGATTTGTATATACAATGTATCAGATGTAAGTTCACTTTAAAAGAAGGTAAAATTCCAACAATACAAATAAAAAATTCACATTTTATGGATACTGAATATCTTGAAAGTAGTAATGGTGAAGAAGTTATACTTAATCTTACTAATATTGATTTAAAGTTATTTTTAGAACAATATAACACAAAAAATCTTGAATATATTGACGGCTGGAAATTTAAGTCAATGGAATCAAAGTTTTTCAAAGAATATATTGACAAATGGATCACAGTAAAAAACGAAGGTACAATTAGTGGGAATAAAGGTCAAAGACAAAGAGCAAAACTAATGCTTAACAGTTTATATGGAAAATTTGCAACTTCACTTGACTTGCAAAGCAAAATTCCATATTTAAAGGAAGATGGAAGTGTTGGTTATACATTATCAGATAAAACAACAAAAGAAGGAATATATATTCCTATGGGGTGTTTCATAACTTCGTATGCTAGAGAACTGACACAGCGAACAAGTCAAGCTATAAAAACATATAGTCTTCAAAAATATGGAAAAGACCTATACTGTTATAGCGACACAGATTCGATTCACTGTTTATTAGATATAGAAGAACTAAAGCAATTTTGTGATATTGATGATGTAAGACTTGGTGCTTGGAAACACGAAGGTACTTTTCCACATTCAAAATTCGTAAGACAAAAAACTTATGTTGAAGTTGACGACGAAAATGAATGTCACATTACTTGTGCTGGAATGCCTAAAAATTGTGTTTATAAAAAAGAAGACGAGGCTAAAAACAAGCTATTTTATAAAGATTTAGAAGGAGAAGAAAAAGAGTTTAAATTACAAGACTTCAAAGAGGGTTTTAGTTGTGGTGGAAAACTTGCATTTAAACATATACCAGGTGGAGTTATACTTGTTGAAACTGATTTTACAGTTAAAGAAGACAAGAAAAAAGGAGAAATTAAAAAATGATAAATGAAAAGGATGTTGAACTAGAAATTAATTTTGAAGTTATATTTTCAAATTGTAGTTTTGAAAATATAACTCATATTTATAACTATATAGATAAAATGCTTATAAGATGTTATACAAACAGATTAAAAGAATTGAAAAATATATTGTAATAATTTTTGAAAAATGGTAAAATATAAATAAAAAGGGGTGATAAAATGGATAAAATTTATAATATTTTGAGTCAATTTGATTTTTCAAATATAGCTTGGCAGATAATGACACCACTTATATTTTCAATGTGTGACATTGTAACTGGTTTAATACAAGCTATAATTAATAAATCAGTTGACAGTCAAAAAATGAGAGTGGGCTTATTACATAAAACTTTATTAATAATTATTATATTAATGGGCTTTACACTTGATTTTACATTTAATTTAAATTTCGTTTCAAAATCAATTTGTATTTTCGTAATTGGAATGGAAATAATTTCTATAACTGAAAATTTAAAAAAATCTGGACTTAATGTTGGAAAAATTGCAAGTATTTTAAAGGAAAAGTCAAACAATACAGTAAACGACAATTTGAATTATTTAATTAATAAATTTGACGAAGAAACGACAAAAGAAAAGGAAGGTGAAGACAATGACAGAACTAATGGGGATTGATGTATCAGTGCATAATGGGACTATAAACTGGGAAAAGTTAGCCTCAAAAATTGGTTTTGCAATATTAAGGGCTGGTTATGGAATGTTTGAATTTCAAAAAGACCCACAGTTTGAACGAAATTATGCTGAATGTAAAAGGTTAGGTATTCCAGTTGGAGTATATCATTATTCATACGCAAAAACAGAAGGTCAAGCAAAAAGAGAGGCTGAAATTATGCTTAAATGGTTAGAAGGAAAAAGCCTTGAACTTCCAGTCTACTTTGACATTGAAGACAAGTCACAAAATGGACTTGGAAGGGATATATTAACAAATATGTGTATTGAATATTGTACCGTTATTGAAAATGCTGGTTTTTGGGCTGGTGTTTATGCAAATAAATATTGGTTTGAGAGCTTACTTAATAAAGAAGTACTTGGAAATAAATATACTTGCTGGGTTGCTCAATATTCTTTAGAATGTACCTACTCTGGAAAATATGACATTTGGCAAAAGTTAAGTACTGGAAAATTAGAAGGAATTAATGGAAATGTTGACATTGATATTATGAAACGAGATTTAATTTCAGATATTGCTAAAACTAAAAATAAATTAGAAATACAAGTTGATTATCTTGAACATTATGTAAAATGGGGAGAAAATCTAACTAAAATTGCTAAAAAATATGGTACAAGTGTTAATCAAATTGTAAAAGATAATAACATTCAAAACCCTAATAAAATTTTTGTTGGACAAGTATTATTAATAAGAAAGTGGTGATTTTATGTATGCTGGTGAAACAATGGTTGACAGTAATAATATACAAGTTGCTTTATTTCCATTAAGTAGTTTTTCAATAAGTCAACCGTGGTGGCGGTACTTATTCACACGAAGGTGGAGCAAGATATTATGCTACAGACTGCACCGCATACGAAAATGGAAACCGTATATTTCGAGCCCCTTGCTATGCTCCAGTAGACATACAGTTATTATGGAAAGAAACAACAAATTGTGTAGCATTGTGGCAGTCTGTAAACCCCGTCCATTTTGCTGATGGAAGTATAGACTATCTTGGTATTATAGCTTATCACGATAATGATATACAAAATGGAACATACTCAACCGTTGGAACTATAAAAAGACAAGGTGAAATATTTAATCGTACTGGAACTGGTGGGAATGTAAGTGGTGACCATATCCATTTAGAAGTTGGAAAAGGTCAAGTAAATTTACAAAGTGATTATCTTTATCATTTTAGAGATGATACTGGATGTAAAAGAATAAAACCAGACGAGGCTTTATTTATAAATGATACAACTATTATTCCAGATTATAATAATTATTATCAAGGTTATCATTTTATAGAATATGATGGTGGTATTACTCCACCAACACCACCAGACCCCCCAACACCTACACCATCAGACAATAAGAATTTTTGGAAAAAATGGTTTTTAATGCGAAATAAAAAAATAATTATAAGGTATTGACATAAAAAATAATTAATAATATAATGGAGGTATAAAATATGAATACAACAGATTTTCAAGCGAGAATCACGCAACTACAAGAAAAAATTGGCGAAGAAACAGCTGGAACTATTGCTGACGACTTGGCTAGTCTTATCGCAGATAATGAAAGTATGAATCAAGAAATAACAAAGAGAGATAATCAAATCTCAGACTTACAAAAAAGAAATACTACTTTAATTACTGCAAATGGAAATTTACTTCAACAAGTTTCAATGGGTTTTCAAAAACCTAAAGATAACAATGAAGAAGATAACAAGCCAAAATCAACTAGTTTCAAAGACTGTTTTGACGAAAAAGGAAATTTTAAAAAATAAAATATGAAAGGAGATTTTAATATGCCAGTTTCACAAGGTTTAAAAACAAGTTTAAACAAAATCAGAGAATTAAATACAGAGAATTATCAAAGATATGTACCAATTATCGAAGACGATACAGATATATCTCTTTTGAGTTCTCCAATTTTGAACAATCCAGAAGTTCAAAACGAGTTTATTAGCTCATTAATCAATAGAATTGTGTATACACAATTTGAAACAAAATTCTTTAGAAATCCTTTAAGAGTTCTTGAAGGTGATAGAATTCCATTAGGAAGTGCTGGACAAGAAATTTATGTTAACCCTGCAAAAGGTCGTAAATTTAATGGAGAAGACTTCGCTGGTATTCTTTCAAAATATGAATCAGATGTAAAGGTACAATATTTCAATTTAAATATGGACTTACAATATCCAGTTTCTATTCAAAGACAAACACTTAAAAAAGCTTTTGTTTCTTGGGGTGATTTAGAAACTTTTGTTGAGCAATTAAGCAACTCATTATATAATGGTGCTTATATTGATCAATACAAATTTACAAAATATATAATTTCTGGAGCTTACAAAGATAATAAAGCTATAATCGAAACAGTAACTGGAGTTTCAAATGAGGCTACTGCAAAAGCATTTATTACAAAAGCTAGAGAGTTATTCTTAAACTTCCAAACTCCATCTAACCAATATAATGCTTGGTCAAAAATGGGTGGATACGGAAGACCTATAACAACTTGGTGTAATCCAGAGGATATAGTATTTATCATATCAAACAGTTTAAGAAGTTATCTAGATGTAAATGTACTTGCTGACGCATTTAATATTGATAAAACTACATTGTTAGGTAACATAATATCAATTGATAATTTTGATATGTATTCTGATGATGGTGAAAAAATATATGATGGAAGTAATATTGTTGGTATGATAGCAGATAAAAACTGGTTCCGTATTAAAGAACAAGATATGTTCCTAGACACTGACTATAACCCTAATAATAGAACATTCCAATATTACTTAAATGTAATTAAGATGTATAACTTCTCTTTATTTGCAAATGGTGTTATTTTTGCAACAGAAGCACCATCTGTTGAGCCTACATCTTTAGCATTTGATAGAGCAAAAGTTGAAATGCCTTATGAGGCTAATCAAATAGTTAATTTAATACCTACTCCAGTTAATGCTACTGGTAATGTAACATTCACAAGTTCAAATGGTAATATTGTAAAAGTTCATAAAATAAATAATTCAACAGTTGAATTAAAATCTCAAGGTAGAAATGGAACAGCTACAATTACAGCTAGTGTAACAACTACTGGCGGAACTATAACAACTACTTTACCAGTAAAAGTTGTTGGTGCACCAATTGTGTATAGTGTAACAAATACACTAGCAAGTGGTATAACAAATTCAAATGACGCAACAGAAGTTGCACAAGGTGAAAGTTATTCTGGTACTTTAAGTGGTGTTACTACTGAAACAGTAACAGTTACAATGGCTGGTGCTGATGTTACAAACTCAGTTTATAATTCATCTAATGGAAAAATAACAATAGACAATGTAATCGGTGATATAGTTATCACTGTGGCATAACCAAACCTATAAGGGAAGGGAAATAATATTCCCTTCCTTATTTTTATTAGAAAGGAGAAAAATTATGGCAATTACACCATCAACAGAATTGAAACTTTTAAAAAATCCACTTTTAATGAATAACAAAAATCAATTGACTTTTGCTAATGCACAAGCTCAATATAATTATTTTAATTCTTTAACAAAAATAGAATGTGATAATTTTAGTTATCAACGAAAAGATAGTGTTATTAGATTTCCAGCCCATATTGATGACATACTAGAATATAACTATTGTATGTACCAAAATGAAAACTATACAGACAAATGGTTTTATTGTTTTATTACAAATATGACTTATATTAATGATAATGTGACAGAAATTACTATTGCAACTGATGTTTTTCAAACTTGGCTTTTTGATTTTCAAATTAAACAAAGTTTTGTTGAAAGAGAAATGATTAATGTCGCTGATGACCAAATTGGAATAAATCGAGTAAATGAAGGACTTGAAACTGGTGAATATGTTGTTAAGCACTCTTATAATATAGCTGATTTAAATGAATACTATATTATTGCATATGTTGGGCAGTCAATTAAAGTACCTGGTGGAAGTGATATTGTAGTTGGAAGTCGTGGCTACAAATATAATGGTATTTATTCTAGTGTATGTTTTATAGCTTGCAATGAATCTGGTTTTAATACTCTTATGGGTTATATGAATAATGAAGACAATTCAAATAATATTTTAACTATTTTTACTGTTCCAAAATTAGCTATAAATACTGTTTCGGAACAACAAGAAATAGAAACAAATGGATATTATATAATGAATCAAAATTTAATGGCTACTCCAAAATATTTAGATAGTACTATTTTTGACGCATTGACTACAAATTCTGATTTTGAAAATTATGTACCTCGAAATAAAAAATTACTTCAATATCCTTATACTTATTTAGGTTTTAACCCTCTTATTCGGTACTAAAAAGATATATAGATATGAAGATTTTTATAATAATCAACCTTATTTTGAAAGTGTTTCTGAAATAAATCCTAACCCTTCTGTCTACTTTATTCCACATAATTATCGTAAACAAAACAAAGGCGAATCAAATGTGTGTCTAGAAGACGCTTGCTCAATGGGTGGTTATCCAAACATTTCATATAAGACAGATGTTTTTAACACTTGGCTTGCTCAAAATCAAGATATTTTAAATTTGAGCTTGCAAAGTGAAGAATTATCATATCAACAACAAACAGTTAACAATATGACCTCTGGTGTTCAAAATGCTATAAATACTGGAATAGATGTTTCAAAAAATCTTGCTGGCGGTGACACTGGAAGTGGTGTTACTTCATTAATAAATGGAATGTTTAGTGCATTTAATACTGGTTTTAATCAAGGTGTTAGAGACCAAAACCACGAATTAAATATTCAAATGCAAATGGCTCAAGTTGAGAAACAGAAAATGTTACCGGACAATGCAAACTTGTCAAGCTCAAATGCGACAATTATGGGATATAGTTATTTAGATAATGGTATTTTTACATCTTATTGTATTAAACGAGAATTTGCTGAAAAAATAGACAAGTATTTCGATATGTACGGCTACAAAACAAATACTGTAAAAGTGCCTAATCTTAATAACAGACCTAACTGGAATTATGTTAAAACTATAAATTGTAATATCGCTGGATTTATTCCTCAGGCTGACCTTATAGCTATTAAACAATTTTTTGACAATGGAATAACATTATGGCACAATCCAGCTACATTTTTAGATTATTCTCAAAATAATAGATAAATTTATTAATATTATGAAGATTTTTGCAAATTATTTGCAAATTTCTTCAAAATAATATATGAAAGGAGTATTATATTATGCGAAAATCAAAAAATAAAGTTTCAAAAGGTTCAAAACAATTTATTGATAGTGCAATTCTAAATGACGCAACTTATTTTGATTATCTTGAACGATTAAGAAAAATTGCTTTATCAATGTTTGAATGGGTTAATTTACCCTCTTCAATGAATGCAGAATATCTTGAAAAAACACTTTTTGAAAGTGGAGTAGCTTGCCTTTTAAACACTGATAAATATGGTTATATCAATACAAATGCAAGTACCTCTGGAAATATTAATATATACGGTCTTCCAACTGATATTAGGTGTTTTTCTCACGATTTTGAGGAAGAAAGATTTGTATATCACGGATTTAAAAATGATAAAGAATTATCACCAGATAAATTAGCTGTTCTTATTTATAACAACTTAAATAAACAACCAACCGCTACAACTTTAGAGCTTTTTGCTCTTCGTTTATATGAAGCAGAAAGAAGTTGTGATACTAATATAAAAGCTCAAAAATTTCCACTTATTATTTTATGTGATGAAAAATCAAGACTTACTATGGAAAATGTATTTAATCAATATGATGGCAACCAACCAGCAATTTACGGCGATAAACAAAATTTAGATATAAACGATATCAAAGCTATAAAAACGGACGCACCTTTCGTGGCGGACAAATTAATTGATTATAAAAAAGAAATATGGAATGAAGCCTTGACCTTTTTGGGAATTAATAATATAATGGTAGATAAGAAAGAACGATTAGTCGCTGACGAGGCTAATTCTAATAACGAACTTATAAACCTCAACTTACAAAGTTATTTTGCACCTAGACAAAAAGCTTGTGAACAATTTAACGAACTTTTTGGCTTAACTGGTGAAAAAGCAATTTCTGTAAGACTTCGTTCTGATTTACACAATATTATTAAAAATCAAAGTTCTGTTGTTAATGATTACAACACAAATATAAATAATGAAGGTGGTGAAGATAATGGGTAAATATACAATACAATTACGAACAATTTGCGACTTATTTGGTAGGCAAGAAGTAGAAAGCTGGTTTACTAATTATAATTTAGAAAATTATCTTCTACCTTCTCAAATTCAAACTATTAATAAAAATCCATTATGGACTAAACAAAAATTAGCTGAAAAAATAGTTGACCATTATTTTATGCGTGAAATTGGTCTTGAAACTCCAGCACTTTTTAAGCATTATGCCAAAGTTACAATGCAAGAAATTATGGGTCGTTATCTTCCAATTATATACACAAATGCAATTGAATATGACCCCCTTGTGAATGTTGATTTTACTGAAACTTTTGAAAGAGAAATAAATGGAAACGCCGTTGGCAATGTTTCAAATGAAAGTTCTGGTGAAGGAAGTTCAAATTCAAGTTCTGACAATACTGCAAGTGGTCTTGGTGTTAACTCTGACACTCCTCAAGGTCAAATTAATAAGCAAAATATTTTACAAGGAAAATATGCGTCAAAAACTAATGCTGACGAAACTGAAAGTCACATTGAAGACGAAACAAACACTCAAACTTCGTCTTCTTCTTCAACTGATTCAACTTCACAAACTGAAACAACTGAAAGCTCTACACTTCACAAAAAAGGTAATGACGGTTCACTTACTACGGTTCAAAATTTAATAAAACAGTTTAGGGATATAATTTCCTCAACTGACGAAAAAATAATAAATGAATTAAATTCTCTATTTATGGGAATATATTAGAAAGGAGATATGTATTATGATAAATGGTTATAGAAATATGCACCACTTGACTAATCTTCAAAATTTAGTGTGCTCACTTGGTAACTTGCCAACTTCTTATGTTTTAGCAATGAGTTATGAAGAACAATTGTGGTGGTTATGTGATTTTTTTGAGAAAAAATTACTTCCAGCTATTGAAAATAACACTCAAATTGCAGAAGAAACTCAAGCTAGTTTTATTGAGCTTAAAAATTATGTTGATGATTATTTCAATAATTTAGATGTTCAAGACGAGATTAATAATAAACTTGACCAAATGGTTGAAAGTGGCGAACTTGCTGAAATTATAGACGAATATTTTAATACTAAACTTGAATTTCACGCAATAGCTAAATCATCAGCTACTTATGTTGTAAAATTTAAAAATGGTAAAACTATGTTCATTGATACTGGAAAAGCTGAACAATGGGACGATATTAGAACTGCTATTCAAAAATTGGGTATTACTCATTTTGACTACGGTATTATTACTCATTTTCACAGTGACCACTTTGGAAATATTCAAAATTTTATTAATGAGTATAATTTAGATAACACTACCAAAATTTGGGTACAAATGAAACCAGATTTTTACAATCACGGTGATGATATAAAAGATAGTGAGGCTAATTATGACAATAACATTCAATTATTTATGAATGCTGGTATTATTCCAGAAGTTCCAGCAAATGACAGTTATTTTGAAATTGATAATTTAACAAAATTACATTTCTTAAATACTTCTCAAGAATGGGCTGAAGATTATTATGTTGATATAACAGAATATGATGACGAAGGAATAAATTACAACCACTTTTCACTTGTTACTGAAATATTACACAAAAATATTTCAATTTTAGCAACTGGTGACATTGAAAGAGCTGTTGAAGAAAAAATTGCTGATTATATTCATCAATGTGAAGTTATGACTGCTCCTCACCATTTAGTTAATCAAGACGCAAGCCTTAATTTTTACCGCAGTGCTAAAGCAAAATGGGCTATTGGTATGTATATTACAAACAACACTACTTGGCTAAAAGAGTGGTACAAGTCTGCAATGTACCTTAAAGAAAATGGTGCAAAACTTGTCACTCCTACTTGGTCTGTCCCAGATAGTAACTATTGCTTTAGTTTTTATAGTAATGGTGAAGTTGTTACTACTACTGTTCGTGGTTATGGTGATAATCCTCAAAATATGGAGTCTTTATTATATGACAGAGTAGAACAAGCTATTGATTATTCAAAACAAACTGAAAATGATATTACTTTACGACATCTTATGGAAAATATGCGTCGTGGTTCTATTATGAATATTTATATTTATACTGAATTTATGACACAAAAAGCACAATTATACAGTGATTTGAAAGATTTATTCCCAATGCTTGCTGGTGGCTGGGTTGTTACAATTCAAAAAGGTATCTCGGCTGGAAATAGTCTTGGTTATTCACAAATTAGTGCTACAAATGGTTATTTGAATTATATCGCTAAACAAAATGTTAATGATAATTTTGAGTTCAAAGTTACTGGTTTCGGAACTTTAAGAGAAATTACAGGAGAAGCAAATCTTATTGAAGCTCTTGAACAATTACCAATAGGAAACTATAACTGTACTTTCACAGATACAGAAAGTAATTTACTAGCTCATAATGGTTCTTATGATTTAATGATATATAAATCAACAAATATTGAAAATGTTAGAATTAGTTTATTAGCAATTTTACGAGATGGCACATCTAGTCAACACAGTGAAGGAATTTTAGCTGGTCACTATAATTACGCAGATACGACACCACAAATTCGTTGGTATAGATTAGGAAACTCAAACTATATGGGCTCTGCAAACGGTATGACATCATTGATTAATAACTTAAAAAAATTTAAACGAGGTCACTATATTATGAGATACTATCAAGACGATAGTGGGTTCTTAGATAGCTCTGCAGGTTATGACTTATCCATTAATGTTTCACAATCTATATCTGAAAATGAAAGTTGTACCGCCACAGTTATGGCTACATTGAGAAGTACTATTCCCGACAATCCTTCATCAGTACAAGTTGCCTTATGTTATGTCAATGTTACAGAAGACACTCCAACATACACTTGGCACAAATTAAATAATTAATTATAACACTTCATATATCAAATGTCAAGTACCGAACGCGAAAAACCACAAATTCTTGAAACCCTTGTGGCTGTAAG
>JAGCCP010000050.1 GCA_017651625.1 Candidatus Ruminimicrobiellum bubulum | reverse complement strand
ATGATTTAACCGGAGCAAAGAAATTGACATTCTGGGCAAGAGGAGCAAACGGTGGAGAAAAAATAGCTGAATTCAAGATGGGTGGAATCACCGGAGAATATCCTGATTCAGATTCTGCACAAGTTGGTCCTATTGAATTGACAAAAGAATGGCAGAAATATTCTATCGATTTAACAGGCAAAGATTTGAGCCACGTAATCGGTGGATTCTGCTTCGCAGCATCTAAAGATGATAATCCTAACGGATTCATAATCTACTTAGATGACATCATTTATGAATAATCTTCATTAATAAAAAAGAGGTAGAGAATTTTCTCTACCTCTTTTTTTTATTTCCGTATTTTTATTTTTTAGATTTTTTCTCTTTCTTTGCTTCTTTTGCAGGTGCTATTTCTGCATCAATCGGAGCATCAATATCAATATCATCTAACTTTTTGCAACCGTGTTTTTCTCTAATAAGATTTTCTATTTCATATGCAACTTCCGGAGTGTTTGCCAAATATTCTTTAAACTTATCTTTACCTTGGAATCTTTCATCTTTATATGTAAAGAAAGAACCTGCTTTTTCTATAAAGCCGTCTGCTACACCCATATCTACAAGATATCCGGTTTTGTCTATACCTACACCGAACATAATATCAAATTCGGCTTGTTTGAAAGGAGCTGCAACTTTATTTTTTACTACCTTTACTCTTACTCTGTTACCTAAAATTTCATCGCCCTTCTTTATTGCTTCGATTCTTCTGATATCAAGTCTTACCGAAGAATAGAATTTTAATGCAAGTCCGCCCGGTGTAGTTTCAGGGTTACCCCACATAACACCGATTTTTTGTCTTAATTGGTTAATAAATATGATAGAAGCTTTAGATTTTGAAACTACAGGTGTAAGTTTCCTTAAACCTTGGCTCATAAGTCTTGCTTGAATACCTACGAAAGAGTCGCCCATTTCACCTTCAATTTCGGCTCTCGGAACAAGAGCGGCAACAGAATCTACAACTATTAAATCTACCGCACCGGAACAAACAAGTTTTTCGGCTATTGCAAGACCTTGTTCACCTGAATCCGGTTGAGATATAAGCATATCATCTACATTTACTCCCAACTTTGCCGCATAATCGGGATCCATAGCATGTTCTGCATCTATGTATGCTACTATTCCGCCTTGTTTTTGTGCTTGTGCTGCTATACACATTGCAAGTGTAGATTTTCCTGAAGATTCAGGCCCGTAAATTTCTATAATTCTTCCTCTCGGGATACCGCCGATACCTATTGCTATGTCCAAAGGTAAAGCACCGGTAGGTATAGCTTCTACGTTTTCGTTACTTGTATCGCCCAATCTCATAATCGCTTCTTTACCGAAATCTTTTTCTATTTGCGACAATGCCAAGTTCAACGCTTTAAGTTTTTCATCTTTACTCATTTATATCTCCTTTGATACTTATTTTTGTATATATTATACATTTGTTTGTATTCTTTGTCAAGTGTGTATTAAAAGTTGTTTTTACAGAGTTCTCTGAAGTTACAGTATTTGCAGAAAAATTCGTTATCTGTTTTTTCAAAACAATCTTTTTCTTTCGGGATATTGTTTTCTATGTCCTGCAAATATTCGTACATTTGTTTTGTTTCATCTTCTACTTGTTGCTGGAATTGTGCTAACATTTCATCTGTTAGGTTTACCGTATATTCATCATAAGCGGGGGATAAATATACGACTGTTGATGTTATATTTTGTGCATTGGTATTAAAATGGTAACTTGCCCATAAAGAATAACCTATTAATTGTCTTGAATGTTTTTGTACATCTTTTTTACCTGTTTTCCAATCTAAAATATAAATTTTGTCTCCTACAGGTATAAGATAATCCACTTTACAGTATGCTTTATAATCGTTTATTCTTGTTTCACCGAACCCGCCCGGCTCAATTATCCAATTTTTGCTTTCTGGAATTGCGGTTTCGAATATCCACTTTAATCTTTTACTTGTTAAAAAGTTTTCTATTATTGTATTTATTTGCGGTATAAGATCTTGTGCCGTAACGGAATTTCTTTGTTTATAATAAACTTCGCAAAATGTTTTACTGTTACAATATTCTTCCGCCATTTTTGCAACGTATCTTAAAAAGTTCGGTCTGCTTATAGGTTTTGCGGTTTTCTGTAATCTTACAAGTAAATCTCTTATGGAATCATGAACAATATTACCCGTCTCAAGTGCAACGGATGTCAACGATTTCAATTTTTGTATTTTGCTTAACGGAATTTCTCTGTCAAATTTCGAATAATAAGAATAAAAGTATTGCCTTTTACAATTTTTAAAAACATCGTATCTTGATACCGACCACCCCAAAATGGAAGTGAACGGAAAATTTTTAATTTTTGGTAAGTTCATAACTTTTTATCCTGATATAAATTTTAGTTAGGCATAAGTATTAATTTGTAAGGTTTTTGTTTAAAATATTTGTTTGCAACTTTTATAATATCGTCTGCCGTAACTTTAGATAAGTCGTCTATATATTTATCGTCGTATTCGTAACCTAATCCTATCATCTCTCTTGCGGAAAGATAATAGGCTTGTCTTTCTACGGATTGATGAGATAAGAGATAGATTCCTTTAATAAAACTTCTTGTATCGTTTAATTCTTTATCTGAAATTTTTGTGTTACATAAATCGTTCATAATTTTTTCTATACCGTTTTTAGTAATATCAACATTTTTCTTGTCTAACCCGATATAAATTTCAAAATAACTGTCACCTGTTCTTGTAGGAAAATTCGAGTTAACTTCGTAAGCAAGGCCTAACTTTTCTCTAAGTTCTATAAAAAGTCTGCCGGTCATTCTTGCCCCTAAAACAAGGTTTATCATTTTTAATGTTATTGAATCTTCGTTTAGTGCATTGGGAGCATCGTAAGCATAAATTATAAATGCCTGATTAAATTTTGAGTTAACAACAGTGTCTTCGCCTGTTCTTTCCGGATTTTTTTCAAAAGCAACATTTTGTTTTTCCTGAGTTAAACTCATTTTACCGAAATATTTGTTTAACGTTTTTTTAAGAAGGGATTTTTTTATGTTTCCTACAACGGTAATAACCATACCTTTTGTTGAATATATTTTTTCATAAACATCTTTTAAATCTTGTTGAGTCAAACCTGTTAAAGTTTCTTCCGTACCGCTTTTCAGTTTAGAGTAAGGATTTTTTTCGTTATAAAAATCCGATATAAATTTATCTCTTGCTACTGATTTTATGCTGTCTTGTCTTACTTTAATTGATTGTATCATGAGTTCTCTTTCTTTGTTCATTTCGGTTGAATCGAAAGCCGGGTTTAAAATTATGTCGGCAAGAATTTCGCAAGACTCATCGAAATATTGGCTCATACAATTCAATGTCCATCCGGAATAATCGTATTCAACATCCGGCGAAATTGAAGAGCCTAAATTTTCTATATCGATAGCCAAACTTTCCGCATTTCTTTTTTTTGTAGATTTGTTCATCGTGTTGTATAAAAGAGATGTTACTCCCGATTTGGAACTTTCTTCGTTTATAACCGATATCGGGGAATGAATTTTTAAGCACAATATTTCCACCGATTTCGTTTGTTTGAATATAACTTTAATACCGTTTTCCAAGTTAAACGTTTCCATTTTCGTTCCTCCGAAACTTATAGAACTAAATAATATGACAGATAATAAAATTGTTAAAAAATGTTTCATTTAGGAAATACTACCACCATTGATAATTTTTCTTTTGAATAATATTTTTTCATAAAGTTTTTAACATCTTCCGCCGTAACTTTTTCTATGTTAGCCAAATAATTTTCAAACACTTCCAAATGGTTAAACAGTTTCCAAAATCCCATCAAACTTGCTTGTTCGTTAAATGTTTGAAGATCGAACAACCAATCGGATTTCATGTTAATTTTAATTTTTTGTAACTCTTCTTGAGTGGGGCCTTCGTTTGTAAATTTGTCTAACTCTTGAATAAGAATATCTTTAACTTTCTCATAATTATTCTTATCAAAAATTGCCGATATGTATGCTGTTCCTGTTCCGTTAAGTGTCATAAAAGAAGAACTTATTGAATATACCAACTCTTTTTCTTCCTTTAATATTCTGTTTAATCTTGAAGATTTTCCTGAACCTAAAACATTTAAAGCAACATCGGCAACATAAATGTCTTTTGATGACATATCGGGTCCTAAAAAGCCTGTTAACATATAAGTATGTGCCAATTTATCTTCCGTAACAAGTTCGTTACCTTTATCTGCGGTTTCAATAATGTTTGCTTCAACAAAGTTCGGATTTGTATTTTGGTTTTGCCCTAAAGTTTCCGATATTACTTTTTTTGTTTCTTTAATATTTATATCACCGACAACGGCGATAACCATTCTGGAAGGAATATAATGTTCTTTAAAATATTTCATTATTTCTTCTCTAGGAATATTTGCAATTACATCTTCCGTCCCGATAATACTGTTTTTGTATGCTGCGTTTTTGTATGTCGTTGTCATAAACTTTTCGAATAATTGAGAGTGGGGATTATCTTTATGTCTTTGAATTTCTTCTATAACAACTTTTCTTTCAGGCACAATTTCTTTTTCCGGAAACAACGGATTTGTAACCATATCGGAAAGCATTTTTATTGCTTCAATGTATCCGTCTTTTTGAATATCAATATAAAAACAGGTATATTCTTTTGAAGTTGCTGCATTTACATATCCGCCCATATTTTCGATGTTTTCCATTATTTCGGTGTTACCCGGATAATTCTTTGTTCCTTTAAAAACCAAATGTTCTATAAAATGCGAAAGCCCCGCCTGTTTGGGTGTTTCGTTTATGGAACCTGTTTTAACCCAAATATATACCGATACTATAGGAACAGATGTATCTTTTTTCAGTACAGCCGTTAAACCGTTTTTAAAGTTCATAAATTTAACTCCTTTAAATACATCACAATATACCTGTGTACTTAAAAATAATAATGTAATTAATAAAAATATTTTTTTCATTTTTCTTCTTTTTTAAAAGCACCTTTTGCTCGTGCAATTCTAAACAAATCTAGTATCGAGTATGCCCATAATGCCGCAAAAAATATATTAAATATTAACATTGTGTTAGGATTGTCTTCCTGGAATTTGGAATAAATGTTTTTGAATTGTTCAATGTCTTGAAAATTGGCAACTGCTTCCAACGTTTCTTGCCCTACCGAGGAAATAAACGTGCTTGCCAATATCAGAAACAGTGCAAGAGCAAGTACAATGAAGAATATTGCTCTTTTCCATTCTTTTATTACTAAATGTCCCGCACCCGGTCCTAATAACAATGTTACAATACTTGCTGCAAATACCAATATTTTATCTTTGTTCATTTTATTTCTTCTTTAATAATTCCGTTGCTATTTTTGCGGCTTCTATTGCATCTCTGGAATAGCCATCTGCACCGATACTGTTTGCAAATTCCTGGGTTAACGGTGCACCGCCAACCATAATTTTTGCATCTATGTTAAGTGCTTTTTTTAAGTTTATAACTTTTTCCATTTCTATCATGGTGGTTGTCATAAGTGCGGACAACCCTATAATATCCACGTGTTCCTGTTTTGCTTTTTCTATAATTTCTTCTTTACTTACATTTTTGCCCAAATCAAAAACTTCAAATCCGAAACTTTCAAGAACGGCACAAACTATATTTTTGCCTATATCGTGAACATCGCCTTGAACGGTTGCCATAACAACTTTACCTGCAACTTTTTGGTTGTCTTTTTTAAGTAACGGTTTTATGTAACTGAAAGCAAGTTGCGATGCTTCCGCAGCCATAATAACTTGTGGTAAAAAATATTCTTTGGATGCGAACTTATCACCTACAACATTTAACGCTTTTAAAATAAGATCGTTAGATATTGTTAACGGTTCAACACCTTCTTTTAAAAGGTCGCTTATCAAATCTTTTATATAGTCTTTATCTCCGTTTATTATTGCGTTGAACAATCTTTCTTTAGGGGAAAGCTTTGTTTCTTCAACCGCGGCTTTTTTTACCACTGCACCATACTTTGCAACATACTCTTTGGCATTTTCATCTTTACCTGACAAAAGGTTTCGTGCATATTCGTCATCAATTGTCCAATCTACACTGGGGTTACATATTGCCAAATCAAGACCGGCACCTATTGCCATTTTAAGAAAAGTTGAATTTATTGTTTGTCGTGATGGCAACCCGAACGATATATTTGATACTCCCAAAATTGTTTTACATTCCGGGAACATTTTTTTTGATTCTTTTATTGCCGTTAAAGTTTCCTGAACTTGTTTTGCGGACGAACTTACAGACAATGTAAGATAATCGAAAATTATTTCTTCTCTTTTTACACCGAACTTATCCGCATAAGACAAAATCTTTTCCGCTATTTTTATTCTTTCCTGCCATGTTTTCGGGATACCTTTTTCATCTACACATAACCCGATAATACTTGCACCGTACCTTTTTGCTATCGGTAAAATCTTTTCAAGTTTTTCAGTTTCACCGTTAACCGAATTTATTAACGGTTTACCTGCGCAATGTTTGCAAGCATTTTCCAATGCATCGGCAAAACTTGAATCTAAAGAAAGAGGAAGGTTTACTATTTCCTGTATTTCGTTTACTGCATTAATAATAAGTTTTGTTTCGTCTCCGCCGGGAAGTCCCATATTAACATCCAAAATGTCTGCCCCAGCCTGTGCTTGAGTTCTCGCTTCCGATTTTACAAGCCCGAATATGTTTTGCGAAAGTTCCGCTTGAAACTTTTTTCTTCCAGTAGGGTTTATTCTTTCACCTATTTTTATAGGCCTGTTCAAAAGGTTTAAATCAATTGCTTTTGTTCTTGAAGATAACAAGTGATGTGTTACTTGTTTTCTTATAACAGGCGGCTTATTTTTTAATTTTTCGGATAACATTTTTATATATTGAGGATCTGTTCCGCAACAACCGCCGAACATATTTATTCCGTATTCGTATGCTTTCAAACAAACTTCGGTAAATTCTTCCGGAGTGCCCGGGAAAATAGTTTTTCTGTTTATAAATTGAGGCATACCGGCATTAGGTTTAAAAGATATCGGTAAGTTTGTGTTTTCTGCCATAAACTTTGCAAGTTTTAAAAGGTCTTTTGGTCCTACCGAACAATTCATACCGATAGCATCCACATCAAGACTTTCCGCCATAGCAATAAAACTTAAAACGTCCGTTCCTGTTACGGATGTACCTTCGTTTGTGAACGTCATTTGTGTAATTACAGGCCCGGAATAAACATCTTTTACCGCTAAAACCGCCGCTTTGAGTTCTTTTATTTCGGTCATGGTTTCAATAACAATTAAATCTACGCCGCTGTCTCTTAAAATTTCTGCTTGTTGTTTAAATGTTTCGTAAGCTTGGTCAAAAGAAACGTTTCCTAACGGATACAAATATGAACCGATAGAAGAAATATCTCCCGCAACAAAAGAACCTTTCCTTTGTGCATGTTTTTTTGCAATTGATACACCTGCAAAGATGATATCTTTTATTTTATCTTGAAGATTGTACTGTTTAAGTTTTAATTTGTTTGCACCGAACGTGTTGGCAAGAATAATGTCGGAACCGCTGTCGATATACGATGAATATATTTTTTCGATTCTCTCCGGAAATTTTATGTTTAATTCTTCGGGAGTAGATACTCCTTCCAAAAAATTATATTTTTGAAGTTCCGTTCCTGTAGCACCATCAAGTATTAAAACCCGCTTGGATAATAGTTCTTTAAATTCTTGTCTGCTCATATTCACATATTTTATCAAAATTAAAACTACAGTTGAAGGGTTGAAATGTTGAATAGTTAAAAAAACGGGAAGAACTTTTTCTTCCCGTTTTTTTGTTGTAAAATTATTTTCCGCTTTGTTTCCAATCTTCCAATCTTCTAATCTTCTAATCTTCCGCTGCTATGCCGCGCTCAAAATACTCTTATAATGCTTAATATCATTATCAAAGTTTATAGTTACTTCCAATTCTTCAAGATTATCATCATACAAGATGTCGTTTAAGAAAGCATCAATAAAAGCAGCAATTGCCGGTGTTATTTCGTCACTGTCCGGATCAAACAATTTTTCCATATAAGATTGAACTTCCGATGTGAATACATCCGGGAAATCATCTGTAAGTTTTAGAACTTCTTCTCTTGTTAACGAATGTTTTATCGAATTATATTTGTTTGCAAGAGCTTCTTTTTGATCTTCGGCAATATTTATTTGTTTTGCGAATTCTTTACCCATATTTGTTGCTGTTTTTGCACTTATGGTTTTTGATTTTAAAATTTTTGTTAAGGTAGTTTTTAAAGAACTTAAAATCATACTGTCACTGATATTTATGTTCTTTGCGGAATCTGTATTTACCGAAATTACAATTGCCTGATGAGACGGGATATTTTCTAATCTTTCTTCCAAGTTTGTTAAGTCTGTAAGTTCTATATATGAAACAGGTACTTTTTGTGTAACTCCCTGCGAAGGTTCATATTCAACAATTTCTCTTTGTACTGAATTATCTTTTTCTGTTTCCAACATAAAGTCTGTTAAACCATACTCATTATAAATTTGTTCTATTTCTTCTTGAGATGTTACTTTAATAATAAGTTTCAGTTGGGTAGTTTGTAAAAGTGCTTTTAACATTGCTTTGTTGGCCATCATTTCTTTTGACGAAAAAATGTCGTTATCGATAATTATTTGACTGCCGTTTAAAGAACTATCTTGCAAAATTTTTGATAATTGTTTGAACGGTATATTTCCGACATAATCGTAAATTTGTTTTGCAAACATTACAGATTCTATATCGTCAATTTTTAATAAATCCGTTATAAAATCTATGCCCAAGTTAATGAATGTTCTGCTTATGACTTGGAAACCTTCATTTTCTTGTGACAAATTATATGTCATAGTATCCGGCAAGATATCGGAACTGATTACAATGTTTTTCAAAACGACATTGTTTTCAGGTGAGGCTACTTCGGTCTTTATATATTGGGACATCATTTCTATTATTTCTTGTTTGCTTGCTTGCGGGCAATATGCCATTATCAAATTGTCGTCCATGTTATAATATATTCTTAAATTTCTGCCGTTAATTATGTATCCGGAAATTTCAAAAGCCGGTCCGTACAGTTCATGTTCGCTTACAAGAACCGACAAAACATCTTTGTGCGGTTGTATATCATCAACATCATCATAATAAACTACATTTATTGATGCCGCATTTTTAAAAGGAGAAGATTTTATCAAATTTTTAAACATTTCCAGTGTATTAATAGAGAAATCTACAATAGCCAAAGTTCTTTTTATCGGTGCTTCCAACACTTTTTTTACATTCTGGAAATATGTGTCTTTGACTACAAATTTTACTTTTTGTGAGAATATAAATGCTTGCGGATTATCCGAAATGTATGAACTTAACATATTGGCTTTTCTTTTTATTAATTTCAATTGAGCATCGTTTGCATTTGCCAAGAATTTAATTTCGTTGGGGGTAAAATATATTAATATTTTACCGTCTTTTAATAATCCGTTTTCGCTTCTGTTAGTTGTTATCGAATATCCGTACTGTTTACCTTCAAATTCAAACGTTTTATTATCAAATAACAATTTGTTAAGCTCTTTTGTTCTTGCATCACCTTGAGTTATTATTCTATCAATGAGATAATTTATTGATTCAAAATCTTTTCTTAATAAAGTTTGCAATACTTTATCTTTTTCAAAAAGTTCCGTATTGAACAATGTTAAAGATTTGCTTAATGAAAGAAGACGAGGATAAGGTATATCTATGTCTCCACCGAACATAGCTACTAATATAAAGAAAGAAAGAGCTTGCATATTTAAGTCATCTACATTTAATTCTTTGATTATGCCGTCATCTTCAAAAGTTATTCCTTTTGCAAATGTTTCTATGATATCGAAGGTTTCTATTATTTTATCTTTTGTGAAATATTCTTTATATTTGTCTTCTTGTAAAAGATTTAATATGTCTAATGCTTGATTGTGTTCATCTCTTTTACCTGCAGCCCAATTTGATAATGCTTCTGCTGTCATTACTATATCATCTACTAAATTATTGAAAAGGCTTTGTTTCAATCTTGTTGTAAATATATTTTCCGTTTCTCTTATTCCTTTCTTTTTAGAATAAGCTTTAATAAACAATGTTTCGAACAGATAAGCATAAAATTCGTGTAACGTGTTTATAAGATCGGTATTTCCGGAAACACCTCTTAAAAAAAGTTCTTCATGTCCCAACTCATGAGAAATAGTTTTCATTATTTCCGTTACAAGAACTTTAGGATCTTTTTTGTATTCGTTTATTAAATCACGTGATACGGCGATATTGTGGTTACTGTAGTTTACACCGTTAACAAGTCTTTCTAAAGAAGAAAAGAAAATTCGTGCGGCTAAAATGTCTGTATCCATTTCCGGATATATTGAAGTGACAATGTTTGCTATATCGTGTGCAATTATGTTTAGTAATCCGTTTAAGTTGTCTTTCAGATATTTTACTTGATCTGCAAATTTTGCCATTTGCTTGAAGTGTTCTTCGGATCTCATGTTTTCATATAGCATTTTTTGTATAGGCTTTGGCATTTGTAAAGCTGTTTGTATATCTATCCCATCCAAATTGTCTGTTCCGGAAGATGCAACATAATTTTTTATTTCTTCGTCAAAAGAAGAATTAAAAGTAAGCATATTGTTTTTTATAAGGAATGAATAAACATCAATTAAGTTTTGGTATATTTGTTGCATTGCCGAATGATATATATTTGAAGACAACACTCTGAAAAATTCTATATTTTTAAATTCTGTGTCTATATTCTGATTTTCTACCAGGAACATTAAATCTTTAATTTTACTTTTAAATAATTCCGTGTCTCTTACGTGATTGATTGATAACACTTTATCTATGGCGGCATCTATTTTTTCTTGTTTTGAAGCATATTCATCGTATACTTGTTTTAAATAGTCTAAAGGATTCATAGTGTTCGTGAACTTTTGTAAATCAATTTCAATGTTGTCTAAATTGTCTGCATTAACGTAGAAATCAAATTTTACATCGGTACCAAACTTTTCATTAAATTTCTTTTCCAAAGATCTTAACAAGATTAAACCGGTTAGATATTCGGAATATTTCGATGAATCTATTTTCTTAAGATATTCGGGATTTATGTATATAAGTTCTCTGCCGTCCGGTAACAACATTCTGTTAACTTCCCGTTTGAATGTAACGGAATATTTGCTGAAAGAACCGTATTTCATCATGTTATCCAACTCTTGAAAACATTGATATAACCTTACGAAATCCTCGACTCTCTCTTGTTTTGTTAAACTGTACTGTTGAAGTACTTGAACTCTTAAAAGCTCAATTAAATATTTGAAATCTTTGTCTTTACCTTCAATTAGGTTACCGTCTTTATCGAATATTTCGTTTAATACTTTTCTGCTTATATAAACGGGACTTTCTTCTGTATTTCTTATAAATGTCTCTCTGTCTACGATAAGAATATTTTCCGGTAAATCTACATTGAACAGTTGTTGTAGAATTTTATTTTTTCTTTCTTGCGGTTCGTCCAGTGCGGTTTCTAATTGCATTGTAAGTGAATTAGGTAAAAGATCTCTCATAAAATAAGAATCTTGTTCTAAAATGTCTAATATTTTGTATGCCAATGCAATATTATCTATTCTTGAAAGATCTTCTTGCATTACTGTTTTACAAGCGTTTAATATGATTAAAATTTCTCTTTCGTTTAAAGGTCTGCCTTTTGAATTGAGGGTGATTTGTAATAATGTTTTCGGTAAAGAATGTTCGTCTTTGTCTACAATATTTTCGTAGGTTACCGGCAAGAACTTTTCCGTTTCAATATCCGCATCGTTGAATACTGTTGTTGTAAGCAAACCTAAAGAATAAGCAAAAAGTTCGTGAACTATTGTAGATTTATATTTGGAAAAACCTCCGGCCGTAAATAAAACATGTCCGAGTTCGTGAGCTACAACATTCAAAAAGCTTTCGTCTGTGGGGTTGATTGCAATATCTTTTCCGTCACTTACACCGGAAGCAATCCGACCTGCAAATATCATTATCTCTTCGGTATTTTGAATAGTTAATAAATCTCCGTAACCTTTATTTTTAAGCAATGAATATGTTTCTTGTAAAATGAGTTTCAATAAAGCATTTGTTTTCTTTTTATAGGGTAAGAAGTGATCTTTTGTAAATTCGTTTCGCATTCTTTTTATTGTTGTTGTTGATTCATCGAACAAGATTTCTTGTATAAATGCAGGTAATTTGGAAAACAATTCTATAGGTAAATCGGCTACCATTTGTTTGCCTTTTGCATAATCTTTTATTGCCGGGTTTGTTATATCTTCATTAAAATAAATGTCGTAATCTCTAACGAGAGTTACAAACAGTTCGGTAAGTATTTCAAGAATTTCTTCCAGATCGTTATCGGTCTTTAATATTTCTTTTGTTATGTCTATACTTTGATACGTGCTCGGATGTAGAATTAAGTTTATAACCGGACTTAATTCTAAATCTTTATTATACTTTTGTAGTATATCGGGCAATACTTTATTTATTGTCTCATATATATCGGAATCGGTTTGAGCTACATTGAAACGTCCGGTGTAAGATTCATAAATAAAATTAAAAGCGTTTACAAAAATACCGGAAATATCTTCATTTTTTAAAGATTCTATATTGTCTTGTCCTTTTAGTATGTTTAATAACTTTTCAAAAGCACTTTTTTTATCTTTTATGTCTGACATGTCACAATAATCATTAAACGATGTTATTTCAGTTGTAATATCTGCTATCAGTATTTTTGTTTCTGTGGATAAGATTCTATTTTTTAATGATAAAACTCTTTTGCCTAAAACTGTAAGAAATATTTCATCTGTTATGTCGTATAACTCAGGAGAAATTTTTAAAGTTTTGGTATAAATGTTTCTTATAATCTTTTTGTATTCTTGTGTATCTATTTGCGGAGTTACAAAATTGTCGTTTATAAAAGATTCTATCTCTTGAGTTGTCCCGGTTAACACTATACCGGCAAATTTTTCAATTAAAAGAGAATTGCCATCCATTTCGTTTAATGTGAAAAATTTTGTTGTGTCGGCAATTTGGGTAGAATATTTGTTTAATATCGGTTCTGAACCGGGATTTAATTTCTTTGCAAATTCCATAAGTATTGTATAGAAAATTACGGAGTATGGAAAATCTTTAAACTCGTCCGTTAAAAAAACTTCTCTTACTGTTTCGGTTAGAGTGATTAATTGCTCCATATTCATTATTTTTCCGTCTTTTCCCAAACGTCTGTTAAGCATATTTATAAAATTAAGTGCAGCCACATGAACTTCATTTCTTTCGTCCATGGATTGTGTTCCGTCGGTTAAGTTTCTGCGTACTGTTTTGGTATACAGAGTAGTTAAATCAATCGAAAATTTGTCATAATCTCTTTCTTGTTCATCTGTAAAGGATGTTTCTAACATTTCGTTAAATATTTGTGAAAATAAAAGACTGAACAAAAAGGAGTGTGTTTCGTGTACAACAAGCTCATTGGTGCTTCCTGATTCGGAAAGAGTTTTTGCCAATAATAAGGCCTCATGACCAAATTCATGTCCCAAACATTCAATTAACATAGGATACTGAATACTTGTCGTTAAGCCTATAAGACCTTGTGCAAGACTTATACCTTTAACGTTATCAGCCAAATGGAACACGGTAACAGCTATATAGCTTGCCAGGTCCGAAATATTAGTAAAACCATTAAGAAACGTTTCTATTTCCGGAGATATTTTATCGGTTTCGGCAAATGCTAATACTTCTTTTATTATTGAAGATAAAAGCCCGCTTATTTGTAACGAAGGTTTATAGTTTTCTTTTAAATAATCTGATTCGTAACTTGTATCGACTTTTGTATATACTTGGTGTATTCTTCTATTGATGTTGGCTTCCGATCTATCGTTTTCATATAAAATAGACTGAACTATTGCAGGTAAAAATCTGGCAGTGTTTATATCTACGCCATCAAGTGTGTTGTCTTGTCTTGCGGGATTATTTATTATTTCGTTGTTAATATATCCTTCTATGTCTGTTCGTTCAAATCCGTTTGAAAATTGTATATTCAAATCTTCTACCATGAAAACTAAAGTTTTTATTATTGATTGTAATATTTCATTTTCTTTCGTTAAAGAAAGGCCATCAAACGATAGAGAATGATTTAAAACATTTAATAAATTCAATAATAATTTTGTACCTGAATTTTTATCTGTTGAAGTAATATCTTGAGTAAGTAAAGATAATTCTTTATATATTGCTTGGCTTTCTTGTATATCCGTATCTGTACTGAAAATTGCATAACCTTTTTGTTGTTCTATGGTATAAGGTTTTTTGTTTATTGTTATTGTAAAAGATGTTCCGTTATCTGCAAAAGTTTCTTTAAAAACGTTTCCGCAAACTTTTTTAACTTGGTCGTATGGCACGTTATTTTGAAGTGCTGCCGATATCAACACTTTAATAAATGTGTCATCTTTCATTTGCGAAGCAATCGTAAATGCTAATGTTTGTGAACTTTCTTGGTTTATTATTGTGTTATAAATATTTGAATTTGTTTTTGATGATGTAAAGTTCGGTGTAACCGAAACAAAAGAAATATTTGATTGTGATAACAGTTTGCTTAACCCTTCACTGTGGTATCCGCCCGTTACGGCTACTATAACATTTTTGTCCTTAGGATTTTCGCTTAATGTGGTTTTAATTTTTTCTAAAAAGATAGAATTTCTTTCGTTATTAACCTGATAAAATATTTTTGAGTTATCGATATATTTTTGTATATCTTTAAGTTGGTTATAAACTACATATTTCGGATACAACGTTTCGAATTTGTCGATAGATTTGTTGAAATAGTCACAATCTTTTGCCGTCAGATTATTGGTTAATGCTTTTTCCAAATATACATAAAAATCGTTTAAAAATATAATTTCGTATTCCGCGGAATTGTAAGACAGTGCGGCTTTAATGTTATTTATTATAAGTTGTTCTTGTTTTAGTACATTGGCAAGATTTATATCTTTTGATTTGTTTTGATACTGTATCATAAGGCTTATGTTCGGATATTTTTTTGACAAGTTTAAGCCCTTATCCGCACAGAATTTGTTTATATTATCGATTAATGCCGTTATGTTTTGTGCATTGTCCGTTAAATTTAAAAAGTTTCTGTACTCTTGTACAGGTAAACCTTCTTTCATAACGGATAAAACATTTTGTATTTCGTTGGACAAATTTTTCTTGTTTATTTTTGTTTCTAACGATAATATGTCTTTAAATAGAGATAAATCTATATAATCTTGTTCTTGTAAATTTATTAAGTTGTTATATTTTTCGGGATTTTTGGATATTGTTTTAACATAATTTAATAATGCAGAATAGAAATGAACGGTATCGATTTCTTTTGCTTTGTAACTGTTTATAAGTTCGGAAAAGCTTTTGTTTTTTGGGTTTACGAACTTGTTGTCTAAAATGGTTAAATCTTTTTTTATGCTTGATAATTTTTTATTTATAAAGTCTGTATCGGTAATCATTAAAGATAATCTGTTAATGTTATCTTGATGAACATCTTTATCTTCAAGACCGTACACGGGAATATTTTTTGTATCATTTAAAGCAAAATATTCAGTTCCGGTAAGCATACCAATATTAAGCAATATGTCGGAAGTTACGGTTCTGTTTTCGGAATCTAAATTTTTTAACCATGAAACATCTATGTTGTTGCTTGCACCTTCCAAATAGATTGCTTTTATATCGTTATTTTCAGACAAATATTTCAGTATTGTATATATGTTTTTTTGAACTTGAGCGTTTCCGTGAAGATCTTGAATGTTTATAACAATGTTTGATGAGTCCGTTAAGTTGGAATATGTTACAGAACCCAAATCTTGCGATAACAAGTTTTGGGCATTTGTTGTATCCGAATAAATTATACCGTTAAAAGATAACAATATAAAACATGTTGCCGTTATTAAAGATATAAACTTTTTTATATTCATAATAAAACCGCCAAATAAGTTAATAAAAAAATAAACTTACTCTATCTTATAAGTATAGTCTTTTTTACTGTAAATATCATTATTATTTTTTTGTTATTCCGAATAAAGCCGAAACGGATTTTCTCGGTACCATTTGAAAAGTGGGGGATAAAGTTATACCTATTTTTTCGGCACCTAACCACTGCAAAAAATCTTTCTGGTTTTGTATCGGCCAATCTCCGTATCCGGGCGAAAATCTCATTGTTGTAGGTCCGAACTTTTCTTTTACATCATTACATATGTTTTCCACCAACTCTTCTATTGCCACCGAACCTACGGAATCTAAAATAAATGCGGGCATAATTTCTTTTTGTTCCAGAAAGAAAGAAATTTTTGTATCAATGGAAAAACCTATTGTCGCTATAAGTCCGCAAACTTGTTCTGAATTTTCCAATAATCTGAAAATATCTTTACTGGTTATACGAAAATCGTCTAAAAATATGTCGTTATCTTTTATTTTTTTTGTTGCCATGGATATGGCATATTTCGGTTGTAACAACTTTTTTGCCAAATCTATTGTTTCCAAAATGGAAGTTTCTATTTTGGTATCGATTTTTGTTCTGTACTTGTTTGCACCCATTCTTACAAGCACATCTTCATAATCAATTTTTAAGTTTACAATTTCGTTGTTCATAACTTAACTTTTAAAAGATTTTGTTACCGCAAAAGTTTTTTTGTTTTTTTCTACATGTACAACTATTTGATCTTGATAAACCGTATTTCCGGACGAATCTAAATATTTTATATTCAATGTATGAATACCTTCCGGTAAATATATTCTGCTCATATTTATTTCTTCCGGTAACGTTCTCCAAGAACGTTTATCTGCTTTTTCCAATAACGAGTTTGTAATATTTAAAATACTGTTTGCTAATATACTTAAACCGTAAGTATCTTTGTTTTCATGTTGTCTTACCTGATCTGTAACGACTTTTGCAAGAACAAATCTTCCTACGGCTCTTGCAATTGTTTTTGCATGAATTGCCGAAGTTTCGTCTTGTAATGCATTTATCAATAAAGTTCCGATATCGCTTGCTTCGAAACTTTTGTATTGTGAAAGATTTTCTTTGTTTTCAAAGTTTACTTCTTCTACAATGAAAGATGAAACTCTGTTGTCGTATCTTTCATATTGAGGGAATGCTATTTTTAAATAACTGTCCGAAAAGCCTGCTTGTACCGCGGATATAACTTTTTGTGCTTGTTCCTGTTCGTGACTTTCTATTTTTGCCGATGTAAAATAGGGCCATGCTTTATAAAAAGACATTTCTATTATGTGATCGATTTTTTTCGGTGATAAACCGTTATAATTTACGATTATAAGTTCACCGTAATTTCCTTTTTGCGCCGGTGTAGTAACCGAATATTGTTGCTTCAAATCATTAGCTTCCTGAGAAAAGCCCAACTTTAAATATAAGTAATATAAACTCGATATTAAATCTTGCGGCGGTTGCAAATTGTAATCGTTTGAATGTTCATAATTTTTTAAAGCAAGTTTATAAGATACGAGAGCATCATTATAATATCCGGCATTTTCGTATACGATACCCATAAAATATCTTATAAAAGGATCGTCCGCATAAAATGCTTTTCCGCTTGTGTCGGCAACCTGTTTTTTGAATAAGTTATCAATTTGTCTTGCTTCAACTACCGCTTCGTTATCTTGCCCTTGCAAAATGTAGTTTAATGCACAGAAAAAATTTACGTATGCCATTTCGTAAGGTTTACCGTAATAAGGTATTACCGTATCGTTAGAAAATAAAGAAATTGTTCCTGCGGAAATACTTTTTGTATAGTTTTCATCGTATATTTGTTTTGCTTGTTCGAAAGTAGCATTACTTTCCTGATATTTTTGAGATATATGTTGTAACAAACCTAAATCGAGATAATATAACAGTTTGTTTTTGTTTCCGTAAGTTTTTTCCGAAGAAGCGGTTAAACTTTGCGCTTGCGCGGCAT
Source organism: Candidatus Ruminimicrobiellum bubulum (assembly GCA_017651625.1). Lineage (GTDB taxonomy): Bacteria > Elusimicrobiota > Endomicrobiia > Endomicrobiales > Endomicrobiaceae > Ruminimicrobiellum > Ruminimicrobiellum bubulum. Next base: position 5,175 of record JAGCCP010000050.1, on the reverse strand, counting down.
GGTTGGCCATCATGTCTTTTTCAAGTTTTGAATAGTAACCGTTTAAACTTGAACATGAACAAAATACAAAAACTGAAAATATTAATAAAAAGTATAACTTTTTCAACTGTTAGTTTCCTTTAAAAGAATTAGTTAACAAAAATCTGTTTCTGTTTTTTCTTATTCTGGTTTTAAGTTCTTTTGTTTCAACCACTTTTCCGTTTTTATCTAAGTACTTTATTATTATATTATATTTTCCTTTAGGTAAACTCAATGTTGCCATATTTATCTCTTTAGGTAAACTTGTCCAAGATCTTAAATCCACCTTATTAAGTGTGTTTAAACGTTCTTTAATTGTTCTTATATCTGAGGCGGTGTTTCTGTCGAGCCTTTCCAATAATCTTATTTTATTATTTTTACTTAAATCTCTATCGTTTAAAATGTCTTGTTTCTTTTGTTCGTAAAGTTCACGGGCATGCTCTATTTCTCTAAGTCCCATAACATATCTGTTTATTCTTGAATAAAATACGGCTCTGTAATTAGGTTCCGGCAAATGCTTTTCAAGTATTTTTTCCAAATCTGTCACCAAATAACTCTTGGAAGAATATTTTTTTGTGTTATCTTGTTCATCTGTCACTTCGATTTCAAAGGATGTTATCCTGTTGTAATATTCTTGGTATACAGGAAATGCTGCAGATATTTCATGAACATTAAATTCTCTTTCTACATCGTACCTGTAAATGTTATTGATTCTATAATAATTGGTCCAAGCAAAATCTAAAGTCAAAGTTACAACTTCTTCAACTTTTACGGGAGCAAGACCGTTATAGTTTACTATAAATAAAGTGCCGTTATCGTCTGTATATAACTGTTTTGCATAAGGATAAGTCTTTTTTAAACTTTTAGCATCGTTGGTAAGTCCGTAATGACAATAAATAGTGTACAAATTGTTTACTAAATCTTCGGGAACTTTAACATTGGCTATGTTATAGTTTGCATATGCTAAAAGTGCCAACTTGTAAGATACCATCGCATCGTTAAGGAACCCTGCATTTTGGTACACAAGTCCCATAAAATATCTTATAAAAGGATCATCCTTATACAAAGCATTACTTTCATCAATTTTTATTTTGTTGAAAAGGTTGTTTGCTTGTCTTGCTTCAACGGCGGCTTCGTCTCTTTTACCTTTAAGTTTTCTTGTTTTAAGATAGTTCAATGCACAAAATAAATTTGTGTATGCCATTTCATAATTTTCACCTAAATAGTAACTTGGTAACAATGTATCGTTATTAAAAAATGTTGAAGCGTAATCTTTCATTGAATAAATATATTTTGCTTTTTCGAAAACTTCGTTGCTCTCTTTATAATCACCGTTTAAGTGATATAAAAAACCGAGTTCCAACGAGTATAAAAGTTTGTTATATTTATCGCAATCTTGATAAAAGTCCGCAGCAAAATCAACAGCACCACTTATATTTCTTTGTTCTATAAGTGGTGCTAAATCGTTATAAAATTCGTTTACTTTTGTTGTTGCACAAGAAGTTAAACTTATGAATATTAAAGATAGTATAAAGTATTTAACTCTTTTTAAGTGCATTAGTTACTTATGCTTTATATTTGCTTTTTCCTACAACTTTTTTAATTTTCTTTTGACCTATCCAAACTTTTTCGTTTGTTTCGATATCGATAAGTTCAAGTTCTGTTTGATAATATTTCAATGTTGTTTTTCCTGCTGCATCGGTTATTGTATTTATTTGACCTTTCAACATATAATCAGCACCTAATTCTTTACCGAATTTTTTTACTGTTGCAGGATCTGAAAAGTCTGCCTGGTCCATTCTTTCTTCTCTTATTTCTTCTCTTTGATCTTTAGATGCAACGAAAGATGCTTTACCGGAATTTAAAAGAGCTATTTCAAGATCTTTTGTAAATGTTTCGGTGCTTATATGTTCATCGCTTTTGTTCAAAATTGTTCCGACAATAATTCTCGGCTTAGCTTGTTTTTTCATCATGAAATTTTCTAACCAAGGTTTTGCTAAAGAATCTCCGATCATTTCTTCGGCAACAAGTTTTGAATCGGTATCGTTCCAGTTACCGCTCAAATCAATTTGTTCGTTTTCATCTACTCTTGTAACTTTAGGTGATGAAGCACAAGAAAATAATACTACTGCAAAACTTAATAAACAACCCATTAAAAATAATTTTTTCATTTTGACTCCTTTTGTTTATAATCTACCTTTATATTATATCAAAATTTTATTTTATAATCTTTTTAAATTTTCTCTTTCCAGCCTGCAGTATCATTCCATCTTTTATTTCTATCTCTGTGTCTGTTGTCACCTTCTCATTATCAACTTTCGCACCACCCTGCTCAATCAATCTTCTTGCTTCATTTTTGCTTGCTACCATTTTAGATACAAACAAAAGTTCAGACAATTTTATTTTATCTTTATCGCACTTAAATTCTTCGATTTCCGTAGGCAAATCTTTATTTGCAAATATTTTATTAAATTCCGCTTTAGCATTTTCCGCAGCTTCTTTACCCCAATATCTTTCAACGATAATTGAGCCGAGTTTCATCTTGGCTTCTTTCGGGTGCATCTGTTTTATTTCGTCTAAATTTTCTTGTGTTAAAAGTTCATAATAGAACATCATAAGTTCATCGGATATAGACATCAACTTACCGAACATATCCTGAGGTTTATCGTTTAATGCAATATAGTTTTTATAAGATTTTGACATCTTTTTAACACCATCTGTTCCTACAAGCAACGGCATTGTTATAACAACCTGCGGTTCCTGCCCTGCATCTCTTTGCATATCTCTGCCTAAAAGAAGGTTAAACTTTTGATCGTTGCCTCCAAGCTCAACATCCGCATGTAATGCAACGGAATCGTATGCTTGAAGTAAAGGATACATAAATTCAACGATACTTATAGGAATATCAGCTTTAAATCTTTTTTCAAAATCGTCTCTAACAAGCATTTGTGCAACGGTATGTTTAGAAGCTAATTTTAAAAGACCTTCTATACCTAAAGCATTTAACCATTTGCTGTTAAAAACAACTTCGGTTTTTTCTCTATCCAAAATTTTGAAAACCTGGTCTTGATAAGTTTTAATGTTTTTCATTATTTGTTCTTCGGTCATCATAGGTCTTGTCGCCGATCTTCCGGAAGGATCTCCGATTCTTGCGGTAAAATCACCGATTAAAAATACAATTTGGTGACCTAAATCCTGAAAAACTTTTAACTTGTTTATGATAACACTATGCCCCAAATGTAAATCGGGAGCGGTAGGATCTACACCGAGTTTTATTCTTAACTTTTTACCTGAAGCAAGTTTCTTTGCCAACTCTTCTTCAGATATAATTTCGTTTGTTCCTCTTCTTATTAATGAAAGTGCATCTGTTAATGACATCAACTTTTACCTCTTTTCTTCTAATCTTCTAATCCTCAAATCTTCCAATCTTCTAGATGGAAAGTTTTTGTAACAACTTATAATTTTCTATGTTAAATTCTCTTTTTAAGTTAGGTAATTCGCTGAAAGGAGTAAGTTTTATTCTGCCTTTTTCAACACCTACCAAAAAGTTTGTTTTACCTTCTTTTAATACTCTTATGGCTTCCGCACCGAGAACGGATGCCAAAATTCTTTCTCTTGCTGTCGGTGTTCCGCCTCTTTGAATATATCCCAAATTACTTACTTTTACGTCAAGACCGGTTTTGTCTGCTATTTGTTTGCCAAACTCAAAAGAGTTTCCGCAACCTTCGGCATAAGCAACAATTAAAGATTTTTTACCGGAAGTGCTTGCTTGTCTGAATCTGTCACACAATTCTTCTATATCAGGCTTAACTTCAGGAACAATTATAAATTCGGAACCGGATGCAAGACCTACTGCCAAAGTTAAAAATCCGTGATGTCTGCCCATAATTTCCACAATAAATATTCTTTCGTGACTTTGTGCCGTATCTCTTATTTTATCTATCGCATCAACAGCGGTATTAAGTGCCGTATCGTAACCGATAGTTTCTTCCGTTCCTACAACATCGTTATCTATTGTTGCGGGAAGATTTACAACTTTTACACCTTCTTTACTTAAAGCTTCACCTGCGGCAAGTGAACCGTCTCCGCCGATAATAACAAGACTGTCTATGTTTAAATCACTCAATATTTTAATTGCTTTTTTTCTGCCGACTTCCGTTTTAAGTTCGGGACATCTTCCCGTTCTTAAAATAGTTCCGCCTTGATTTATTATTCCGCTTACACTTCTTGCGGTCATATTTATATAGTCGCCATCCAAAAGTCCGCCGAAAGCTCTTTTAAAACCTACCATTTCGAAACCGCAATAAATACCTGTTCTTACAACTGCTCTAACCGCAGCATTCATTCCGGGAGCATCACCGCCGGCCGTTATTATTCCTACTCTTCTGTTAGCCATACCAAAACCTCCGCTATACATATATATAATGTATAATGTTGCTTATTTTACAAAATTAACTCAAAAATTGCCATAGGCAATAAGCAACTTTAATAATAAGCGAAACAGATTCATCTTTTAAATTATAACTTTGTATTTGGCTCAATCGAGTACCAACCGCTATCGCTTTCTTTTATGTACACTTCATTCGCCAAATACTTCGTTATAATTTAAAATCTTTAAATCCTTTGATTGCAAACAACGACAAAAGAGGAAAAGATATTTGGATAGATTCCGGATCAGGTCCGGAATGACAAAGTTCAAAGGCATATTTTAAAGTTGTTGTTTAAACTTATAACCTTATACCCCCATAAACTAAAATTTGCCAAAGCAAATTTTTATGTTGTTTTACTATTGACTTTAAAATAATTTTTAGATATAATGCAATAACTTACATAAGTTTTTTTTGTAAGAAAATATATGTTTTATCGTGCATGTATAACGAAAAAAATCGTTATGCTTTGCATATTTTTGTTATTAAAAAAACAAGAAAATATTTATGTAAAATAAAAAATATTAGGGAAAGAAAATGGCTAGAGAATTTTCATTAGAAAAGATTAGAAACTTCGGTATTGCCGCTCACATTGATGCCGGTAAAACCACAACGACAGAAAGAATTCTTTATTATACCGGAAGAACTCACAAAATCGGTGAAGTTCATGAAGGTGCTGCAACAATGGACTGGATGGAACAAGAAAGAGAAAGAGGTATTACTATTTGTT
>JAGCCP010000049.1 GCA_017651625.1 Candidatus Ruminimicrobiellum bubulum | reverse complement strand
GGCAGAGGTGTTGTAGGAATGACAACAAAAGAAGATGATTTTGTTGCAAAAATGTTTGTAACATCTACACATGCTTACTTGTTATCTTTCACTACAAGAGGAAGATTATACTGGTCAAGAGTATACGAAATTCCTGAAGGAACAAGAACATCTAAAGGTAAAGCTATCGTTAACATAATACAATTATCGAGTCCGGATGAAAAAATTACAGCTTCAATTCCTATAAGATCGTTTAATCCGAAAGACATTAAAGATGAATATTTATTAATGTGCACAAGAAAAGGAACAATCAAAAAAATAGCATTATCCGAATTTGCTAACCCGAGAAGAGGCGGAATAATAGCAATAAAATTGGATGATGGCGATATACTGATGGATGTTAAGAAGATAGAAAAAAATCCTGAAGTGGTTATTGCTACAAAGAAAGGTATAGCTATAAGATTTAAAGAACAGGATGTTAGAGCTATCGGAAGAGCAGGTCAGGGTGTAAGAGGTATATCACTTGAAAAAGATGATGAAGTTATAGGTATGGAAGTGTTCTCACCTGAAGATGTATTTGTATCCGTAGCGGAAAACGGTTACGGTAAGAGAACCGAAGTAGGCAAATACAGACTTCAAAAAAGAGGCGGAAAAGGTGTTATAAATATGCAAACTTCCGAAAGAAACGGAAATGTTATATACATCGGAAAAGCAAACGAAGGACAAATAATGCTTATAACCGAACATGGTATAACTATAAGAAGTAAAGTAGACAAAATTTCTGTTATAGGAAGAAACACACAAGGTGTAAGACTTGTAAGACTTGAAGAAGGTGACAAGGTTGCATCAGTGGCAACAGTAGTAGGTGAAGAAGCTGAAGAAGAAACAAACCCTACTGAATTGGAACAAGCCGCACAAGAAACAAAACCCGAAAAATAATAGATTACTACTGTTATTTTTACAATAAAAAACAAAGAGAGACGATAAAACAAATCGTCTCTCTTTTTATATGTAAAAAGATTGTTAATAGTACATAAATGTATTATACTTTAACAGTATATTATGATTAGAGTTTTATCTGTTTTTACACTAGTTTGTTTTATTTTAACTAATGTATTAGGTGGTGTTTTCGCCAATACATTGGTTATTCCGTTGCCATATAATAATAACAATGAAGTTATTACAAAATGTGACACATTATCCCAATATGCGCAAATAACAGAAAATATATATAAACAAGATACTCCTTTGGTTGTAGTAATACACGATCTACACAATAATTCAAAAGTTCAACAAAATATAGAACAAATCATAAACTTTATTTCCAACAATTCAAAAATAAATAAAATAATAATAGAAGGTGCTCCCAATAGAAAAGTATCTACACAACTGTTTTCTTCAATAAATAATAAACAATTTAGAGACAGTATCGTAAACGATTTATTGTATAAAGGAAAAATTTCAGGTACAGAATCTTTTGTTATAAAAAACAATATGCATAATTTATACGGACTTGAAAACTGGGAAATATATAATAAAAATATTAAGTGGAATTTAATACTGAAAAATAAGTATTTACAAGAAATGGATAATGTTTATAATTCATTTGTTAAAAGCAGAATTTATTTTACTAAACCCAAATTTTTT
>JAGCCP010000048.1 GCA_017651625.1 Candidatus Ruminimicrobiellum bubulum | reverse complement strand
CTATAACAAAATTTGAAAGTTTCTTGGCAAAAGATAATCCGGATGCCTCTTCAATGGTTACATTAACGGCAGTTTTAAATGCATCTCTAACTTTATCAAGTACACTTGCCAAGCCTTGCTCTACTCCTTCCCTGTTTTCTTCCCCATGCATTCCGACAAACATATTCCTTATCGGAGGGAAAAATACGCCCAATAATATTTGCCAGTTTTCCAATCTGTTTATTAAATTCTGTCCTTCAACCGATTTCGCATCCAATCCTTTCATCTTTAGAATAAGTTTACTGAGCCATGTTGTGAGTTCAACATGAACTTGCTTACCGGATGCAATGACAAGGTTGGAATCTTTATCTCTTTCTGAAATATCTTCTCCCATTATTTCATAAATAGTTGTTTCCAATTCGCGATTTAATTTATTTATATCTTTATTTGTTGCAAATATTGTGTTGTTCGACAAATATCTCGGAGCATCAGCCAACTCTTTAAAAGTTAACCTGCCTTTCATCTGTTGTATTTCTTCGGAAGTTTTTGATTTCAAATATTCAAGTAAAGAATAAAATAAATTTGAAACTTTAACTTGTTCTCCATCCATATCAACCACTTTTGTATAACCATAAACGGTTTCTTTACCGGCATCGGTAATTATTTGAGGGAACACGGTAATTCCGTTGTTCATTAGCTCATTAATGATATTATCCGCAAATTTATAAGAGTGACAACTTGAAAACATCAATGTTAGATTTTCCAAATTGACACCATTCTTATGTGCATTTATTAATGCCTGCGATATTCGTTCAACCGAAATACTACCGGTATCTGAGTAAAAAATTCTATCATCCAAGCCATGTCCGTCAAAGATAAAAACACCTTTTTCTTGTCCGTAATCATTGAAATGTTCTATAAATTTCAGAAAGCGATTCGCTTCAACAAAGGGCTCCGTGGTTTTTAATCTGTTGATATATCTATTAAACGTTCTTTTAGATAGTGTATTATCTTTTTGTCTCGAGATATAATCCAATATATCTTTCTTTAATGTTATACTTCCGTCAAGATTGTTAACAAAATCCAATAATGTCTGTTTATCTATTTCATTTTGACTTGTTTCATTAATAAAATCTAATATCTTATCCATAAAAGAAATTTCTATTGTTTCAAACACTTCAGGTTCTATTTCCAACTTTTTAAAAATTTCTTTTATTCCGGCAGGCGTAAATCTAAAACCTTTGCCAAAAAGATTTCTTTCGCTATTATGCAAGGAAAACACTGCAGTTTTATTTGTGAACAAAGTAAGGAGAGAAATAATTTCATCGATTTTTTCATAGTATTTTAAAGTTTCTTTTATTATATTTTCTATTTTACTGTTCGATATCGTAAAAAGCTTATCACCTGCTATCGCATACATCCTTCTCGAAACACGAATGGCTAATTGATACTGTTTTACAAGATCTTCAATATTCTTTTCTTCACAATATCTTTCAAAACCGATACTCGAAAATACCGCTAAAGCCAACCCTTTATTTTCTGTTTCCAAAGTATCTATTTGATACTTTTGTAAATTATTGAATAAATCTATTATTTTCTGAATATTGTAAACAATAATTTTTTTGTGTTTTTCATCAACATCGCTGAAAAGCAAATCCACTGTATATTTGTTATATACAGGCCTATACATAAATTGCTCAAGAATAAATAAATTAACATCTTTTTCTTTTAAATCTTTAATATATTCTTTTGCAACATTATCATTATCAGTTAAACCGACAGAACAAATTAATTTCATTATGTAACTAAATTGTTCTTTTGTAAAATCATATTTATTTAAAACGGATAATATAAAATTTAAAGTTAATTGATTAACTTTTACATTGAAATCATCTCTAAAAGACTTATAAAATTCATATACTAATTTTCTTTTTTCAATACTTAAATTCAGTAAATCATATATATTTTCTCTTGTTCCGAGCTCGGCAACGAACCTTGAATCGACCATAATTTCAAACAAAAGTTCAAAATCTCTGTCTTTATATCCCTTATTATTAACAACATCCATTAATGCATCAAAAAAGCCTTCTTTTATGAAATCATTATAATCCATACTAACAATTGAAAAGAATTCACAAAATTTCAATTGTATAAGTTTAGGCTTTTCAAAGAAAGACATTATTTTTTCTTTCGTTTTTAAAGCTTTTTCTTCATCACTTTTATTTTTGTCTTTATCTATCAAAGCATATATAACACCGCAATATTCATTCCTTATCTCTTTATTATTTACAGATTTCAATTCCGCAAGAATTTTATTTAACAATTCATAGTCGGCCATATTATGCTTGCCTAAGTACCATATGAAATCTTCAATATCTTTGTTATATTGTCCTGCTCTAATAATCTCTCTGCATAAATCTATGATATCTTCATCAGAAAACCAAAGTTCCAAATCGTCAAAATAATCATACTCGTAATCTCCATCATAGGTACCTTCTTTATCAATACCATAATCTTCTGTATCTTCATATTCATCAAAGAGAACATCTTTGCGAGAAGATATTTTTTCCTGTTGTTCTAAATTTTTCTCTGCAGCAAAAACGAAGGAATCAAAAATGCCGTAAAGTTCGTCAAACATGTTGCTTAAAAGCGTAACGGATTGTTTTATTGTTCCTTCATGTAATAAATCTATTACAATTTGTAATTTTTCTTTATTATTTAATAATTGTTGTATATTTTTTATTTTCGATACTGTTTCGGGAGTAACTTTTTCTTTGTGAAGATCATCGACAATATCTTTAATAACTTCTTGAATTTTTTCTTTAACATTACCTAAATCATCGCTTTCCAACAATTTAGCGGCAACCAATTCCGAAATCAATTGTGCTCTTTCAACATCATCTGCTTCCATTATTTGCTCTATTTGTTCTGGGCTTGTTATTTTTTGTAACAAAATATTTTGCAGTTTAGGTGATAGAGAAGCAATCAACGGTGCTATAGTTTGAAAAGAAATTGTGCTTTCTTGTTTTGCTATTTCATAGTAAATATCTTCGGCTACTTTTATACCATCGGTAACATTAGGTGTTATTACTATATAACTAATATTCCGTTTATCCAACAATTCAGTTACTGTTTGAGAATGGAAACCTCCCGTAATAACTATATCCAACTGTTTTACTTCCTGCATATTTTCTATTATTTCATTTGTATCATTTTCCGATAATTTAGGTTGATCTATATAACTTAAAGCAGAATTTTCTTCGAACATATTGTTCGTAAAATATATATTTCTATCTATGTTTACTTCGTAGAATTTATCTGTTTTAGCGATATATTCATCCAGCAAGCTTAATACTCTGTTGTCTACATATTTGTTATATATTTGTCTAAAGCTGTCGATATTCTCTTTGTAATATACATAATCATCCGGTGTTATTTTTGTTGAAAGATAATCTCTAAGGAACTTTTCGAAATGAACCAAAAACACAACTTCTTTTTGAACTTTTGTTTGCGAAAATCTTGTATTTATTTCCTGTGATAAAAATTCATCTTCTTTTACTAATTCTATCGGATTGATCTTTTTACTTAATTCTATATACTTAAAATATTTGTCCAATTCTTTAAATTGCAAAGATATATTTAAATCATAAACTTTATCTAATTGAACTATGTAAGAATACAATTTTTCAATTTCTTGAAAATTCGATGTATTTTCCAATAACGATTTATAAACAGAATAAGGAATATGTTGTTTTAAAATAGAAATTAAACTTTGCAACTGCGACTTTATTTTTTTATAATCCAATTCTTTTTGTAAGTCTAACAGGGTTAAATATATAAAAGTATTTTCATATTTACTTAAATCTATACCCAACTTATCTATATGTTTTGACAACAAGGTGTAATACTTTTGAGAAACAATTTTACCGTCTTTATAATCTTTGAATAAGCGTTCTATCTTATATTGCCTTTTAGTGTAATACTTCTTCTTAACATCATTTATTGATTTTCCCAATTCTTCCAATATCAAGTTTATCTTTGGTTGGTTTTGTAACAAATCACCCAACCTTGTTATATTTTCCAAGAAAGGCTCTTTTTCTTCCAAGCCTTTTATCAATTCGGTTTTACTACTTAATGCACTATAATACTCTGCACCCGTTAATCTTCCGGTATCTAACATTTTTTCCAATAAAGACTTGTCATCTTTTATTTTATCGGTAATCCATTTTGTACTTACATCTCCGTAAGCTCCTTCCAAATATATATTGCTTATGCCATATTTTTCATCAAATATTTTTATTATATTACTTATATTTTTTTGAACTTTGGAATGACAATGCAAATCTTGTATATTTATTATTACTCTGTCTGTTCCGGCAAAATGAGATTTAGTTATTTTACCGTAACTGTACGGCAAAATAAATTCTTTGAAAATTTGGTTATACTCTTTTGTTGGTTGTTCATTATTTATGGCACTCGCAGCAGTAGGCCCTACAACAAAAGATATAAGCAAACTTGTTGCGGTTAAAACTGCTATTGATTTTTTAATTTTATTTAAAAATTTTTCCATTTTTTACCAATAAAAAAAGCTTGTATTGTTTTACTACACAATACAAGCCCTATCTATATTAAGTGTATTATAATTTATCGATATAGATCTTTTTAACATAGTAAATATTAATTTTAATATTAACAGCAGAAAGATAAAATCCAAAAACGGTATTTTTATCGGATATTCTACATCGGCAACAAACATTTTCGATATATAAATACTAATATTCGCAGCTAAAAGATTACTTATTGTTGATATTGTTGGAAGTGTTATTTCTACAGGCAACAAACATTCATAAAAAGACGAAACGTCTTTTTTTTCTTTTTTGTCATTACTTTGTTTTGCGGTATTGTTTGTCTGCATCATAGATGATACTATATCTGTTGGTGTTTGAACGGCAAATAAAATTTGTTCCAACGACGAATCTTTTGCAAAATTATTCACCGTACCTTTAGAAAAAGGCACCGCTAAACAATTTGCAACAACAAAAAGAAAAACTAACAATGATATACATTGCTTCATTAAAGACACTTTCATAATCTATATTATAGCCCATACATATTGATTTTTCAATAATAAATTGTGAAAAATTTGTAAACAAATTTACCTTGTAATTTTGAGGAATAGAAACATTTCAAAAATTGCAAAATACCTCTTGCGATTTTTGACAAGGCCTTAAGATTTGCGCAAGAATGAAAAAACGCAACCACGAAGTGTATGTCATATAATACATAAGTGGTTGCGTTTCAATATTATTGTCCAAATATTAAGGCCGTTATAAGATTACCATTTGTAGTGAGCAAATGCTTTGTTAGCTTCTGCCATTTTATGTGTATCTTCTCTTTTTTTCATAACAGAACCTTCTTTTTTGCTTGCATCCATAAATTCTTGTGCAAGTTTTTCACACATAGGTCTGCCGGTTTTACTTCTTGCTGCTTCCATTATCCAATCCATAGCAAGAGTTGTAGATCTTATCATAGGAACTTCCATAGGAACTTGATATGTTGCTCCACCAACTCTTCTTGGTCTAACTTCCAATAATGGTCTTGCATTTTCAATAGCCCTGTTGAAAACTTCCAATGGTTCTTCACCGGTTTTTTCTTTCATTATTTCAAATGCTTTATAAATTATTTTTTCAGCTAAACTCTTTTTCCCTCTGTGGTCTAACTTATTTATAAATCTTGCTACTAATACTGAATTATAAACAGAATCGCCTTTCGGCATTCCTCTTTTTTCTCTTGGTTTTAATGCTTTTCTTGGCATATTTGATTATCCTCTTTTTACTTATATACTTTTATATTATTTCTTTGCTGCTTTAGCTTTCTTTGCACCGTATTTGCTTCTTGATTGTTTTCTACCATCTACTCCGGTAGCATCTAATGCTCCTCTGATTATGTGGTATCTAACACCAGGCAAATCTTTTACTCTTCCGCCTCTTATAAGAACAATTGAATGCTCCTGTAAGTTATGACCTACACCGGGTATATATGAAGTTACTTCATATCCCGATGTCAATTTTACTCTGGCTACCTTTCTCAAAGCTGAATTAGGTTTTTTAGGAGTTGTTGTATAAACTCTTGTACATACTCCTCTTCTTTGTGGACAACTTTTCAATGCAGGAGATTTCGTTTTTTGTATAACTTGTTTTCTTCCGCCTGAAATTAACTGATTAACTGTTGGCATTCTTCCCTTCCCTCTAATTTAATTTATAATTTCTTTAAAATTATTTTTTTATTTATCTTCTTGTGCTTTAAGTCCTGTACCAGCAGGTATTAAGTGACCTATAGCAACATTTTCTTTTAATCCTCTGAGAACATCTATTTGTCCCGATACGGCAGCTTCCGTCAATACTCTTGTTGTTTCCTGGAAGCTTGCTGCCGATATAAACGAATCTGATGAAAGTGCAGCTTTTGTTATACCTAACAATACAGGTTGAGCCTTAGGTAAACTCTTTCCTTCTGCTTTTAATTTCTTTCTTTCATTTTCATATTTATATCTTGATATAATTTCACCTTTAAGGAACTTGCTTGAACCTTCTTCAGTGATTCTTACATTAGACAACATTTGTCTTACAACAACTTCTATATGTTTATCGTTAATTGCTACACCCTGTAATCTGTAAACCTGCTGTATTTCGTTTACAAGATATTCCTGAACTACTTTAGGACCTTTTACTTTAAGAATATCGTGCGGGTTTACTGCACCGTCGGAAAGAGCTTCTCCGGCTTCTACTTTATCGCCTTCGTATACAACCAAATGTCTTCCTAACGGAATAACATATTCTTTTTCTATCTTTGTTTCAGGATCAACAACTTTAACTTTCAATGCACCTTTCTTTGTTGCTTCACCGAACTTAACTATACCGTCAATTTCGGAAACAACCGCAACATTTTTAGGTTT